>NZ_WJBG01000161.1 GCF_009709555.1 Streptomyces blattellae | reverse complement strand
AGCAGGCCGATCACCCCGCCAAGAGGCCGCTGTGGAGGCCCGGGAACCCGAGTTCGCCGCCCGGCGATTAGTCAGGTGCGGCGCGGCAGCAGGCCGATCGCGGCGACCGGTACGGCGGCCAGCGCCAGCCAGGGCACGGACGGATGCAGTCCGGTGTCGAGAAGGGAGCCGGTGGCCGAGCTGCCGGCCAGCACGATCAGGCCGGACACCGACGAGAGCGCCCCGGTGTAGAGGCCGAGCCGTCCCTCCTCCGCGAGGTCGGGGACCCAGGCCCGGGCGACGGGCGCGACGAGCATCTGGCCGAAGGTGAGCAGCACCACGAAGCCCGCCGCGGGCAGCAGTCCCGCGACGCCGGTCCAGCCGGCGGGCCGGGCGGCGGCCACGACCGCGAACCCGGCGGCGATCAGCAGCAGTCCGGCCACCATCGAGCGGCGCATCTCCAGCCGCTCCCCCACCCAGCGGGTGACCGGCAGCTGGGCGGTCACCACCAGCAGCGACGACAGCGCGAACAGCCAGGCCAGCGGCGCCTGCGAACCGGCCGCGCGCTCCACCTCCGCGGGCAGCGCCAGGTAGAGCTGGTTGTAGGCGAGCAGATAGGCGCCGTTCCCGCAAGCCAGCGCGAGAAAGCGGCGGTTGCGGAGCAGCAGCTTCATGCCGCCCCGGACTTCGACCCGGGTTCGCCCCGGAATGTGCTGCGGCAGCAGCCACGCGTGCCCGGCGAGGACGAGGACGAAGATGCCCGCTCCGGCCAGGCAGACCGTGCGGAAGTCCACCGACAGCAGCAGCCCGCCCAGCAGCGGCCCGACGAACGCGCCCGCCTGTCCGGCCACGGTGAACAGCGCCAGCACGCGGGTGCGCGAGCCGCCACCCGACGCCTCCCACACCACTGCCTGCCGGGCGACCTCGGACTCCACGGCCGGCGAGAACAGCGCGGCGGCGAACCCGATGAGCAGGACGGCGCCGATGACGGACCAGGTTTCCCGCGCGTACCCGAGCCATGCGAACCCGGCGATCCGCAGCGCACACCCCGCGAGCACCACGGGCCGGATGCCGTACCGGTCGGCCAGCGCCCCGCCCACCACGAACAGCCCCTGCTGGCTGAAGGTCCGCAGGCCCAGCACGAAGCCGACCAGCCAGCCCGCCAGGCCGATGGCCTGTCCCAGGTGGTCGGAGAGGAAGGGCAGGACGGCGAAAAAGCCGATGTTGAAGGCGAGTTGGGTGAGGATCAGCAAGTGCAGCAGTGGAGACAGCCGGGCACGCGGGCCGAGCGTCCGCGTGGTCATCGGGTCTCCGTTCCGGAGATGGCCGACTGACCTTTCCTCAAGGGCGGTTGGACCGCATTGACACGGGCCGCCGTCACCGCGAGTGCCCCGAGCAGGGCGAGTACGGCGGCGGGGGCGAGGACCGCCCAGGGGGCGCGTTCGGCGTAGGGCTGGTTCTCGGCGAGCAGCAGGCCCCACTCCGGGGACGGCGGCTGGGCACCGAGGCCGAGGAAGGCGAGCGAAGCGAGGGCCAGGGCGGTGCCGGGCAGGCGCAGCAGGGCGTGCCGGGTGACGGGTGGGAGGACGGCGGGGAGCAGGTCGTGGCGGAGCACGTACCAGCGGTCCGCGCCGAGGGCGCGGGTGGCGGTGATGTGCAGGGCGGCGCGTTCCTGCCGCAGCAGCGCGGAGGTGTGGGCCGCCAGCGGCGCCCAGGCGACGGCGGTCACGGCGAGCGCGGGCGTGGCGGCTGCGCTGCCCGTGACGGCGGTGACGAGGAGCGCGAGGAGGACCGGCGGTACGGCGTTGACGGTGTCGACGAGCGGCCCGGACAGCCGGGGCACCAGCCCGAGCAGTACGCCCGTCAACAGCGCGGCGGCACCGATCGCGAGGGCGAGCAGCAGGGTGTCGAGGGCGCCGTGACCGACCCGGGCCAGTACGTCCCGGCCGAGCGCGTCCGTGCCGAACGGGTGTGACGGGGAGGGGGGTTGGAGTCGTTCGCCGGTGTCGAGGGCGAGCGGGTCGCGGGGCAGGCCGAGCGCCACGACGCCGACGAGCAGGCCGCCGTGGACAACGGGCAGGATGCCGCGGGCGGGCGGGGCCGGCCGGTGCAGGGAGGTCAGGGCGCTGTCGCGCAGGGCGGGGCCGGTCAGCCGGCGGGTGAGGAGGCTCGCGGCGCCCGCGGCCACGGCGGCGAGCAGGACGAGAGCGAGCGTGCCGGCCTGGAGGACGGGGAGGTCCTGGGCGAGGGCGGCCTGGAGGGTGGTGCGGCCGAGGCCTGGGATGTCGAAGATCTGCTCCACCGCGACGGATCCGCCGGTCATGCCGACGACGAACAGGCCGGTGTTCGGCAGCAGTCCGGGCAGACAGCGGCGCAGCGCGTGCCGGGCGATCCCCGCCCGGGGAATTCCGCGCGCGTCGGCAGCGAGCGCCCAGGGTTCGGCGAACGCGCCGGGCAGCAGGTCGTCGAGGAGCCGCCCGAGCACCGCCCCGGCGGGCAGGCCGAGGGCGAGCGCGGGCAGCAGCGTGTACTGGGGGCCGTACCAGCCGAGTGCGGGCAGCCAGCCCAGCTGGACTCCGACGACGGTCGCGAGCACGGACGCGGTGAGGAACTCGGGCAGCGCGGCCAGGACGGCGGAGCCGCTGCCACCCGTGCGCCGCTGGCGCCGGCCGCGCCACAGGGTGCGGGCACAGATGGTCCCGGCCGTCAGGACCGCGACCGCGAGCGCCACCGCCATCAGCAGCAGGGACACGCCGAGGGCCTGGAGGACGTCGGGCATGACCTCGCTGCCGGACAGCCACGAGCGCCCGGCGTCCCCGCGCCACAGCCCGCTCAGCCACTGCCCGAGCAGGTGCGACGGGCCCGCGTCCAGGCCGAGTTGGCCGCGGATGTCGGCCAGCACCTCGGGCGTGGGGGCACGGTCGGCCGACCGGGCCTTGAGCACGGTGAGCGCCGGGTCGGTCCGCGCCAGCCACGGCAGCAGACCGATCACGCACACCAGGGCGAGGGCGAGTCCGGCCCGCCACAGGAGCGTGGCCGCGTGCTGCCGCATGGGTCAGCGCCGGGTGCCGGTGGAGACGAGGGTGCGCTCGTACGGGTCGAGGAGCGCACCGCTGACCGAGGTGGCCACGCCGGTGATGATCTGCTGGTGGACCAGGGGAACGACGGCGTCGGTGCCGAGGATCGCCGCCTCGGCCGCCATCGCCGCGTCCTGCCGCTCCTCGGTGTCGGCGGTGCCCTCGGCCTTCGCGACCGCCGCGTCGACGCCCTTGTCGCACAGCTGGGCGATGTTGTAACCGCCGTCGCAGGTGTAATCGCCGGCGAGTACGGCCACGGGGTCGCCGGTGTCGACGAGGGTGTTGCGGGCGACTACGACCGCGTCGAACTTCCCGTCCAGCGCGTCGCTCTCCATCCGCGAGTACTCGCGGACCTCAAGCCGGACCTTGAACCCCGCCTTCTCCAGCTGCTGCTTCAGCACCTGGGCGACTTCCGGGAGTTCGGGCCGGTTGTCGTACGTCGCGATGGTGATCGACGCTCCGTCCGGTGCGGCGGCCTTCGCGCGCCCGGCAGGCTGGGTCCGCTTGCCCTCGGCCCAGGTCACGGCGGGTCCGTAGATACCGGCACCGGCGTCGGCGTACCCCTCGTAGACGCCATCGGCCAGCGCGGAGGTGTCGATGGCCTCGCGGGCGGCGGCGCGCAGCCTCGCGTCCTTGAAGGCGCCGGACGCGGCGTTGAGTTGCAGGCTGGTGGTGCGGGCCGTCGCGGTCGCCTCGCGGGTGTCCTCGTCGAGGGTCGCGGCCTGGGAGACGGGAATCGCCTCGGCGAGGTCGACCTCGCCGGTGCGCAGGGCGCTGGTGCGGGCGGTGCCGTCGGCGATGAACTTCACGTCGATACCGGAGGACTGGGCGCGGCTGCCCCAGTAGTCGTCGAAGCGGTCGAGGGTGGCGGCGGTGCTGCCGGTCACCTCGGTGAGCTGGAAGGGGCCGGTGGCGGTACCGACCGGGTCGACGCGGTCCTTGCCGTCGTAGGCCTTCGGGGAGAGCACGGCCAGGCTGGGGCTGGACAGGCGCAGCGGCAGGACGGGGTCCGGGTCTTCGGTGGTGATGCGGACGCCGGTGCTGCCCGCGGCCTTCGCGGTGAGCGTGACGCCGGAGAGCGCGGCGGGCGCGGGCTTGGCCTCGGTGGCCCGGGTGAGGGCTTCGGCGACTGCGGACGGGGTGACGTCCGTGCCGTCCTGGAAGGTGGCCTCGCGCAGGGTGAACAGCCAGGTGCGGTCGTTCTCCTGCTTCCAGGACGCGGCGAGGGCGGGGGCCGCGGAGCCGTTGGCGTCCAGGGCGGTCAGGCCTTCGGTGACGCCGAGCCGGCTGAGGATCGTGGCGTCGGCGCCGTACGGCGAGAGGTTCTCGGCGGGCGGGAAGGCGAGGGCGACGCGGAGCCGGGAACCGGAGTTCGCGTCGTCTGTGGAGCCGCCGTCGGAGGCGAAGCAGCCGGTGAGGACCGGGGCGAGCAGCAGGGCGGCGAGGATGCGGCGCACGCGGGTCACCGGCCCATCGGTATCTCGAAGTGCACGATGCCCTGACCGCCGCCCGCGTCCTCGCGCTCGTCGTGCACGACCTTGCCCAGGGACCGCCAGAACCCCTCCGCACCCGGCACCGCGGGATCCGTGTGCAGATAGACGGACCGATATCCGCCGTCCGCCGCCGCGAACGCCATCAGCTCACCGACCAGCCGCCGGGCCAGCCCGCGCCGGCGGTGCTCCGCGCGGACGTACACCCGACGAACCTGCGCCGTCTCACCGGACGGAAAGCGCTCGGCGACCTGCCGCGGGTTCGGCGGGTGGGCGGGACCGCGGGAGTCGAGCGCGGCCGTGGCGACGACTTCACCCTCGGAGGCGACCGCCACGAGCAGTGCATGGCGGGCCGGCGCCAGATAGGCGGCGGCCGGGTCGATGATGTCGGCGTGCCATCGGGGCACGTATCCGCTACCGAAGTCTCGGTACACGGTGTCGAGCATCACGGCTCGCACACCGTTCAGGTCGTCGGGGCCTGCCGCCCTGATGCTGTAGTTACGCACTTGCACATCATATGCATTAAGTGTGCGGGGTGATCACCGGGCCGGTGTCAGAAACCCCGCGACGGTTTCCGTGAACCCCTCCTCATCGTCCAGCCACGGAAAGTGCCCCGCTCCCGGCTGTACGACCAGCTCCGCGTCCGGGAACAGCGCGGCGTACTCCGCCATCACGTGGGGCGGGGCTGCCAGGTCGACCGCGCCCGCGAGCAGGAAGACCGGCGCCCCGAAGTCGGCGAGGGCCTTGCGGGTGGCGTCCGGCGTGAAGGCGCCCTCGGCGGCGAAGGCTGCCATCACCTCGCCGTTGTCCTCCGCGTCCGAGGCGGCCTGGTGGGCGCGGGCCACGTCGTCCCAGCGGCCGTAGGAGAAGGGGGCGATCGCCTGCCGGCTCTCGGCGGAGGGCCTGCCCGCGACGATCTCCTCCAGCGCCGCGTACGCCTCCGGGAACCACGGTTCCTTCCTGCGCAGCAGCGCGATCTGCTGCCGGTCGGCACCGGTGAGGGGGAGGCCGACCGCACGGACGCTCGGGGTGATCAGCATGAGCCTGCTGATCCGCTCGGGGTGGCGGGCCGCGTACCGCGCCGCGAGGTTGGCGCCTCCGCAGTGGGCCAGCAGATCGACGCGTTCCAGGCCGAGGTGTGCGCGAAGTGCCTCGATGTCGTCGACCATGCGGTCACAGCGGCAGGTGGCCAGGTCCCGCGGGGTCGCCGAGTCGCCGGTGCCGCGGAGGTCGAGCCTGATCAGCTGCCGGTATGCGGACAGCCCGCCCAGTTCGCCGAGGTAGGCGGAGGCGGCGGGGCCCCCGGGTATGCAGAGCACGGGAGGACCGGTCTCTCCGGACACATGGAAGGCGAGGGTGGTTCCGTCGGGCGCGGCGAATGTCGGCATGCGCGCGAGCCTGTCAGGGGGGTTGGGGCCCGGCAAACGAATTGGATGCTGTTGGCGAATCGAGCCGACGGTCGACAATTGTTGTCTGAGTCTCGGCGACACGCCGTGCGTGCGGCGTGTCGCTGAGACTGAGCGCACAGTTGGTTCCCGTCGCGCCCCGAATTCGGCCGGGATGAGAGGGGCGATGACCTGGCGTCACAGGTGGGCCCGAAGTTCGTTCCGGAGCTGGCGACGGGCCCTCCCGTCGCGCCTCGCTTCAGCGGCCGGACGCCAACGCCACGAACCCGGCCCACGCCTCGGCCCCAACTGCCAGCACGGGCCCGGTGACCTGCTTCGAGTCCCGTACCAGTACGGCTCCGGGGGTTGCGGCGATCTCGACGCATTCGCCGCCCCCACCCGTGCTGTAGCTGCTCTTGAACCAAGCGGCCTCCGGCACTGCCGCCCCGCTGCGGTGAACGCTCACGCCTCTCCCATCAGTTGCACGACGAACGCCGACGACTCACTGGGCGTCAGCGCCTGTGATCGGAGGATGCCATACCGGGCTTCGAGCTCACGAACCCGCGACGTATCGGTGTACAGGCGGCTATCGTCCTGTACTTCGGCGTACGCGATTCGGTGCCCCTTGTCGGTGTCGATCAACGTGAAGGGGCCTCCCAGCGCGGCATTGTCTTCGCGCTCAGTCGGGATGACTTGCACCTCCACGTTCCTCATCTGCCCGATCAGCAGGATCTGTTCCAGCGTCTCACGCAGCGTCTTCGGGCCGCCGATCGGCCGACGCAGCACGGCCTCCTCAATCACGAAGCTCATCAACGGGGACGGGAGTCGGTTGAAGATCTCTTGCCGCACCATACGGGCTTCCAGTCGCTGGTCAATTACCTCCTCAGCCAGCAAGGGCCGCTGCATCTGGAAGACCGCCCGTGCGAACTTCGGCTGCGGAATCCGCCGCCCCTGCTCGATCGACGCGATCGGCTCCGCCGCGTACCCCATCAGCTTCCCGAAGGCCGCCCGGTCCAGCCCCGCCCGCACCCTCAGCAGCTTCAACTGCCGCCCGAACGCGGCAACAACGCCCGTCCCCGGCTCATCCTCCGGCCGCTGCCCGGCCTCGTCCCGTGCCCGCTCGTCCCTCACACCAGCACCGCCTCTCCCCCGCACCGCACGTACACAGGCCACCCCGCCACGTACAACGGCCCCGCGACGGCGCGTCACCCCTGGTCACGCTACGCCACCAAACGCCACCTTGGGGCCATGACCAGCAACTCCGCAACCAGGACAGCCGCCCCAGCCACCACCCAACTCACCGCGCCCACCCACCACTTCGCCATGCGTTTCAGCTCAACCCCGCGCGGCGCCCGCCTCGCCCGCCGCCTCTGCGCAGTCCGCCTCGACGCATGGGACATCCCCTACGGCACCACCGCGCACGACGCCCTCACACTCATCACCGCCGAACTGTGCGCCAACGCCGTCCAGCACGGCCACGTCCCCGGCCGCGACTTCCACCTCCGTCTCACCGCCCACGCCACGACCGTACGCATCGAAGTGACCGACACCCGCGGCGAGCGGCTCCCCACCCCCGCACCCGACGACCCCACCGGCAGCCGAACGAACGGCCGCGGCCTGCTCCTCGTCGCCGCGCTCGCGGGCCTCTGGGGCTGGTACCCGCGCCCCGACGGCCCGGGGAAGACCGTGTGGGCGCAGCTGACGATCCCGGCCGCCCCGCCCCCGGTGATCGGCGTGACCGAGGGCGGGACTGTCTCCGCGTAGCGGCAGCGACGATGCGACGAGCCCATGCCGCACCATGTACGACATGGAGACGACTGCGCGTGAGTTCAACCAGAACGCCTCACGGATCCTCGCCGCCGCTGAGCGCGGCGAGTCCATCACGGTAACCAAGAACGGGCGGCCGGTCGCCGTGCTCTCCCCTGTGGGCGATCAAGGAACACCGGTCCCGCCTATCCGACGGACCCCATGGGCGAGGACGACGAGGCGCCCGTGTTCCACAGCGGTGCCCCCGTGGACTGGTCGGAGGGCCGTGGTGAGTACCTGGAAGGGTCAGGGCCCGCCGTCGCAGCCGTCAGTCCCGGACCGAACCGGGTGCCCCGCCGAGGAGCAGTGGCCAGACGCTGGGCATCTCGGTCACCGGTACCTCGATCAGTGAGGGTCCTGGTTCGCTGAGGCAGTCCTTCAGAGCGCCGGCGAGCCGTTCCGGGGTCCCGGCCCGGACCGCGGGCACCGAGAAGGACTCCGCGAGGCGTACGAAGTCGGGGCTGGTCAGGTCGCTGCCGATGAATCTGCCCTCGAACTCGTCCGCCTGGATGCGCCGGACGTTGCCGTAGGCGTTGTCGTTGAAGACCACCGCGGTCACTGCGATGCCGTACTTGCGGGCGGTCGCCAGTTCCTGCATGTTCCAGCAGAATCCGCCGTCGCCGTTGACGGAGACGACCGCGCGGTCCGGGTTGCCCACCTTGACGCCCAGTGCCGACGGGTATCCGTAGCCCAGGGTGCCCTGGTAGCCGGGGGTGAGGAAGGTGCCCGGGTGGTGTACGGGGTAGCCGACGGCGGCCAGATAGCCCACCTGGGTCAGCTCGTTGACCAGGAAGCCGTCGTCGGGGATCGCATCCCGCAGCGCGCGGACGTACGACCACTGGGGTTCGACGCTCTCGATCCTCCGGGCGCACCAGGCGCGTATGTCGGCCAGTTCGCCGGGTGGCCATCCGGTCTCCGATGCCGAAGGAGGCGGCGCCGGTGTTGCGGACAGTGCGGTCGGCAGTTCACTGAGCGCCGTGCGGGCGTCGGCGCACAGGGTGAGGCCGGCGCGGCGGGGCGGGCCCAGATCGGCGGGGTCCGCGTTGACCAGGGCGACGGCCGCTCCGGGCGCGGTCGGGACGGCCGTGCCGCGGGGGGAGACGAAGCGGCTGCCCACGACCAGCACCGCATCCGCGGCGGCGAGCAGGCGCGGTGCCGCGAGGCTGGGAAAGGCGAGCCTGTGGTGGGCCGGCACCGCGCCGCCGGCGTTGCGGCTCATGACGACCGGGGCGGACAGCTCCTCGGCCAGGGCGGTCAGGGCGGCGCCGGCCCACGAGGCGAGCACTCCCCCGCCCGCGTAGATCAAGGGACGGCGCGCATCCCGCAACACGGCGGCGATCTCCGCGAGGACCTCCGGCTCCGGTCCCGCGGACGCGCCATCCCACCCCTCCCCGCCAGGCTGCTCACCGTCCGGTCCAGGCCAGGCGGACTCCAGGCCCGTCTCAGCCCGCCCGGCCAGCACACCCCCGCCCTGTCCGGCGGACTCCAGGCCCGTCTCAGCCCGCCCGGCCAGCACACCCGCACCCGCCCCGACCGGCTCCAGCTCCGTCTCGGCGCGCGCGGTCAGCACGTCCGCGGGGACGGTCAGGGCCACCGGTCTCGGGCGGCCGGACCGTGACCGCCGTACCGCTTCGTGTACCAGTCCGGGGATGCGGTCCGGGCTCCCGGCCCGCGCGGACCACTTGGTGACCGAGGCCAGCATCCCGTCCTGGTCCGGCAGTTCGTGCAGCATCCCCAGTCCGCGGCCGGCCAGCGCCGAGGGGATGTCGGCCGCCACGCACAGCATCGGCGACGAGCAGGCGTACCCGGTGGCCACCGCGGGCAGCGCGTTCAGCACGCCCGGCCCGGGAACCACCAGGCACACGCCGGGCCGCCCGGTGGTGCGTGCGTACGCCTCCGCCATGTGCGCCGCGCCCTGCTCGTGCCGGGCCGCGATGTACTCGATCGGTCCACCGGCGGCCTTGGCGCGGGCCAGGGCGTCCAGGACGTGGTCGAGCTGGACGCCCGGGACACCGAAGACATGGCGGACGCCCTCACGTTCCAGCTGCCCGACGAGCGCCTGCGCTCCGCTCAGCTCCACGTCGCCGCCACCTTCTCGTCCCGTGGCTTCTCCTCGGCCGTCCCCGACCTCGCGTCCCGGCGGTCCAGCCAGCTGAGCACCGGAACCGTCATCACCGTGGTGACCAGGGCGACGAGGACCAGCGCGGCGAACAGCTCCTCGCTGACGATGCCGGCCGCCAGCCCGATGTTGAGCGCGATCAGCTGCATCAGCCCACGCGCGTTCATCAGGGCACCCACCCGTACGGCCACCGGACCGGGCTCGCCGCGCAGCCGGGCAGCGGCCCAGCAGCCGCCGAACTTGCCGGTCACCGCCAGGACGACCGCGGCGGCCCCGAACGCCATCACGGCCGGGTCGGCGAACACGTCGAACTGCGTGTTCAGGCCGGAGTAGGTGAAGAACATCGGGACGAACACGACCTGGGTCACGGACTGGGTGGTCCGCACCAGCCGCTCGGACGCCTCGCCGCGCGGCATGGCCATCCCGACGCAGAACGCCCCGAACACGGCGTACAGGTCGATGATGTCGGTGAACCAGGCGGCGCAGAACAGCACGGCGACGGTGAACAGCAGCCGGGTGTCGTCGCCCAGGCCCGGCCGGTTCACGATCCACGCCAGCAGGCGGCGCCCCAGCAGGAAGAGGACCGCCACGAACAGGACGGAGCCGCCGACCGCCGTCAGGACGGGCTCCACCTCACCGGAGGCCACGCTCAGCACCCCGGCGAGCATGATCCAGGCGACGGCGTCGTCGGTCGCCCCGGACGCCAGGGCGAGGGAGCCGAACCGGGAGCCCGCCAGGCCCCGTTCGGTGATGATCCGGGCCAGCATCGGGAAGGCGGTGATGGCGAGGGCGACGCCGACGAAGGCCGCCGTCACCCAGACCGAGACGCCGTCGACGAAGATGCCGACGTGGCCCTGGACCACGAGGGTCAGCCCCACGCCCAGTGCCAGCGGGATGGCCACCCCGGCCGAGGAGACCGCCACGGCGGTGCCGGCCAGACCGCGCCCGGCGTGTGCCCGGAACTCGTACCCGGCGGCGAACATCAGGGCCACCAGACCGATCTGCCCGGCCACGTACAGCACCGGCCGCAGTTCCGGCGGGAAGACCTCGTCCGAGAGGTCCGGGGCGAGAAGTCCGAACAGCGAGGGCCCCAGCAGCACCCCGGCGATCATCTCGCCGACCACGGGCGGCTGCCCGAACCGGGCCGCCACCAGGACGACCAGACGGCACGTCAGCAGAATCACGACGACGGCCAGAAAGAAGGCAGGAGCGAGCTCCACAGGAGTCATGATCGCGTCCCTCTCAACGGCCGGCGGTGACGGAGGTGGAACCGCCGGACGAGGCGGCGAAGTAGGTGCGGCACAGTCCCTGGCGCCGGGCGTCCCACACCATGTAGCTGCCCAGGACGAGTTGGGTGAGGCTGCGGGGGACGGACGCCCAGCGATCGGCCAGGCGCATCACCGCGAGCCGGGTCCGCCGGCCGGCCGGGCTCCCGGCCGCCGAGGTGGTGTGCGGTACGAGCAGGCAGGGGCCACGGCTGGGCAGTGACCGGGTGTGCTCCGCGGAGGACTCCAGCCGGAAGCGGCGGAGCGTCTCCTCGGCCGCGACCCGCATGGTGAGGACGGCGAAGCCGCGCGCCGGACAGGGGCGGTTGGCGGTCACCCCGAACGGGATGGAGGCCGACGGCCTGGTGTCCTGACGCAGCCACCGGTCCGGGTCGAACACGTCGGCGCCGGACCCTTGGTATTCGGGGTAGTTGAACAGCAGGACCGAACCGGCCGGGATGGGGGCCCGGCCGTCCCGGGGGATCTCCCCGGAGGTGATCCGGTGGGCGACGCCGAAGAGCGGGAAGTGCTGCAGCGTCTCGTTGATGACCCCGTCCAGGAAGTCCGGGTCCTCCTCGCCCGCGAGCAGGCGGTCCTGGACCGGCCGGTGCGTGGCGAGGGCCAGCAGCAGATGCGCCATCGCCTCCGACATCTGCACCACGGCGGTGTTGAAGAAGGTTCCCTGGAGGTAGTACGCCTGCTCCCGCTCGGAGAGCGCGGACGGCAGCGGCACCGGCGGGGGGTCGTGGGCGAGCCTGTCCCGCAGGTAGGCGGTGAGCCGGGCCCGCCGGTCCATGTGCCGCAGGCCGGTGCACTTCAGGGCACTGACCACGTCGTCGGCGTTGCCGGTGATCAGGTCCCTGACGTGGCGGGGGCACGGTTCACGGAAGACGACCTCGTAGTAGACCTCGGCCCACACCGGCATCATCAGGTCGCGCAGCCTGACCTGTACGTGTGCCTGTCCGGGGAGTTCGTCGAGTACCCGGCGGGTGCAGCGGCCGACCAGCTCCGTCCACTGCTGACGGGACAGCCCGGCCAGGATCTGCCGGGTCGTCCTGGCCACGTCGTCGTAGCGGGGTCCGGGCTCCAGGTGCTCCTGGTGCACCTCCGGGCCGGGCGAGAGCCAGTACCAGAACAGGTCGGACAGGGCGGCGCCCCGGCTGCGGCCGTTCGCCGCCGGATGCCCGTACACCTTCTTGAACTCCTCGGCGGGCACCTCCCGGCCGGGTGCCTGGATGCCCTCCTCGCCGCCGACCCAGGCGAAGATGCGCACCCGCAGCGCGACCACGGTCCTGGGCAGCCAGTACGGCAGCGCGGCCAGCAGAGCCAGGACCGCGCCGGTGACCAGCCATCCGGTGGCGCTCACGCGATCACCCCGCCGAACCGGGTGTCCGCGCCCGGCACCACGGCCGGGCCCGGCGCCGGTCCCCAGGTGGGCACGCGGACCAGATCGGGCGTCAGGTCGGCGAGCCCCGTCGCCCCGCACAGGGCCATGGTGTCGTCGAGTTCCTCGCGCAGCAGCTCCAGCAGCCGCCGGACGCCCTTCTCGCCGCCCTCGGCCAGCGCCCACATCACGGGTCGGCCGATGCCCACGGCACACGCGCCGAGCGCCAGGGCCTTGACCACGTCGGTGCCGCGGCGGACTCCGCCGTCCAGCACGACCGGGATGCGGCCCGCGACCGCGGCGAGGATCTCCGGCAGCAGCTCCAACGTGGCCGGTACGGTGTCGAGTTGACGCCCGCCGTGGTTGGACAGCAGCAGCCCGTCCACGCCGTGCCGGACCGCGAGCCGGGCGTCCTCGGGGTGCAGTACGCCCTTGAGCAGGACCGGCAGGTCCGTGACGCCACGCAGCCAGGTGATGTGGTCCCAGTTCAGCTCCGGGGACATGGCGATCTGCCGTACGTGGCCGTGCTCGCCGTCGCGCAGGTCCACCAGGTTCTCGCAGCGCAGTCCGGGCGGCAGGTCGTCGAAGCCGTTGCGCCGGTTGCGTTCGCCCGCGCCCAGCACCGGGGAGTCGACGGTGACCACCAGGGCGGTGCACCCGGCGTCGGTGGCCCGCCGTACCAGCGCCTCGGTGAGGTCCAGGTCGGGCTGGATGTAGAGCTGGAACCACAGCGGTACGTCGTCGCCGGCCGCACGGACCGCGTGGGCGATCCCGCCCACGGCCACCGTGGACGCCATGGAGACGATCATGATGGCCCCGGCCGCGGCGGCGGCACGGGCGGTGGCCACCTCCCCTTCCGGATCGACCAGTTTGTGAAAGGCCGTCGGGGAGAGCAGGATCGGCAGACTCGCCCTGCTGCCGAGCAGGGTGACGTGCAGGTCCCGGGCAGCACTGCCACGCAGCACCCGGGGCAGCAGCTGAAGACGCCCGAACGCCGCCTCGTTGGCCCGTACGGTGATCTCGTCCCGCGCTCCGCCGGCGATGAAGTCGGCGTACACCGGGTCCAGTTCGGCGCGGGCCGCCCGCTCGAAGTCGTGAACCGTGTACTGCACGCCGCTCACCGCCCGGCGTGGCTCGGCCGGCGGGCCTGCTCGCGGGCGAAGAACTCGGCGAGCGGGGCGCGGTGGACCTCCGGGTGGTCCCACTCGTTCTCCAGGTTCTCGGCCAGGTGATGCGTACCCAGCAGCTCACCGGCCCGGAAGTGCCGGATCACCGGGTGCAGATAGGCCGCGTCGAAGGCGTCGTCGACCGAGTTCTGGGCGGTGCGGCGCACCGTGATGTCGAAGGGGTCGACCTTGTCGTGGTCGGGCCCGTACTCCAGAGTGACGGTGAAGTAGTCGCAGTCCTCGGTGAGTCGGCTCTCGTGGGCGTACGCGACCGGGACCTCCTCGTGGTAGCGGGCCGGTTGGCCGGGTGCCGTGACGATCAGGTCCCCGATCACGGCGAACTGCTGCCACAGCGCCGAACTGCGGTTGACCCGGGCCACCACGGCGTCCGCCAGCGCGGCCGGGGAGGCGTCCAGCGGCTGGTGCGGCCAGGGCCGGTCGTGGTGGCGCTCGTCGAGGATGCGGCTCAAGGCGCGTACGGCGTAGCGGAATCCGTGGATGAAGCCGCCGGTGGACTTCTTGAAGTCACGCTGCTGCATCAGGGTGCCGGCGAAGTACAGGCCGGGCACGTTCACCGACTCGTATGCCGGGGAGAGGGCGGCGAAACGGTCATTGATGACGAGTTCGGGCCGGCACTCCGGGGCGAAGGCCGACGCGTCGAAGCGGAAGCCGGTGCACACGACGACCCGGTCGTAACGCAGCTCCTTCACCACCTCGTCGGCCCGGGAGAAGCTGAACCTGACCCGGTACCCGTCCTGGTCCTTCTCGATCGACAGCACATGACCGTCCAGCAGCGCGTTCAGCGACTTGAGCTGGTAGGTGTCGAGGAAGTTGTTGTTGACCGCGCGCAGATGCCCGACGTAGTGGCTGTTCCAGGCCATCCGTACGGAGTGCGGCCCGGCGACGTGGATCACCGCCGCGGTCTCGACGAGGTTGTCCGCGGTCTCCAGGGCGGAGTTGCCCTTGCCGAGGATCAGCACGCGCTGGTCGGTGAAGTCCTCGGGATCGACGGATACGACCGAGTAGTCCTCGGCGGTCTCGATACCGGGGATGTCCGGGGTGTTGGGCCGGGACAGCCCGGTGGCCATGACCAGGCGCCGGGCCAGGTGCTCCTGGCCGTGCCGGTCGGTGACGGTGAACATGCCGTCCGTGCCGCGCCGGATCCGCTCCGCCCGGGTGTCGTACGCGATGTCCAGCTTGAACGCCTCGGCGTAGTCGGCCAGATAACGCAGCAGGTCGTCGGCGTGCGGGAAATAGCGCTTGCTGTACCGCGTGAACAACAGCTCAGGATCCGGGGACAGGAGCGAGTTCCAGTCCATCCGGAGATTCAGCTCGGGATCGTCGGTGCCGTTGTACACCTTGTTGATGGAGATCAGCTTGCGGTGGCGGGGAAAGGTACGGAAGAAGGTGCCCGGGGCTTGGCCGCCCTCCAGGATCCGGTATCCGTGACCGGCCGCCTGGAGTAACTGCCCGAGCTGTAGCCCGGCGGGGCCGCCGCCGACCACGAGATAATCGAGAGGCTCATTGCGCATCGAGTTCATGGATCTCTCCTTCTGCTCCGGGCAGAAAGCTGCCCGGAGACCGGCGGGGGTGAGGGCACGGGAGGGCGCATCGGCGTGGTGCGACTCGCAGGCAGGCGCCGTAGTGTCCGGCGCGGTGGAGAGAAACAGGCGCCGGGGGGAACGGAATCCGGGGGCGCGACGCCCGTCGGCGGGCATCAGGGAAGCTGGTTCGGTCAATCGCCCGGAACGAGCATGTGCGCGCGGGGAAAGCAGTTCGCGGGGCGAGCGCCGGGGCGGCCTGTGACGGGTACATCCGTGCGAGCTGTCAGGAGCATGACAGGCCCTTCCATCGGATTTCTCCTTGAAATCTCAATGAGCACCGTAGTTACCCACGCCCGGCATGAGCAACAGCGCATCTGAGATGACAGCGATTCGACAGGTGCCTCACATGAAGGCGGGACCGCTGCGACGCTCTCAAGACGGGCCGAAACGCCACTCCTCGACGCCGCGGCCATCACGCTCTCCATCGGCGATGCGGACTCGACCAGGCCGGCCCGAGTCCGCTCGCCTTCACCGGCCCCGACCTCACCCGTCGGATCCTGGCCTACGCCGGCTTCCTCAGGGCGCGGCGGCCGTTTTCCGCACGAGCCAAAGGGGACGGCGGCGTGCGGCTGTCAGCCGATACCGGCGATGGGCCCCGGAGCAGGTGCTCCGGGGCCCATCGTGCGCACACGCGCCGTCACACAGAGGTGGCGTGGACGCCGGCTCCCGCCACGAGACCCTCGGTCGAAACGACAGCCGTGAGGCCGGCGAAGACGTCCGCAATCGGCGTCTCAAGGAAGAGACCGCCGGAGCCACCGGCCGCGAGGCCGCCGGAGACGTGGTCCAGGTCGGCGTCGGAGATCTCGGCGGTGGCAATCCTGGGGGCCAGGTTCATAACGTGCGGTTCCCTTCACATCGGAACTTCGGAATGGCAGAGTTCGCCCGATTCCCGAAATGGGAACCCATCCCGGCGACTTGTGCCGCGCAGGATCAAAGCACGCCGATAAAGACGCGGCCAGCCGTCCGGGGACCACAGGGGACCCACAGGGAAAGGCGACTTCACCCATGTGAGAGCACGGTGACCGAAAAAGCCGACTCCTTCACGCAGCCTGCCGCCGCACTGCACGCATGACGGTTGCCATCGATTCCCATGACGGATAAGCCCGTGCCGAGACCGCCGTAATCCGGCGCGGTCGTGATCACTGCTCAGGTTTCTGGACGACCTGTCGGTGAAAGGTGTGCAGGTTTACCGGATCTTCGGCACCGGCCCCCAGGTGGGGCGTCATTTGGGGCGGGCGCGGGCGGCTGAGTTCATCCGGTCGGCTGCCGGGCGGTGTGCTCCTCCCCCGGCCCCGGTGCGGGTGCGGCGCTGACAGTTGCCCGGTACGGCACACCAGCGCGTGGCCCGTCGTCGAGGAGGACCGCCACAACACGGTCGAGGGCCACGCCAAGGTGGCGACGACGATGTGCGCGCTCGTGAAGGACCACCACTGCGCGGGTGAGAGTTGCCTGATCGCGCATCAGGACGCTGCTGCGGGCGATACGCCAGCCGGCCCCAGCGCGCCGTCGAGCACGCCGTCCGGCATCCCGTCGAAGACCAGCGGCAGAGCGAGCGGCACGACCCCCGTGATGCCCGGTCCGAGAAACCAGGCCCTGCGTGCCGTCCCCCTCTCACCCCGCCGCTGACCTCCGGCTTGACGGAATCCTCGCACGGGACGGCGAGCCGTTTCACTGCCGAATCCCGGCACAATGTTCAGGCGCCTTTGATGCCGGGTCGCAGTGCCTGCCAAGTGCCCGACCACGCCAAGGTCGACCCGGCGCGTCAGCCGGTGGGTTCGATACGGAGGACGGCGGCCTTGGCGCGGATCTCGACGACCTTCAGGCTCATGGCGTCGTTGATGGTCGCGGCGGGCCCCTCGCCGCAGCCGAGCCTGACGCCGCCTCCGCCGTTCGAGGACACGCTGCCGCCACCGTTGCAGCCCGAGACGCTGTAGCCCGACCCCGTCAGCGGCGCGACCATCTCGACCTCGTCGCCGGTGATCGCCGTCACCTCGATCGGCCCGAGACCGTACGTGTCCGGCACGGTGACGACGTCCCCCACGGCGACCTCGATCTCGCACGTACCGTCAGCGCACGGCCCGGTCGGCGACGGCGACGGCGTGGCCGTGGCCGTCTCCGTGGGAGTCGGCGTGGAGCCGGACCCGCTGGGCCGGCCCTCGGCGGAGGACCCGTCCGAGGAATCCGAGGAACCTGAGGAATCCGAGGAACACGACGTGAGCGCGGCGAACACGACAGCGGCGAACACGGCGACGGCGGTGGATGACCTTCTACGCATCATGGTCGGCATTGAACTCCGCCACGTCCGGGACCCCTCCCCATGCCCTAGCACGGACGGCTGTAATCATCAAGTCCTTCGTTCCCAAGGCAACTTGGCCCCCTATAGTGCTCCACCGTATCGACGTCATGGCGTGCAATGGGGCACGCCGGGGGCGGGAGTGCACGTGGAACAGGCGTTGGACGACGCGGTGGCGCAGCTGACGAGCAGGAACCGGCTCCGCCGGCCGGGACTGCGGTTCGGCCGCCCCCAGGGGGCCCTGGTTCTTCAACTGGAGGGTGCGGAAGACGCCGTACGGCCGTGGCCCCTGGCGTTCCACGGGAGATACCGCGGCGTGCTGCCGGTCAACTGCCCGGACCCGGTACCTGACGAGGAGACGGAGGAGCAGCAGGTCGTCACCGAACTGCTGGCCATCGCCCAGGGCTGCGGCTACGACGGCCGCCCGGCCTACCGGCTGCCCATCAGCTTCCCCCGTTTCGCGGCGGCCTTCGCGGCGCTGTACGTCTGGCAGCGCGACGAGCGGTCCATGCCCGCCACGCAGAATGCCAGGATCGCGCTCGTGGTCAAGCAGGCGATCGCCGAGGAACGCCGCTACACCCTGAAGGAGTGGAAGGAACGGGTGGAGGCGATCGCCCGGAACGAGCAGGTGGTCGGACAACTGGCCGGTCTCGTCGGGGTCGGGGTGGCGGTCGCCGACTTCTTCCGTGTCCCGCACCGGAGGGCGGTGCGCTGGTACCGCAACAAGTGGTTTCGGAACCGGCACCTTCCGAAGCACGAGGTCTTCAAGGAACTGCGCACGTGGCAGCGGAAACCCGTCGCGGACAAGCAACGGCTGCTGGTCGAGGCGCTGCTGGCGGACATCGACGCGCACTACGGCTTCTTCCGCCGCCTGAACCGGGCACGGCGACCGGTCATCCTGCTCCCCGACGTCGACGCCTCCCCCGCCCGGCGCCGTATCAGGGACCGGTTGCTGGAGGCGTACGACGCCGGTTCGAGCGGGCTGCGCGTCCACCCGATCGTCGTCGCCACCTCCGCCACGGGTGCCGCCCCGCCGCCGCACGGGGAACAGGATCCCGTGTCGGCGGACGCTCTCACGGCCGCGGTGCCCGAGCGGTTCCGCGGGCGGCAGGAAGCGGTCCGGGAGTGGCCGGGCAACCAGAGCGTTTCCATGCCGAGCCGCCTGCTGCAGGTGACCTTGGATGCCCGGCCCCCGGCCCCGCTCGGCCCGTTCGTCGGCGGTCGGTGCGGTCCGTTGACGCTGTCCGCGAGCGCCCTGTGCATGGTCGGCGCGCTGATCGGGGGAGGCCTGACGGTGCTGCCCCTGCAGGAGAGCTGCGGCGAGCACCTGTGGAAACGCGGCGCGGACTGCGTCGGCGTCTCCGACGGCACCGGTGTGTTCATGCCCGAGTTCCCCGGCATGACCGATGTCTTCGCCCGGATCGAGGCCGAGAACGAGCGGATCGCGGACCAGCCGCATGCGACCGTCGCGCTGATGATCCCGATGGAGTCCGGCGACGACGCCGTACGCAGGCAGATCCTCAGCGAGGTGCAGGGCGCCTACCTGGGACAGCTGCGGGCCAACGGCTCGGGCGCGGCCCCGGCCGTCCGTCTGGTGCTCGCCAACCCCGGCCGGGACTACCGCCAATGGTCCTCCGCGGTGCGACAACTCGTCGAGCAGGAGCCACGGTTGCGGGTGGTCGCGGGGCTCAACCTGAGTCTGGACAGCACCCAGGCCGCCATGCACCACCTCACGAACGACTTGCAGATCCCCGTGGTGGCCGGTCTGCTGACCTCGCAGGACCTCGCCAACTCCGAAGGTCAGCGGCCGTACCGGTACCCGGGCCTGGCCCGCGTCGTCTCCGCCAGCAGGGACCAGGCCGCCGCGCTGCTCCACTACGATCCGGGGCTGGCCGACACGGAGACGGCGCTGGTCGCCGACACCAGGCCGGGCGACAACTACAACAAGTCGCTCCGGGACGCGTACGCCGAGGCGCGGGGAGCCGGTGCCGGGACTCAGGAGATGACGTTCGAGTCGGAGGGGGCCGAGATCGCGGGGTTCACGCCGAACGAGTTCGAGACCTTCGCGACGAACCTGTGCGAGTCGAGGGCGCGCGTCGTGTACTTCGCGGGCCGGGCGTACCACCTGGAACTGTTCGTCAAGAAGCTGGCCGCGACCTACTGCTCCCGCAAAGAGGCGTACACCGTGATCACCGGCTCTGCGGCGACGACGCTCACCGAGCGCCTGGACGGGACGGAACGCGCGCTGCTGCGGGGCGATCCCGGGGCCGGCACCCCCGGCGTGAGCGTGCTCTACGCGGCACCGGCGCATCCGGACGCCTGGACCGTGGAGCTGGAGCGGTGGCAGAAGCAGGCCGGCGAGAAGGCGGCCGATCCCGCGAGCCGGCCGCGCTACCTGGTCGAGCCCCAGCGGGCCATGGAGCAATTGTCGGCGGAGGCAGCGGCCGAGGAGGGACGGCTGGGGAAGGTGCGGTTCGACGACGGGCGGGCGATCGAGACGTACGACGTGATTCTGACCGCCGCGAAAGCCCTGACCAAGGCCGCGGCGACCACCCGGACTCACGTCCCGACGAAGGAGCGGGTCGCCGAGGAGTACGAGAACCTCAATTCGGCGTTCCGCGTCCAGGGAGCGTCCGGCTGGATCTGCCTGACCAACGCCGGCAACCCCTACAACAAGGCCCTGGCCGTCGTCCGCCTCGACCCCGGCCTCCCGAGCCTGAAGTTCGAAGGCCTGGCCTGGCCGAAGGGAACCCCGGCGGCCGACGACCGCTGCGTGGTGCCGCAGAACCCGCAGTAACGGCCGACGCGGCGGGACGGGCGACGGCACACCCCCGCACATCCCGCGGAGCGCTCAGCCGATGGTCGCGGTCGCGGGCAGCAGTACGACGCCGTCCTCGTCGGCGTGCAGGATGTCACCGGGCGTGAAGGTGAACACCGCCGAAGGTCCTCCGGCGGGAACGCCGTCCTTCAGGACATCAACTTCACCGTCGACGACGGTGAGTTCTTCACCCCGCTGGGCCCGTCGGGCTGCGGCAAGTCGACCACGCTCTCCTGCGTGGCCGGCCTGGAGAACCCCGAGTCCGGCACCATCCGCGTCGGCGACCAGGTCTTCTTCGACGGAAACCCGCGCAACGCGGTGCCGCCGGAGGGCCGCAACCTGGGCCTCGTCTTCCAGTCGTACGCGCTGTGGCCGCACATGACCATCGCCGACAACCTCTTCGAAACACCAAAAGGAAGCGATGACGCACGCCCACGAGGCGTGAGTTCGGCGCGCTGGTCGGTCGTGTCCCCCGTCGTGGTGGAGCCGATCACGGTCCGTCGCCTCCGCTTCGGAGCCGTCCGGTACGTGCCGCTGCGGTCCGTCGTGCGATCACGGCTGGTCCCGGCTCGGCGAGCCCCAACAGGGCCGTCGGCGAGGGCGATTCGGGCCGCGACCTGCGGATTCCGCCAGCTTGATCGGCTACACCACTCGGCGGGACGCCATCCGCTGGTCATGGCCGGCGGGCACGACGGCGATCCCGTCCGCCCTCCTCGCGAGCCCGGCCTCGGCGGCACAAGCAGCCGGGGGAGGTGCCCTGGGGCGGGCCGCCGGCACCGGACAAGCCGCCGGCCATGGCCTCTGCCGCCGCTGCGCCGCGCAGGACACCGCCCTGCCCGGACACTCTGGATCGCTTCAGGCATGAAATCCGGAGAATTATGTCCGGTTGGTACAGTGGCCGTATGGCAGCGACAGAGAGTGCAGGGACAGCCCGGCGGGGACTGCGGGCGGATGCACTGCGAAACAGGCAGCGGATCGTGGAAGCCGCTCGCCAGATCTTCGAGGAACAAGGGCTTGACGCACCGCTGGACGAGGTCGCGGAGCGCGCCGGCGTGGGTGCCGGCACGTTGTACCGGCGATTTCCCACACGCGAGGACCTGGTCGAGGCGGCCTTCGAGGACGAACTGCTGCGCGTGGCGGCCATCACCGAAGAGGCGCTGCGCCGCGAGGACCCGTGGGCCGGGTTCTGCATGCTCGTCGAGCGGCTCTGCGCCGCGATGGCGACCGATCGCGGCTTGAGCGACCTGCTCACCGTCAGACTGCCCACCTCGCAGGTGGCGGCCACCATGGGCGAGCGACACGCCCAGGCCCTGACGCAACTCGTGCGCCGGGCTCAGGAAGCCGGTGTCCTCAGGGAGGATTTCGTTCCGGAGGATATCTTCCTTTTCCTCATGGCCAATGCGGGCGTGACGCAGGTGACCCGCCACGCGGCGCCGCATGCGTGGCGGCGCCTGATCGCCTACCTGCTGGCGGCGTGCAGGGCCGGGCACTCGGAACCGCTGCCGGCCGCGCCGACTCCCCTGCAGACAGAGCGGGCACTGCTCGGGCACGCGGAGACTAAGGGGTTGCGGCCGACCGGCCGTGACGGCCAGAACAAGAGCTGACGGCCGCTTCCCGGAGCGCCGCCGCCGTCGCCACGCGCAGACGCCTCGACCTGTGCCGCCGCTTTTCAATGTCTCGTGCGTCACAGAGGGAATAAACGGAGAGTGCAGTCCAGTTAAGCTGGTCGAAGAACCGGGGCACCACGCGTCCGCCGAGATGACGTGTCCTCGTCCGGTCAGGAGGCTGCCGTGAATCCACCCGCGTCCATAAAGGACAGCGCGTTCCTCTCGCAGAGCACATCAGTGTCGCTCCCCTGGGGCGTCATGCCGTTGTGGGAGTCACCCGAGGCGCATCGGGCGACTCCCCCCACTGCCCCGGCCGCATCCCAGGAACGCGGCCCGGTTCTCGTTTCGGGGAACGTGCGATGAGTTCCGTCGCCACCTGCGCGCATCGCCTTCGCCGTACGCGAGGCGACGTGCTCCCGGGAGGGCCCGCGCCACGACAGGCGACCGCGCGCAAGAGCCTGCGGCGGGGTGCGGCGGGCGTGGCCGCGGCAGGGCTCGTATACGTCTGCCTCCTCCTCGTGACCGCGGGAGACGATCCCCTCCTCGATGTGAGCTGGGTGGCATCCACCGCCGAGACCACTCGTCCGTACGAGGCCACCGCGGCGGACAGCTTGGGTGCGTTCGGTCACAGCACGGCGCATGTCCTGTCATGGATCGGCGCCTCCGCTCCCTGGCCGTTGATGGCACTGACCTTGTTCTGGCTGGCCGGCCGGGACCAGACGGTCTATGTGCGCGGTGCCCTCGCGTTGTTCGTGTCGAACGCGGCTGGTCTCGCCGTCTTCACCTCGCTCCGGGGCTTTCCGGCGGACGAGGCGTCCCTCGTCCGCGACTACTTCGCGCTGACCGGCGTGCAGGCGGGCTGGTATCTGCTGATGGCACTGGCCGTCACAGCCACCACCACGAGGCGCTGGGCACGGGCCACCGTGACGGTGATCGCGCTGTCCGCACAGACAGCGGCGGCGATCACAACGGACCACCGGCTGCTCGGCGCGCTGGTGGCGGCGGGCGTGCCGCTGGTGGCGTGGTACGCCGCGGGATCCGTTCAGCGAGGACGGGGAGCCGAGCGCCGCAGCGCCGTCGCCGCCTCACGCGCCACACCGCGCGGGCATGACGTGGTTCCCCTCCGGCCCCGGACCGAGGCGCCGGAGGCATGGGCCGGTGCGGAGCCCGTGCGGCTGCGGCAGGCGGGCTGACGGCCATGGACGTCGATGCTCTGATCGAGGCGGCCGGGTGGTGGTCGTACGTCGTGGTGTTCTTGATGACGGCCGGGGAGACGAGCGCTTTCATCGGGCTGCTGCTGCCCGGTGAGACGGTCATCCTGGTCGCGTCCGCCGTTGCGGGCCGCGGTGATCTGGACCCTGTGCTGCTCGCCGTCCTCGTGGTCGCCGGGGGGATGACCGGTGACAACCTCGGCTTCGCGCTGGGTCGTTGGTGCGAGCGGCGGCCGAGCCGGGGGCGGCTGCACCGGTTCCGGTCCGACCAGCGGATCGAAAGGGCCCGCGCCTTCCTGATGCGCCATGGCGGGGCGGCGGTGTTCACCGGCCGGTTCATCGGGTTCGTACGGACCTTCCTGCCCTTCGCCGCCGGGGCGTCCGGGATGCCGTACCGCCGTTTCTTCCTCTACAGCAGCGCCGCGTCGCTGGTCTGGGGCATCGGCAACGTGCTCATCGGCTACTTCGCCGGCGCGGCCGTCATCGATCTCCTGCACTCGATCGGCCTGATCACCGCCGCCGTGCTCGCCGCGGTGGCCGTGGCTGCCTTCATCGTCGTACGGCTCCTCACGCGCCGCCGTCGCCCGGCGTGGGGCACATCGCTGACGAAGGCACCCGGCGAGCCGCGCGCGGCCTCCGAGCAGGAACCGATGCACATGTTCTCGTATTCACAGGAGGGTTGAGTCATGGGATTCGAGGGTGCGGAGCTGGCGGTGGTACCGCTGGACACGGAACGGGCCAAGGATCCGTCCGTGACCGGCGCCAAGGCCGCCAACCTGGCCCGGGCCGCCGTGGCGGGCCTGCCGGTGCTGCCCGGGTTCGTGCTGGTGCCCGCGGGGCGGGCGCCCGGGGCACCCGCCGGACAGGACGCGGTGCGCTCCGCCTGGCAGGCGCTGGCCGGCCCTGAAAGGCAGGACCGGCCGCTGGTGGTGCGCTCCTCGTCCGCGCACGAGGACACCGAGGACTCCTCCATGGCCGGGCGCTTCGAGTCGGTGCTGGACGTGTGCGGGTGGGAAGAGTTCACCACCGCGGTGCAGACCGTGCTCGACTCCGCGGGACGGGTACGGCCCCTGCGCCCACCGGAGGGCCAGGAGCCCGGCGACGCGATGGCGGTGCTGGTGCAGCCGATGCTCCGGTCGGCCGTCGGCGGAGTGATGTTCGGCGCCGACCCCGTCGAGGGCCGCACCGACCGGATCCTGGTCAGCGCGGTAAAGGGCGGCCCGGACCAGTTGGTCGACGGCAGTACTCAAGGGGTGCGCTACCAGCTGACCCGGTTTGCCCGACTGGTCAGCACGGACCCGCCCGAGCGACGCAGCGAACGGGTGCTGTCGCACCGGCAGACCACCCGGCTGGTGTCGCTGGCCAAGAAGACCGAGCGTGTGTTCGACGGTCCGCAGGACATGGAGTTCGGCTTCGACGCCGAAGGACAGCTGTGGCTGTTCCAGTCCCGCCCGATCACCGCGATGGCGGTACGGCCGCCTCGTGACGCGCGGCTGCTGGGCCCCGGCCCGGTCGCCGAGACCCTGCCCGGAGTCCTCCAGCCACTGGAGGAGGACCTCTGGGTGGCACCGATGCGCCACGGTCTCACGGTCGCGCTCGACATCGCCGGAGCGGCATCCCGGCGCCAGTTGCGCAAACTGCCGGTGGTGACCACCGTCGACGGACGGGCCGCCGCCGATCTGCGGATCCTGGGCGCCGTACCGTCCGCGCATCCGGTCCTGGACTTCATCAACCCCGCGCCGGGGGCACGGCGTGCGTCGGCGGCCTGGCGGGTGGGGCGGCTGCGCTCGGCGTTCCCACTGCTGGCCGTCGACCTGCTGGCGGACGTGGATCGTGGCCTGGCCGACTTCCCGCCACCCGGGGAGATGCTCAGCGGTCAGCTGCTGGACGCAGTCACCTGGGGCCGGCAGGTGCTGTCCCCTCTCCACGCCCAGGAGTCCCTGGCGGGCGCGCTGCTCGGCGCGGGCACCGGCGCCACGGCAGCCGGGGAGGCGCTCGCCGAACTCCGCGAGGGCCGCGCCCGCGGCCTGAGCGATGACGAACTCATCGAACGTCACCCTGTTCTGCTGGCCCTGCTGCCGCCCACGCTGGGAGACCGTGCACCGCTGCCGGAACAGACCGGGTGGACCACGATGCCGCGCGGTGTGGGGGCGCTGCCGGTGCGTGAAGGGCTGCGGCTGCGCATCCGGTGGGTGCAGGAGATGCAGGCGCAGATGGTGCGGGAGCTGGCGCGCAGGCTCGGACCCGGTGGGCGCGCACTCGGGCTGCCTCGTCTGATGTCGCTGCGCTGGGAGGAACTGGCACGGGCGGCGCAGGGCGACGGACTGCCGGCCGATCTCGACCAGCGGCTGCCGCGGCCGGACACCGGTCCGCTGCCCGCCGCGTTCCGGCTGGCGGACGGCCGCCCCGTGGCCGAACTCCCCCGCGGGCAGCGGACGTCGGGCGACGGCTACGGGGCAGGCGGCGGCTTCGGCACCGGCACGGTGTGGGACGGACACGGCCAGCGCCCTGACCATCCCGTGCTGGTGGTCCGCTCCCTGGACCCGGCCCTGGCGCCGCTCCTGCCCGGCCTCGCCGGACTCGTCGCGGAGACCGGCAGCGCCCTGTCCCACCTCGCCGTGCTCGCCCGCGAGCACCGCGTCCCCACGGCGGTCGGCGTACCGGACGCGGTCGACCGCTTCCCCGGCGGGACCTCAGTGGCCGTCGACGGCGGCACCGGAGCGGTGACCGTACACGAAACCCCGCCAGACCCCGCGGCACACGAAACCGCGGCGACCCGAGAGGAGCCGGCGGCATGAAGGCCATGAGACTGATCGGCTACACCTTCGGCGGCTTGTCCGCTGCCTATGCCGGGTACTACACCGTGCTCTACCTGACCCGTTGGGAATGGCAGCGGGCTGTGATCTCCGGGGTCCTGCTCCTCGTCGTCGAGGTGTTCCTGGCCACCATCATGCTGCTCACCCGGTTCGCGCGGCTGGAGGAGCGGCTGGAGCAGTCCGACGCCCGTGTGGAGGAGGTACGCAAGAGGCTGGAGCAGACCCGTTCATCCGCACCGGGCCGCTTCAACTGGCTTGCCTCCGTCGACGCGAGGGACATCAACGGCACCCGCACCTTCGTCTTCGTCCCCGTGCTCATGGCGGCGGGAGCCGCGCTCTCCGGGGTTGCGATGGTCATCCAGAAGCTCGCCGGCGCCACCTTCCGGCCGGGCGCGGAACGCCGTCTGGCCGGAAGGCTGGCGGCCCTGACCGCCCCACCGGCCACCGGCACAGCTCCGTTGGAGGCCATCCCGGCCGTACCACCCGCCCGCACCGGCCGCCGGACGCTCGCCGTGGCGACGGCCGTAGTCGGCATACTCATGGTCCCGCTGCTGTGGAACGCCCTGGCGGACGCGACCCAGACCCGTGCCGAGCAGAGTCCTGACGCGGCCGCCACGACCATGGTCTTCCAGCTGGACACCCACGGCGACCAGAGCCCCGAGGCGGTCCGACTCGCCGCGAACGACCTGTGGGAGACCTGCCGTCGCTCCACCGCAGCCCAGAACGACAACGCCACCCTGCACCGCATGCGCGACGGCGTCTACGCCGGCGTCGTCCGGCCCGCCCTCCCCGAGCACGACGTGATGCGCCTGCGCGGCTGCATCGAGGACGCCGGCACCAACCGCACCAGCGCGGTGGTCCTGGGAGAAGGACAGGCCGATCACCGCAAGTGAGGCCTCCGTGGGGCCGCCACGATCTTGACGCCTGCCTCCGGTTCCGCGACCCGGTCGGAGAGCTGTGAGGCAGGCCGGGGCCTCGTGCGTGGACTCCCGGGACCACCCACTCCTCGACCCGGTTCGCGGACGTACGTCCAGCGGCCCCTCGCGCGGCCGGCGGGACACGCTCGGCGCGATGCCCACAGCAGGGTCCGCCGATGTTGCGGCCGTGCTCGATGTGGGCCTCGAAGCCGCCGGTGTTGCAAGGGGATTGACGCAGAAAGCGCTTGCCGCCTACGGTCCGCTCCGGATTCGCGAACAGCTTTCGGCATACCGAACAGCGAAGGAGTCGAGGCCGGATGGGGAAACAGAGAAGAAGACCCGGGTGGGTGTCGCTTGCCACGGCGACCACCCTCGCGCTGACGGCGGGTGCGATCGCCGCCCCGGCCGCCCACACCGCGGAGGATCCCGTGGAGGTCGTGGTCGACGGAAACGACGTCCGCGCCGACAACGTGAACGGCTTGACCTACAAAGGCCTCGGAGTACTCAGCTGCAACAGCACGACCAACCTGCTGATGGACTACAAGGCGGAGCAGCCCGCCCGGTACTGGCAGCTCATCAGGGTCCTGTTCGGCGGAGAGAACCCGCTGATCAACCACGTCAAGATCGAGATGGGTTCGGACACGAACACGTCGACCGGTTCCGATCCGGCGACCATGCGCACGGCGGACGAACTCGCCGACGCCTCCCGTTCCGCGGGTTTCCAGCTGGCCGCCGACGCCAAGACGGTCAACCCGGGGCTCAAGGTCTCGATTCTCCGCTGGGAGATGCCCCAGTGGGTCCAGACCGAGTGGAACAAGGGCACCGGCACCGACGAGATGTACAGGTGGTACAAGGAGACCATCCTCGACGCCTACGAGAAGTACGGCTACATGGTCGACTACGTCAACCCGGACACCAACGAGACGCGTAACCCCGACATCTCCTTCGTCAAGTGGTACAAGAACGCGCTGGTGAACGACACGGACTTCGCCGACCCACGCTACGGCCTGACGCCTCGTCAGCAGAAGGCGGCCGCGAAGGCGTACCGCGACATCAAGATCACCGCCTCGGACGAGAACACCACGAAGAACATGGGCCCCGCCCTGCTCACGGACGCCGAACTCTTCGGCATGGTGGACGCGGTGGGCTACCACTACACCACCGAGGATCGGCTGGACGGCGCTCCCGACAGCGCCACGTACCGCCCGTACACGAAGCTGGCGACCGGTGACAACGCGTACGGCCAGGACAAGGAGGTCTGGTACAGCGAGGGCGTCGGCTCCTTCGGCTGGACGGACTACCGGGTCAACAACACCGAGGGGCCGGGCGGCGCGAGCACCGGGATCGGCGGCGTGCAGAGCGCCCTCGACCTCGCCAACCGCTCCGTGAAGAGCTACGCCAACTCCAAGCGGACGCACTACATCTTCCAGCCGGCGATCGGGTCCTTCTACGAGGGTGCCCAGTACAGCCACAAGGAGCTGGTCAGCGCCCGCGACCCGTGGTCGGGGTACCTCCACTACGACGCCTCGGTGTATGTGATGCAGCACTTCACCCAGTTCGCGAAGACCGGCTGGGAGAACGACACCAACACGGCCGGCATCTGGCGCACCGTGCCCGAGGCGAGCTACAGCGGCGTGAGCGGCACCGAGAACGTCGACGGCTCCAACGGCGCACCCAGCTACATGACCCTCGCCGACCCGGCCAAGAAGGACTTCTCCACCATCGCCGTCAATGACAGCGACCAGTCCAAGACCTACCGGATCAAGGCCGAGAACATGGACCTGCGCGGCGATCCCACCATGGAGGTCTGGGAGACCCGGGCGGCGGACCCCGGACAGGCCTACGACGCCAACTTCAAGCACGTGGCCGCCGAGATCCGCCCCGACGGCGACGGCTACTACGTCTACACGGTCAAGCCGCGCTCGATCGTCACCTTCACCACACTCGACAAGAGCCGCGACAGGGAGACGCTGCAGCGTCTGCCCGGGTCCGGGAACCGCACGGTGCTCGACGCCGACGCGACCGGCAAGAAGCACAACAACCGCGACAAGGTCCTGTACGCCGACGACTTCGAGTACGACGAGGAGGGCAGGGTCCAGGTCGGGACGGACGACGGCGCGCGCAAGGTGTCCCAGCCCTACCTCACGTCGCGCGGCAACCAGCCCCGCTACATGGTCGACCAGACCGGCGCCTGGGAGGTCGGCGAGAACGCGAGCGGCGACAACGTGCTGTACCAGTACATGGACCAGTCCATGAAGGACACCGGCGCCTGGAACCGCAACACCCCGAACACGACGGTCGGCGACTTCCGCTGGGAGAACTACAAGGCCACGGTCGACGTCTCGTTCCCGGACCCGGACGGCGGGGTCGCCGCCCTCGGCGTCCGCCAGCAGAAGGGCATGGCGATCAGCGACGCCGCCTACAACGTACGCATCGGCCCGAACGGCGCATGGACCTTGTACGAGTACGGCACGGCCGTCAGGACGGGAACGGTCGCGGCGTCCGACACCTACCGCCTCGCCATCGAGGCGAAGGGCGCGACGATCACGACGTACATCGACGGGAAGCCTGTCGCGACGTACCAGGACCCGACTCCGCAGACCGAAGGCCGGGTCAAGCTCGGCACCGACTTCCACAAGATCGCGTTCGACAACCTGAAGGTCGAGAAGGTCGACGGGTACGCGCCCTACGCGAGTGCGCAGCTCGACGGCATGGACAGCTCGATCGCCTACGAGTCCACCTGGAGCAGGAAAGCCTCACTCGGCGACGCGATGGACTGGTACCGCTCGACGTCGACGAGCACGACCGCCGGCGCCTCCGTCACCGTCCCCTTCACCGGTACCGGCATCGACGTCATCGGCGGCAACGACGGCAGTGCCGTTCTCGACGTCTACGTCGACGGCAAGCTGACCGCGAAGGACGTGAAGACGGCCGCCACCGACAAGCGTCTCGCGACGTACGCCCTGCGCGGCCTGCCCGAGGGCAAGCACACGGCGAGGTTCGTGCTCAAGTCGGGAAAGATCGTTCTCGACGCGTTCAACGCCGTCTCCGGTGATGTGGACGGCACCGTGGACACCACACCGATCCGCACCGCCCTCGACGAGATCGGAAGTCCGGCACAGGACGACTACACAGCCGGCTCCTGGGCTCTGTTCGCCTCCGCCTCCTCGGCCGCGAAGGCCGCGGCGGATGGGCAGAAGGGTCTCGACATCATCGGCGTCGAGCAGATCACGGACAGGCTCGACAAGGCGTACGACGGGCTGGTGCGCAAGGAGGACAGCGCGCGGTAGCCGGCCGGGGCGTCAGACGGAAGCCGACGTCAGACGGAAGCCGACGTCAGGCGCGGCCGACGTCAGACGGGGCCGCGCCGCCCCCGCCTGGTCCGCCGGAGCAAGTGCCGGCACCGAAAAGGCGCTGGCGCCGCACGCGTTCGGCGTGCGGCGTCGTCACCCTTGGCACCGTGGAGCTTGGCCGGCGGCCACGCCCTCGGGCTCATTCACCGCCGCGCCGGCGTCGGCGCCGGCGCGGCCCGGTCACGGCGTCGTGAGGGTGCGGGTGGAGTGCGACGCCGCCGTGGAGGTACCGACGTGCCTCCAGACATGGCTGGTCGGCCCCAGACCGTCCAGCGCCCGGGTCACCGCTCGGTACAGCCGTCCGTCGTCCTCGGCGTCGAGCACGGTGATCGTCGCCGCGTCGATGTCGTCGGGCCCGAGCCGATCCAGTGCCGTGATGTCACGGACGCACACCCCGGTCCGGGCCGCGTGCGTGACCGCGGCCCGCACCGCGGGGCTGACTCCCCGGCCGGCGACGAGGAGCAGGTCGGACTGGGACAGCAGCGAGCCGACGGCCGTGTGCAGGTCGTCCATGGTGTAGCACCATTCCCGGGGATGCTGGCCCCTCAGCCGCGGAAAACGCCTGCGCAGCACCTTGAGGACTGCTGCCGCTTCCGAGACGACGGCTCCCGGGGCGACGACGAACGCGAGGCGGTCCGGGTCCGCGACGGCCAGGGTCTCGGCCTGCTGCGGCGTCGCCACCCGTCCTCCGTATGGACAGAGCGCCCCCGCGGGCCATGTCGTCCCCATTCCGGCACCGTCGGCCGGTACACCTACGACGACGATTTCGTCCCCTCTCGCCAGGAACCGGCGCAGCGCCCGTTGCGCGTTCTCTTCCGACAGGCACCTCACGCGAGCGGGGCATCCGCAGGCCCGCCACGGAGAACCGGAGTCGCCGGACGCCTGCGGCGGGACCGGGGTGCCCGGTGGCGGAGAGCCGTCGCCGGTCCTCTCCACCGTCCGCGGCGCCACGTGCAGCACCCTGCGGGTACGCAGGACCGCCTTCCAGGACTCGATCTGCCGGTGTGCCAGCCGCAGTGCGGCGGTGTCTTCGCTGCGGGCCGCGAGGGCGATACCGCGGTGTCCGCCTCCGGGGTTCTCGTAGGAGACGGCGACGACCGTCGTCGGTGACGCCGCGAGGCCGTCGCGTACGTCCTCGTCGTACAAGGGACGGTATTCGGTGGTCACTCCGGCCTGCCGGAGATGTGCGCCGACCAGGCGGTGGGCGGGGCAGACCACGGACCCGCGCCTCGGGTGCCGCCACGATGCGGCGACCGTGAGGGTGCCCGGGGCGACCTGCAGGGTGGTGGAGTGGAACACCTCTAAGAGCACGCTTCGGTTCATCGTTCCTGACATGGGTCGAGCGGAGGAAGGTGACGATTCCATCCAACAGCCGCATTCGGACCCGCTCCGCACGAAAGCCGCGGTTGTCACCCCGATAGGCCAATGGGTGCCGGGGCGCGGGCGCCGCACGCTCAGGAGGCACGAGTTCCCGGGCCGTCCCGCTTCACGGCGGCGGCAGACGGTCCGCCCGGCAGTGCGCCCGCCCGTCTGAGGAGGGCCGCGGCGGCCGGATTCGTGGCATACGGGCGGAGCCTTGCCGTCAGGATGCGCAGGCGGTCGTCGGCACGGGCACTGTGGATGACCGGATGGACGTCGAGGAATTCATGCCATGTCCGGCAAGCCTGCTCCATGTGGCCGATGGCCAGTTGGGTTTCGGCGAGTTCCGCGAGGCTGAGGCCGCGGGACCGGCGTTCGTCGGCGGGGCGGTGCCGCAGTGACGCGTCGAGCGCTCGGGCGGCCGCCCGATGGTCGCCGTGGCTCCTGGCCACCGCCGCGTGCTGGAGTGCCAGCGAGCCGGGGTGGAAGGCGCCGACCGGAGAGGAGCGGCTCGACGACCTCTCCAGACAGCGCTCGGCCAACGTGAGCTGGCGGATGGGATGCGGGTCACCGCGACCGGCCTGAGCGACGGCCAGTTGGCCGTGCAAAAAGGCGCGTTGGTGCGGTGGAGCGTGGCGTGCGCCCGTTCGTACGGCGTGCTCCGCGAGGTCCAGGGCTTCGGTGAAGTGCCCGAGCGCGTGGGCCTGTACGCTCAGCCCGCGCAGGGCGAGCGCGTGTCCGATCATGTCGCCGGCCTCACGGGCCAGTTCCACGCTGGTGAGGTAGAGGCGCTGCGCCGCGGCATGGTGGTTCATGTCGAAGTGGGTGAACGCGCAGAGGTAGGTGAGCTGGGCGGCGACGGTGAACAGCTCGCGCCGGACGGCCGGCCTCATGTCGCTCCGCAGCCAGGGGAGCAGCGTGGCGGAGAGGTACCGGCGCAGCGGCTCCCGCACCGCTCCGGCCCCGAAGGCGGCGTCACCGCGGGAGAAGAGCGCGAGCAGTTGCCGGGCGGACGCCACCTGCTCCATGCCGGGCGGCATCGACGCGTCGAAGGCGGAGAGCGGAGCCCGGCCGGCGGCAGGCGGTCCGTGCGGAACGGCCAGCGCCGCCAGGGAGTAGGCACCCATGAGTGCGACACCTCGCCGGTCGATGTCCCGCAGCACGTCGTCGAGGCGTTCCACGGCGCTCCCTTCGACGGGCGGCCCGCCCGCCCCCGAGTCCCACTGCCCGGGGCGGATCAGCCCGGTGTCGTGCACCTGGACGGGTCTGCCGAGACGCCGGGAGAGGACTTCCGCGACAAGGGAGGGAACGGGGTGGTGGGGGCGGCTGCCGGCCAGCCAGTGGGCCACGCTGGAGCGGTCGTAGCGCAGCACGGTGCCCTGCACGGCTCCGAGCGCGTTGACCGCGCGAGCCAGCTGAGCCCCGCTCCATCCGGTCTCGGCCAGGAGGGCGCGCAGGGCCTGGTTCGGTGTACGAGGCGATCGCACGGTTCATCCCTGTCCCCTTCGTTCTCGCGGCAGTACGAACGTTCAACGTCCGTATGTGTTCAACGCGTTCGCCCCTCACCACGGCAGCGAAAGCGCTTGCCCCCGTGCAGGATCAGAGTGCGACGCCGTCACGCCCGTGCCCAGTGCGCAGCGGAGGCGCATCGCAGCCGCCTTGCGCCCCCTGTGCTGCGGCACCGTGCGAACGAAGGGATGACATGCGCGTCAGCCCGGTACGCGGACCTGATCATCCGGTGGTCCCTCGGCGTACCGTCCATCTGTTCCCCGGTCAGGGAGACTTCTCCGTCAGCACTCTCGTCCGTGCTGTCCGCGCCGGCGGCGGTGTGCGATCGGCCGTCGAGGAGGTCTTCGAGCGGATCGACGACGTGGCGGCGGAGCGGGGGTTGACCGCGCTCCGTCCCCGGCTGCTCGGGGCGCAGCCGCCCAGTGGCCGGGAGCTGGCGCACGAGCCCACGGGTACCGCGCAGCTGGCTCTGTTCGGCGCGTCCCTCGCCGTGCACCGGGCTCTGTGCCGGTCGTACGGACCACCGACGGCGGTGGTGGGGGTCAGTTTCGGTGAGATCGCGGCGCTGACAGCCGCCGGGGTGCTCAGCGTCGGCGACGGCGCACGCGCGGCGCATGACCTGGCGCTCGTCCTGGCCTGCTGCCCCGGCGGCCTGACCCTGCTGTCCTGTTCCGAGCAGGAGGCACACCGTCTGCTTCAGGGGTCGGGAGCGGGCGGCGCGGTGGTGGCCGTCGTCAATGACGACCGGTCCGTGGTGGTCTCCGGCCCCGTGACTGAACTGGCCCGCGTGGAGAAGTCGGCAGTGGACACCGGTGTGACAGCGGTACGCCTGCGCCTGCCGTTCTCCTCGCACCACCCCCAACTCGGCTCCGCGGCAAAGGCGTTCGCCGAGTCCCTGCGGACGTATGCCCGTTCGGCCGCACGCTGCCCGGTCTATTCGGCCGTCGCGGGGCGCTGTTACCGCCCCGAGGACGATGTGGCCGCACGCCTGGCCGACTGCCTCATCCGGCCGGCCGTGGTGCCCGCGGTGCTGCGTCAGGTCGCTGAACTGCGGCCGGACGCCCTGTTCGAGGCGGGCACGGGCGACGCCCTGGCACGCAGCGCCCGCCAGGTGCTCGCCGGTACCGCCGCACCACCCGTGCACGCACCGCCCGTGCACCCACCACCCGTGCACCCACCACCCGTGCACGCTCCGCTCGCGGTACCCGACTTCCCCTGGTGACGACCCCACTTACGCCCTGGAGAATCCCTGATGCTCCCCGCGTCCCTGTCCTCAGCCGCCCGCGACGAGTTACACCAGCTCCTCTACGGCCCCTGCGAACCCTCCTTCCCGTCCGCGCTGCACAAGGCGCTCGCCGACGGCGCCCGGCCGGACGTCCCGGAGGCCGGCACCAGCCGGGGCGGGCACTTGCTGCGCCGTCTGGGCGCGTTGGGTGAGGTGCTGCCCCCGGGCCACGACCCGTTCGCCGACCCCGCCCGACTGGCCGCCGCGCACGCCTGGGCCGCGGTCGCCGACCCTCCGCTGTGCCTGGCGGCCCTGGTCCACTACGTGCTCTGCCTGGGTTCCCTGGCCCGTCTCTCCGATGAACCCGGCCGACTGGCCCCCGAGATGGCGGCGCTGAGGTCCGGGCGGGCCAAGGGCGTCTACCTGATCACCGAGGTGGGCCAGGCCAACAGCCATCTCGCCACGCGTACCCGGGCCGACTTCGATCCGGCCGGCGGCGGGTTCGTCCTGCACACGCCCGATCCGCTCGCCGCCAAGTTCGCCGGCGCGGGAACACTGGACGTCCCGCAGACGGGGGTCGTTCTCGCCCGCCTGTTCACCTCGGGAGCCGACCGCGGGGTCTTCGCCTTCGTGGTCGCACTCACCGGTGACGAGGGTCTGCGGCCCGGCATCGAGGTGTCTTCGCCGCTCCGTCTGGGCGCCCTGCCCCTCGACTACGTCCAGGTACGGTTTCACCGCGTCCGGGTCCCCTACGTCCACTGGCTCTCCGACGGCGCCCGCATCGGCGGCGACGGCACGTTCCACGATCCCGCCGGATCACACGAAGTACGTCTGCAGCGCACCCTGCGCGTGGGTCAGGGCCTGTGGGCGAGCATGCCGGCGATCGCCGCGGCCACCTCCCGGCAGTCCGCCGCGCAGGCCGTCAACTACGCGCGACAGCGGCGGACCCAGGGGCGGCTGGCCCCCGGCGTGCCCCTGCTCGCGTACCGGGCCCAGCAGCGCGTGGTGCTGGGTGGGCTGGCCGACGCGTTCGCCCTCACCTGCGCGGCGCGTGGTGCTCGGGAGGTGTGGACCGAGTCGCTCTCAGCCCCTGCGGAGTCCGAGGGCGGTGCGGCGATGGGCTTCACGCCCTGGGCTGCCGTCAGCCGGCCGCTGGCCGCGTACAAGGCCGTCGCCGTGCGCATGGCGGCCCGGGTCACCGCCGACTGCCAGCGCCGCTGCGGCTTCTCCGGCCACCTGGACGTGAACCGGCTCGCCGCCTATCTCGGCTTCCACCACGCTTTCGAGGCGGCCGGCGGCGACAGCCAGCTCATCCTCTACGACATCGGACGCGCCCTGGTCGAACAGGGACCCGTCGCCGCGGTGCCTCCCCCGGCCGCCGATCCGCCCGTCACCTCACCCCGGTGGTGGCCCGCCGTCCTGCGCCGGCACCAGGAGGTGCTGACCCGTCGCCTGGCCCGTCGGCGCGACGCGGGCGCCGCGTCGCCGTTCGACGTGTGGAACCCGCTGCTGGAGGAGGCCGGTCTGCTCGGCGAGACCTATGCGACCCGGCTCGTGGCCGGAGACCTGGCACGCACCCTCGACGGGACGCGCGATGCCGCCCTCGCCGAAATCCTCGAACCGCTGGCCGCCCTGCACGGCGTCACGGCCGCCCACCGCTGGTCCGGACCTCTGCTCACCGTGGGAACGCTCCGGCCCGAGGATGTCGAAGCCCTGCCCGCCGTCGCCGACCGGCTGTGCGACGCGGTCCTGCCGCACCTGCCGCTGCTGACGGAAGTCTTCGCCCACCCCGGCGACATCGCGGCGGCGCCCCTGGCCGCGACGGACTACAACACCGCCCTGGATGCCACGCTGACCTGGACCCGAAGGGAAACGGCATGACCGGCCGCCGCATCGGAGTCCTGGGCATGGGGACCCACCTGCCGCCCACCGTCCGCACCAACGCCGAGGTCGCACGCGAGGCCGGAGTGACCGCCGAGTGGATCAGTGAACGCACCGGTGTTCTCAAACGCCACGTGGCGGGTCCCGACGAGGCGGCCTCGGACCTGGCCGCGCACGCGGTCCGGTCGGCCGCCGAGGCCGCGGACATCGACGTCACCGACATCGGCCTGCTGGTCTGCGCCACCTCCACTCCCGACGAACTCGGGCCCTCGACCGCATGCCGGATCCAGGCGCTGACCGGCGCTACGGGCGCCGTCGCCCTCGACGTCAGCGCGGCCTGCTCGGGCTGGCTGTTCGCGGCCAAGGTCGCGCACGACTGGCTGCGCGGCAGCCCGGAAATCCGGTACGCGGTGGTGGTGGGCGTCGAGGCGTACTCCAAGTTCACCGATCCGGCGGACCGGGGCACGGCGGTGCTGTTCGCCGACGGAGCGGCCGCGACCGTGCTGGGGCCGGTGGACGACTCCGAGGGATTCACGCACTTCGCTCTCGGCTCCGACGGGGCACTCGCCGACCGCGTACTGATCCCGGCCGGCGGCAGCCGCCTCCCGGCGAGCGCGGAGACGCTCACCGACCGAAGCCACTGCATCCATATGGACGGCCGGGTCATCGGCCGTTTCATCACCGACGTCTTCCCGGAGCTGATCACCGACAGCCTCGACCGCGGCGGACTGGACGTCCGGGATGTCGCGTGCGTCGTCGCCCACCAGCCCAACCCCGTACTGCTGAGGCGCCTCGGCGCCGAACTCGGCATCCCCGCCGGCCGACTGGTCGTCGTCGGTGACGAGGTCGGCAACATCGGCGCCGCCAGCACTCCGTACGCCCTCGCAGCCGCAGCCGAGCGGAACGGCCTGCGGCCCCGCGACCGCGTCCTGATCGCCGTGTTCGGCGCCGGCATGACCTGGGGCAGCGCACTGCTCACCTGGAGCGGAGCCCGCGCGATCACCTCTGTGTCCGCCGCCTCTCCGTTTCCCGTCTCCGAGTCGCCGTCCGAAAGGGCCCTTCGATGAACGCTGTTGACCTGTTCCGCCTGGACGGCGCCCGCGCGCTGGTGACCGGTGCCTCCCGGGGCATCGGCAAGGCCGTCGCCGAGGGCCTCGCCGACGCGGGCTGCGACCTGGCCGTCACCGCACGCACCCTGCCCGCGCTCGACAGCACCGTACGGGCGGTGGACGACCGGGGCCGCAAGGCCGTGGCCCTCGACGGAGACCTCGCCGCGCCGGGTACCGCCGCCGGCCTGGTCGGCCGGGCCGCCTCCGCGCTGGGCGGCCTCGACGTCATCGTGCACAACGCGGGCACCCTGCCCACGGCGGCGGACGGCACCCCACTGCTGGCACCGCTGCAACACGCCGACCAGCGGCACTGGGACGCGGTCATCGCCGTCAACCTCAACGCCACGGCCGCACTGTGCCGGGCCGCCCACCCGCACCTGGCCGAGTCGGAGCGCGCCAGCCTGGTCCTGATGTCCTCCGTCGCCGGACTCGTCGGCACCCCCATGATGGAGGCATACGCCGCCACCAAGGCCGCCCAGCTCTCCCTCACCCGCAGCCTCGCCGTCGGCTGGGCCCGCCAGGGAATCCGGGTCAACGCCCTGTGCCCCGGCTGGACCCGTACGGACATGACGGCCTTCGCCAGCGAGACCGGGCCTCTTTCGGACTGGCTCACCAGCCATGTCCCGCTGGGCCGTTGGGCCACCGCCGACGAGGTGGTCGGCGCCGCGCTCTTCCTCGCCTCCCCGGCCTCGTCGTTCGTGACCGGGCACGCCCTGGTCGTCGACGGCGGGCTCGCGGTACCGGACGGTGGCCTGGCCGGTCACCCCAAGCCCCCCTCACCCTTCGCCGCCGTGTGACCCACCGGCCCGCTCCTACGAAAGGGAACGTCATGAGCCCCGGTGAGCCCACCGCGGTCATCACGGGTATCGGCGCCTGCCTTCCGCCCCGCGTCGTCGACAACGACGCGGTCATCGCACGCGGTGCCCTGCGCACGGACGACGCCTGGATCCGCGACCGCACCGGCATCGCGCGGCGCCGCCACGCCGATCCCGGCACCAGCACCGGTGACCTGGCGGTCGGCGCCGGCCGGGCGGCTCTGGAATCCGCGGGCGGTCCACAGCCCGACATGGTGCTGCTGGCCACCGGCACGCCCGACCATCCCTGCCCGGCCACCGCCCCCGCCGTCGCCCACCGCCTCGGCCTCGGAACCGTCCCCGCCTTCGACGTCTCCGCCGTGTGCTCGGGGTTCCTCTACGCGCTGGCCACCGCCACCGCCCTGGTGCGCGGCGGCGCCTGCACAACACCCCTGGTGATCGGGGCCGACACCTACACCACCATCGTCAACCCCTCGGACCGGACGGCTGCCCCCATCTTCGGCGACGGAGCCGGAGCCGTCCTGCTGCGCCCAGGCACCCGTGACCAGCCGGGAGCCGTCGTCTCCAGCGACCTCGGTGCCGACGGCAGCGGCAGCGACCTCATCACGATCCCCGGCGGCGGTTCCCGCCACCCCCGCCACCGGCCCTCGCCGACTGCGGACGCGCACTACTTCCACATGCAGGGCCGCGCCGTCTACGCCCATGCCGTCCGCCGCATGACCCGGTCCGCCACCATCGCACTGGATCAGGCTGGCTGGGCACCGCGGACGGTACGGGCCTTCATCGGCCACCAGGCCAACCAGCGCATTCTGGACTCCGTCGGCGACCGTCTCGGTATCGCGCCGGCGCAGCAGTACGGCAACATCCACGACGTCGGAAACACCGCCGCCGCTTCCATCCCCCTCGTCCTGGCCGACCCCACCGTGCACCAGGCGGTCACACCGGGCGAACGCTCCTTGCTCACCGCCTTCGGCGGCGGACTCACCTGGGCGTCCATCGCGCTCACCTGGCCATCCTGCGCACCCAGGACCACGGCACCGCCCACCGCCCCGGACACCACCGCCCTGCACACCTCCGACCTCTCAAGGAGCCACTCGTGGACCACGTCTACGACCACCTCGTGACCCTCCTCGGCGACAAGTTCGAGGTCGCCCCCGACCGCATCGGCCCCGACACCACCCTCGGCGACCTGGACCTGGACTCCCTCGCCGTGGTGGAACTCTTCGTCACCCTCCAGGAGGAGTGGAAGATCCCGCTCGACGACTCCACCGCCACCGCCGGCCTCACCGTCGGCGAAGTGGCCCGCTCGGTGGCCGGGCTCCTCGACGAAGCCGGCCGGAGCCGCGAGACGACGACACCGTGAACGACGAGATCGCCGTCACCGGCATCGGCCTGGTGACGGCGGGCGGTATCGGCACCGCGGCCACCTGGGAAGCAGTCCGCGCGGGACGGCCGACCGCGCGCACCGACCCTGCCCTGACCGGCGCACCCGTGAACCTGGCCTGCCGGGTACCGCCTTCGGAACCCGGGCGGGGCCGCCTGTGGCGCTTCGACCGCAGCACACGCTTCCTGCTGACCGCCGCCAGAGAAGCTCTCGCCTCCGCCCGGCTGGATCCGGCCGACTGGGACCCCGCCCGAGTGGCGGTGGTGGTCGGCACCGCGGCCGGCGGCATCGACACCCTCGAAACCCAGCACCACAAGCTGCTCACCACCGGTCCCGGGGCGCTCTCCCCCATGACGCTGCCCGCCTTCCTGCCCAACATGGCCGCCGGCCACCTCGCCCTCGAACTCGGCGTCACCGGCCCCTCCTTGCAGACCTCCACCGCCTGCGCCTCAGGAGCCACGGCCCTCATCACGGCCTGCCTGCTGCTGCGGGCAGGGGCCTGCGACATCGCCGTCACGGGTGGCACCGACGCCATGGTCACACCCCTGTGCGCCACCGCGTTCGCCAAGATGGGCGCCCTGTCCCGGCGCGGACACGACCCCGGCCGGGCCTCACGCCCGTTCGACAAGGACCGCGACGGCTTCGTCCTCGGCGAGGGGTCCGGCATGCTCGTACTGGAACGCAGACGGCACGCCGACGCCCGCGCCGCCCGGCCGCTCGCCCTCCTGGCAGGGCACGGCAGCACGAGCGACGCACACCACCCCACGGCGCCGCACCCCGAGGGGGCCGGGCTGCGGGCCGCGACCCGGACCGCTCTGGCCATGGCGGGAGCCGCCGCCGGCGATGTCGACCACATCAACGCCCACGGCACCAGCACCCCGCTCAACGACACCGTGGAAGCCACCGTGATCCGCGACCTCTACCCGCACCGGCACCCCACGGTCACCTCGGCCAAAGGGGTCCTCGGACACACCATGGGCGCCGCCGGGGCCATCGAGGCGGCCCTCACGGTCACCGGCATCACCCATGGAACGGCTCCGCCCACCGCCAATTTCACGACACCGGACGACACCACCTCCGGCATCGACATCGTCAGCGGGACAAGCCGCCGTCACCCCGTCCACCTCGCCCTCAGCCACTCCCTCGGCTTCGGCGGACACAACACCGTGCTCGCCTTCACGGCCGCCTGATCCGGGGGCGAACATGTGCCGCGTGCGGCACAGACCGATGCCCCGCGCGCCGCGTGCGCGGGCGCGGGCGCGCTGCGTCCTCGGACGTACGGGCGTCGGTGCGCACTTCGCGGCGGCATACGGAGTCGGCGTACCGCTACTGCCCTGCGACGTCGTCGCCCGCCGCCTCGGCGCCGCCCGCGCCACGCTCACGGCGGCCGACGAGAAGCGCTGATGCCACCTCAAGTGATCGAAGGCATCCGGTACCCCCGTGCCGGCCACTGCCCCAGGCGGGTCGCCGACGCGGCCTGTGTCGCTCATGCTGGAAAGAGAGCCACCCGGCTCCCCGATGTCACACCCGTGAAGAAGGCTCGGGGAACGCGACCGCGAAGGAGTTCCGCGGCGCACCAGGCGCCGCACCGTCACCATCCTCAAGACACTCCAAGGCTGACTGCCGCCGGACGAGACGTCCGCTGACGTCACACCGTGCAGGAGAGGAGGAGCCATGAAGGTCGGAGTGCTGACCGGCGGCGGCGACTGTCCCGGGCTCAACGCCGTGATCCGCAGCGTCGTCCGCAAGGGCGTCCAGACGTACGGCTTCGATTTCGTCGGCCTGCGGGACGGCTGGCGCGGTGCGCTCCAGGGCGATGTCGCGCCCCTGGACATCTCCAGCGTGCGGGGGATCCTCCCGCGCGGAGGAACCATCCTCGGTTCCTCCCGGACCAATCCGTTCAAGCACGAGGACGGCCTGCGGCGCATTCAGGACACCCTTGCCACGCACCAGGTCGACGCACTCGTCGTGATCGGCGGCGAGGACACCCTCGGGGCAGCGACCGAGCTGAGCCGTCAGGGGGTCCATCTGGTCGGCGTACCGAAGACCATCGACAACGACGTGCCCGGCACCGACTACACCTTCGGCTTCGACACGGCCGTCGGCATCGCGACGGAGGCCATCGACCGTCTCCACACCACCGCCGAGTCACATATGCGCACCCTGGTGGTGGAGGTGATGGGGCGGCACTCCGGGTGGATCGCCCTGCACGCCGGCGTGGCGGGCGGCGCCAACGTGATCCTCGTCCCTGAACGGCCGTTCGACATCGACCAGGTCTGCACATGGGTGAAGAACCGCTTCAAGATCAACTATGCGCCGATCGTCGTGGCGGCCGAGGGAGCCACCCCCAAGGAGGGGCAGATGGTCCTCAAGGACCAGTCGCTGGACGAGTACGGCCACGTGCGACTGTCCGGCATCGGCGAGTGGCTCGCCCAGGAGATCGAGGAACGCACCGGCACGGATGCCCGCACCACGGTCCTCGGTCACATCCAGCGCGGGGGCACGCCGAGCGCCTTCGACCGGTGGCTGGCCACACGCTTCGGGCTGCACGCCGTCGACGCGGTCAAGGACGGCGACTTCGGCACGATGATGGCTCTGCACGGCACCCAGATCGTCCGTGTTCCCCTTGCCGGTACCAGGGGGAGGACCAAGTTGGTGGATCCATCGCTGTACGACGAGTTCGAGGTGTTCTTCGGCTGATCCTCGTGTTCTTCGGCTGATTGTCGTGTTCTTCGGCTGATCCTCGTGTTCTTCGGCTGATTGTCGTGTTCTTCGGCTGATCCTCGCCACCGTCAGCCGTCGTGCGGCACGACCGCCACCGGACAGCGCGCGTGGTGCAGTACAGCGTGGGTCACCGGCCCCAGTCGGCCCTCGGCCGCCTGCGGGTCGGTGCGGCGGCCCACGACCAGCAGGTCCGCGTCCCGGGACGCGTTCAGAAGCGCCCGCGCGGGGTGGAGCAGGACGACCTCGGCGCGGATCGTCACCGCCGGATGCTTCTCCTGCCACGGGCGCAGGCCGTCGGACAGACCCAGGACCTCCTGATCCTCCCAGGTGGCACGGTCCTCCTCCGTCACGAACAGCGTCTGCGGAGAGACGGCCTCGGCGGGAAACGCCCATGCCTGTACCACCCGCAGAAGCGCCCCGCGCGCCTCGGCGGCGGTGAACGCGAAGTCCGCGACCTCGCCGGCCGGACGGTGTGCGTCGAAACCCACCACGACCTGGGCAGGAGCGTGTGCTCCCCACGTCCCGTCCCCGAGGACCCCGGCCGGCTTTTCGGGTACGAGCACGACGGGGCAAACGGCTGCCGCCGCCGTCCGAAGGGCCACCGAGCCGACAGCCAGTCCGTCGAAACCGCCAGAACCCCGTGCACCGGTCACGAGGACGCCGGCGCTGCGTGCCGCGGCAAGGAGTGCCATGTCCGGGGCGTCGGCGACCTGCTCACTCCGCACTTCGAGCTCCGGGTGGCGAGAGCTGAGCTCGATGATCGCCCGCTGGAGCATTCGCTCGCCCACGTGGTGCAGCGTTTGCGCGGCCGAGTCCGGGACGACATCGCCCGGAAGCGGTGGCGAGGCCTGCACGAGTCGCAGCGGAACACCGCGGATCTCCGCCTCCCGTGCTGCCCAGTCCGCTGCGGCCAGGCTGCGTTCGGATCCGTCGATACCCGCCAGCACAGGGTGACTCATCACGTCCTCCTTCGCCCGCCGCGCGCCGGAACAGGAACGCACGCGCCCGTTCCGACCCCTCTTCCACTGTTCCACGGTGAGCACCAGGAAGCTCCGGCGCAACGCGCTGATCAAGCCCGGGACGCCCCCGGCGCGACGGTCCGCGTCCCACTGACAGGGGCCGGCGAGGTCCTTCGGCTACCGGACCCTCGGCCTCGAACTCACCTACGACCCCGCAAAACAGCTCGTGCGGGCCGAGGCTCAGCTCGACCCGCACAAGTCGGGGATACGGTCAGTGTCCGAGGGGGGACTTGAACCCCCACGCCCGATAAAGGGCACTAGCACCTCAAGCTAGCGCGTCTGCCATTCCGCCACCCGGACTAGGTGTCTGCCGCCTTGACGGGGGTGTTCCCCGGGCGACACGGACAACAATACCAAGGTTTCGCAGTGCCCTTCACCTGCATATCCGCGGTGTGAGACCTGGCCGGAGGGCGGGGGCGCACCCCTGCCGGGCATCTCACCTTGGGTGGCTGTTCGGTTACGGTATGAGCTGGTACTCCGGGAAGTTCCCGGGCAGCCGCTCCCCCGTCGACCCTTGCGTCACCGCACGCACCAGCAGCTCACCGCCGACGAACGCGCCCCGCCAGGACGCGCCGAAGCCGCCGAAGAGTTCATCTCGGTCGCCGCGGGAGCGGGGTTTGCCGTGGCCGACCTTGAAGGCGCGGATCTGGGGGGCGAGACGGTCGAAGGTCGCCCGGTCGTCCGTGGACAGCGTGGCCACCAGCGCGCCGTTCGAGGCGTTCATCGCGGCCAGCAGCTCCGCCTCCGTGTCGACGAGGACGATGGTGTCGACCGGGCCGAACGGTTCCGCATGGTGCAGCGGCGAGGACGGGGGCGGGTTGAGGAGCGTGACCGGATGGACGTACGCCGCCGTGTCCTGGCCGGGCAGGAAGCGTGCGTCGGACAGCTTGCCGCGGTGCAGCGGTACGGCGCCGCGGTCGACGGCCTCGGCGACCTGGTCCTGCAGTTCCTTGGACTTGGCGGCGTTGATCAGCGGGCCGAAGTCCAGCCGCGGGTACGGGTCGTCCCGCTGTTCGACCGCGAGCGGGTGGCCGATCCGCAGGGTGCGGACCGCCGGGAGGTAGGCCGCCAGGAAGTCGTCGAACAGCTCACGCTGGACGACGAAGCGCGGGTACGCCGTGCAGCGCTGCTTGCCGTAGTCGAAGAGCTTGGGGACGACGGCCGTGAGTGCGTCCCAGTCCGAGTAGTTCCAGATGCCCCAGGTGTTGAGTCCTTCCTGTTCGAGTACGTGCCGCTTGCCGAGGTCGGCGACGGCGGTGGCCACGGCGGCGCCGGTGTCGCGGCCTCCGACGAAGGAGACGCAGCCGACCTCGGGCGCCCGCACCAGCGCCTCGGACAGCTCGCCCCCGCTGCCGCTGACGAGGGTGACGGGAATCCCTTCGCGGGCGGCGAGCGCACAGGCCAGGGTCAGACAGGCGACACCGCCGTCGGTCGGGGTCTTGGCGATGACCGCGTTGCCCGCCAGGGCCTGTACCAGTACTGCGTGAACGAGCACGCTCATCGGGTAGTTCCAGCTCGCGATGTTGGATACCGGGCCGTCCAGCGGGGCGCGGCCCTCGACCATCGGCTCGATGCCGTCGACGTACCAGCGCACCCCGTCGATCGCCCGGTCGACGTCCGCCTGCGCGAGCCGCCACGGCTTGCCGATCTCCCAGACGAGCAGGAGCGCGAGCAGTTCGCGGTGTGCGGTGAGCGCGTCGAGGGTGGCGGCGACGCGGGCGCACCGTTCGCCCAGGGGGATGTGGCGCCAGGCGCGATGCTGGTCGAGTGAGGCGCGTACGGCCTGGTGGGCGGTGGTGCGGTCGAGGCGTGGCGGGCCGGCGATCGGGCTGCCGTCGACGGGGCTGGTGGCGGGCAGGGCCCGGCCGTCCGCCTGCCAGGTGGAGTGCCAGAGGTTGAGGACGCGGTCGTCCCGGAAGGCCTCGGGGGCGGCGGTCAGGCAGCGCTGCCAGGCGTCGGTCCAGGAGGTGCCTGATTTGAGGGTGAGGGTGGTTGCCATCGGTTGCTCCGCTCTCGGTGCACAGTCGGGGGCGGTAGGACATGGCTGCGGAGGACGCTAAGCGCTCCGCTGGAAGTGCCGCGATGTGCCATCGGTCGTCTGCGGCGCCATCGTGGCTGATCGCGCAGTTCCCCGCGCCCCTTCGGGGCGCTTCGCAACCGCAGTGAACTTCGGCAGACCTGCTTAGCGAGGTACGGAAACTGCCGTAAGTGACTGCGCGGCGACCATGAGTGACGTCACTTCGCGCTTTCCAGCAGGGCCAGCACCAGCTGTGCCGTCTCGGTCGGTGTACTCCCGACCGAGACCCCGACCGCCTCCAGCGCTTCCTTCTTCGCCTGTGCGGTGCCCGACGAGCCGGACACGATCGCGCCCGCGTGCCCCATCGTCTTGCCCTCCGGTGCCGTGAAGCCCGCGATGTAGCCGACCACCGGCTTGGTGACCTGCTCGCGGATGTACGCGGCCGCGCGTTCCTCCGCGTCGCCGCCGATCTCCCCGATGAGGACGATCACTGCGGTGTCCGGGTCGTCCTCGAAGGCGGCGAGGCAGTCGATGTGCGTCGTCCCGATCACCGGGTCACCGCCGATGCCCACGCAGGTCGAGAAGCCGATGTCGCGGAGTTCGTACATGAGTTGGTAGGTGAGCGTGCCGGACTTGGACACCAGGCCGATGCGGCCCGGTTTGGTGATGTCGGCCGGGATGATGCCCGCGTTGGCCTGTCCGGGAGTGATCAGACCGGGGCAGTTGGGGCCCACGATGCGTGTACCGCGCGCCTTCGCGTACGCGGTGAAGGCGACGGAGTCGTGGACGGGGATGCCCTCGGTGATGACGACCGCGAGGCCGATCCCGGCGTCGGCGGCTTCGACGACGGCTGCCTTGGCGAAGGCGGGAGGCACGAAGACGACGGTGACGTCGGCGCCGGTCGCGTCCATGCCCTCGCGCACCGAGCCGAAGACGGGGACGGTCATGGGGGCACCTCCCAGGCCGTTCAGGCACTGGGGGACGTCGAAGTCGACGGTGCGGCCTGCCTTGCGCGGGTTGACGCCGCCGACGACATCGGTGCCGGCCGCGAGCATGCGCCGGGTGTGCTTCATGCCCTCGGCGCCCGTCATGCCCTGGACGAGGACCTTGCTCTTATTGGTGAGGTAGATCGCCATGTCCCGTCTCCTCAGGCTGCGTGGGCGAGTTCGGCGGCCTTGGCTGCGGCGCCGTCCATGGTGGTGGCCTGCTGGACCAGGGGGTGGGCGCGCTCGTCGAGGATCGCGCGCCCGCGTACGGCGTTGTTGCCGTCGAGCCGGACGACCAGCGGTTTGGTCAGCCGCACGGTGTCCAGGGCCTGCACGATGCCGTCGGCGACCGCGTCGCAGGCGGTGATCCCGCCGAAGACGTTGACGAAGACCGACGTCACGGCCGGGTCGGAGAGGATCACGGACAGTCCGTCGGCCATGATCTGGGCGGAGGCGCCACCGCCGATGTCGAGGAAGTTGGCGGGGCGGGCCCCGCAGCCGGCGACCACGTCGAGCGTCGACATGACCAGGCCGGCGCCGTTGCCGATGATGCCGACCTCGCCGTCCAGCTTGACGTAGTTGAGGCCCTTGGCGGCGGCCGTGGCCTCCAGGGGGTCGTCGTGCGCCGAGTGCTCATCGCCCCAGCGCGCCTGCCGGAAACGGGCGTTGTCGTCGAGGGTGACCTTGCCGTCCAGCGCCAGGATCCGGCCCTGTTCCGTCCGCACCAGCGGGTTGACCTCGACGAGGACCGCGTCCTCCCGGACCAGCACCTGCCACAGCCGTACGAGAACGTCGACGGTCTGCGGCGGCAGCCCCGCCGCCTCGGCGATCTGCGCGGCCTTCGCCGAGGTGACGCCCTCGGCCGGGTCGACGGGGACACGCGCCACGGCCTCGGGCCGGGTGGCGGCGACCTCCTCGATCTCCATGCCGCCCTCGGCGGAGGCGATCGCGAGGAAGCGGCCCGCCGCGCGGTCGAGGACGTAGGAGACGTAGAACTCGGTGTCGATGGCACCGGGTTCGATGGGCTGGGCCAGCATCACCGTGCCGACCGTGTGGCCCTTGATGTCCATGCCGAGGATCTGTCGTGCCGTGATCTCGGCGGCGGCCGGGTCCGCGGCGAGCTTGACGCCCCCGGCCTTGCCGCGCCCGCCCGTCTTCACCTGCGCCTTGACGACGACACGGCCGCCGAGCCTGCGGGCGATCTCGCGCGCCTCCTTGGACGAGGCGGTGACCTCGGCCCGCGGCACCAAGATGCCGTGCTCCTCGAAGAGTTCCCTTGCCTGGTGCTCGTACAGGTCCATTCCGGCTCCTGACGCTGGATTAGTCGGTCGCCCACGGGGCGCTCGATGCCGGTGCCGACAGCCCGACCGTGCTCGGACTGTCGGCTCCGCGCGCTCGGACTGTCGGCTCCGGCACGCCCCTCCGGCTTCCTCAAAAGTGCCGCACGCCCCCTGGACACCACCCACCGGATGCGGGATAACAAGCTTCATACAGTATTCGTCGACTGTATGCAATGTACCGCGAGAGCGCTCCAACCCCCTATGAAGGGACAGGACTTCGCCATGCCCGACGACACTCAGGACGTCATCTCCGGCGGTCACCTCGTCGCCAAAGCCCTGAAGGCCGAGGGGGTCGACCGCATCTACACCCTGTGCGGCGGCCACATCATCGACATCTACGACGGCTGCGTCGACGAGGGCATCGAGGTCGTCGACGTCCGTCACGAGCAGGTCGCCGCCCACGCCGCCGACGGCTACGCGCGCATCACCGGCAAGCCCGGCTGCGCGGTGGTCACCGCCGGACCCGGCACGACCGACGCCGTGACCGGTGTCGCCAACGCCTTCCGCGCGGAGTCCCCGATGCTGCTGATCGGCGGCCAAGGTGCCCTCACCCAGCACAAGATGGGGTCCCTCCAAGACCTGCCGCACGTCGACATGATGACGCCGATCACCAAGTTCGCCGCGGCCGTACCGGACACGGCGCGTGCCGCCGACATGGTGTCGATGGCGTTCCGCGAGTGCTACCACGGCGCACCCGGACCCTCCTTCCTGGAGATCCCGCGCGACGTGCTCGACGCCAAAGTGCCGGTGGAGAAGGCGCGTGTCCCGGAGCCCGGGGCCTACCGCGCCTCCACCCGCTCGGCCGGCGACCCCGACGCGATCGAGAGGCTCGCCGACCTGCTCGTGCACGCCGAGAAGCCGGCCATCCTGCTGGGCAGCCAGGTGTGGACGACCCGTGGCACCGAAGCGGCCATCGAGCTGGTCCGCACGCTGAACATCCCGGCGTACATGAACGGCGCAGGCCGCGGCACCCTGCCGCCCGGCGACCCGCACCACTTCCAGCTCTCCCGCCGGTACGCCTTCTCGGGCGCCGACGTCATCGTCATCGTCGGTACGCCGTTCGACTTCCGCATGGGCTACGGCAAGCGGCTGTCACCGGACGCGACCGTCGTGCAGATCGACCTCGACTACCGGACCGTCGGCAAGAACCGGGACATCGACCTCGGGATCGTCGGCGACGCCGGGCTGGTGCTGAAGTCGGTGACCGAGGCGGCCTCCGGGCACGCTTTCAATGGATACGGCAACGGGGGCGCGTCGAAGCGCAAGGAGTGGCTCGACGAGCTGCGCGCCGCCGAGCAGACCGCTCTTGAGAAGCGGCTGCCGAACCTGAAGTCGGACGCCTCGCCGATCCACCCCTACCGTCTGGTCAGCGAGATCAACGACTTCCTCACCGAGGACTCGATCTATATCGGCGACGGCGGCGACATCGTCACCTTCTCCGGACAGGTCGTGCAGCCCAAGTCCCCCGGGCACTGGATGGACCCGGGCCCGCTGGGCACGCTCGGCGTCGGTGTCCCCTTCGTGCTCGCGGCCAAGCAGGCGCGGCCCGACAAGGAGGTGGTGGCCCTCTTCGGCGACGGCGCCTTCTCCCTCACCGGCTGGGACTTCGAAACCCTCGTCCGGTACGACCTCCCCTTCGTCGGCATCGTCGGCAACAACTCCTCCATGAACCAGATCCGTTACGGCCAGGCCCAGAAGTACGGACTGGAGCGCGAGCGGGTCGGCAACACCCTCGGCGACGTCCACTACGACAAGTTCGCGCAGATGCTGGGCGGTTACGGCGAGGAGGTCCGCGACCCCGCCGACATCGGCCCGGCGCTCCGGCGGGCCCGTGAGTCGGGCAAGCCGTCGCTGATCAACGTCTGGGTCGACCCGGACGCGTACGCCCCCGGAACCATGAACCAGACGATGTACAAGTGAGGTGACCTCGGCATGACCAAGGCTCTCGAAGGCATCCGCGTCCTCGACATGACGCACGTCCAGTCCGGGCCCTCCGCCACCCAGCTGCTCGCCTGGCTGGGCGCGGACGTGGTCAAGCTGGAGGCGCCGACCGGTGACATCACGCGCAAGCAACTGCGCGACCTCCCGGACGTCGACTCCCTCTACTTCACGATGCTCAACTGCAACAAGCGGAGCATCACCCTCAACACCAAGACCGAGCGCGGCAAGGAGATCCTCACCGAGCTGATCCGGCGCTCGGACGTCATGGTCGAGAACTTCGGGCCGGGCGCGGTCGACCGAATGGGCTTCACCTGGGACCGCATCCAGGAGATCAATCCGCGGATCGTCTATGCCTCCATCAAGGGGTTCGGGGACGGGCCGTACACCAACTTCAAGGCCTACGAGGTCGTCGCGCAGGCCATGGGCGGGTCGATGTCGACCACCGGTTTCGAGGACGGGCCGCCGCTGGCGACGGGGGCCCAGATCGGGGACTCGGGGACGGGCGTGCACGCCGTGGCGGGGATTCTCGCGGCGCTTTTCCAGCGGGAGAACACCGGGCGTGGGCAGCGGGTCAACGTGGCCATGCAGCACGCTGTACTCAACCTGTGCCGGGTGAAGCTGAGGGACCAGCAACGCCTGGCACACGGGCCGCTTGCTGAATATCCGAACGACGACTTCGGCACGGAAGTTCCCCGATCGGGAAACGCATCCGGCGGCGGTCAGCCCGGCTGGGCGGTCAGGTGCGCGCCGGGCGGCCCGAACGACTACGTGTACGTGATCGTGCAGCCCGTCGGCTGGCAGCCGATCACCGAGCTCATCGGCCGGCCCGAACTGGCCGACGACCCCGAGTGGTCGAGCCCCGAGGCCCGGCTGCCCAAGCTCAACAAGATGTTCCAGCTGATCGAGGAGTGGTCCTCGACGCTGCCCAAGTGGGAGGTGCTGGAGAAGCTCAACGCGCACAACATCCCGTGCGGGCCGATCCTGTCCACCAGGGAGATCATCGAGGACCGGTCGCTGGTCGCCAACGACATGGTCGTGACGGTGCCGCACCCCGAGCGGGGCGAGTTCGTCACCGTCGGCAGCCCGCTCAAGCTCTCCGACTCGCCCGTCGAGGTGAGCAGTTCACCGCTGCTCGGCCAGCACAACGAAGAGGTCTACATCGGCGAGCTCGGCCTCGGCGACGAGGAGCTGCGCCTGCTCAAGTCGAACGGAGTGATCTGACGTGATGGCCGAAGACCGCCTCCTGAGGGTGCGCACGCTCCTCGACGCCGTGCGGGCCGAGGGACGCACCGCGCTGACCGCGCCCGAGGGGAAGGTGATCGCCGACGCGTACGGGATCGCCGTACCGGGCGAGGAACTGGCGACGGACGTCGAGGAGGCGGTGTCGTACGCGGCGCGCTTCGGCGGGCCCGTCGTGCTGAAGATCGTCTCTCCGGACATCCTGCACAAGACCGACGCCGGCGGTGTGATCGTCGGCGTCGAGGGGGCCACGGACGTAAGGGCCGCGTTCCACAAGATCATTGAGAACGCCCGCGTCTACGACGCCGATGCGCGCATCGAGGGCGTCCAGGTCCAGGAACTCCTCCCGCGGGGGCAGGAGGTCATCGTCGGAGCGGTGACCGACCCGACCTTCGGGAAGGTCGTCGCCTTCGGGCTCGGCGGTGTCCTGGTCGAGGTCCTCAAGGACGTCACCTTCCGCCTGGCGCCCGTCGACGCGGACGAGGCTCTGTCCATGCTCGACTCGATCCGGTCGGCCGAGATCCTGCACGGCGTGCGCGGGGCGCCGGCCGTGGACCGGTGGGCGATCGCGGAGCAGATCCGCCGGGTGTCCCAACTGGTCTCGGATTTCCCGGAGATCGCCGAGGTGGACCTCAACCCGGTGATCGCCACCCCGGACGGCGCGGTCGCCGCGGACATCCGGGTCATCCTCGCCGCGTCGCAGCCGCCGCCCCGGCGGACGTACACGCGCGACGAGATCCTCACCTCCATGCGCCGCCTGATGCAGCCCTCCTCGGTCGCCGTGATCGGCGCCTCCAACGAGCAGGGCAAGATCGGCAACTCGGTGATGCGCAACCTCATCGACGGCGGCTTCTCCGGGGAGATCCATCCGGTGAACCCCAAAGCCGATGACATTCTGGGCCGCAAGGCGCACAAGAGTGTCACGGACGTTCCCGGTGAGGTGGATGTGGCGGTCTTCGCGATCCCCGCCAAGTTCGTGGCCTCGGCGCTTGAGGAGGTGGGGCGCAAGAACATCCCCAACGCCGTCCTCATCCCCTCCGGCTTCGCGGAGACCGGTGAGCACGAACTCCAGGCCGAGATCGTGGCGATCGCCGAGCGGCACGGCGTCCGGCTGCTCGGGCCGAACATCTACGGCTACTACTCGACCTGGCAGGACCTGTGCGCCACGTTCTGCACGCCGTACGACGTCAAGGGCGGGGTAGCGCTGACCTCGCAGTCCGGCGGCATCGGGATGGCCATCCTGGGGTTCGCGCGCACCACGAAGACGGGTGTGTCGGCGATCGTCGGCCTCGGCAACAAGTCGGACCTGGACGAGGACGACCTGCTGACGTGGTTCGGCGAGGACCCGCACACCGAGTGCATCGCGATGCACCTGGAGGACCTCAAGGACGGGCGTGCCTTCGTCGAGGCCGCGCGGGCGACCGTACCGAAGAAGCCGGTCGTGGTCCTCAAGGCGGGGCGTACGGCGGCGGGCGCCAAGGCCGCCGGCTCGCACACCGGGGCGCTCGCGGGCGACGACGCCGTGTACGACGACATCCTGAGGCAGGCCGGTGTCATCCGGGCGCCCGGGCTCAACGAAATGCTGGAGTACGCGCGCGCGTTGCCGGTGCTTCCCGCTCCCCGGGGCGACAACGTCGTGATCATCACCGGGGCGGGCGGCAGCGGTGTGCTGCTGTCGGACGCGGTGACCGACAACGGGCTGACCCTGATGGAGATCCCGCCGGACCTGGACGAGGCCTTCCGGAAGTTCATCCCCCCCTTCGGGGCCGCGGGCAACCCGGTGGACATCACCGGGGGCGAGCCGCCGTCGACGTACGAGGCGACGATCCGGCTCGGCCTGGAGGATCCACGCATCCACGCGCTGGTCCTGGGCTACTGGCACACGATCGTCACCCCCCCGACGGTCTTCGCGGAGCTCACCGCGCGCGTGGTGGCCGAGTTCCGGGAGCGCGGCATCGAAAAGCCCGTCGTCGCCTCGCTCGCGGGTGACGTCGAGGTCGAGGAGGCCTGCCAGTACCTGTACGAGCGGGGGGTCGTGGCCTACCCGTACACCACCGAGAAGCCGGTGGCCGTGCTCGGCGCGAAGTATCGGTGGGCGCGTGCGGCAGGGGTCTTGTGATGGGGGGCCGGCGACGGCATCGGCCGGGGGGCCGGGGTGGCCCCCCGGCGAAACACCGCCCGGGGGCGCGTGCGGCGGGACGGTTGGGGGGCGGCGGCTGATGAGGTGAGGGAGCAGGGGCCGGCCGACGGTGCGCGTCGGCCGGCCCCGGGACCCGTGCGCACACGAAAGGCATTGGACAGGGGGCGCTGGCCAGAACTTTCGACGCAAGGGGTGCTTGAGGGACATGACAACCACCGACTACTCGACGTCCGTCCCTTACAGGGAGGTGGCGGACCGCAACGGCCGCGTGTACCGGATCGGCGAGACCGACCGGGACATCATGGGGCGGCCACGCTGGACCATGGTGCTCTTCCCCTGGATGGGCATGCTGGGCATCAGTTCCTCGGAGTACGCGTTCACGTCGGCCGAGGACACACTGCACGAGGCCCACCTGTGGAGCAGTGGGCACATCTTCTGGCTGATGGGCGTCTGGATCTTCTTCCAGGCCGCCGTCGCCTTCCCGGCCGGGCAACTGCGGGAGAGCGGAAAGCTGCCCGCGCGGTACGCGATGATGCTCGGCGCACTGGGCACGATCCTCGGATACATCTCGCTCGCGTACGCACCGCACGTCATCATCGCCTACCTCGGGTTCGGCGTGTGCAGCGGCATCGGCGCCGGCCTCGTCTACGCGACCTGCGTGAACATGGTCGGCAAGTGGTATCCGGAGCGCAAGGGCGGCAAGACCGGACTGGTCAACGGCGGTTTCGCCTACGGTTCGGTGCCCTTCGTGTTCCTGTTCACCTCGTACATGGATCTCGGCAACTACGAGGGCGTCCTGGTGATGGTGGGCCTCATCTGCTGCACCGTCGTGGCGTTCGCGGGGTGGTTCTTCAAGGACCCGCCGAAGAACTGGTGGCCGCCGCACGTCGACCCGCTGAAGCAGACCGACGACCCGAAGATCAAGCGGGCGCTGGAGAAGAACCCGCCGGCGGTGAAGCAGTACGCCCCCAGGGAAGCCGCACGTACCCCCCTGCTGTGGATGATGTGGTTCTGTCTGCTGTGCACGGCCGGGATCAACATCTTCGGCATCGCCTTCCAGGTGCCGTTCGGCGAGGACATGGGCTTCGAGGGCGGCATCGTGGCCACGGCGATGTCGCTGAAGGCGATCGTCAACGGCACCGGGCGCGGGGTCATCGGCTGGATCTCCGACCGCTACGGCCGCCGCAACACCCTGATCATCGTCTGCGTCGTGCTCGGCACGGCCCAGTTCGGCGTGCTGACGTCCGGCCAGATGGGCAACATGCCGTTTTTCCTGTTCTGCTCCATGGTCTCCGGCTTCGGCGGCGGCGCGATCTTCCCGCTGTTCGCGGCCATGACGGCGGACTACTTCGGCGAGAACAACAACGCCACCAACTACGGGATGGTCTACAGCTCGAAGCTCATCTCGGGTCTCGTGGGCTCCGGCGTCGGCTCCATCGTGGTCAGCGCGTGGGACTACGAGGGCGCGTTCGTCCTGGCCGGCTGCATCGGCCTGGGATCCGCAGTGCTGGCGCTCTTCCTCAAGGCCCCCGACAGGCCGCAGCCCCGTCGGCGCATCGTCCCCAACCCGCAGCCGCTCGGCGAGGAAATGGCGTGATATGACGGCAGAGCCCCACGCAGCACACAGCAAGTCAGCACACCCCGACGCCGCACACCGTCCCTACCGCGAAGTGACCGACGCCCACGGCCGCGTCTACCGCATCGGCGAGACCGACCGGGACATCCTCGGCCACTCCCGCAAGCTCATGGTGTATCTCCCGTGGATCGCCATGATGGCCATCAGCGTCTTCGAGTACGCGTACGGCTCCGCGGAGGACACTCTGTCCCACGCGCACGGCTGGACGCAGAGCAACACCTTCTGGATCCTCAGCGTGTGGGTCTTCTTCCAGGCCGGCATCGCCTTCCCGGCGGGCTGGCTGCGGGAGAAGGGCATCCTCACGGCCCGCGGGGCGATGTACATCGGCTCCTTCATGTGCCTCGCCGGTTTCCTCGCGCTGTCCCATCTGAGCAACGTCTGGCTCGCGATACCGGGCTTCGGTGTCGTCGGCGGCATCGGCGCGGGCCTGGTCTACGCGACCTGCATCAACATGGTCGGCAAGTGGTTCCCCGAACGGCGCGGCGCCCGCACCGGGTTCGTCAACGGGGGATTCGCGTACGGGTCGCTGCCGTTCATCTTCATCTTCAACTACGGCTTCGACACCGCGAACTACCACCGCGTCCTGGACCTCATCGGCTGCTACATCGTGATCGTGGTGTTCGGGTGCGCGTTCTTCTTCAAGGACCCGCCGAAGAACTGGTGGCCCGCGGAGGTGGATCCGCTGACGTTCTCCGGCGGCCGGCCGAACGCCGCCGGGCTCGCCAAGAACCCCCCTGCGGTGCAGCAGTACACACCGAAGGAGGCGATCAGGACGGGGATGCTGCCCCTGATGTGGATCTCCATCGTGATGACCGCGGGCGTGTCGATCTTCGGTATCTCCTTCCAGGTCGACTTCGCCAAGGAGGTCGGCTTCGGGCCGCTGGTCGCCGCCTCCTCGATGGGGGTCATGGCGGTCGTCAACGGCGTCGGACGCGGTGTGGTGGGCTGGCTGTCCGACAGATGGGGCCGCAAGCCCACCCTGGTGTTCGTCATCGTCGTCCTGGGCCTGGCCCAGTTCGGCGTGATCTGGGCCGGCGACATACGGAGCGAGGCGCTGTTCCTGTTCTTCGCCTTCCTCTCCGGTTTCGGCGGCGGCGCCTTCTATCCGCTCTTCGCGGCGCTCACCCCGGACTACTTCGGGGAGAACTACAACGCCACCAACTACGGCCTGGTCTACAGCGGCAAGCTGGTCAGCGGCCTGTTCGGCGGCGGCCTGGGCTCCATGGTGGTGGCGGCCTGGGGCTACAACGGCGCGTACGCCCTCGCCGGCGGCGTGTCGATGGCGGCGGCGGCACTTGCGCTGCTGCTGCGGCAGCCTGGCAGGGACGGCTGGGCTGCGACCGCGCACTGAAGGCGGTGCGCGGACGAGGCGGCCCCTCCCCCGGACCTCGGGAGGGGCCGCCTCGTGTGCGGAGTGTGCCGCTCAGCACTTCTCACGCAGTGAGTGCAGGTACGCGCTGGAGCGGCGGGCGAAGGTGAAGGACTCGGTCGGGTTGTCGTGTTCGGCCTGCCAGTGGTGGGCCAGTCGGTGGCCGCGCAGACGGGTCACGGCGGAGATGAACCGCTGGTAGTCGATGTCGCCGTCGCCGACGTCGACCATGCGGTAGCCGTACGGGTTCGACGGGTCGCTCTCGCCGTCCTTCACATGGAACAGCGGGTAGCGGTCGGGCTGCTTGAGTACGTAGTCCAGGGGCTCGAAGGGTGCGGGTGTGCCGTCGGGACGCTGGGAGAAGCGGAACTGGCCCGAGTAGGCCCAGTAGATGTCCATCTCCAGGAAGACGAGGTCCGGGTCGGTCTCGGCGAGCAGTACGTCGTAGAGGCGGACGCCGGGGTTGTCGCTGGCGAAGGAGAACTCCTCGGAGTGGTTGTGCTGGTAGAACTTCATGCCGCGTGCCTTCGCGGCGGCCCCGTATGCGTTGAACTCCTCGGCCGCGCGCTTCCAGGCGTCGACCGTCGAGCCGTAGCGGAACGGGCCCGAGGCGGTGCCGATGTGCTTGAGGCCGAGGGCCTGGGCGTCGTCGAGGACCTTGGTGAGGTTCTGCGCGAAGGTGTAGGCGTTCGGGTCGCTGGAGTAGTAGCCGACGTGGCTGCCGATCGGGTTCAGACCGTGGTTCCTCGCCAGCCGCTTGAGCTGGGCGAGCGTGATCGGGCCCGCCGAGCCCTGGGTGTATCCGGCGAACTCGACCTCGTCGTAGCCGTACTTCTCCAGTTCGGCGAAGACGGCGGCGAAGCCGAGGGTGGAGACCTTGTCGCGGAGGCTGTAGAGCTGGATGCCCAGGCGGCCGGGGGGCAGGACGGGGCGGCCGCGCCGCTGGGCGCCGGCTGTCGCGTCGGTGGCGGCGACGGCGGGGGTGGAGGCGGCGCCGAGCAGGGCCGCGGCGGTGGCGCCGGCGGCCACGCCGAGCATGCCTCGTCTGCTGAGGCGGTGGGCCAGTTCGGGGTCGTGCGCCTTGCTGGATCGGGCGGTGCGAGGTGTGCGGCTCATGCGGAACTCCTGGTGATGGGAGGGCGTTGTCAGTGGTGAGTGCTTCACTTGTGACCAGTCGGACCTGAGGGGGTGCACCCCTCAGGCGAGTCCGGCGAGTTGGAGCAGGAGCGACTTCACATCGGTGGCCGCGACGCGGTCACCGACAGCGCGGGGGGTGGAGCAGATGAGGAGCGGACCGTCGTCGTCGCTCGCCGGGAGGCGGCCGTGGCTGCCGCGAATAGGTGAGGGATCAAGGGGCACGACCGCCATGCGGTAGCGCATGCCGAGTTTCTTGCGGGCCAGGGCGGTGGCCGCCTTGACCTTCACATAGGGGTCGAGCGGGTCCATGAAGAGTTCGACCGGGTCGTAGCCGGGTTTGCGGTGGATCTCGACCAGCTGCGCGAAGTCGGGCGCGCGGTCGTCGTCAAGCCAGTAGTAGTACGTGAACCAGGCGTCCGGCGCCGCCACGGCGACCAGCTCGCCGGAGCGCGGATGGTCGAGGTGATGGGCCTTCTTGCCCTCGTCGTCGAGGAGTTGCTCAAGGCCGGGCAGCCCGTCGAGCGCGGCCCGGGTCGCGTCGAGGTCCTCCGGGCGGCGTACGTAGACGTGGGCGATCTGGTGGTCGGCGACGGCGAAGGAGCGTGAGGCCATCGGGTCGAGGTATTCCATGCCGTCCTGCGTGTGTACTTCGAGCAGTCCTGCGCGGCGCAGTGCGCGGTTGATGTCGACCGGGCGGCTCACGCGGGTGATGCCGTACTCGGACAGCGCGACGACGGTACGCCCTTCGGCGCGCGCGTCGGCCAGGAGCGGGGCCAGGGCCGCGTCCAGGTCGGTGGCCGCCTTGAGCGAGCGCGGGTCGTCGGGGCCGAAGCGCTGCAGGTCGTAGTCGAGATGAGGGAGGTAGCAGAGCGTCAGGTCGGGGTGCCTGGTGCGCATGACGTGGCGGGTCGCGTCGATGATCCAGCGGCTGGAGACCAGGTCCGCGCCGGGTCCCCAGAAGTGGAAGAGGGGGAAGGTGCCGAGTTTCTCGGTGAGTTCGTCGTGCAGGGCCGGGGGCCGGGTGTAGCAGTCGGGTTCCTTGCGGCCGTCGGCGTAGTAGATCGGACGGGGGGTGACGGTGATGTCGGTGTCGGCGCCCATGGCGTACCACCAGCAGATGTTGGCGACCGTGTAGCCGGGGTGCGCGCGGCGGGCGGCGTCCCAGAGTCTGTCCCCGGTGACCAGGCCGTTGTGCTGCCGCCACAGCAGGACGTCGCCGAGTTCGCGGAAGTACCAGCCGTTGCCGACGATGCCGTGTTCGGACGGGTGGGTGCCGGTGAGGAAGGTGGACTGGGCGGCGCAGGTGACGGCCGGCAGGACGGTGCCGAGAGGCGCGCGGGAACCGGACCGGGCGAGCGTCTTGAGGTGGGGCATGTGGTCCAGCAGGCGGGGGGTGAGGCCGACGACGTCGAGGACGAGGAGCGGAGTGGGCCCTTCGGATCGGGTCATGGCAGTTCCTTCAGGCCGAGGTCCGTCAACAGGTCGCGGGCGAGGGTGAGTTCGGCTGCGATGCCGTCGGCGAGCTGGGCCCGGCCGCGGGGCCGCAGCTCGGGCGGGAGGGCCTGCCAGGTGTATGTCTCGACTTCGAGGTGGCTGGTGAGCGGGTGGGGGCCGCCGACCAGGCGGGTCAGTGCGCACTTGAGCACGGGGAGTGTGGAGGTGAGGGGCGCGGCGGGGGCCGCGTGCAGCGGGACGTGGAAGTGCGCGCGCCAGGGGGCGGCGTCGGGGAGGGTGTCGCCCTTGAGGGCCTCGCCGAGGTCGTCGGTGCCGCGCAGGCCGGCGGCGATGGGAGCCCCTCCCGGTCGAACGGAGTGGAGAGTGGGGGACGTGCGGGTCTGGTGCAGGAAGCGGGGTTCGTCGAAGGCGGCGAGGGCCGCTCGGACTTCGGGGAGGTGGGGGTGTTCGGCGTGCAGGGCGGCGGAGAGCTGGGACTTGACGACGGGGATGCGGGCTTCGGTGAGGACGTCGAGGGCGGTGTGCGGGTCTTCGAAGGAGGTGGCGAGGTGGCAGGTGTCGACGCAGATGCCGATACGGTCGTGGGCGATCTCGGTCAGCGGGGCGAGGGCGTCGGCGGTGGTCTCGACGACGCAGCCGGGTTCCGGCTCCAGGCCGACGCGGATGGAACGGCCGGTCAACTCGTGCAGGGCGTCGAGGCGTTCGGCGAGCGCGAGCAAGGCGGTGCGCGCTGTAGCGGTGCGTTCCTCGGTGGCGGCGGTGCGCCAGGCCAGGGGCAGCGTGGAGATGCTGCCTTCGATGACATCGTCCGGGAGCAGCGTGGCGAGGACGCGGGCCAGGGCCGAGGTGTGGTCGAGACGTTCGGGGTCGGCCCAGTCCGGCTTGTAGACGCGGTACTTGACCTCTTCGGCGCCGAAGCCTTCATAGGGGAAGCCATTGAGGGTGACGACTTCCAGGCCGCGGCGGTCGAGTTCGGTGCGCAGCCGGCGCAGTGCGGACGGGTCGGTGACGAGGGCGTGGGCGGCGTCCTTGGCGAGCCAGAGGCCGATGCCGAGGCGGTCGCGGCCGAGGCGGCGGCGGACGGGTTCGCAGTGGTCGCGGAGTTGCGCGAGGACTCCGTCGAGGGTTTCGGCGGGGTGGACGTTGGTGCAGTACGCGAGGTGGACGGTGGAGCCGTCGGGGTGGCGGAAGCGCATCGCTCACTCCCCGCCGCGCAGGATGGAGTTGCCCTCGTGGGTGGTGGCCTCGGTCTCGGCGACATCGAGGACGAGTCGTCCGCTGAGGCCGTAGAAGGCGACGGGGTTGCGCCACAGCACCCGGTCGACGTCGTCCTGCGTGAACCCCTCGGCCAGCATCAGGTCGGCGACCTTGCGGGTCTTCAGGGGATCGCTGCGGCCCCAGTCCGCGGCGGAGTTCACCAGGACCTGCTCGGGGCCGTACTGCTGGAGGATGGCCACCATCCGCTGCTCGTCCATCTTGGTTTCGGGATAGACGGAGAAACCCAGCCAGCAACCGCTGTCCTTCGCCTCCTTGACGGTGGTCTCGTTGAGGTGGTCGACCAGGACGCGTTCCGGGGGCAGTGCGGACTCCCGGACGACGTCGAGGGTGCGGCGCAGGCCGGCGAGCTTGTCGCGGTGCGGGGTGTGCACCAGCGCGGGCAGTTCGTGGTCGGCGGCAAGTTGGAGCTGGGCGGCGAGCGCGGTGTCCTCGGCGGGGGTCATGGAGTCGTAGCCGATCTCGCCGACGGCCACGACCTGGTCCTTGACGAGATAGCGGGGCAGTTCGTCGAGGACGGGGACACAGCGCGGATCGTTCGCCTCCTTGGGGTTGAGGGCGAGCGTGCAGTGGTGGGCGATGCCGTACTGGGCCGCGCGGAAGGGCTCCCAGCCGAGGAGGGAGTCGAAGTAGTCGAGGAAGGTGGCGGGAGAGGTGCGGGGCTGGCCCAGCCAGAAGGACGGCTCGACGACGGCGCGGACACCGGCCGCGTGCATGGCCTGGTAGTCGTCGGTGGTCCGTGACGTCATGTGGATGTGGGGATCGAAGATGCGCATCAGGACTCCTTGCCGTGGGGGTCGGCCGCTGAGTGCCGTGGAGGTCCTGGCTCGGTCAGGGCCAGGACGCGGTGCAGGTCCTGCGGTACGGGACGGCCCGCGGCGGTGCGTTCGGCCGCGTAGTCGCCGAGCATGCGGGCGAGTTCGGCGTCGGCGTGGGCGCGGCGTTCCAGGTCGGCCACCTCGGCGACCGGCACACCGGTGAAGAGGCACTTCAGGACGGCGTGCCGCCAGTGGTGAGGGGTGAGGTGCCGGGCGGCGTACGGGCCGACTGCGGCGGCGAGGAGGCGGGTGTCGTTGGTGCGCAGGGCGTCCTCGACGAGTGGGAGGGCGTCCGGGCCCGGCAGGAGGTGGGGCAGGGCGTGCAGGACGGCTCGGCGTTCGGCGGCGGTGCCCTGGGAGTAGACCCGGGTGAGGGCGTCCATGTCCGCGTGGGCCGCGTGCAGGATCAGGACGCGGGCGGCGTCGGCGTGGTCGCTTCCGCAGCGGCGGCCGGCCTCGGCGAGGCGCAGCTCCCATACGGAGATGGGGCCGTGTATGCCGGGATGGGCGGCGGCCTCGTCGAGAGCCTGGTCCAGCCAGGCCCGGGCGGCACCGGCGAGGCGGGCGGTGAGGTGGCGTTGCAGCTCGTCCACCGGGGTGAGGGCGAGCGCGGTGCCGCCCGGGATGCCGGCCGCGGGGGTTTCCGGCGCGGCGTGCGGTTGCGTCATGGGGTGCTCCCTTCAGGGGTGGCGGAGGGCTCGCCGTGGGGCGGTGCGACGGGCGGGGTGGGCTGTGCGGCTGCGTGCTGGAGGAAGGGAAGGGAGAGTTCGGCGTGGTGTGGGCCCGCGTGGGAGTGGCGGGGGAGTTCGACGACGGTCAGGCCCTGGTAGCCGGTGGCGGCGAGGGCGGCGAGTACCGGCGGGAAGTCGATCTCGCCGTCTCCGAAAGGGAGGTGTTCGTGGATGCCGCGGCGCATGTCCTCGATCTGGACGTGCCGGAGCCAGGGGGCGGCGGCGCGTACGCAGTCGGCGGGTGGCAGGGGCTCCAGGCACTGGCAGTGGCCGATGTCGAGGGTCAGGCCCAGGTGCTGGGCGTCACCGAAGGTCTCCCGGAGACGGTGGAAGTCGGCGACGGTGGCGAGGAGGTGGCCCGGTTCGGGTTCGACGGCGAGCGGGACGTCGTGGCTGGTGGCGGCGGACAGAACCGGTTCGAGCGACTCGGCCAGCCGCTTCCACGCGGTGTCCGTGTCCGTTCCGGCCGGGGTGATCCCGCTGAAGCAGTGGACCGCGTGCGCGCCCAGGTCGGCGGCGACCCGAACGGCGCGGATCAACAGGTCGGCCCGGCACGCTCGGTCCACCGGATCGGCGTCCAGCAGAGACGGGCCGTGCTTGCGACGCGGATCGAGCACATAGCGGGCCCCGGTCTCCACGGTGACGTCCAGCCCGAGCGCATCCAGCCGCTGCGCGACCCGGCGGATGCGGGCGGCGAGGTCGGACGCCATCGGGTCGAGATGCATGTGATCGAGGGTCAGGCCGACACCGTCGTAGCCGAGGTCGGCGAGCAGGGCGAGGGCGTCGTCGAGACGGAGGTCGGCGAGACCGTTCGTTCCGTAGCCGAAGCGGAGCGGGCTGCCGCCGCTAGCCGGGGTGGTTACCGGGGTGTTCCCGGGGAGGCGGGAGGCCTGGCTCATGTGATGGTGACCTTCCGTGCGAACCTGCGGGCGAGCGGGGCCAGGGCGGCGGTCAGCAGGGCGGTGACGGGGGCGCCGGAGCGGGCGGCGAGGGTGGCCTGGAGGGGGATCATCGCGCGGATGCCGCCGGAGACGGCGCGTTGGGTGAGAGGGGGTGACGGGTTGAGCGTGGCGTGGAAGTAGGGGCGGGCCGTGGTGGCCAGGTAGGCCGTGGTGAGGGCTGTGGGAAGGGGGTTCTGGTTGGCCGTGGCCGTGGAGGCCGGCATGCCGTGGGTGCGGGCGTCTTCTCGGGCTGTCGCGGTCCTGAGGTGGGGGCGGCCGGTGTGGGCGTGGGACTCCGCCGACGGCTCCGCGGCGGCGTGACTGGGGCTCGGGCGGGTCAGCAGTCGTGACAGCACCGCAGTCGTGGCCAGCGCTGCCATCGGGACCAGGTGTGAACCGCCCCGCGTCTCCTGGCGGGAGACGGTCGTGACCGCGAGGGTGTGAGTGCCGAGGACGGCGGCGGACGGGAGGGCCTCGCGGATGCGGCCGGCGGTCGCCGCGGCGCCGAGGAGGACGTCCAGGCCGCGGGCCAGGGCCATGGCGGGCGGGCCTGCGGGGGTGTGCTTCGCGGCGAGGTCGTAGGCCCAGACGGTCGCCGCGAGCGGCACCGCGACCGCGAGGGCGGGGCGGCCGGCGCGGGCGGCCAGGGCAAGCCCTCCGGTTGTGAAGGCGCAGGCCGCCGTGAAAGCCGCGGTGGGGTGGACGCGGCCGGAGGGGAGGGGGCGGTGCGGGCGTTCCACGGCGTCCTCGGCCCTGTCCGCCCAGTCGTTGAGGGCCATGCCGGCCTCGTACAGACAGAGGGAGGAGCCGATGGCGAGCAGAGTGCGGCGGTTGAGGCGCCCGCCGGTCGCGGCGGCGCCTGCAAGGGCATCGCCGGGCACCGTGAACAGGGCCGGGAGACGCAGAAGTTCGGCCCAGGCGTGCGCACGGCTCGGGGTGGCGGCAGGGGTGCGGGCCTGGCGCGGCGTCAGGTCGGTGCGTGCACCAACCCGCCGCGCGGCCTCGCCAGGACCGACGCCGCCCCGGCCCTCGGCCTCGACGTCACCGGTCGCGGCACCACCGGCCTCGACGCCGCCGGCCTCGACACGGCCCGAACCGTCCCCCCACGCAGCCCGATCTCCCATCCCCCCGTCACCCACCACACGCAGCCACGCCCCCTTACGGCCCCCACTCACCGCTCCTCCCCGGCCCCGGCCCGGCCCTGGGCCCGGCCCTGGGCCCGGCCCTGGGCCCGGCCCTGGGCCCGGCCCTGGGCCTGGGGCTGGGCCACCGAACCGTCCGTCAGCTCTTCACCGACCCCGGCGGCCCTCGAACCGTCAGTCAGCTTCCTCGCTGCCGCAGCCACCGAACCGCCACCTGAATCCTGCAGGGCCGCCGCCCCGGCCCTCGGCCCGTCCCCCGATTCCGCCGCTGGCCCCTTCAACCGCCCCAATCGCCCCACCTGCCCCGACCGTCCCAGCCGCCCCAGCCGCCCCCCGAACTCCCGCAGCACCGCGTACTGCTCGCCAAGAGCCGAAGGCGCCTCACCCACCGGATCCTTGAAGTAAAAGCCGAGTTCGGAGAGCGGGCCGGTCAGACCCGTCTCGTGGGCGCGGGCCACCAGCCGCGCCAGGTCCAGCACGAGCGGTGCCGCAAGGGCCGAGTCGCAGCCCTGCCAGATCGTCTGGAGGATCATCCGCGTGCCGAGGAAACCGTCGAAGGCGATGTGGTCCCAGGCGGTCTTCCAGTCACCGAGGGCGGGAACGTCGTCGATGTGGACCTCGCCCTGTGGGACGCTGCCCAGAGTGTCCGCGAGCACCCGTTCCTTGCCGGAGTTCTTCGCCGCCGCGGCGGCGGGATCCGCGAGCGCGGCACCGTCACCGCCGCCCAGCAGGTTCGTGCCGGACCAGGCCCGGACGGCGAGCGCGCGCTGGGCGAACATCGGTCCCAGCGCCGAACGCAGCAGCGTCTGGCCGGTCTTGCCGTCACGGCCCGCATACGGCAGACCGCTCGCCTCGGCCAGGGCTGCGAGCGAGGGGTGGTGCAGGCCGGTCGACGGCGTGAAGTTGACGTACGGGCAGCCCGCGCGGAGGGCCGCCGCCGCGTACAGGGAACTCGGCGGCAGTGAGGCGCCGGTGGCCGGTGGCTCCGTGGAGGCCACGTTCACCACGACCGCCCGCTCCAGCCCACACCGTCGTACGAAGTCGCGCATGTCCGCGGCGAAGGCGGCGATCAGGTTCTCCTCGTCCCGGCTGTCGCCGGGAGCCGGGCCGCCGGTCCTGATCTCCCGGTCCGCCGCGGTCAGTTCGGACGCGATCGCCGCGGGAAGACCCGGTGGCAGGACGCCGCCCGCCGCGAGGGCTTCGGCGCGCTTCGGCAGGGGGCAGTCGACCGTGTCATGGCCGCCGAAGACGAGTGAGGACAGGGGCGGCAGACCGCAGTCCGTGAAGTCGGGGGTCTCGGTGACCATGCCGGTGGGCGGGTGCAGGCCCGCGGTCACGGCAGCACACCCCGCGACGACGGTTGTGGCCACGGAGCCGCGGGCTCCGATCAGCCATACGCCCACGCGAATGGGGCGGGATAGGGACGCGGACATGGGCAGCAGCCTCCTTGTCGTACACGAACACCGAGCGCGAACACCGAGCGCGAACACCGCACGCCAACCACCGCACGCCAACCACCGTGCGCGAACCGCCGTGCGCGCAACCCGGCACAAGCAGGGGAGACGGCGGGCGGGGGTCCGGCGTCCCCCGCCCGCCGCCGTTCAGTCGCCCGGAGAGGCCGAGGTCTTTGGCCCCTTCGCGGGCAGTTCCTTGATCCGGATGTCGCGGAAGGACACCTGGTCGTCGGCTCCGTGGTTCTGGATGCCGACGTGTCCGTCGCGCAGGCTCCGGGCCGGATCGGTATTGGTGAAGTCGTTGATCTGAACGCCGTTGAGCCAGACGCGGAGGCGCTCGCCCTCCACTCGGATCTCGTACGTGTTCCACTCCCCCGGCGGGTTCAGCGCGCGGTCGCGCTTGGCCAGGTCGGCGGACTGGGAACCGTAGACGGACCCGGTCGTCCGCTCCGGTACGTCCGTGGCGTCGATCTGGACCTCATAGCCGTTGTCGACAGCCGACCACGGATCGTCCGAGGGTGGAAATCCCACGAATACACCAGAATTGTCGTCTCCGTCCACCTTCCAGTCGAGCTTGAGTGAGTAGGCGCCGAAGCCCTGGGCGGGGTACCAGAGCATGCCGAGGCCGCCGGTCGTCGTGAGCGTGCCGTCCTCGTTCAGGACGAACGAACCCGGACCCGCCTGCTTCCAGTCGGCCAGTGACGCGGACGTGCCGTCGAAGAGCGGGCGGTAGCCGTTCTCCGGGCGGCAGTCGGCCTGGGCGTCGCCGACGATCCAGCGCAGCCCGCCCAGCAGATGCTGCCGGAAGGCGGGTTCGGCGTAGGACTCCTTGGTGTGGCCGCCGCCCGTGTAGAAGGAGCGGCCCCCCTGGTACTGCTGGCACCAGGCGATCGGATGGTCGCCGTCCATCGTGCCGCCGGTGTACGACGACTCGTCCAGCGAGGCGAGGACATGGGCCCGTTCCCGGGGGTTGGAGCGGTAGTTGTACCACTCGTCTGTCCGGTCCCAGGTGGCGTTCAGACCCGCGGTCGCGGGGTGCGCACGGTCCTCGACCCGCACCGTCGCGCCCTGGATCGCCGGGTGCGACTCGAAATACGCGCCGGCGAGACCGCCGTAGAACGCCCAGTCGTACTCGGTGTCGGCCGCCGCGTGGACGCCCATGTAGCCGCCGCCGTGCCGGATGTAGCGTTCGAAGGCGCGCTGTTGGGTGCCGTTCAGGACGTCCCCGGTCGTCGAGAGGAAGACCACGGCGTCGTAGCGCCGCAGGTTCGACGGTGAGAAGGCACCCGCGTCCTCGGTCGCGTCGACGGTGTAGCCGTTCGCCGCGCCGAGTTCCTTGAGCGCTGCCACCCCGTCCGGGATGGAGTCGTGGCGGAAGCCCGCCGTCTTGGAGAAGACCAGCACCCGCCCGGAGTCGGCGCCGGAGTCCGACGCGGCCGGCCCCGAGACACAGCCGAGGGCCAGTGCCGCGACCGCGACCGCGGTTGCCGTGCGGCTGGTTGATCGCATCACGCCTCCTCTCAGCCCGTGGTGAAGGTGAAGTCGTCCACGTCGTACAGGGCGCCGGTGCCGCTGCCCTTGAAGACCAGGTAGAGCGTGGTCGTGGAGCGGGGTGCGCGGGGCAGGTCGGCGGTGACGTCCTGGAAGTTCTCCCAGCCGCCGGTCACCGGCACGGTCGCCTTGCCGAGCAGCGGACCCGCGGCCGAGCCCGCGCGGATTTCGAGCGTGCCGCCGGCGCCGCCGGAGGAGACGCGTGCGGTCATCTGGCGGGCGTTGCTCAGGACGTACGGCGAGAACGAGATCCAGTCGCCGTCGTGGATGTCCCCGACCGTCTTGCCGCCGTTCGCCGGGGCTTTGTTGATGACCGAGACGCCGGAACCGTTGTCGAAGTGCTCGGCCTGGCGGTGCTCGGGCTGGAGGGCGCTCTGGTCGTGGGTGGTCAGCGGGGCCTGGCCGCCGCCTCCGCCGTCGGTGTACTCGGCGTCCATGACGCCGAATATGTTGGCGTTCGGGTCGTGGCCGCCGTCCGCGCTGGTCTGGATGGTGCCGCTGCAGCCGTTGGCCGAGGTCTGCGGGTGGCCGTGGCTGTCGTGGCCGAGGATGAAGGTGACCTTGACCTTGGAGCAGTCGACGGCCCGGCCGTCCTCACGGTCGGTGACCTTCACCCTGAACGGGATCGCGTCACCGAAGCTGAACAGCTGTCCGTCCCGCGGAAGTTCCAGCACCACCTTCGGCGCGGTGTTGCCCACCACGACCTGCACGCTCGCGCTGCCGGTCCGGCCGCCGGCGTCCTTGGCGGTCACCGTCGCGGTGTAGGTCCCGTTCTTCTTGTACGTGTGCGAGGGGTTCGCCGCCGTCGACGTGGAGCCGTCGCCGAAGTCCCAGCTGTAGGTGAGCGCGTCGCCGTCCTGGTCGCTCGTGCCCTCGGACGAGAAGCGCACCTTCAGCGGTGCCTGACCGGACGTCACGGAAGCGGACGCCTGCGCCACCGGGGAGTGCCCGTCGGTCGCGTTCTCGATGCGGTACAGCCCGGAGTTCTCGTTGCCGCCGAACCACGCGGTGCCGTAGTCGAGGACGTACAGCGCGCCGTCCGGACCGAAGGCCATGTCCATGACCTGGGTGCCGGTCCACGGGATGTCGTTGATGGACTGCACGGTGCCGCTCGCATCACTCTCGACGCGCTTGATCCAGCGGCGGCCGAACTCGCCCGCGAAGAAGTCGCCGTCGTACGCCTCCGGGAACTTCACCGGCGAGTCCAGCTCGGGGTCGTAGTGGTAGACCGGGCCGCCCATCGGGGACTCGGAGCCGTCGCCGAACTCGGGCAAGGACCCGCCGTCGTACGGGATCCAGGCGGCCTGGGCCGGCGGCAGGTCGGTCAGGCCGGTGTTGTTCGGGGACGTGTTCTTGGGCGCGCTGCAGTCGAAGGTCTCGCCCGAAGCGCCGGTCGCGAAGTCGTAGTCGACGTAGGCGTCGTTGTCGCCCGTGCAGTACGGCCAGCCGAAGTTGCCGGGGCCGGTGACGCGGGCGAACTCGACCTGGCCGGCCGGTCCGCGCGCCGGGTCCGCGGCGCCCGCGTCGGGGCCGTAGTCACCGACGTAGAGGATGCCCGTCTCCTTGTCGACGCTGAAGCGGAACGGGTTGCGGAAGCCCATCGCGTAGATCTCGGGCCGCGTCCTGTCCGTGCCGGGTGCGAAGAGATTGCCGTCCGGGATCGAGTACGAGCCGTCGGGGTTGACCTTGATGCGCAGGATCTTGCCGCGCAGGTCGTTGGTGTTCCCGGACGAACGCTGGGCGTCGAAAGCGGGGTTACGGTTGGACCTCTCGTCGATGGGCGTGAACCCGTCCGACTGGAAGGGGTTGGTGTCGTCACCCGTCGACAGGTACAGGTTGCCCGCCGCGTCGAAGTCGATGTCACCGCCGACGTGGCAGCACAGGCCGCGGGAGGCGGGGATGTCGAGGATCTTCGTCTCGCTGGCGGTGTCGAGGGTGCCGTCCGTCCTCAGCACGAAGCGGGAGAGGCGGTTGACGCCGTCGAAGGGGGCGAAGTCGGCGGCGGTGCCGGTCTCGGGGGCATCGCCCGCCGGGGTGTTCATCGAGGGTGCGTAGTAGAGGTAGATGAACCGGTTGTCGGCGAAGCCCGGGTCGACGCCTACGCCTTGGAGGCCTTCCTCGTCGTGCGAGTAGACGTCGAGTTTGCCGGCGAGCTTGGTGTTGCCCGCCGCGTCGGTGACGCGGAGTTCGCCGTCGCGGGAGGTGTGCAGGACCGAGCGGTCCGGGAGGACGGCGAGCGACATGGGCTCGCCGACCTCCGGCTCGCCCTTGGCGAGGGTGACCTGCTGGAAGTCCTCGGCGGCCACCGAGGGTTCGGCGCCGGCGGGGGGCGCTACGAGGGTGAGGGACGCGCCTGCCAGCAGTGCCCCGCTGAGCAGGGCGACCGCCTTGCGGAAGGACGGGCGGCGTCGTCTTTGGGTCTCGTTTCTGCCGGTGCCTGTGGTGCGATCGTTCGCGTGCACGGGTGCCTCCATGATGGGGCCGGTTGTCCATGCGGGTGCCTTGCGCCGGGGTGCGCCGTCACCCCGGAGAAGTCGGGAAGCTTCTTTGTGAAGAGACTCGGTTGCTCCTTGTGCGGAGACTCGGCTGCTCCTTGTGCAGAGACTCGGCTGCTCCTTGTGAAGAGGCTCGGTTGCTCCTTGTGCGGAGACTCGGCTGCTCCTTGTGAAGAGGCTCGGTTGCTCCTTGTGCAGAGACTCGGCTGCTCCTTGTGAAGAGGCTCGGCTGCTCCTTGTGCAGGGGCTCAGTTGCCGAAGGCCGCGTCGAAGGAGGCCGACGGCGGCTCGAAGTCGTAGGCCTTGAGGCGGGTCAGGGACTCGGGTGCGCCCTGGAGCCGGTCCATGCCGGCGTCCTCCCACTCCACGGAGATGGGGCCCTGGTAGTCGATGGAGTGGAGCATGCGGAAGACGTCCTCCCAGGGGACGTCGCCGTGGCCCGCCGACACGAAGTCCCAGCCGCGGCGCGGGTCGCCCCAGGGCAGGTGCGAGCCCAGGCGGCCGTTGCGGCCGTCGAGCCGCTTGCGGGCCTCCTTGCAGTCCACGTGGTAGATGCGGTCGCGGAAGTCCCAGAGGAAGCCGACCGGGTCGAGGTCCTGCCACACGAAGTGCGAGGGGTCGAAGTTCAGGCCGAAGGCGGGCCGGTGGCCGACGGCCTCCAGTGCGCGATGAGTTGTCCAGTAGTCGTACGCGATCTCGCTCGGGTGGACCTCGTGGGCGAACCGCACGCCTTCGCTGTCGAAGACGTCGAGGATCGGGTTCCAGCGATCGGCGAAGTCCTGGTAGCCGCGGTCGATCATCGGCTCGGGGGCGGGCGGGAACATCGCGACCAGGTGCCAGATCGCGGAGCCGGTGAAGCCGATGACGGTGTCGACACCGAAGGCCGCCGCCGCACGCGCGGTGTCCTTCATACGGTCCGCCGCCCGTCGCCGTACCCCCTCCGGGTCTCCGTCGGCCCACACCTCGCCCGGCAGGATGGCCCGGTGGCGCTCGTCGATGATGGCGTCGCAGACGGCCTGGCCGACGAGGTGGTTGGAGATCGCCCAGCACTTGAGGCCGTACTTGTCGAGCAGCGCGTGCCGGGACGGGAGGTACGACGGGTCCGCGAGGGCCTTGTCGACCTCGAAGTGGTCGCCCCAGCAGGCCAGTTCGAGTCCGTCGTAGCCGAAGTCGCGGGCCAGGCCGCAGACCTCTTCGAGCGGGAGGTCGGCCCACTGGCCGGTGAAGAGCGTGAAGTTCCGCGGCATGGACAGAGGCCTCCTCAGACGGCGATGGGGGTATAGACGGAGTTCTTCTCGGCGCTCTCCTCGACCGCCGCCAGGACGCGCTGCACCTGGAGGCCGTCCGCGAAGGAGGGGTCCGGCTGGCGCCCCTCGGCGATGGCCCGGACCAGGTCGCGGGCCTGGTGGACGAAGGTGTGCTCGTAGCCCAGGCCGTGGCCGGGCGGCCACCAGGCGTCCAGGTAGGGGTGTTCGGGTTCGGTGACGAGGATGCGGCGGAAGCCGGCGTGCGTCGCGGGCTCCGTACCGTCGTGGTACGAGAGTTCGTTGAGGCGTTCCAGGTCGAAGGCCAGCGAGCCGCGCTCGCCGTTGAGTTCGATGCGCAGGGCGTTCTTGCGTCCGGTGGCGTACCGGGTCGCTTCGAAGGAGGCGAGGGCGCCGGAGGGGAAGCGGCCGGTGAACAGGGCGGCGTCGTCGACGGTGACCGGGCCGGTGCCCCCGGCCGACACCGCGGACAGGCCCTTCACGGAGCCGCCCGACAGCGGGCGTTCACGCACGAACGTCTCGGTGAGCGCGGACACCCCGGACAACTGCTCCCCCGCCAGGTACTGCGCGAGGTCGACGATGTGGGCGCCCAGGTCGCCGAGGGCGCCCGAGCCCGCCAGTTCCTTGCGCAGCCGCCAGGTGAGCGGGAACTCCGGGTCGACGAGCCAGTCCTGAAGGTACGTCACCCTGATGTGCCGCAGGCTGCCGAGCTTGCCGTCGGCGATCATCCGGCGGGCGAGCGCCGTGGCGGGCACCCTGCGGTAGTTGAAGCCGACCATCGCCAACCGGCCTCGTCCCAGGGCCTCCTGGGCGGCGCCCGTCATGGCTTGCGCTTCCTCGACGGTGTTCGCGAGGGGCTTCTCGCACAGGACGTGCTTGCCGGCGGCCAGCGCCGCGACGGCGATCTCGGCGTGGCTGTCGCCGGGGGTGCAGATGTCGACGAGGTCGATGTCGTCCCGTTCGATCAGGGCCCGCCAGTCGGTCTCGGCCGACGCCCAGCCGTGCCGGTCGGCGGCGGCGCGTACGGCGGCCGGGTCCCGTCCGCAGATCGCGGTCAGCGCCGGGCGCAGGGGAAGATCGAAGACACGGCCCGCGGTCCGCCAGCCCTGGGAGTGGGCGGCGCCCATGAAGGCGTACCCGACCATGCCGACACGCAGCGGCGGCTTGTCGGGCCCGGCTTCCCCGGCTCCCTCGGGCGGGTTCGGCTGTCCCATGGAGTGGTCCTCCTCGTCGTCGTGGCGCGGTGGGGGGTGGGTCCGAACCCGGTGCGCGGATCGGACCCGGGTGTGCGGGAGCCCACCTACTTGAAGCCGGTGAACGCTTACTTGAAGCCGGTGGACATGTACTGGTCGACGTTGGTCTTGTCGACGACGGCCGAGTACAGCGTCAGCGAGGCCGGGATCTCGAACTCGGCGAGGCCGCCGACGCCCTTGCCCTGGCCGAGCGCGCGGGCGAGGTCGATGGCGGACGCGGCCATGGTGGGCGGGTAGAGGACGGTCGCCTTCAGCACGCCGTCGTCCTGCTTGATCGCCTCGAAGGCGGAGAGCGCGCCCGCCCCGCCGACCATCAGGAAGTCGTCCCGTCCGGCCTGCTCGATGGCGCGCAGGGCGCCCACGCCCTGGTCGTCGTCGTGGTTCCACAGGGCGTCGAAGTCCGGCTGGGCCTGGAGGAGCTGGGCCATCTTGGACTGCCCGGACTCCACCGTGAACTCGGCCGCCTGACGGGCCACCTTCCTGATGTTGGGGTAGTTCTTCAGCGCGTCGTCGAAGCCCTGGGTGCGCTGCTGGGTCAGCTCCAGGTTGTCCAGGCCGGCCAGTTCGATGACGCGGGCGTTCGACTGTCCCTTGAGTTTCTCGCCGATGTAGGTGCCGGCGTTGAGGCCCATGCCGTAGTTGTCGCCGCCGATCCAGCAGCGGTACGCCTGCGGGGAGTTGAAGATCCGGTCCAGGTTGACGACGGGGATGTCCGCGCGCATCGCCTGCAACCCGACCTGGGTGAGCGCCTTGCCGTCGGCGGGCAGCACCACCAGGACGTCGACCTTCTTGTTGATCAGGGTCTCTATCTGGCCGATCTGCGCGGCGGTGTCGTTGGAGCCCTCGGTGATCTCCAGGGTGACGTCGGAGTACCTCTCGGCCCGGCTCTTGGCGTTGTCGTTGATCGCGTTGAGCCAGCCGTGGTCGGCCTGCGGTCCGGCGAAGCCGATGGTGACCTGCTTGCCGGGCTGGTCGTCGGCGGCCGGCTGGTCGTTCGCGGCCGGCTCGTCGTCGCTCGACTCGTTGCTCGTGCAACCCGCGAGGAGGGCTCCGGTGGATACGGCGGCGGCTCCGAAGAGCAGTCCTCTGCGACTGGTGAGATGTGACATATCACTGAACCCTTTCCTCAAGTCGTGCTCGCGGTACGGCGCTGGACCAGCACGGCGGCGACGATGATCGCGCCCTTGGCGATCTGCTGGACGTCGCTCTGCAGGTTGTTCAGGGCGAAGATGTTGGTGATCGTGGTGAAGATCAGGACGCCGAGCACGGAGCCGGTGATGGTGCCGCGGCCCCCGCTGAGCAGCGTGCCGCCGATGATCGCGGCCGCGATGGCGTCGAGCTCGTACAGGTTGCCGTTGGTGTTCTGGCCCGAGCCGGACAGGATGATCAGCAGGAAGGCGGCGATGCCGCAGCACAGTCCGGACAGCAGGTAGAGGTACAGCCGCTGGCGGCGTACGTCGATGCCGGCGAGCCGGGCGGCCTCCGCGTTGCCGCCGACGGCGACGGTGCGGCGGCCGAAGGTGGTGCGGTTCAGGATCAGCCAGCCGATGATCGTGACGACGGCGAAGACCATCACGAGCGGCGGGACGCCGAGGACGTACGAGTCGCGCTCGCCGAGGTCCAGGATTCCCTCCACGGTGACGATCTGGGTGTTGCCGTCGGTGATTTGCAGCGCCAGCCCGCGCGCCGAGGCCAGCATGGCGAGCGTGGCGATGAACGGGACCATCCCGCCGTACGCGATGAGCAGTCCGTTGACCAGGCCGCAGCCCACTCCGACGATCACCGCGGTGAAGAGGATGCCCGCGAAGCCGTACTCCTGGGTGGCGACGGTGGTCGCCCAGACCGAGGCGAGGGCGACGATCGCGCCGACGGAGAGGTCGATGCCGCCGGAGGTGATGACGAAGGTCATGCCGACCGTGACGACGCCGATCACCGAGGCCTGCGTGAGGACGAGTTGGAGGTTGCGGGTGTCGAGGAACTCGTCGGGCTTGGTGATGCCGCCGATCAGGATCAGCGCGGCGAGCACGCCGAGGAGCGAGAGGGTGCGGACGTCGGAGCGGGCCAACACCCCCCGCCAGGCGGGGGGTTCGCTGACCGGGGCCGTCTTGTCGGTGCCGTCCCGGGGCGGGGAGACGTGCTGCGTCATGACGCCGGACTTCCTTCCATGACGAGGTCGAGTACACGGTGTTCGTCGAGCTCACGGGCGGGCGCCTCGTGTACGACACGCCCCTCGCGCAGCACCAGCACGCGGTCGGCGAGGCCGAGCACCTCGGGCACCTCGCTGGAGACCAGCAGCACGCCGAGGCCTTCGTCGGCGAGGCGGCGGATCACCGCGTACAGCTCGGCGCGGGCGCCGACGTCGACGCCGCGGGTCGGTTCGTCGAGCAGCAGCACCCGGCAGCCGCGCAGCAGCCAGCGGGCCAGGACCGCTTTCTGCTGGTTGCCTCCGGACAGGGTGCGGACCGGCGCGGACGGGTTGTCGGGGCGCAGCGACAGCTCGCGTGTCGCGGCCCGGGCCGCGGTCAGCTCGGCGCCGCGGTCCATCCACCCGCCGCGCGAGAAGCGGGACATGGAGGAGACCGACACGTTGCGGGTGACGGACTCCAGCATCAGCAGCGCCTGCGCCTTGCGCTCCTCGGGCGCGAGGCCGAGCCCGGCGCGGACGGCGGCCCGGACACTGCCGGGTTTGAGCAGCCGCCCGTCCACGCGGACCTGGCCCGAACCCGGCCTGCGGGCGCCGTAGACCGTCTCCAGGATCTCGGAGCGGCCGGAGCCGACGAGACCGGCCAGGCCGACGATCTCCCCCGGGTGCACGGTCAGGTCGAGGGGCTCGAACTCGCCTTCCCTGGAGAGACCTCGCACCTCCAGCAGAGGATTCCCGGACACGTCGCGCGAGGGCCGGTCCGGGAAGGCGTACTCGACGTTCCGCCCGGTCATCAGCGCCACGACCTCGCGTGTCGGTGTGGTCTTCGCGGGCAGCCCGCCCGCCACCGCCCGGCCGTCCTTGAGCACGGTCACCCGGTCGCCGATGCGGCGGATCTCCTCCAGGCGGTGCGAGATGTAGACGACGGCCACCTCGTCGGAGGTCAGGTCACCCACGATCCGGAAGAGGTTGTCGACCTCGTCGGGGTCGAGCGCGGCGGACGGCTCGTCCATCACGATGAGCCGTACGTCGTGGGAGAGCGCCCGCGCCATGGACACGATCTGCTGCTGGGCCGCCGACAACTTCCCGACCAGCCGCCCCGGGTCGATCTCCGGGTGCCCCAGTCGCCGCAGCAGCGCGGCCGTCGACTCGCGCGCGGCTCTGCGCCGTACGACGAAACCGGCGGCCGTGGGTTCATGGCCCAGGTGGACGTTCTCGGCCACCGACAGGTGCTCCACCAGGTCGAGTTCCTGGTAGATGGTGGCGATGCCGAGGCGCATGGCGGCGATCGGCGAGCGGAGCGTGACCGGTTCGCCGCGCCAGTGGATCGTGCCGGTGTCCGGCTGGTGGGCGCCGGCCAGCACCTTGATCAGCGTGGACTTCCCGGCCCCGTTCTGGCCGAGCAGACAGTGCACTTCACCGGCCTGGACGTCGAGGTCGACGCCGTCCAGGGCCCGGACTCCGGGGAACGACTTGGTGATGCCGGACATGCTGAGCAGCGGAGGTTCTGGTGCCATGTGGCTTCCCCTTGGCGGGCGTGCGGGCCGGTTGCAGGGCGCGTGCGGGCACGCGTGTTCAGGGCAGGGCGGGGCAGATCGCTGTGCCTACGTGCCTGTGCCTACGTGCCTGTGCCTACGTGCCTGTGCCTACGTGCTTGTGCCTACGTGCTTGTGCCTACGTGCTGTACGGACGTGCTGTTTGCCTGCGTGCTGTCGCTACGTGCTGTACGGACGTGCCGTTGCCTACGTGCTGTACGGACGTGCCGTTGCCTACGTGCTGTACGGACGTGTTGCCTACGCGGGTGAGAACAGGTGGTCGCTGATGAGCCGGGCCGCGCCGATCACTCCGGCGGTGGGGCCCAGCTCCCCGAGAACGATGGGCAGGTTGCCGGTCGCCAGGGGCAGCGACTGGCGGTAGACCTGGGTGCGGAGCGCGGCGAGCAGGGTGTGGCCGAGGCCGGTCACTCCACCGCCGATCACCACCAGGCCGGGGTTGAAGAAGGAGACGAGTCCGGCGATGACCTGGCCGACGCGGTTGCCGCCCTCACGGATCAGGTCGAGGGAGGTGGCGTCACCGGCGGCGGCCGCGGCGGCGACGTCCACGGCGGTCAGCGTGCCGTTCGCCGCAAGACGCGAGGCGAGTTCGGCCGACCGCCCCTGCTGGGCCGCCTCCACGGCGTCCCGGGCCAGGGCGGCCCCGCTGAAGTGGGCCTCCAGGCAGCCCCGGTTGCCGCAGGCGCAGGGGCGGCCGTCGGGCACGGCCTGGATGTGCCCGATGTCGCCCGCGCTGCCCGTCGTACCGCGGTAGACGGTGCCGCCGACGACGATGCCGCAGCCGATACCGGTACCGATCTTGACGCAGAGGAAGTCGGCCACGGTACGGGCGACGCCGGCGTGCTGCTCCCCCATCGCCATCAGGTTCACGTCGTTGTCGACCATGACGGGGCAGCCGAGTTCCTGGCTGAGCGCCTCCCGCACGGGGAAGCCGTCCCAGCCCGGCATGATCGGCGGAGCCACCGGCACTCCCTCGGGGTAGCGGACCGGCCCCGGCACGCCGATGCCGGCGCCGTCGAAGCCCTCCGCGAGCCCCGTGGCCCTCAACTTGGCTGCCATGGCGAGGACTTGCTCGAAGACCGCGACCGGGCCCTCGCGTACGTCCATGGGCTGGTTGAGATGGCCGAGGATCTCCAGCTCGGCGTTGGTGACGGCGACGTCGACCGAGGTCGCGCCGATGTCGACGCCGAGGAAACGCAGTCCCGGATTCAGCCGGACGTTGTGGGAGCGGCGGCCACCGCGCGAGGCGGCGAGTCCGTCGGCCACGACGAGGCCGGTCTCCAGGAGCCGGTCCACCTCCACGGCCAGCTTGGACCGTGACAGGTCGACCTGATCGCCCAGCTGGGCCCGTGAGTTGGGGCCGCCGTCCCTGAGCAGCTGGAGCAGACGGGCCTGATGTGCGTTCGCGGGTCGTGCCGTCATGCGTCTCACGAACCCCTCCCCGCCTCAATCGGCCACCAGTTGCCGGGCTTTCGAGGGGAACGTAGCAGCGGTCGTCGACGCTGGGAAGAATCTGTGCGGAGATTGCTGCGGACTTTCACCACTCACAGGACAAAGACCGGTGTGGGGGACCCGGAGGCTTCAGGACTCAGCCCGTGCGTGGTACGACCGCCGCGTGTGCTCGGTGTGGTCGCGCATCAGCTGGGTGGCGCGCTGCTCGTCCCGCTCGGAGATCGCGGCGATCAGCTCCCGGTGCTCGATCCAGGACTGCCGGCCGCGCTGTCGGGCGATCGGGGTGTAGTACCAGCGGACGCGGCGGTCGACCTGGGCGGCGAGTTCGGCGAGGACCGCGTTGCCGGCCAACTCCATGATCGTGGAGTGGAAGCGGGCGTTCATGGCGACGGCCCCGTCCACGTCGTCCGCGGCGACGGCCTTCTCGCCCTCAGCGCACAGCTCCTCCAGCGTGGTGATGCCGGCGCTGCCCGCGTTGGCTGCGGCGAGCCGGGCGGCCTCGGCCTCCAGGAGCGTACGGACGGTGAGGAGCTGGTCGGCCTCCTCTTCGGTCGGCTCGTGCACGAACGCGCCCTGGGCGGGCCGCAGATCGACCCAGCCCTCGGTGTTCAGCCGCTGCAGCGCCTCGCGCACCGGCTGGCGCGACACGCCGAGATGCCCCGCGAGTTCGCTCTCGACCAGATGCTGGCCCGGCTGGAGGGCACGGGTGGTGATGAGTTCGAGCAGTGCCTCATAGACCCGGTCCCGCAGCGGCCCGGGTCGTTCGAGCTTGGGTACAGCCCCCTGCGGCAGTCCTGTCGACAACATCGCGGTCCCCCTCCTCGGCAGGGCCGTGCACAGCAGCCGTAGCGTGAGTATGAATTGTCTTTCGTCTACAGTCTACGGCGCACCGGGGCCAGGGCAACGCGGAGTTGACCTCGTCACACCCGGAGTGACACCCGAAGCCGCGTCCAAAACCGCGTCCGAAGCCCCACCCGGATGTCGGCGCAGCTCACGGGCACCGGACGACCTGTCCGGCGTAGGAGAGATTGCCGCCGAAGCCGAACAGCAGGACCGGGTCGCCGGTGGAGATCGCGCCCTGTTCGACGAGCTTGGAGAGAGCGAGGGGGATGCTGGCGGCGGAGGTGTTGCCGGATTCGGCGACATCGCGGGCGACGACCGCGTTGACCGCGCCGATCTTCTCGGCGAGCGGCTCGATGATGCGCAGGTTGGCCTGGTGGAGGACGACCGCGGCGAGGTCCTCGGGCACGAGCCCGGCCTTCTCGCAGGCCTTGCGGGCGATCGGCGGCAGCTTCGTGGTGGCCCAGCGGTAGACGCTCTGCCCCTCCTGCGCGAACCGCGCGGGGGTGCCCTCGATCCGTACGGCGTGCCCCATCTCCGGCACCGAGCCCCACAGCACCGGCCCGATCCCGGACTCGGCCGCGGCCTCGACGACGGCGGCCCCCGCCCCGTCGCCGACGAGGACGCAGGTGTTCCGGTCGGTCCAGTCGGCGACGGCGGACATCTTGTCGGCGCCGATGACCAGGACGCGTGCGGCCCCTCCCGCCCGTACGGCGTGGTCCGCCGTGGCCAGCGCGTGGGTGAAGCCCGCGCAGACGACGTTGACGTCCATGGCGGCGGGCGAGGGGATGCCCAGCCGGGCCGCGACCCGGGCGGCCATGTTCGGGGAGCGGTCGACAGCCGTCGACGTGGCGACGAGGACCAGGTCGATGTCGGCGGGCGCGAGGCCCGCCGATGCGAGCGCCTTGGCGGCGGCGTGCGAGGCCAGCTCGTCCACCGGCTCGTCGGGACCGGCGATGTGGCGCGTCCGGATGCCCACCCGGGTCGTGATCCACTCGTCGCTGGTGTCGACCATGCCCGCCAGGTCCTCGTTGGTGAGTACGTTGGCGGGCTGGTAGTGGCCGACGGCGGCGATCCGCGAGCCGTTCATGGGTGGTCCCCCTAGGGTGCCTTGGGTTGCGGGATCCACCAGTCTGATCAGTGACTCATGGGTACGGCGGCAGGTGATGCCACAGGAATCGGGCGTCCAGGTTGTTGACTTCTGTCAGGCCCTGGACGCCCGAACCGTTCCCGGACAGTCACCCGGTGAACAGTTGCGTCGCTTTTTGGACGAGTTCGTACAGGCCGTAGGCGAGCGGCGCCCCCACCCACAGCCAGGCGAGGGCGATCAGCCCGCGCCGGTCAGGCTGACTCTGGCTGCTGTCGCTGGACATCGACGGCCTCCTGGTTGATGGGTGCGGGGATGTGATGGCGGGGGTGGACGGGCCGGACGAGTTCGTTGGCGATGAAGCCGACGACGAGCAGCCCGATCATGATGACGAAGGACAGCCCGTACAGGGACGAGCCGTGCCTGCCGGCCTCCTCCTGCCGGTCGGCGATCCAGTTCACGATCAGCGGGCCGAGGACTCCGGCCAGGGACCAGGCGGTGAGCAGCCGCCCGTGGATCGCGCCGACCTGGTACGTGCCGAAGAGGTCCTTCAGGTAGGCGGGGACGGTGGCGAAGCCGCCGCCGTAGAAGGAGAGGATCACCAGCGCGGACAGCACGAACAGCGTCTTGGACGAGTCGCCGAACAGCGCGAGCAGTCCGTACATCGACGCACCGACGCCGAGATAGACGCGGTACATGTTCTTGCGTCCGATCAGGTCGGACGTGGACGACCAGCCGATGCGGCCCGCCATGTTGGCGGCCGACAGCAGGGCGACGAAGCCCGCGGCGGCCGTCGCCGAGACCGGCGCCGAGGTGTCCGCGAAGAAGTCCGTGATCATCGGGGCGGCCTTCTCCAGGATGCCGATACCCGCGGTCACGTTCATACAGAGCACGACCCACAGACACCAGAACTGCGGGGTGCGGATCGCGTTGTTGGCGGAGACCTGCGGCCCCTGGAGGGCGGCCGGTGCGCCCTCGACCGGTTTCTCGGTGCGCGGCACCCGCACCAGCATGACGCCCAGCAGCATGAACACGCAGTACGACAGCCCGTGCACCAGGAACGCGAGCGCGATCCCGGAGCTGTCGCTGCCGAACGACTCCAGCATCTGCGCCGACCAGGGTGAGGCGATCAGCGCGCCGCCGCCGAAGCCCATGATGGCGATGCCGGTGGCCATGCCCGGCCGGTCGGGGAACCACTTGATCAGCGTCGAGACGGGTGAGATGTAGCCGATGCCGAGGCCGATCCCGCCGACGAAGCCGTAGCCGAGGACGATCAGCCAGTACTGCTCGGTCGCCGCGCCCAGCGCGGAGAGCAGGAAACCGGACGAGAAGCACACCAGCGCCACGGTCATCGCCCAGCGCGGTCCGTTGCGCTCCACGAGCGTGCCGCCGAACGCGGCCGACAGACCGAGCATCACGATGCCGAGCTGGAAGGGCAGCGCGCTCTGGGTGCCGCTGAGGCCGAGCGCGGATTCGAGCGGTGGCTTGAACACGCTCCAGGCGTAGGCCTGGCCGATGGAGAGATGGACCGAGAGAGCGGCTGGTGGCACGAGCCAGCGGCTCCAGCCTGCGGGGGCGACTGGGGGACTCATGATCGAACGGTAGAGAGAACGGGGGTAGTTGAAAAGGCGCCGAGTCGACCGTATGCGGTGAGCGGTATCCAGGGCGCGACGAACGGTCGCAGATCAGTGGTCGCAGGTGGCCGGTTCTGGTTCCTGCGCGAACCCTTGCTGGCCCAACCTCCATACTGTAGACAATATTTCGTCGACAGAGTTGTTGCGGCCTCGCCAAGACCCGGTTGCAGCGCCACTTCACCGGCGCCACCGTCAACCTCGCCCGCATCGATGCCTGGCTCACCGGCAGACCACACGCCAAGACCCGCGTTTCGCCCTTCGCAGCACTCCGCCCCGCTGGATGAGATCCAGCGGGGCGGAATAAACCAACAGCGTCCGGCGAGGGACGGGCCGCCTAGTAGTGCGGGGTCAGGCTGCGGGTCGCAGGATCATCGCGTCATACTCCGGGGATTCCGGCGCGTGCTTGATACGGCCGATGACCTCGTACCCCCATCGCGGGTAAGCGGAGCGGGCGGGCTCGTTGTCGATGATGCACGTAAGAGTGGTCCACGGCTCCGTGCGTCCGGTAACCATCTCGTCGTGCAGCCGTCGGCCGATGCCCTGATTCCCGTGCTGGGGCAGCACCATCAGCTCTCGCAACCAGAACACCTCACCGCGCTCGGCGGCCTTGACCACCTCGACCGGCCGCGCGTCGCCCAGTGATGCCCACCAGGCGCGTTCGGGGTCGAGGGTGACGCCGTGGACGTACCCGGCAAGGGTGCCGTCGTCCAGGTGTGCGGTGACGGTCTCGTAGCCGGGCATGCCGAACGCGGCATGCAGGCGGTTGATGTAGGTGGGCACGGCGAAAAACGGATCACCCGCGTACGGTGGTGTGTTGTAGACCTCCGCGTACACGGCGATCAGGTCATCCGCGATGTCCTTCGACGCCTCCGGGGTGTGGCGGCGCAGCGTCAGGTGCGGGGTGTGTGTGGGCATGCCGTGGTCGTCCCTTTCCGGTGCGGGTCAGGCGATGTGCAGGTCTAGCAGCTCGATCGTCTCGCGCGCCTCTCCGCTGGCCTTCCGGTACGGCTTGAGCCCGTCGCGGACGACGGTGAGTTGCCGGCGGTTGCGGGTGGAGGTCATGCCGCCGTCGATCAGGCGCAGGGACTCGCGGGCGGCGGCTACGGTGTGATCAAGGTCCTGTTCCTGGATAGCCGCCCCGGCGAGCCGGGCAAGGCACATGCCCCGGTTGCGTGAGTGCTCGATGTCCTGAAGGCGGGCCGACCGGTCCAGAAGTTTCACCGCGCGGCGGTGCTGTCCGAGATCGGACCGGCACATGCCTTCCAGGCAGACAAGTTCGGCCTCGTTAAGGAACAGCGACCATTCCGGGTCGCGGTCGCTGGGCCCTTGGTCGAACGCCCGCCATGCCCGCTTGATCGCGGCGGAGGCGTTCATCTCATCACGCATCTTGGCGTAGCCCTGGGCGGCCCGGATAGCCAGCAGCGCGGCCACCCGGGGCGGCGCAGCCCAGGCGGCAGCGTGTTGCTCGGCGAGCCGCGCGAACCGCACGGCTTCACGGGGCTTGCGCAGGTCGACGGACTGACGGGCCATGTTGGACAGGGTCCGCGTCGCAAGCGGCTCGTCCTGCGTCAGCAGCGCGGTATTCAGGGCCTCGGAAAAGTACGTGCGGGCTTCGTCCTGCTGGTCGGCGTCGTAGCAGAACCAGCCCAGAGACGTGGTGAGCTGACCGGCGATCTGCCGCAGCTCCTGCTCGACATCGCCCGTGTAAACGCCGACATCGATCAGATAGTGCACCCACATCAGATGTGAGCGGGCCGCGCGCCACAGCCGGTCACCGCCGAATCTCTGGTCGATGGCGTCGAGATCGGCGGCCGTGGCCTGCAACATGTCGATGTCGTCCGCGCCGATCCTGATTTCGGACCGGTCGGACGGCTGGGCGGAGGCGGGGGACGGTGCGAGCCAGGGCAGGCCGACAGCGGCACCGACCCCGGCCGTGAAGGTACGACGTTTCACAGGCGGGATGATCTCCTGGTAATCAGCAGGGACGTCAACCCCCAGATCTGTCGGCGGCACGAACCCCAGGTGATCCGGCCCCCGCCCGAACGCGGCCCGCAGCGCGGTCGCGTAGTCCGGCTGAGGCCACCCAGGAGAATCCGACTCCCACCGCCGGTAAGTCCGGACGCTGACCGCGAAACTGCTGTCGCGCAGCGCGTCTTTCCCGGCGTCGGTGACGCCTTCGGCTGCCCGCTCCTGGCTGAACCAGCCTTTCGACAGGCGTGCCGCGAACAGCTTCTCGTTTCCGGGCTTTCTCGCCATCAGTCCCCCTGATGCGTGTGCTTCCGTCACCCAACGTATGGCCCAACTGGCTTGACGTGCACGGGGTGATGGGGAATCCGACGGCGTTCGCCGCCCCGAGGGCCGCTGAATGGCCGCTGGATGGCCGCTTCGTGTCCTCGAACCGCCCGCTGTCGTCCGGTGTTCTTAGGGCTCCCCCGTGAGGTTGGCGGCCTCGCGCATGTCCCCCTTGCCGGGGCCGCCGACCCCTGTTGAGCCGACGCAAGCGCGAGGCAGAGCGATGACCCACACGACCCAGGAGCCCCACCCCGCGAGCATCACCAGGACCACGACGGCCGCGCCGGTCGCCGCACACTCGCGGCCGATAAACGAGCACGCCCGCGCCTATGCTCAGCGGCACGGCGATCCGGCCCGCTGGACCACCCCCAGGTTGCGGGTGTACCTCGATCTCGGGGGCGCGGCGTGACCATGGCGACCGTACGGCCCCGCGCCAAGGGGCACCCCGGCTACAGCGAGACCCACCCGCGCACCGAGGAGACAGCCGCCATAGCGCGCCGCCTGGCCGTCACCGCCTGTGCCGCCTGGGGTCTGCCCGACGAGACGGCGGAGGCGGCGGCCCTGGTGGTGTCGGAGCTGGCCTCCAACGCGGTCCGGCACGCCTGGGGTCCCACGGTGCGGGTCATCGTGGACCGGCCGAGCGATGACCGTGTGTACCTCGCCGTGGTAGACCGTGCCCCGCGCCGCACGCCCGAGCTGGGCAAGCCGGGAGACGGCGACGTGTCCGGCCGCGGCCTGGTCCTGGTCGACGCGCTCTCCGACCGGTGGGGCTACGACCAGTTGGGCCCGCACCGCCGCCCGTGGGGCAAGCGGGTCTGGTCCGAACTCACCACCAAGGAATAGCCCATGCCGATGACCACGGGACAGGCCGCCGCCAACCTCACCCAGGGCCGCACCACTGCACAGAACGCGCTTCCCGCCGGCGGGCAGCCCCAGGACCCCGCCCCCGCTCCTTCGATACAGCCCGTACAGCCCGTGCACCCGATCCAGCCCGTGCAGCAGGTTCCTGCACCGCACCCGCATCCCCAGCGCGCGCCCTTCACGACCACCGAGCCTGCCCCGGGGCCGCTGCCACCCCTGCCGAAGTTCACCGACCTGAACGCGCGTCAGCAGATGGCCATGGAATGCGCCCTGTGCAGCGCGTACTTGGGGGCCTCCGGCCGTGTCCTGGGCGACGTACGCCACCGCGGGAGGCTGTTTCGCCTGTGGGCCTGCGCCCATACGTGCACCCTGCCTCCAGGGCCAGGGGGCCCGCGTTGACTGCCGCTCCACCCCCACCAGACCCCGGCGGGGTGCGGATGCCCGTGAGCCCGCGCCCCGCCGGTCCAACTCCGTCCCGGGTCGCGGGCACCACTCCCACGCCCGCCCGCAGGTCCGGGACGGCACGACGACTCCGCGTCCCACCCCGAGGGAGGCGGAGGAGCGGGTGGCCCCCGCTCTGACGCCGGTCATCCGCCGGGGGCCCCACACGGGCCGCCCGCTCCGCCCTTCTTCCCAGGGGAGGGCAGCGCCCACAAGCCCCGGCCGGGGTGCGACCGGGAACCGAGTCGACACAGGAGGAACTGTGCACGATCTGATCGCAAGCCCGTTCCAGACTGACCACCTGGTCCTGCGGCCGGGAAGCCCCAAGGCCGTGAAGATCCCAGCGGCGAAGTTCGCTCAGCTCCGGGCTGCTGTCTCGGACGGCGACGTGATCCCCCGGTGGCTGACCGACGCCGTCAGCCGCGCCTGGGGTATCGACCTCACCGGGCGCTGCGCCGCCGGTACCGTCCTGGTCCGAGAGCCAGGCCCGTACGAGTTCAGCCGCGCCACCTGGGAAATCAACCTCGGCTGTGACTACGACTGCGTGATGTGCTATCTCGGCGAGAAACGGTTCGAGGGCCTGGACATGGCCGGGAAACGGCGGCTGCTTCAGGTCATGGCGGCGGCCGGGGTGATCTGGCTCCAGATGACCGGCGGCGAACCGCTGATCGATCCGGACTTTCCCGAGGCGTACGAGTACGCGCACGCGTTGGGGATGCAGGTGGAGGTGCTGTCGAACGGCTCCCGCCTGCACAAGCCCCACGTCCTAGGGCTGCTGACCCGGCTGCCGCCGTCGAAGATGTCGCTCAGCGTGTACGGCGCGACGGCCGGCACGTACGACAAGGTGACCCGCAACCGGGGCGCCTTCGACCGGTTCACGGTAGGCCTGGAGAAGGCCGTCAGTGCCGGGCTGAACCTCGACCTGAGTCTGATCATCACGCGGCAGAACGCGCATGAGGCCGACGCGATGCGCGCGTGGGCAAAGCGGCTCGCCCTGCCGTTCCGCGAGTACGCGAACCTGTCCCCGACGATCCACGGCACCGCCGAGCCGCTGCCGTCGCAGTCACCCGAACACCTCACCCACAGGGCACCGTTCACCGGCTGCCCCGCCGGCGTCACGTTCTTCCACACCGACCCGTTCGGCCGCGCGTCCATCTGCAAGGTCGGCCGGGAACCGAACGTCGACCTGATCGCCGAAGGCGTGGAAGGACTCGCCCGGCTCGGCGGTATCGCCGAGTCCCTGATGCTTCGCACCGGAGGATGCACCGGCTGTCAGCTCTCCGACTCCTGTCGGGTCTGCCGGCCGATGGCGAAGGTCTTCCAGAAGGCGAAGGCACCACTGCACCACTACTGCCAGCACGGAATGAAGGAGGCAACACGATGAACGCTGCCGTCATGGTCGAACTCGGACCCACCCGGACCGAGGAGCCCGACATGATCGAGGTGATCGAGAACATCGACGTCTACACCGCCGCGGCCAGGACCGTCCCGGGGTGTGGCGACGACAACCCGTACAACTGAACCCATCCGATCCGGGGGCCCTGGCGCCGTACGCGCCAGGGCCCCCAGCCCTGCCTGGAAGACTTCCGCCCATGTCCACCGAACGCCTTCATGAACTTCCCGCCGACGTCCTGGCCCTCATCGAGACCCGGACCGGGCCCGTCCTCAAGCACGAGACCGCCGTAAGCGGCCTGAACAGCGAGATCGCCGCCCGCATCCACACCCCAGAGACGACCGTGTTCGTCAAGGGCCTGCGGGAGGGGCACCGCCGGGTGTGGACACAAGCGCGGGAGGCAGACGTCAACCCGCACGTACGCGGCATCGCCCCGGCCCTGCTGTGGCGCATCCAGGCAGCCGGCTGGGATGTCCTCGGCTTCGAGGACATCCCCGGCCGCCACGCCGACTACGCGCCCGGGTCGCCTGACCTCCCGCTCGTAGCCGACGTGATGAGCCGCCTCTCCACCACCCAGGCGCCGGACATCACCCTGCGCACCATGTCGGACCGGATGAAGGCGCACACCGACACCCCGGAGCTGTTCGCCGGCGACACGCTCTGTCACACCGACTGGTTCCCCACCAACGTCCTGATCACCGGCCGCATTGCCGTCCTGGTCGACTGGGCATGGGCCTCACGCGGCGCGGCGTGGATCGACCCCGCGCTCTGGGTCGTGTGGCTGATCGACTCCGGCCACACGCCCGCCCAGGCCGAGCAGTGGGCCGCCCGCATTCCGGCATGGAACACCGCCCCAGCAGAGAGCATCGATGCCTTCGCCCGCGCCACTGCCAGCGTGTGGGAAGAGATCGCGGACGGCCAGACGGAACCCTGGGTGGACGGCATGCTGCACGCCGCCCGTACATGGAGCGCCCACCGCTGACCGGCCCGACCGCCACAGCCCCGAGAGGTAACCAATGTCTTCGCCGCCGCCTGACGACGCCACACGGGCCCGGATGCGTGAGGCGCATGCCGCCGGCGCGAGCGCCCTCGCCGCCGAGCCGACCGGCCCGGCGGCATGGGGGTGGGAAGGGCGCACCCACGGCCGCCGGTCACCTGTGGCGCGAGTGCTGTCCATGCCCGAAGACAAGGCGGGCGGCAATCTGTGGGAGGGCACGGTCACGGCCGCCGCACAGATCCCGGCCAGCGTGCCACGCCCCCGGCTGGTCGGCTTCGGTGACTGGACGAAGGACGGCCACGCCTACCGCGCCGAACTCACCGAATACGTCACCCTCCCCGTACTCCAGACCGGCGGCCCCGTCCTGGACCGGCCGCTGACGCTGCCCGGCGAGTGGTGGGCGGCCCTGCGCCGCACGGTCGACACCATCGCCACGGTGACCACCTGCCGCCAGTCCGTACGGCAGCAGTGGATCGACCGCGGATTCCCCCGCTTCAACAGCATCCGACACGGAACGGGCCCACCACAGCCGTAAGATCGTCCTCGAACCCCTCGCGTCCTCGGTCGACTTGTCGATGACTCCACAAGTCGCCGAATGGATCAAGGAGTACGAGGCGAAGCCGGACCGCTTCGGCCCGGACGCGGCCCGCCTGGGCGAGGGACCCAAGGTCGACAACGATCTGTATGTGCGCGACTACGACAAGTGCATCCTCCGCTCCAAGTGCGTCGACGCGTGCGGTGACCAGTGGCAGAACACCCTCGCGATCTCGGTGGCGGGGCGGGAATTCGACGCGCGGATCGCTGTGGAGCACGACGCTCCGCTGACCGACTCGGCGTGCGTGTACTGCGGCAACTGCATCGAGGTCTGCCCCACGGGGGCGCTGTCGTTCAAGTCGGAGTTCGACATGCGGGCGGCGGGCACATGGGACGAGTCCCAGCAGACCGAGACGACGACCGTGTGCGCGTACTGCGGAGTGGGCTGCAACCTCACCCTCCCCGTGCAGGACAATGAGATCGTGAAGGTCACCTCACCGCACGACAACCCGGTGACCCATGGCAACCTCTGCAGCAAGGGCCGATTCGGCTACCAGCACGTACAGAACCGGGGCTGATCAGACATGGGACGAGTCACCGAACGACGCAAGGTGATCCGGATCCGGGACGGGGCGGTCTCCACCCGGCCGGACACGCTCGTCGCCGAGGAACCCATGGAGATCCGGCTGAACGGCAGGGCGCTCGCGATCACCATGCGGACGCCGGGGGACGACTTCGCGCTCGCCGCCGGGTTCCTGGTGAGCGAGGGCGTGCTGGGCGCGGCCTCGGACGTGCAGAACATCGTGTACTGCGCGGGGGCCACCGCGGACGGTTCGAACACGTACAACGTGGTGGATGTGAAGACGGCGCCGGGCGTCGTGATCCCGGACATCACCCTGGAGCGGAACGTCTACACCACGTCGTCGTGCGGTCTGTGCGGCAAGGCATCGCTGGACGCGGTCCGTACGACGGCCCGCTGGCCGATCACCGACACTCCCCCGGTACGGGTCGAGCCCGAGCTGCTGGCCGACCTCCCCGACCGGCTGCGCGCGGCCCAGCGGGTGTTCGACCGCACCGGAGGGCTGCACGCGGCGGCCCTGTTCACCGAGGACGGCGAGCTGCTCGACATACGGGAGGACGTCGGCCGGCACAACGCGGTGGACAAGCTCGTCGGCCGGGCGTTGCAGAGTGGGAGCCTGCCGCTGTCCCGGACGATCCTGCTGGTGTCGGGGCGGGCGTCGTTCGAGCTCGCACAGAAGGCGGTGATGGCCGGGATTCCGGTGCTCGCGGCCGTGTCGGCTCCGTCGTCCCTCGCGGTGGACCTGGCGGTCGAGACCGGGCTGACCCTGGTGGGCTTCCTGCGCGGCAGCTCCATGAACGTGTACGCGGGCGAGGACCGCATCGCCCTGCGGACCGCGGCCGCCCAGGGCTGACCGGCTCCCCCGCGGACACGACGGCGGGGCCCCTTACGGCGGGGAGCGCCCCCTGCGCCATTCAGGGCCCCGCTGCGTCTGACGGCTCGGTCGCCTCCGGGGGCGTTGTATGCCGGTGTCGAGAGCCCGATCGTGCTCGGCGCTTCGCGCCTCCGCGCGTTCGGGCTCTCGGCACCGGCACGCCCCCTGCGGCTCCCTCGCGGCCGACGGTGGGGACAGTGGGCGCTGGTGGGCCCTTGCCGGTGGTTTGTGTGGGCAGGGAGGCGCCACGCGACGGCGTTGAGCTGTCGTGACGGGCGCGTCAGTTGTCCGTGCCGGAGATCCGGGTCAGCAGGTCCATGAACTGGGCGCGTTCGGCCGGTGAGAGGGGGGAGAGGAGTGCGTCGTTCGCTGTGCGGGCCACGGTCTCGCAGCGGGTGAGGAGCCGGGCGCCCTCCTGGGTCAGGGAGACGGCGTTCTTGCGGCGGTCCGTCGGGTCGGGGGTGCGGACGATCAGGCTCGCGGACTGCAGGTCGTTGAGGATCCCGACCACCTCCTTGGGGTCGAGGCCGACGGTTCTGCCGAGGTCGGCCTGGGCCACGGGGGCGAGGTCATGGACGGCCGAGAGGACGACATGGTGCCACGTCCTCATGCCTTCCTCGGCCAGTGCGGCGGCCACCAGGGCGCGGCCCCGGGCGGCGGCCCGCCCCAGGAGCCAGCTGGGCAGGGTGCGTATCGCGAGAAGGGGAGCTTCGGCCATGGCAACACACTAGGTGAAATGTCGTTGGACTTCCCTACGATCATCTGCTTATCGTTGGGACTCCCAACGAATCGCGTGGAGGTGTGGCCGATGCATCGCGTCCGGTACGACGCCGCCTGTCCCGGCGAGGGCATGGCCTCCCCCGTGCCTGTGGGTGCCTGCCCGCTGGGGCGAATAGCCCGCGAGAAGCCGGAGCCGTACACGTAGGGGCGCGCGTCACCGGCAGCGCTCCCTTCAGTACTCCCGCGGACCCCCAGCAGTTTGCCGTGAACGGCCGATGCCACAACTACCTTCTGACGCACGCATGTTGGACGTGGGACGTCCAGACGGTCAGATGTCCAGATGCCTGAAGGGCAGGTCATGCCATGCCGCCAAGTCTCCGTGCACGTCTCAGATCCCCCCTCCGAGCTCTGAGACACACGCTCACCGCGGCCGCCGTCAGTACGGCGGCCGCCGCGCTGCCGAGCCCCGCACACGCCCAACCCGCCGCCCAGGACACCGAGTTCGAGCAGCAGGTGCTCTTCAAGGCCTCGCAGGACCCCGGTTACGCCTGCTACCGGATCCCGGCGATCGTGCGCACCAACCAGGGAACGCTGCTGGCGTTCGCCGAGGGCCGTGTCCTCAACTGCGGTGACGCCACCGACATCGACATCGTCGTCAAGCGCTCCACCGACGGCGGCCGTACGTGGGGCCCCGTCCAGGTGGTGAACGAGGGGGTGGGCGACACGCACGGCAATCCGACGCCGGTCGTGGACCAGGCCACCGGCCGGATCCTGCTGGCCGAGACGTACAACAAGGGCCGTACGGACAGCGGGAACTGCGACATCCCCTGCGAGCGCAGCCCGTATCTGCAGTACAGCGACGACGACGGCCGCACCTGGTCCGAGCCGCGCGACCTGAGCGCCGAGATCCTGCCCGAGCACTGGAACTCCTGGTACGCGACGGGGCCCGTGCACGGCATCCAGCTCACCCGCGGCCTGAACGCCGGACGGATCGTCATCAGCGTCAACGGCGAGACATGGAACGGCAGCCGGGTCACCGCGAACCATGCAGCGCTGATCATCAGCGACGACGGCGGCGACCACTGGCGGCTCGGCGCCGCCGACTCCTCGGAAGTCGCCGCGGACGGCACCTTCGAGCAGAAGAACGGCGAGCTGACGCTGGCCGAACGCGCCGACGGCACGATCCTGATCAGCGGCCGCGAGCAGGACGGCACCGACCTCGGCCATCGCACCCAGGCCGTCAGCGAGGACGGCGGCGACAGCTTCGGCACGCCCTTCCAGGACCTGCCCGACCTGTACGCCCCGCAGGTGCAGTGCTCGATACTGCGGGTGAGCAGCCGCATGCTGCTGGCCTGCCCCGGCGACCCCGACCGCCGCCGGACCATGATGATCCGCTCCTCGTACGACGGCGGCGCCACCTGGGACAGCGTCGACCGCGGCACGGTCGTCACCCGGGACTGGTCCGGCTACTCCGACCTGGTGCACATCACCGGCACCACCCTGGGCCTGATGTACGAGGCCGGCGCCGTCGACGCCCGCGACGAGATCCGCTTCGCCCGGTTCGACGAGGGCCGGCTCGCCCCGCGGCGCGGCCCGGACCCCACCACCGCCGACCAGGCCCCGCTCGCCCCGCCGGCCGCCGTCCTCGGCGGTGCCACGGTCACGGACGGCGCGTTCGACGGGGCGCTGGCCTTCGACGGCACCGACGACGCCGTGCGCCTGCCGTACCACGACCGGCTCCCGCTCGGCACCAAGGACTTCACCGCCTCTCTCTGGTTCCGGCACACCGCCACCTCCGGCGAGCAGCCGCTGCTGTCGATGGGCGGCGTCGCGACCGGTCAGCCGCACATCACGCTGCGCGGCGAGCCCGGCAGCGACCGCGTGCAGGCCCTGATGACCACGCGGGAGGGCCCGACGACCGTACGCAAGGCGTCCCTGAGCACCAAAGGCGCGTACAACGACGGCCGCTGGCACCATCTGGCGCTGCGCCGGGGCGACGGGACACTGACCCTGTTCCTGGACGGCAAGACGGTCAGCGCCGCCGACGTGCCCGGCTCGGTGAGCCGCAACTCGCCCTTCGGTGTGCACATCGGCGAGCGCATGGACAGCCGCGCCTTCTTCACCGGCGGAATCGACGACGTCCGCGTCTGGGACCGGGCGCTGACCGATGCGGAACTCACCGAGGTCCGTACGGACGGCACGGGTCCGGTTCTCGGCACGGTGGTGTGGCTGCCCATGGACCAGGTGAACGGCGTCGGATAGCGTCGCGGCGTGCCCGACGACATACGAGCACGACAGCGGACGCGGACCGGGATCGGTCTGTTACTGGCCCTGGTGCTCGGAGCAGTGCTGCTCACCGCCCTTCCGGACGACGACCGGGAGGGCGGCGGCGCATGCCGGGCCCGTACGGTGGGTTCCTGGTCGGCGGACCGCGGGCTGACCGGCGAGTTCACCCGCTACGGCGACGACGCCTCCCGCGCGGACGACTGGACCGGCGGCGACGGCACCCACTCGGTGCGGCTGCCGGACGGGCGGGTGCTCTGGCTGTTCTCGGACACCTATCTGGGCCAGGTGTACGCGCCGCCCAACCCGGTCGGCGAGTCGCACACCTGGCGGGACACGACGGCGCCGCTGGTCCGCAACTCGGCGGTGGTGATGCGGGACGGCCGTCTCCAGAGCACCCTCCCCGCGCCCGTCTTCCCCGACCCGGCCCCGAACCAGTGGCGGTGGCCGGTCGCCGCCAAGGTCGAGCCGCGCTCGCCCGGTTCGTCGGAGCAGGTCGTACGGGTGCTGCTGTGGCTGCGGACCGCGGGCCAGTCGCCGTGGATCTACGGCGTGCCCACGGCCACCGAGGTCGCCACCCTGTCCCTGCCGGACCTGCGGGTCGAGTCGGTCGTCCCGGTGATGGACCAGCGGCTCGTCCCGGATCCGTCCCGGCGTGTCCTGTTCGGCACGACGCTGGTCGAGCGGGACGGCTGGACGTATGTCTTCGGCGGCGACGACGGCCAGGCCCTGTCCCGCCCGGCCTCGTCGGCGTATGTGGCGCGGGTGCCCGAGGGCAGGCTCGCCGAGCCGGGCGCCTGGCAGTACTGGAACGGGTCCGAGTGGGCGGCCGGTGCCGTCCCGCGCGCGGTGCTGGACGACGGGGTGGGCAGCGCGTTCTCGGTGGTGCGGGAGGACGGGACGTATGTGCTGTTCACCATGGCGGCGGGCACCGAGGGGCTGACGACGATCACCTCGTACTGGGCCTGCTCCCCCGCCGGGCCCTGGCACGGGCCGACGCGGGACTTCAGCCCCGCGCTGCCCGACGGGCAGGTCGCCGCGTACAACCCTCAGGTCCACCCGGAGCTGAGCGACGAGGGGCGGCTGGTGCTCAGCTATGACGTCAACTGGCTGGACGCCGGCGGCGGCGCGGCGGCGCAGCTCAGCCGGAACGTGTCCCTGTACCGACCGCGATTCGTGACTCTTCGGCTGGAACCGGCTCGGTGAGCACCTTGTCGTGCGAGCGGCGCTTGGCGATCACCGCGCAGACCATCAGCTGCATCTGGTGGAAGAGCATCAGCGGCAGCACGGCCAGCGAGGCGTGCGCGCCGAACAGAACGCTCGCCATGGGCAGTCCGGAGGCCAGGGACTTCTTCGAGCCGGCGAACTGGATGGCGATCCGGTCCTCGCGGTCGAAGCGCAGCGCCTTGGCGCCGTACCAGGTCAGGGTGAGCATCACGGCCAGCAGCACCGCCTCGACGGCGAGCAGACCGGCCAGCCGGGCGGGGCTGACCTGGTGCCAGATGCCCTGCACCATGCCCTCGCTGAACGCGGTGTAGACGACGAGCAGGATCGACCCGCGGTCGACGAGCCCGAGCACCTTCTTGTGCCGGGCGACGAAGTTTCCGATCCACCGGCGCAGCAGCTGCCCGGCGACGAACGGCACCAGCAGCTGGAGCACGATCTCGATCAGCGAGTCGGCGGAGAAACCGCCCGTGCTGCCCAGCAGGGAGGCCGCCAGCAGCGGGGTCAGGACGATGCCCACCAGCGAGGAGAAGGAGCCCGCGCAGATCGCGGCGGGCACGTTGCCGCGGGCGATCGAGGTGAACGCGATCGACGACTGGATGGTCGACGGGACCAGGGTGAGGAAGAGCAGGCCCTGGAAGAGCGGCTCCGACAGCAGCACCGGGACGAGGCCGCGGGACGCCAGACCGAGCACCGGGAAGATCACGAACGTACAGGCCAGGACCGTGACATGGAGCCGCCAGTGCTTCAGCCCGTCCAGCGCCTCGCGCGTCGACAGCCGGGCCCCGTACAGGAAGAAGAGGAAGGCGATCGCGGCCGTGGAGGCACCGGAGGCGATGTCCGCGCCCGTCCCGCGCGCCGGGAGCAGAGCGGCGAGACCGACCGTCCCGAGCAGGAGCAGGATGTACGGGTCGATCGGCATCCAACGCGGCGGGCGTAGGCGTTTCACGGTGCTCCACTGGCTCTGGTTCTCAGGCGGTACGGGGCCGAGAAGACCCCTCTCCATCGTCCTCCGCTGCCGCACGATCGGGAATCCCGCATACCGTTCTGACTGTCATCGCGTTCCACGATAAAGCGCTACCGTGTCCCGTGTGTACGACCCCTCCCATCTGCGCACCTTCCTGGCGGTGGCGCAGACCCTGAGCTTCACGCAGGCCGCCCGGCGTCTCGGGCTGCGCCAGTCGACGGTCAGCCAGCATGTGCGGCGCCTTGAGGACGCCGCCGGACGGCAGCTGTTCACCCGGGACACCCACTCGGTGGAGCTGACCGAGGACGGCGAGGCGATGCTCGGTTTCGCCCGCCGGATCCTTGAGGTGCACGAGCAGGCGACGGCGTTCTTCACGGGTACCCGGGTGCGCGGCCGGCTCCGCTTCGGCGCCTCCGAGGACTTCGTGCTGACCCGGCTGCCGGAGATCCTCGAAGGCTTCCGCCACGACCACCCCGAGGTCGACCTGGAACTGACGGTCGAACTGTCGGGCACCCTGCACGAGCAGCTGACCGCCGGCAAGCTCGACCTGGTGCTGGCCAAACGGCGGCCCGAGGACCCGCGCGGCGAACTGGTCTGGCACGACGACCTGGTGTGGATCGGCGCGGAACGCCTGCGCCTTGACCCCGGCCGCCCGGTCCCGCTGATCGTGTACCCACCGCCCGGCATCACCCGCGCGCTGGCCCTGGAGGCCCTTGAGCGACAGGGCCGCGCATGGCGCATCGCCTGCACCAGCGGCAGCCTCAACGGCCTCGTCGCGGCGGCCCGCGCGGGCCTGGGCGTGATGGCCCACTCCCGCGGCCTGATCCCACCCGGCCTGGTCCGCGTCCCGGACCGGACGGGCCTGCCGGAACTGGGCCAGGTGGACTTCGTCCTCGTCCACGGCCCCCGCCGCACCTCGGCCCAGGGCGCGGCGGAGGCCCTGGCGGCGGCCATCCTCGCGGGCGGCGACCGACTGCACCGCCGTCAGCGGAAGGGCTTCTGATACGTCAGGCAGTCGTAGCGGCCGGAACTGTTCTTCACGAGGGTGTGACGAAAGAGCCCGTGCGTACGCTGACGGAAGAGGAGGGCGTATACCGGGGCCGGCCTCGTCCCGTGCGGTAATCGCGGCGTACAGATTCGGTGGAGATTGCGGCACCGAAACTTACTGAACCGTAAGGATTTCTGTCCGACCCTTCCCCATGTGAGCGCATTTTCCGGCGCTGACCAGGGCGTACCTGAGCGTTGCTCCGTTTCGACCCCCTCCCGTCCCGCTCCCGGGTGGGGTAGCTTTCACGGCCTGTGCGGAGCGTCATCAGGAGCGGGGAGCGGGGTTTGCGCGAGTTCACCAACCCTCCGTTGGCGTTGGCACCGCCGGTGGGCGGTCTGGCCGATGCCGTCTTCCAGCACGCCCAGGAGGACCCTCACCACGTCTCGCTGGGCCGCAAGGACGAACTCGATCAGTGGCGGGATGTCACCGCATCGGAGTTCCGTGACGAGGTGCTGGCTCTCGCCAAGGGTTTGCTTGCCCGAGGCATCCGGTTCGGCGACCGGGTCGCGATCGTGTCCCGCACCCGTTACGAGTGGACGCTCTTCGACTTCGCGCTGTGGACGATCGGCGCCCAGGTCGTGCCGGTCTATCCCACGTCCTCGGCCGAGCAGTGCTTCTGGATGCTGTACGACGCCGAGTGCACGGCGGCGATCGTGGAGCACGAGGACCACGCGATGACGATCGCCACCGTCATCGACCGGCTGCCGCAGCTGCACCAGCTGTGGCAGCTCGACTCCGGCGCCGTGCAGGAGCTGTACGAGGCCGGCGCCCACATCGACGACGAGCTCGTGCACCGGCACCGCAAGGCGGTCACCCCGGACTCGGTCGCCACGATCATCTACACCTCGGGGACGACGGGCCGCCCCAAGGGCTGTGTCATCACGCACGGCAACTTCATGTACGAGGCGGACACCATGATCGAGCGCTGGGAGCCGGTGTTCCACTCCAAGAAGGGCGACGAGGCCGCCACCCTGCTGTTCCTGCCGCTCGCGCATGTCTTCGGGCGGATGGTGCAGGTCGCCGCGATCCGCGGCAAGGTCAAGTTCGGCCACCAGCCGCAGATGAGCGCGGCCGCCCTCCTTCCCGACCTGGCCGCCTTCAAGCCGACGTTCTTCCTCGGCGTGCCGTACATCTTCGAGAAGGTCTTCAACGCCTCCCGCCGCAAGGCCCAGCGGGACGGCAAGTCGGGGCCCTTCGAGAAGGCCGTCGAGATCGCCGTGAAGTACGCGGACGCCATGGAGGCCAAGGCCTGGGGCATCGGGCCCGGCCCCTCGGCCGGTCTCCGCGTGCAGCACCAGCTGTTCGACAAGCTCGTCTACTCCAAGATCCGGGCGGCGATGGGCGGCCGCATCCGGCAGGCGATGACCGGCGGCTCGGCGATGGACCGGCGGCTCGGTCTGTTCTTCGCGGGCGCGGGCGTGCACATCTACGAGGGCTACGGCCTCACCGAGTCGACGGCCGCCGCCACCGCCAATCCCCCCGAGCGCACCCGCTACGGCACCGTCGGCCAGCCCATCCCCGGCATGACCGTGCACATCGCGGACGACGGCGAGATCTGGCTGCACGGCGCCAACGTCTTCCAGGGCTACCTCAACAACAAGAAGGCCACCGACGAGACCCTGCACGACGGCTGGCTCGCCACCGGCGACCTGGGCTCCCTCGACGAGGACGGCTACCTCACCATCACCGGCCGCAAGAAGGAGATCCTGGTCACCTCCGGCGGCAAGAGCGTCTCGCCCGGCCAGCTGGAGGAACGCGTACGAGACCATCCGCTGGTCTCCCAGTGCATCGTCGTCGGCAACGACCGCCCGTACATCGCCGCCCTGGTCACCCTCGACCATGAGGCCGTCGAGCACTGGCTGACGATGCGCGGCAAGCCCCAGATGTCCCCGGCCCAGCTGGTGCGCGACGCGGACCTGGAGACGGAGGTGCGGCGCGCGGTGGTCGCCGCCAACACTCTTGTCTCGCAGGCCGAATCGATCCGCACGTTCCGGATACTCGCCCAGCCGTTCACCGAAGAGCACGGGCTGCTGACCCCGTCCCTGAAGCTGAAGCGCAAGGCGATCGAGAACGCGTACGCGGGCGAGGTCGAGGCGCTGTACCGGGCGTGACGCCGGCGCATGGAGTTTCGGCGGATTCTCCGGTCAGGAATGCACCACGGCTCGTGATCGTTGACGATGTCAGTACCACCTGACGACAACCGAAGGATCGAGAGCTCGTGAGCAGCAAGGTCCCCCCGATCATCCTCAACAACGGCGTCGAGATGCCCCAGCTGGGCTTCGGCGTCTGGCAGGTGCCGGACGCCGAGGCGGAGCAGGCGGTCGCCACCGCGCTGGAGGCCGGGTACCGCAGCATCGACACAGCGGCGATCTACGGCAATGAAGAGGGCACCGGCAAGGCGATCGCCGCCTCCGGCGTTCCCCGCGCGGACCTCTTCGTCACCACCAAGCTCTGGAACAGCGACCACGGGTACGACTCCACCCTGCGGGCCTTCGACGAGTCCCTGGCCAAGCTGGGCCTGGACCACCTGGATCTGTACCTGATCCACTGGCCGCGCCCGGCCACCGGCGACTTCGTCAACACGTACAAGGCGTTCGAGAAGCTCCTCGCCGACGGCCGGGTGCGTGCCATCGGTGTCTCCAACTTCCTGCCGGAGCACCTTCAGCGACTGATCGACGAGACATCGGTCATCCCCGCCGTCAACCAGATCGAGCTGCACCCGCACCTCCAGCAGCGCGCGGCCCGCGAGTACCACGCGGAGCAGGGCATCGCCACCGAGGCCTGGTCGCCGCTCGGCTCCGGCAAGGGCCTGCTGGAGGTCCCGGCGATCGTGGCCATCGCCCAGAAGCACGGCCGCACCCCCGCCCAGGTGGTGCTGCGCTGGCACCTCCAGCTCGGCAACGTGGTCATCCCCAAGTCCGTGACGCCGTCCCGGATCAAGGAGAACATCGAGGTCTTCGACTTCACCCTGGACACCGAGGACCTGGCAGCGATCAGCGCGCTCAACGAGGACCGCCGGCTGGGCCTGGACCCGGCCACGGTCGAGTCGGCCTGACCAGCACCGGTCGGGCGGCCCGGTCAGGGCGTCGATGGACGCGCGGATGAATCGTGGGTGGCGAGACCGGCGTTGGCGATGACCGCGTCGAGCCGCCCGGACTCCTTCAGCGCGGCCTCGACGGCGTCGCGCAGGCATGCCCGGCGTCGCGCAACCGCCGGACCCGGCGGCGGCTGAGCCGCAGTCCGCCTCAGCCGGTGCGGACGGCTGTGTGGACCGTGCGGGCCGAGAGGACGAACAGGTCCGGCCGATGGTGCACGCTCGCCTTGTCGTCGGGGTCGACGAGGCGGTCGAGGGTGGCGCGGTCGGTGGCGTCGAGGCCGTCGCCGATGGTGTCGCGGTAGCGGGAGAGGGTGGCGGCGGCGACGGTGCGCGCCCGGTCCGGGGCCGGGGCGGGCAGGTCGAGCAGGAAGCTGCGGGTGCCGGTGGGTTTCAGGCCGGCGGCGGTCATCAGGGCAGGCCAGTCCTCGGGTGCGGCCACACTGCCCGGCAGGGCCGCCCGCATCTCCGTGAACCACTCCTCCTGCACGGCGTCGAGGCGTGCCTGCAGGCCCGGGCGCCCGATCCCGATGTCACGCGGCAGGAAGCGGGTCGGCAGGCCGCCCTCCACGAGCGCGAGGGTGCCGCCGAACGTCAGCCGCTCGGCGCAGGCCGCGATCGCGGCGCGCTGGTCGCCGAGGTGGTGCAGGCTGTGGCTGGCCCAGATCAGATCGGCCGGGTACTCCAAGTCACCCATGATGTCGGGCAGTTCACCGGCGAGCGTGCCGAAGCGGTCCGCGACGCCGAGCCGCTCCGCCCGCCCGCGGGCCCGCTCCAGCAGCGGCGCGGAGCCGTCGACGGCGACGACCCGGGCACCGGGGAAGGCGTCGGCGAGCAGACAGGAGACGACGCCGGGCCCGCTGCCCGCGTCGACGATCAGCCCTGGCTCGGTCTGTTTCTTGCCGAGCCAGGCGAGCGCGCGCTCGTGCAGGGGCGTGTACAGCTCCGCCTGTGCCTCCAGCACCGGGGCCATCTCCGCCCAGTCGATGTCGGTGTGCTGGTGATCGTGCCGGTGCTGGTGCTGGTGCTGGTGGTCGTGCGCCATGGTGGTGAGCCTCTCGTCCGGGTACGGCCAGCGTGCGCCGACGCACCGCGAACAGGCAATCGCTGTTGCCGCCACAGCAAAAAACCACGGCTCGGAAGGCCAACCACGCCGACTACTCAGCGGTGGAGTTCGCAGTCCGCCGGGGCCTGGCACAGGGGTACCGACCAACCCCGGCGGACTACCGCGCCCCTATAGGGGCGCGGGGAACTGCGCGATCAGCCACGAACAACCCGCAGCCGCAGTCATGGCACTACGACAACGGCGGATACGCGTTCTGCATCAGCTGCTGGAACTGCGCCGAGAACCAGTGCCCCGACAGCGGAGCGTTCGCCAGCGCACCGGACATGTTGTTCCCGTTGCGCGGATTGCCCTCGTACGTCGGGTCGCACATGCGGTCGAAGCCCTTGCCCTCATCGTTCGGGATCGCGGTGCTGGACCCGTCGGACTCCCCCGGCGGCTTCATCCACACGTACGCGTCGATCCCGGCGGCCGGGCTGGCCTGCGGACGCTCGCCGAGGCCGGCGCCGGTCTGGTTGCACCAGTTGCCGACGTGGATGCGACGGTCGTAGCGGCCACCGTCCACGTAGGTGTCGACGCTGGTCCTCGCACCGGGACCGGCGGGCCGGGCGGAACCGCCCCAGCCGTTCCGGGACGTGTCGATCAGCATGCCGATGTCCGAGTTGAAGCCGGTCGAGACGAGCTGGTTGCGGAAGGCCTGGGCGAACGACAGCTCGTCGACGTACCGGTTCCAGTCGACCCACTGCGACTCGCGCACGGAGGTGCCGTTCACGGAGTCGTTGACCGTGAAGTTCTCCTCCCTCAGAGCGCTGTAGTTGGCGGTGTTGGCGATGAAGCCGTGCACGTCGTCGACGGTGGCGCCCTCGGCGGTGGCCGCCTCCAGCATGATGTTCGCGGACGCGCCGAAGTTGTCGTCCCAGCCGATCCAGCCGTGGTGCCCGGCGTCGATGTAGTTGTAGACGTTGGGCACGTCGCCCAGCTCGCTGAGCGCGTAGCCGACGCCCTTGACGTAGTTGCCGTTGGCCTTCATCACATCGCACTCCGGGGTGGCCGTCGGGCGGCTCCCGGTGTTGGTGACGAGGTTGGGCAGCGAGTCGATCTCGATGGTCGTCACGATCCGCAGATCGGCGTACTTCGGGTCGGCGAGGATCGCGGCGATCGGGTCGATGTACTCGGTCTTGTACCGGTCGATCTCCGTCGGGCCCAGCTCACCGTTGGACGCGAGCGCGGCGCAGTCCCGGCCCGGCAGGTTGTAGATCACCAGCTGGACGACGAGTTCGTCGGAGCCCTTCTGCGTCAGCGCCTCGTCGAGGTGGTCACGCAGCCCCATACCGCCGTTGACCCCGTTGATCGCGGCGGTCCGGTCGAGCCACACGCCCGTCGGCTGGTCGGCGATCCGGCTGCCGCCCGGCTCGGCGGCGGCCTTCGCGGACCACTCCGGGTTCACGTACACCTTGGCGCCCGAGTACGGGTTGTCGACCCGTGGGCCGGTCGGGTCCGGGTCCGGATCCGTGGGATCGCCGCCACCGTCGTCCACGTTGCAGGTCACGCCGTCGAGGGTGAAGGTCGTCGGCAGCGCGTTGCTGCCGCTGTAGGAGGCGTTGAAGCCGAAGCTGATCGAACCGCCGGTAGCCAGCGTGCCGTTGTAGGACTCGTTGGCGGCGGTGACGGCGGTCCCGCTCTGACTGAACCTCGCGTTCCAGCCGTTGGTGATGGTCTGGTTTCCGGCGTACGACCACCTGACCGCCCAAGCCGACTTGGCGGCGCCGTTGTTGGTGACCGTCACCGCGGCGGTGAAGCCGGTGTCCCACTGGTTCTGCACCGTGTAGTCGACGGTGCAGGGGACGGCGGCCGCCTCCACCCCGCCGGTATCGACGGCGAACGCCGTCCCGGAAGCCCCGGCGACCAGCGCCAGGGCGGCGAGCATCGCAGTTCTGGTACGACTCATGAGTGCGGGTTCCCTCTCCGTTGCGGAAATTGACCATGTGCGGACGTTGACCGTTGCGGACCGGACCGTTGCGGACGTTGACCGTTGCGGACGTTGACCGTTGCTGTGGTTATCCGTTCTGGGCGCGCAAGTGATCACGCAGCCCGATGCCGTACGACGTGGGAGTGCCGTCGTAACTGGAGATCAGCGCCGGACCGGAGCCGCAGTTCCACGTGTTCCAGGTCCAGCCCAGGTAGGACAGGCCGCGGTCGTCGAACCACTTCATGACCTGGTCGATGAAGGAGTGCGCGCAGGTGTTCTCCCCGATCTCCCCGGCGACCAGCGGCACTTGGGCCGCGACGGGGGCGAGCGTGGAGTTCCAGCAGCTCTCGTTCGCGCAGGAGTTGAAGTTGTAGACGTGCCAGGCCGCGGCGAGATTGCCGGCCGGGTCGGTGGGCTGGTACGTCAGCCACTGGCTCAGGTCGTTCGAGTAGGCGAGCCCGCCGGCCAGGATCAGGTTCTGCGCGCCGGTGCCCCGGATGGCGTCGACGAGGTCCTGCATGCCGGCGACCTCATAGCCGATGCCGGGGCAGGTGCCGCCGTCCCGCCAGCACTGCCACGCCTGGGTGGCGGTGGCGGTGGCGCGGTCCGGGTAGGGCTCGTTGAACAGGTCGAACACGACCGCCGGGTCGTCCTTGAAGGTGTTCGCCACCGACGTCCAGAAGGACGGTGTGTACTGCATGTTGGGCATCGGTTTCTGGCAGCTGGCGTGCACGTCGGAGCAGCCCGCCGAGTTGCCGGTGTACTGCCCCCAGGACCAGTGCAGTTCGACCATCGGCGTCATGCCGTGCGCCTCCACCTTGGCCACCAGGTCCTTGACGGCGGCTATGTAGTTGGCGCCCGCGTACTCGGGCTTGATGTTGGACAGGCCCAGCCAGCACTCCTCGTTGAGCGGGATGCGGACGGTGTTGGCGTTCCAGTCGGCGATCGCCTTGACGGCCGCGTCGTCCACCGGCCCGTCCCAGATGCCGTAGCCCTGCACGCACGCGAACTCACCGCCGGAACGGTTCACGCCGAGCAGGCGACGGGTGGTGCCGCCGGAGTCCACGAGCTCGTTCCCGGAGACGCGCAGCACGGGCGGCGCGGCGCCGGGGTCGGGGTCGGGGTCGGGTGGATCGGTCGGCGAGGGTGACGGCTCGGTGTCGACGTTGCAGGTCGTGCCGTTGAGCTGGAACGAGGTCGGTGCGGCGGTGCTCCCCGACCCGGAGGCGATGAACCCGGCGCTGACGCTCGCGCCGGTGGCGAGCGTGCCGTTCCAGCTCTCGTTGACCGCGGTCACCGTCGTACCGGACTGGGACCACTTGGCGTTCCAGCCCTGACTGACCTGCTGACCGCCGGCGAAGTCGAAGGTGAGGTGCCAACCGCTCACCGCGGCCATGTTGTTGGTGATGGTCACGCCGCCCTGGAAGCCGGTGTCCCACTGGCTCGTGACGGTGTACTCCACCGTGCACGCGGGCGTGGCTCCCGACGCCGTGACGACCGGTGCGATCGCGGTACCGACCAGCGCCGCGGCGGCTGAGAGGACGAGTAAAACTCCTGAACGCGGGGGGTGTCGCATGAGCGAGTCCTTGCAGCTCGGGCGCGGCCGTGGCGGACGCGTCGACTGATGGAGTCGCTCCCACTGGTGCGAAGGAAGGTATCGCCAAGTGACGGTAAAGGACAGGGGATGCGCTTGACTTTTCCTTAGCGGAATCCATCGAATCTTTTCGACTCTTCAAGCACCTTGACCCCTTGACCACCCGTCTCCACTATGGGAGCGCTCCCACTGGTTCAAGCCTTGACTTCTCCCGAGCCGCAAGGAGGAACCAGCACATGCCCCCCAGAAGGAGACGCCGCGCCCGGCGGCGTTTGTGGACCGCTGTCGTGGCGGCCCTCGCGCTCCCTTTCACGATGCTGTCGGCGGGATCGACGCCCGCCCGTGCGGCGGCACTTCAGTGCAGCGTCGACTACAAGACCAACGACTGGGGCTCCGGCTTCACCGCGGACCTGACGATCACCAACCGCGGTACGGACCCGATCAGCGGCTGGACCCTGACGTATGCCTACTCGGGCAACCAGAGGCTGACCAACGGCTGGAACGGCACCTGGTCCCAGTCCGGTCAGACCGTCACCGTGCAGAACGCCTCGCACAACGCGACGATCGCGGCCGGAGCCGCCGTCTCGGCCGGCGCGCAGTTCACCTACAGCGGCACCAACACCGCGCCCACGAGCTTCGCGATCAACGGCACGGCCTGCACGGGCGCACACCAGCCGCCGATCACCGTGCTGACCAGCCCGGCCGCGGGCGCCGTCTACTCGCAGGGTGACGCGGTCCCGCTCGCGGCCACCGCGGCGGCGGCCGACGGCGCGACGGTCAGCAGGGTCGAGTTCTACGACGACACCACGCTGCTCGGCACCGACACCAGCGCGCCGTACTCGCTCTCGGTCTCAAGCTTGACCGTGGGCAGTCATTCGCTGGTGGCGAGGGCGTACGACAGCCTGGGCGCGTCCGGCACCTCCACGCCGGTCGGCATCACGGTCGCCTCGGGTCCCGCCGTGGTGGCCTCGACCAACCAACTCGCCGTCCAGCAGGGCAGGACGGGCACGTACGAGGTGAAGCTGTCGACGCAGCCGTCCGCGAACGTGACCGTCACGACGGCCCGGACGGACGGAAACTCGGGCCTGTCGGTGACCGGTGGGGCGTCCCTCACCTTCACTCCGTCGAACTGGGACACCGCGCAGCCGGTGACGATCACGGCGGACTCGTCGGGCACGGGCGCGGCGACGTTCGAGTCGTCCGCCACCGGGCACGCGAGGGCCGCCGTCACGGTCACCCAGATCGAGACGACGAAGGAGTACGACGCCCGTTTCCTGGAGCTCTACGGCAGGATCACCAACCCGGCGAGCGGCTACTTCTCCCCCGAGGGCATCCCCTACCACTCGGTCGAGACGCTGATCGTCGAGGCGCCGGACCACGGCCATGAGACCACGTCGGAGGCGTACAGCTACCTTCTCTGGCTGCAGGCCCAGTACGGCAAGGTCACCGGCGACTGGTCCAAGTTCAACGAGGCCTGGGACACCATGGAGAGGTACATGATCCCGACCCACGCCGACCAGCCGACCAACTCGTTCTACAACGCCTCGGACCCGGCGACCTACGCCCCCGAGCTGGACACCCCGAACGAGTACCCGGCGCAGCTCGACTCGTCGGTCCCGGTCGGCTCGGACCCGATCGCCGCCGAGCTGAGGGCGGCGTACGGCACGGACGACGTCTACGGCATGCACTGGCTCCAGGACGTCGACAACGTCTACGGCTACGGCAACTCGCCCGGCAACTGCGAGGCCGGACCGACGGACACGGGACCGTCGTACATCAACACCTTCCAGCGCGGCGCGCAGGAGTCGGTGTGGGAGACGGTGCCGCAGCCGACCTGCGACGAGTTCACGTACGGCGGCCAGAACGGGTACCTGGACCTGTTCACCGGTGACTCCTCCTACGCCGAGCAGTGGAAGTACACCAACGCCCCCGACGCCGACGCGCGCGCCGTGCAGGCCGCGTACTGGGCGGACGTCTGGGCGAAGGAGCAGGGCAACGGCAGCGAGGTCTCCGCGACCGTGAGCAAGGCCGCGAAGATGGGCGACTATCTGCGCTACTCCACCTACGACAAGTACTTCAAGCGGGTCGGCAACTGCGTCGGACCGTCCACCTGCCCGGCCGGCACCGGCAAGGACTCCTCGACGTACCTGATGTCCTGGTACTACGCGTGGGGCGGTGCCACCGACACCTCGGCGGGCTGGGCCTGGCGCATCGGCTCCAGCCATGTGCACGGCGGCTACCAGAACCCCATGGCGGCCTACGCGCTGAGCTCCTCCGCCGATCTGAGGCCCCGGTCGGCGACCGGACAGCAGGACTGGGCCACCTCGCTCGACCGGCAGCTGGAGTTCTACCGCTGGCTGCAGTCCGACGAGGGCGCCATCGCGGGCGGCGCGACCAACAGCTGGGCGGGCCGGTACGCGACTCCGCCGGCCGGGACGTCGACGTTCTACGGCATGTACTACGACCAGCAGCCCGTCTACCACGACCCGCCGTCAAACCAGTGGTTCGGCTTCCAGGCGTGGTCGATGGAGCGGGTGGCCGAGTACTACCAGCAGACGGGGAACGCCGAGGCGAAGGCGGTGCTCGACAAGTGGGTCGACTGGGCGCTGTCCGAGACGACCGTCCATCCCGACGGTACGTACCAGATCCCGGCGACGCTTCAGTGGTCGGGCCAGCCCGACACCTGGAATCCGTCAAGTCCGGGTGCCAACAGCGGACTTCACGTGACTGTCGCCGACTACACGAACGATGTCGGTGTGGCTGCCGCGTACGCCAAGACGCTGACGTACTACGCGGATCGGTCCGGGGACGCGGAGGCCGCGTCGACGGCGAAGGCGTTGCTGGACGGCATGTGGGACAACCACCAGGACGCGCTGGGGATCGCCGTTCCCGAGACCCGCGCGGACTACAGCCGGTTCGACGACGCCGTGTACGTCCCGTCCGGCTGGAGCGGCACCATGCCGAACGGTGACGTGATCGACTCGTCGTCGACGTTCGACTCGATCCGGTCGTTCTACGAGGACGATCCGGCATGGTCGAAGATCGAGAGCTATCTGGCGGGTGGGGCCGCGCCCTCCTTCACCTATCACCGGTTCTGGGCCCAGGCGGACATCGCCCTGGCCATGGGCGCGTACGCGGAGCTTCTCGAATAACCAGCCCCCGCCGGGCGCTCCGCGGGTCGGGCCGTGTTCGACAGCGGGTCCGTTGTGGCTGGCCGCGCCCGCGCGGCGGAGCCGCACATTGATACGGCCCCGCGCCGCTGAAAGCAGGGCGTGGCAGGTCACGGCGTTTCTCCGGAGCGTCTGAAAGGTTCCGCGTACGTGGTCCCGTCACCTGACGGCGGGACCGACCGGCCGGGCGGCCCTCTCCCGCACTGGGGGTCGCCCGGCTGCTCTCGCGATCGATGGAAAGCGCTTGCCATTCGTATCTCCCCCCACATCCCGGAAAGGACCCCCCGTGCGAAGAACCCGCATCCTCACGGCGGTGCTGGCCCTCGCGGCCGGACTGCTCGCGGGCAGCCCGCCCGCGCTGGCCACCGACGCCCCGCAGGACGTGTCGATCGCCGCCGACACCTACAGCTGGGAGAACGCCCGGATCGACGGCGGCGGATTCGTCCCCGGCATCGTCTTCAACCGCAGCGAGAAGGATCTCGCCTACGCCCGTACCGACATCGGCGGTGCCTACCGCTGGCAGGAGTCGTCGCAGACCTGGACGCCGCTGCTGGACTCGGTCGGCTGGGAGGACTGGGGGCACACGGGAGTCGTCAGCCTGGCGTCCGACTCCGTCGACCCTGACCGGGTGTACGCGGCGGTCGGGACGTACACCAACAGCTGGGACCCCGGGAACGGGGCGGTGCTGCGGTCCGCCGACCGGGGTGCCAGCTGGCAGAAGGCCGACCTGCCGTTCAAGCTGGGCGGCAACATGCCCGGCCGGGGCATGGGGGAGCGGCTCGCCGTCGACCCGAACAGGAACAGCGTGCTGTACCTGGGTGCGCCCAGCGGCAACGGGCTGTGGCGGTCGACGGACTCCGGTGCCACCTGGTCGCAGGTCACGAACTTCCCCAACGTCGGCAACTACGTGCAGGATCCGAGCGACACCAGCGGCTACGCCTCCGACAACCAGGGCATCGTCTGGGTCACCTTCGACGAGTCGACCGCTGCGGCGGGCAGTGCCACGCGGACGATCTACGTCGGTGTCGCCGACAAGGACAACTCGGTGTACCGCTCGACGGACGCGGGTGCGACCTGGTCCCGCGTGGCCGGGCAGCCGACCGGCTACCTGGCCCACAAGGGCGTGCTGGACGCGACGAACGGCTATCTCTATCTCGCGTACAGCGACACGGGCGGCCCGTACGACGGCGGCAAGGGCCGGCTGTGGCGGTATGCGACCGCTTCCGGTACCTGGACCGACATCAGCCCGGTGGCGGAGGCCGACACGTACTACGGCTTCAGCGGTCTCACCATCGACCGGCAGCGGCCGGGCACGGTGATGGCGACGGCGTACAGCTCCTGGTGGCCGGACACCCAGATCTTCCGCTCGACGGACAGCGGCGGCACCTGGACGCAGGCCTGGAACTACACGTCGTACCCCAGCCGTTCGAACCGCTACACGATGGACGTCGCGTCGTCGCCCTGGCTGACCTGGGGCGCGAATCCGGCGCCGCCCGAACAGACGCCGAAACTGGGCTGGATGACGGAGTCGCTGGAGATCGACCCGTTCGACTCGAACCGGATGATGTACGGGACGGGCGCGACGGTCTACGGCACCGAGGACCTGACGAAGTGGGACAGCGGCGGCCAGTTCACCATCAAGCCGATGGTGCGGGGCCTGGAGGAGACGGCGGTCAACGACCTCGCGTCCCCGCCCTCGGGTGCTCCCCTGCTCAGCGCGCTCGGCGACATAGGCGGCTTCCGGCACACGGATCTGACCACCGTCCCGCCGATGATGTACACCTCACCGAACTTCACCTCGACGACCAGCCTGGACTTCGCGGAGAGCAACCCGAACACCGTGGTCCGCGCCGGCAACCTGGACTCGGGACCGCACATCGCGTTCTCGACGGACAACGGCGCCAACTGGTTCGCGGGGACGGACCCTTCGGGCGTCAGCGGCGGCGGCACGGTCGCGGCGGCGGCCGACGGCAGCCGGTTCGTGTGGAGTCCGCAGGGCACGGGGGTCCACTACGCGACGGGCTTCGGCACGTCCTGGGCGGCGTCGAGCGGCATCCCCGCGGGTGCGATCGTGGAGTCGGACCGAGTGGACCCGCGGACCTTCTACGGCTTCAAGTCCGGGAAGTTCTACGTCAGTACGGACGGCGGCGCGACCTTCTCCGCGTCGGCCGCGACCGGGCTCCCGTCCGGCGACACCGTCCGCTTCAAGGCGCTGCCCGGCACGAAGGGCGACGTATGGCTGGCGGGCGGCGCGAGCGACGGCGCGTACGGCCTGTGGCACTCGACCGACTCCGGCGCCACCTTCACCAGGCTGGAGAACGTCGAGCAGGCCGACACCATCGGCTTCGGCAGAGCGGCGCCCGGAGCGACGTACCAGACGCTCTACACCAGCGCCGAGATCGGCGGCGTACGCGGCATCTTCCGCTCCACCGACCAGGGCGCGACCTGGACCCGCATCAACGACGACGCCCACCAGTGGGGCTGGACGGGCGCGGCGATCACCGGCGACCCGCGCGTGTACGGCCGGGTGTACGTCGCGACCAACGGCCGGGGCGTCATCTACGGCGACACCGCCGACACCGGCGGGGGCGGCACCGACCCGACACCCACCCCGACGGGCGCCTGCGCGGTGACATACAAGATCACCAACGAATGGTCGGGCGGCTTCCAGGCGGACGTCCAGCTGAGCAACACCGGCACGACCGCCTGGACCGGCTGGTCCCTCGACTGGACCTTCCCTGACGGCCAGACCATCGCCCAGCTCTGGAACGCCGACCACACGCAGTCGGGTTCAGCCGTGACGGCGAAGAACGTGGGCTGGAACGGCAACGTGGCGGCGGGCTCGTCCGTGAGCTTCGGGTTCACGGGGAACTGGTCGGGGGCGAACACGGAACCGGCCGCGTTCAAGCTCGGTGACCAGGACTGCACCGTGAGCTGAGCGCCGAGGGCGCGTGCCGTCGCAGGCTCGCGCCCTCTGTGCTCGCCTACAGCGTCCACTCTCCGATCTGCTGGGCGAAGCCCGAGTCCATCGCGAACGTGAGCGTGGCCGCCTTGGACGCCTTCGGCACCTCGAACACGACCCAGCCCAGCGCCTTCGCGCCGGGCTTCAGCCGGACGTCCGCCGACATGGCGGGGCCGGCCGTGATGTCGGCGATGACGGTTCCGAACTGCTGGCCCTGGTCGTCGACGATCTGCGCCCCGTTCTCGGGAGCGTCGTTGTAGACCTTGGTGCCGGTGTTGACGAGCTGGAACTGCACGCCGATCCACCGGTTGCCGGACTCGGGGGCGAAGAACCCGTCGCTGGACTCGGCGTTGTCGACGACCTCGACGAGGGTGACGTCGAGTGCGCTGCCGGCTTCTATGCCCTTGAGGGCGAGCGTGTCGCCGACCTTGGCGACGTCGGGCGCGGCGCTGCTCGTCTCGGCGGCGGGTTCCTTCGTGCTGTCGGTGCCGGCCTCGGCGGTGGCCTTCGCCTTGGGCTTGTCGACGACCTCGTCGCCGGAGCCGGAGCCACAGGCGGTGAGGCCGATCGCGGCGACGACGGCCGCCGTGGTGGCGGCGAGGCGTATGCCGGTGCGGGTTCGGGTGCGGGTTCGGGTGCGGAACATGTTCTCCCCAGGGTTCAGTAGTACGCATGTGAACGACACGTGAAGGGCCCGGGGGGTTGTGCAGTTGGCCGGAAAAAGTCGGCCAGTGAAGCAACCTGGCAGTCCGTTACGGCGTCGGGGGTGGAGTCCGGCGAGATGGTCGCCATCGTCATCGGGCCTGATGACGACCACCTCACTCAGCGGCTCAGGGCGTGTAGACCGTGGGGCGCGGTGCCGTCGCCATGCCGTTGCCGATGAAGAAGCTCGGGTGCGGGGGCTGGTTGTAGGCCGTGTTCTGCCAGGCCAGACCCGTGCGGTACATCGGGTCGTGCAGCAGGGTGGTGATCTTCGTGCTCGTCTCGACCGGCGTCGAGTAGATGCGCAGAGCCGTGTTGCTGCTGGTGCGCCAGACGACCTCCTCGCGCCAGTCGCCGAAGAGGTCGCCGGAGATGACCGGGGTGGACTTGGTGCCGTTGTTCGAGGACACCCCGGAGCCGGTCAGGAGGCGGGTCTCGCCGGACGTGCCGTACTTGTCGATGCGCGTGCCGTCGAGCAGTTCGCGGACGGGGTCGCCGTCCCACCAGGACAGGAAGTTGACGGAGGAGGGCTCGCGGCCCTTCGTGGCGCCCGCCTCGTCGCGGATGGAACCGTCGGAGGCCGACCACACCTCGGCGCCGTCGTTGCCGGCGTAGATGTCCCCGGCCACGCCGCGGCCGTTGTCGCAGCAGGCGGCCAGCTGCCAGCGGATCGACCCGTTCGCGGGGTTGAGATACAGCTCGGCGGGCTGGGAGGAGGACTCGGAGACCTTGAAGTACTCAAGGCCCGACGTCGACGGGTCCAGGTCGCCGAGGTGCTGGGCGTCCCCGTGGCCCGTCCTGGCGGTCCACAGCCCGTTGCCGTTGTCGTCGACCGCCATGGAGCCGTAGACGATCTCGTCCCTGCCGTCGTTGTCGACGTCCCCGATGGAGAGACTGTGCGAGCCCTGGCCGTCGTACCCCCTGCCGGTGTTGGTGGAGGAGTTGGTGTCGAAGGTCCAGCGGCGGGTGAAGGCTCCGCCCCGCCAGTCCCAGGCCGCGATCACCGTACGGGTGTAGTAGCCGCGGGCCATGATGAGCGACGGGCGGGCGCCGTCGAGGTAGGCGGTGCCGGCGAGGAAGCGGTCGACCCGGTTGCCGTAGGAGTCGCCCCACGACGACACCGTGCCCCGGGCCGGGACGTAGTCGACCGTGCCCATCGCCCTGCCGGTCTGCCCGTTGAACATGGTCAGGTACTCGGGGCCGGACAGCACATACCCGCTGGAGTTGCGGTGGTCGGCTGAGGCGCTGCCGATCACCGCGCCCGTCCCGTCCACCGTGCCGTCGGCCGTCTTCATGGCGACCTCGGCCCTGCCGTCGCCGTCGTAGTCGTACACCTGGAACTGTGTGTAGTGCGCGCCGGAGCGGATGTTGCGGCCCAGGTCGATCCGCCACAGCCGGGTGCCGTCGAGCTTGATGCCGTCGACGAAGGTGTTGCCGGTGTAGCCGGAGTTGGCGTTGTCCTTGGCGTTGGTGGGCTGCCACTTGAGGACGAACTCCAGGGCGCCGTCGCCGTCGAGGTCGGCGACGGAGGCGTCGTTGGCCTCGTAGGTGTAGGCCACGCCGTCGGGGGTGGTACCGCCCGCGGGCGGGGAGATGGGGACGTCCCGGTAGCCGGTGCGGAACTGGATCGCGTGGACCGAGTCGGCCTGCTCCACACCGCCGACGATCGCGCGGACGGTGTAGTCAGCCTGGGCGGGCGCCCCGGAGTGGAAGTAGTTGGTGGAGCCGGTGACCGGGGTCGCGTTGACCTTCGTACCGGCGCGGTAGACGTTGAAGGAGACGTCGTTCGGGTCGGTGCCCAGCCAGCGCCAGCTGACCAGGTTGCCGGCGTCGGTGTGCACGCTGACCACGCCGCGGTCGAGCGCCTCCACCTGCCGTGCGGTGGCGGCCTCGGCCGTGCCCGCGCCGGTGAGCGCGGTGAGTCCGGCGGCGACGAGCGCGGCCGTGGCGCCCAGCGCGGAGAGGACGATCCTTCGTCTGCGGTGCTTGTGCGGGTGCTGCACGAGACGTACCTCCTGACGGACGGACGGGTTCCGGCCTCTCAGTGGTCGCCACGCACCCCGAAGTTGCCATATCTTTCGGCCAGTTCGGCGGCCGTCCGGGCGATCTCCGCCCGCAGCCCGGACGGTGCCAGCACCTCGATGTCCAAGCCCAGCCGCAGAAACTCCCCCACCGCGTGGTCGACGGACTCGATGGGGACGGTGGCCTGGATCCAACCACCGCCGTCGCTACGGCCGTTGTCCTTCTCCCCGGACCACGGCCGGACCTGGCTGGCCAACTGGGTCATGGAGTTCGGTCGTCCTGCGGCTTTCTGAAGGACCGGAGGGCGAAGACGGGGTCGGGGCGGGGGCGGTCCTGGTCGGGGAGGGTCGCCAGGAGGGCGGCGAAGTGTTCGGTGCGGGGGTCGTCGGGGGGCAGTTGGGTGAACCAGCCGCGCCGTAGGTCGGCGGTGGTCCGGCGGGGGCTGCGGCCCTGGCCCACGCCCGGGAAGCGGGACCGGCCGACGGGGAGCAGTCCCTGCTCGGTGGCGTACGACTCCACGGCCGCCGCCTGGTCGCGGGCGGGCCGGCGCGGGCGCGGGGCGAGCACGGCGTCGATGTCACTGCCCACGTCGTGCGCGGCGGCCTTGTCCACGGTGGTGACGTAGACACCGCCGGGCCGCAGCACCCGGGCGCACTCGGCGACGGCGGCCCGCACGTCGTCGGGTTCGTCGAGCAGATGGAGCAGCCACACGCTGGTCACGGCGTCGAACGCGCGGTCCGGGAACGGCAGCCGCCGACTGTCCGCGAGCACGACCGTGCCGGGCAGGCGTACGGCGGCCATGCGGGCCATCCCGTACGTCAGGTCCGCGCCCGTCACCCGCAGGCCGGGCCGCGCCGCCGCGAGCCGCCGGGTCACGATGCCGGTGCCGCAGGCCACGTCGAGGAGGCGGCCGGTCGGGTCCGGGATCAGGCCGAGGACGGCACCGGCAGCCGCGGCGGCCCGGGGTTCACCGCCGCGTGTGATGTCGTAGGCGCCGGCTTCCTTGTCGTAGTCCAGCACCGCGTCACTGTGCCCCGTGGCCCGGCGCCAGTCGTTCCACCCGGCGGGCCAGCTCGAAGTCCCGCTCGGTCACCGCGCCCACGGTGTGCGTGTTCACGCTCAGTGACAGGGTGTGGTAGCCGAGGGTGAGGTCGGAGTGGTGGTCGAGCTCCTCCTGGACCTGGGCGATGTGGACGACCATCGCGGTGGCCGCGAAGTGCGAGCGCAGCCGGTAGGAGCGGGCGATGCGGTCCCCCTCCAGGGACCAGCCCGGCAGCTGGGCCAGCCGGTCCTCGATCTCCTTCTGCGACAGCGGTTCGAGGGGCATGGCCTCGCTCCTTCCAGGGCGTCGGGATACGTCTTCAGCCTGCCACAGCCGGATGGTTCCGGCCCTGGTCAGACAGGTGCCCAAAGATCCGTTCCGGACACGTTTCCGAACCCCTGGACTACGGTCGTCGTATGACCACTCCCGCGTCCGGCACCGCCGCGCTCCCCGCCGACGAAGGCATCGGCCCCCTGCTGCGGGCCTGGCGGGAGCGGCGGCGGGTCAGCCAGCTGGAGCTGGCGCTGCGGGCCGACTCCTCCGCCCGGCACATCAGCTTCATCGAGACGGGGCGCTCCCGGCCGAGCGAGGACATGGTGCTGCGGCTGGCCGAGCATCTCGACGTCCCGGTGCGGGAGCGCAACGCCCTGCTGCTGGCGGCCGGTTACGCCCCGCGCTACCGGGAGACCTCGCTGGACGACCCGGCGCTGGACACGTTGCGCGAGGGGATCGAGCGGCTGATCCAGGGCTACGAGCCCTACCCGGCCTTCGTGGTGGACGCGACGTACCACGTGGTGGCCGCGAACCGGGGCGTCCTGGCCCTGCTCGACGGCCTGCCCGAGTCGCTGCTCGTGCCGCCGCTGAACGCGATGCGGCTGACTCTCCACCCGGAGGGCCTGGCGCCCCGGATCCGCAATCTGCGGGAGTGGCGCGGCCATCTGCTCGCCCAGATGGAACGGCAGATCGCGCTGCAACGCTCCGAACCGCTGCGGACGTTGTACGAGGAGGTCGCCGCCTACCCGGTGCCCGACGAGGAGACGGGGGCGGCGGACGAACCGGCCGCGCCCGTCCCGCCCTTCGCGCTCCCGATGCGGATCGAGCACGACGGGCGGGTGCTCTCCTTCATCTCCTCCATATCCACCTTCAACACCCCGATGGACGTGACCGTCGCCGAGCTGGCCATCGAGACGCTGCTCCCGGCCGACCCGGCGACGGTCAAGTACCTTCAGTCGCTGCTGCCTTGACGCGCCCTGGGCGGGGAAGCATCCGGGGCATCCGGGGTAAGAGACTCGCCACGTTCCTGTTGGACACCCACCCGCACATGACACACTGCTCCGGGACTTCGGCACGTAGGGGAGGCGTGGCGTGAGTGAGCGGCGGCCCGCGCCCACCGTGGGCCAGGTGGTGCTCGGCAAGCGGCTGCAGGAGCTGCGCGAGGCGGCCGGGCTGAGGCGCGAGGAGGCCGCACAGGTCCTGCGGGTGGCCCCCGCGACCGTGCGGCGCATGGAGATGGCCGAGGTCGCGCTGAAGATCCCGTACGTCCAGCTGCTGCTCGGCGCGTACGGCGTGCCCGAGGAGGAGGCGGCGGCGTTCGTCTCGCTCGCCGAGGAGGCGAACCAGCCCGGCTGGTGGCAGCGGTTCCACGATGTGCTGCCGGACTGGTTCAGCCTGTATGTGAGCCTGGAGGGCGCCGCCCGGATCATCCGCTCCTACGAGCCGCACTTCGTGCCCGGTCTGCTGCAGACGGAGGCGTATGCGCGGGCCGTCCTGGAGGCCGGGACGATCGGGCAGGCCGGTCCGGAGACCATCGAGCGGCATGTGTCGCTGCGTATGGCCCGGCAGCAGCTTCTGGAGCGTGCGGACCGCCCGCACCTGTGGGTGATCATGGACGAAACGGTCCTGCTCCGTCCCGTGAGCGACGACGGCTCCGTGCTGCGCGAACAGCTGGACAAGCTGCTGGAGTTCGCCGAGCGCGACCGGGTCACCCTCCAGGTCTCCGAGTTCCGGGCGGGCCCGCACCCGGGGACGTACGCGCCGTTCACGCTGTTCCGGTTCGCCGAACCCGAGCTTCCCGACATGGTGTTCACCGAGTATCTGACCGGTGCGCTGTATCTCGACTCCCGTACGGAGGTCTCCACGCACCTGGAGGTGCTGGACCACATGACGGCGCGAGCCGCGTCCACCGAGCGGACCAAGAAGCTCCTGCGCGACCGGCGCGAGCACTGCTGAGCCACCCCGACCCGAAGCCGCAGGAGAAGACACCGCATGACCGGATCCGAGGCCGAGTCCGCGCCCGTCGACACCAGCCGTCCGCATCCCGCCCGGGTCTACGACTGGTGGCTGGGCGGCAAGGACAACTACTCGGTGGACGAGGAGCTGGCCCGCAGGATCCTGGCGGTCGACAGCACCGTACTGCGCGGGGCGCGCGCCAACCGCCGTTTCATGCACCGGGCGACACGGACGGTCGCGCAGGCGGGGATCCGCCAGTTCCTGGACATCGGCACGGGCATCCCGACCGAGCCCAATCTGCACCAGGTGGCCCAGCAGGTCGCGCCGGAGTCGAAGGTGGTGTACGCCGACAACGACCCGATCGTCCTGCGGCACGCTCAGGCCCTGCTGCACGGCTCGGCGGAGGGCACGACCGGGTACGTGCACGCCGACGTCCGCGACATCGACGCCCTGCTGAGCCGGGCCGGGGAGTCCCTGGACCTCGGCCGGCCGGTGGCCCTGTCGCTGGTCGCGCTGACGCACTACCTGGGCGACGACCCCGACGGCGACGACGTGTACGGCCTGCTGCGGAAGTACGCCGCCGCGCTCGCCCCGGGCAGCTGCCTGGTCCTGTCCCAGGTCACCCCCGACCTCAGCCCGGAGGCGATCGGGCAGGCGGCGGAGAACTTCCGGCGCAGCGGCACCCCGTTCTTCCCCCGTTCCCTCGCGGAGTTCTCGCGCTTCTTCGAGGGCCTGGAGCTGCTGGGCCCCGGCGTGATCCCGGTGACGGGCCGGCGGCCGGAGCCCGAGGACGTGGCGGTCCAGGCCGAGGGCATCGTGCCGGTGTATGCGGGAGTCGCCCGCAAGGCCTGACCCGTACGGGCGCCGTGAACAGGTGCGCTCCCCCGCTCGCCTCTAGGTTTTGAAGCCAGGGCAAGCGAGGAGCGCATGTGACCGACACCCAGGTACCGCCCACCGAGCCGGCCGCGTTCCTGCTGCGCACCGGGAGGTTCTTCCGCTCCGGCACGCCCTCCCCCGACCCGCACGGCATCGCTCCGGCCGGCGGCGGGCACGAGCCCCGAGGCCGCGCGCACGGCGCCGCCTTCTCCCGGTACGCCTACTCCCCCACGCGGGTGCGGTACCCGTACGTCCGCGGTGTGCTCCTGCAGATGTACCGGGAGGCGAAGGAGCGCCTGCGGGACCCCGTCCTCGCCTGGGCCGACATCCAGCGGGACCCTTCGCGCCGCCGCCGCTACCAGCAGGCCCGCGGCAAGGGCGGCCTGGTCCGCGCCACCTGGGACGAGGCGGTCGAGATCGTCGCCGCCGCGCAGGTCCACACCATCAAGACGTACGGTCCCGACCGCATCGCCGGCTTCTGCCCCGTCCCGGCGATGTCGATGGTGTCGCACGCGGCGGGCGCCCGCTTCCACTCGCTGATCGGCGCCCCGATGCTGTCGTGCCACGACTGGTACGCGGACGTGCCCGTCGCCTCGCCGCAGGTCTTCGGCGAGGCGACCGACGTACCGGAGTCGGGCGACTGGTGGGACGCCGCGTATCTGATGATGTGGGGCTCCGGCGTCCCGGTGACCCGCGCGCCCGACGTGCACCGGATGGCCAAGGCCCGTTACCGGGGCCAGAAGGTCGTGGTCGTCGCCCCCGACGACGCGGACTACGCGAGGTTCGCCGACGAGTGGCTGCACCCGCACCCCGGCACGGACGGCGCCCTCGCGCTCGCGATGGGCCACGTCGTCCTCAGGGAGTTCTTCGTCGACCGCGAGACGCCGTTCTTCGCGGACTACGTACGCACGTTCACGGACCTGCCCTTCCTGGTGACCCTGACCGAACGGGACGGCGCCCACGTCCCCGGGAAGTTCCTGCGCGCCGACGACCTGGGGCACGAGGGCGAGGGCGCCGCATGGAAGACGGTGGTACTGGACGCGGCGAGCGGACGGGCCGTCGTCCCGAGCGGCTCGCTCGGCTTCCGCTGGACCGACTCCGGCGAGGGCCGCTGGAACCTCGAACTAGGCTCGGTCCAGCCGCAGTTGAGTTTGTACGGCCATGAGGCGTCGGGCAGTGTGCCGGTGCTGCTCCCGCGCTTCGACACCGAGGGCGGCGAGCACGGGCAGGGGCGCGGGGACGTGCTGCGGCGGGGCGTGCCGGCGACCCGGCTGGGCGGCGGGGACGGGCCACTGGTCACCACGGTCTTCGACCTGCTCCTCGCCCAGTACGGCATCTTCCGGCACGGCCTGCCCGGCCGCTGGCCCGCCTCCTACGACGACGCCGGCACGCCCTGCACGCCCGCCTGGCAGCAGGCGCACACGTCCGTCCCCGCGGCCAAGTGCGTGAAGATCGCCCGGGAGTTCGCGCGGACCGCCGAGCGGTCGAAGGGCCGCTGCATGATCCTGACGGGCGCGGGCACGAACCGCTGGTTCCACTCCGAGACCATCTACCGCGCCTTCCTCGCCCTGCTCCAGCTCACCGGCTGCCAGGGCCGCGACGGCGGCGGCTGGGCGCACTCCGTGGGCCAGGAGAAGTGCCGCCCGGTGACCGGCTGGGCGACCCTCGCCGCCGCCTCCGACTGGTCGCGCCCGCCGCGCCAGATGACCGGCACCGCGTACTGGTTCCTCAACACCGACCAGTGGCGCTACGACCGGTTCACCGCCGACGTCCTCGCCTCGCCGCTGGGTGAGGGCCGGTTCGCGGGCATGACCGGCGCGGACTGCCTTGCGCTGTCGGTGCGTTCGGGGTGGATGCCGTCGTATCCGACCTTCGACCGCAATCCGCTGGAGCTGGGCGAGGTGTTCGGGGACCCGGTGTCGCGGGTCGTGGCCGAACTCCGCGCCGGGACGCTGAAGTTCGCGTGCGAGGACCCGGACGCGCCGGAGAACTGGCCGCGCGTGCTGACGCTGTGCCGGGCCGGTCTGCCGGGCCCGTCGGCGACGGGCGCCGAGTTCTTCACGAAGCATCTGCTGGGCACGCGGTCGTCGCTGAGCGCGCGGGAGGCCGAGCCCGGCGAGCGCCCCCGGGACGTGACCTGGCGGGACGAGGCGCCCGAGGGCAAACTCGATCTGCTGCTGTCGCTGGACTTCCGGCGGACCTCGTCGACGCTGCTGTCGGACGTCGTCCTGCCCGCCGCGACCCGGTACGAGAAACACGACCTGTCCAGCACGGACACGCCCCCCTGCGTGCACTCCACCACCCCGGCCGTGGATCCGCCGTGGCAGGCGCGCACCGACTTCGACGCGTTCAAGGCACTGGCCGAGCGGCTGAGCGAGCTGGCCGCCGGCCATCTCGGGGTGCGGGGGGACCTGGTCGCCTCGCCCCTCCAGCACGACACACCCAGCGAGATCGCCCAGCCGGGCGGGGTGGTGAGGGACTGGAAGCGCGGGGAGTGCGCCCCCGTGCCCGGCAGGACGATGCCCCATCTGACCGTCGTAAAGCGTGACTACACGGCGGTCGGCGAGAAGTTCACCGCGTTGGGCCCACTCGTGGAGCAACTGGGCCTGCCCGCCAGGGGAATCGTGCTGCATCCGCACGAGGAGGTGGAGGATCTGCGGCAGTTGAACGGCACCGGGTACGACGGCCGGCCCTCTCTCGACACAGCCGTGAAGGCCGCGAACACGATCCTCGCCCTGTCCGGCACCACCAACGGGCGCCTCGCCACGCAGGGTTTCCGCACCCTTCAGGCGCGCACCGGGCAGGAGATGGCCCACCTGGCCGCCGAGCACGAGGGCAAGCGGATCACCTACGCGGACACCCAGGCCGCGCCCGTGCCGGTGATCACCTCGCCGGAGTGTGCGGGCAGCGAGTCCGGCGGGCGCCGCTACACGGCGTTCACGCTCAACACCGAGCACCTCAAGCCCTGGCACACCCTCACCGGCCGCCAGCACTTCTTCCTGGACCACGACTGGATCCACGAGCTGGGCGAGGCGCTGCCGGTGTACCGGCCGCCGCTGGACATGAACCGGCTCTTCGGCGAACCCCGCCTCGGACCGGACGGGCAACGCGAGGTGACCGTGCGTTACCTGACCCCGCACGACACGTGGTCCATGCACTCCGAGTACCAGGACGACCTCTTCATGCTGGCGCTGTCCCACGGCGGCCAGAACCTCTGGATGTCCCCGCGGGACGCGGACGCGATCGGCGTCAAGGACGACGACTGGATCGAGGCGGCCGACCGCGAGGGCGTGGTCGTGGCCCGCGCCGTCGTCTCGCACCGCATCCCGCACGGCACCGTCTACACGCATCACGCGCGGGAGCGCACGGTGGACGTGCCGAGGACGGAGACGGCCGGGCGGCGCGGCGGCATCCACGACTCCCTGACCCGGCTGTTCCTCAAGCCGTCCCACCTGGTCGGCGGCTACGCCCAGCTCTCCTGGGCGTTCAACCACCCGGGCCCCACGGGTGACCGGCGCGACGAGGTGACGGTCATCCGCCGCCGCAGCCAGGAGGTCGAGTACTGATGCGCCCGATGGCCCAGCTCGCCATGGTGATGAACCTCGACAAGTGCATCGGCTGCCACACCTGCTCGGTGACCTGCAAACAGGCGTGGACCGACCGCCAGGGCACGGAGCACGTCTGGTTCAACAACGTCGAGACCCGGCCCGGCCAGGGCTATCCGCGCCGCTACGAGGACCAGGAGCAGTGGCAGGGCGGCTGGGCGCTCAACCGGCGCGGCGCGCTGAAGCTGAAGGCGGGCGGCCGTTTCAGAAAGCTCGCGGGCATCTTCTCCGACCCGAGGCTCCCGGAGACCGAGGACTACGACGAGCCCTGGACCTACGACGAGCCCTGGGCCTACGGCTGCAAGAGCCTCGCGGGCGCCCCGGCCCACGGCGGCGGCCCCGACCCGATGATCGAGCGGACCCGCCGACTGGCCGCCGACAGGGTGCGGTTCGAGTTCGAGCAGACCTTCATGTTCTATCTGCCGCGTATCTGCGAGCACTGCCTCAACCCGTCCTGCGTGGCCTCCTGTCCGTCCGGCGCGATGTACAAGCGGGCGGAGGACGGCATCGTCCTGGTGGACCAGGACCGCTGCCGGGGCTGGCGGATGTGCGTGACCGGATGCCCGTACAAGAAGGTCTACTTCAACCACCGCACCGGCAAGGCGGAGAAGTGCACGCTGTGCTCTCCGCGGCTGGAGGCGGGGCTGCCGACGGTGTGCTCGGAGACGTGCGTGGGGCGGCTGCGCTATCTCGGGGTGGTGCTGTACGACGCGGACCGGGTGACGGCCGCGGCTTCCGTGCCCGACGAACACGAGTTGTACGCGGCGCAGTTGGGCGTCTTCCTCGACCCCGAGGATCCCGGGGTGCGGCGGGCCTGTGCGGCGGCGGGGATCCCGTACGACTGGGTGGAGGCGGCCCGGCGGTCGCCCGTGCACGCGCTGATCAGCAGATACAAGGTGGCGCTGCCGCTGCATCCGGAGTACCGCACCATGCCGATGGTCTGGTACATCCCGCCGCTGTCGCCGGTGGTCGAGGCGCTGACGGAGACCGGGCACGACGGCGAGGACGCACACAACCTGTTCGGCGCGATCGACACCCTGCGCATTCCGCTGGAGTATCTGGCGGAGCTGTTCACCGCGGGCGATGTCGCCCCGGTCCGGGCGTCACTTGAGAAGCTCGCCGCGATGCGCTCCCACATGCGCGCCGTCAACCTCGGCGAGCAGCCCGATCCGTCGGTCGCGCGCGCCGTCGGCATGCGGGACGCCGAGATCGAGGAGATGTACCGGCTGCTGGCGATCGCCCGGTACGAGGACCGGTACGTGATCCCGGCGGCGGCCGTCTCGGACGCGCGACGGCTGGAGGAGTCGGCGCTCCCGGACGGGTGCGGTCTCGACCACGGGTGCAGCCTGGACTACGAGGGCGGCCCCGGCATGGGCGGCGACGGGCCGTCCGGCCAGGACTCCGGGGGCCGTACGCATCTGCCGCTGGTGTCCGTGGAGAACTTCCACGCGCTGCGCCACCGGCCGACCGCGGCAGAGGAGGAAGAGACCTGATGCCGGCGTTCGAGGTGCTCTACCAGGCCGCGGCGCTCTGTCTCACCTACCCCGACGACGAGTTCCGGGCCCGGCTGCCGCTGCTGCGCGAAGCCGCCCCGCAGCTGCGGGAGTTCACCGACCACGCGGCGGTGACCGACGCGCGGGAACTGGCCGCGCACTACGTCCAGGTCTTCGACTTCGACGAGCGCCACAGCCTGTACCTGAGCTGGTGGCAGGACGGTGACACCCGGCGCAGGGACATGTCCCTGGTCCGCTTCGAGGACCTCTACCGCGCCCACGGCCTGGAGTTCACCGGCGAGGAACTGCCGGACTTCCTGCCCGCGGTGCTGGAGTTCGCCGCCCGGACCGGCAACACCGACCTGCTCACCGACCACCGCGCCGGGCTGGAACGACTCCGTGCCGGGCTCACCGCCTTCGGCACCCCGTACGCCTGCGTCCTGGACGCCGTGTGCGCGACCCTGCCGCCCGTCCGCACCGGAGCACGCTCATGACCGTCTTCCTCTGGGGCGTCCTGCCGTACGTCGCCTTCGTCCTCCTCGTCGCCGGCCTCGTCCGGCGCTACCGCCACGACAGGTTCGGCTGGACCGCCCGCTCCTCGCAGGTCCACGAGTCGAAGCTGCTGAACATCGCCTCCCCGGCCTTCCACTACGGCATCCTGCTCGTCCTCGTCGGCCACCTCGTGGGCCTGTTCGTCCCGATGTCGTGGACCGACGCGTTCGGTGTCAGCGGGCACACGCACCACCTGCTCTCCCTGTACGGCGGCAGCGCGGCCGGCATCCTCACGGTCGCCGGGATCGCCCTCCTGATCCACCGCCGCCGCACCAGCGCCCCCGTGTTCCACACGACGACGGCCAACGACAAGGTCATGTACGTCGTCCTGCTCGCCGCGATCGTGCTGGGCATGGCCGCCAAGCTCGCCCATGCCTCCGGCGACGGCTACCACTACCGGGAGTCCGTCGCCCCTTGGACCCGCAGCCTCCTCACCCTGCAACCCGACACCGAGTTGATGGCGGGCGTGCCCGTGCTGTACCAGATCCACGCGGTGATCGGCCTGGCCCTGATCGCGTTCGTGCCGTACAGCCGTCTGGTGCACATGTTCAGCGCACCGGTGCGGTACCTGTTCCGGCCGTACATCGTCTACCGCAGCCGCGATCCGGAGCGGCTGCGCCCGTGAGGTGGGCGCGGCTCGGCCGCGCCCGAAGGGGCGCGGGGCTGTATTCAATATGCGGCTCCCGCCGCGCGGGCACGACGGCGCCGCAGACGGCCGACGGCATATCGCGGCCACCCGGCGGAGCCGCATGTCGACGCAGCCGGCGGAGCGCTTACGCGGCGCCGCCCTTCTCATCCCGTTCGTCGTCGACGATCTCCGCGTCCACCACGCCTTCCTCGTCCCGCGGTGCGGTGTGCTGCCCGGCGTCCTCCGTCGGTGTCTGCTGGGCCTGCGCGTACATGGCCTGGCCCATCTTCTGGCTGACGGAGGCGAGTTTCTCGACGCCGGTGCGCAGTTCGCCGGTCTCGGCGTTGCGCTCCAGGAGCTGCTTGAGTTCGGTGGCCGCGGACTCGACCTCCGACTTGGTGTCGGCCGGGACCTTGTCCTCGTTCTCCCGCATGAACTTCTCGGTCTGGTAGACGAGTTGCTCGGCCTGGTTGCGGGTCTCCGCGGCCTCCCGGCGCTGGCGGTCCTCCTCCGCGTACTGCTCGGCCTCCCGCATCATGCGGTCGATGTCGTCCTTGGGGAGGGCCGAGCCGCCGGTGACGGTCATCTTCTGCTCGCGGCCGGTGGCGAGGTCCTTGGCGGAGACGTGCATGATCCCGTTGGCGTCGATGTCGAACGCGACCTCGATCTGCGGGACCCCGCGGGGTGCGGGCGGCAGTCCGGTGAGGTCGAAGACGCCGAGCTTCTTGTTGTAGGCGGCGATCTCGCGTTCGCCCTGGTAGACCTGGATGCCGACCGAGGGCTGGTTGTCGGTGGCGGTGGTGAAGATCTCCGAACGCCGGGTCGGGATCGTGGTGTTGCGCTCGATGAGCTTGGTCATGATGCCGCCCTTGGTCTCGATGCCCAGGGACAGCGGGGTGACGTCGAGCAGCAGGACGTCCTTGACGTCGCCGCGGATGACCCCGGCCTGGAGGGCGGCGCCCACGGCCACGACCTCGTCCGGGTTGACGCCCTTGTGCGGGTCCTTCCCGGTGAGTTCCTTGACCAGTTCGGTGACCGCGGGCATCCGGGTCGAGCCCCCCACGAGGATCACATGGTCGACCGCGGAGAGCTTGATGCCGGCGTCCTTGACCGCCTGGTGGAAGGGGGTCTTGCAGCGGTCGAGGAGATCGGCGGTCAGCTCCTGGAACTGGGCGCGGGTCAGCTTCTCGTCGAGGTGGAGCGGTCCCTCGGCGGAGGCGGTGATGTAGGGGAGGTTGATCGTGGTCTCGGTGGACGAGGACAGCTCGATCTTGGCTTTCTCGGCGCCCTCGCGCAGCCGTTGCAGCGCCATCTTGTCGTTGCCGAGGTCGATGCCGTACTGCCCCTTGAACCGCTTGACCAGGTGTTCGACGACCCGCTGGTCCCAGTCGTCGCCGCCGAGGTGCGTGTCGCCGTTGGTGGCCTTGACCTCGATGACGCCGTCGCCGATCTCCAGCAGCGACACGTCGAAGGTGCCGCCGCCGAGGTCGAAGACCAGCACGGTCTGCTCCTCGCCGCGGTCGAGGCCGTAGGCGAGCGCGGCGGCGGTCGGCTCGTTGATGATCCGCAGCACCTTCAGGCCCGCGATCTCCCCGGCCTCCTTGGTGGCCTGCCGCTGGGCGTCGTCGAAGTACGCCGGTACGGTGATCACCGCGTCGGTGACGTCCTCACCGAGGTACGACTCCGCGTCCCGCTTCAGCTTCTGCAGGACGCGGGCGGACAGTTCCTGCGCCCGGTAGCGGGTGCCGTCGATGTCACCCTGATCCGGGAACCGCCAGCTCCCGTCGCCCATGTACCGCTTCACGGAGCGAGCGGTACGCTCCACGTTGGTCACGGCCTGCCGCTTGGCCACCTCACCGACGAGCACCTCGCCGTTCTTGGCGAAGGCCACGACCGACGGCGTGGTCCTGGCCCCCTCCGCATTGGCGACGACGGTGGGTTCGCCGCCCTCCAGGACGGCGACCACCGAGTTCGTGGTCCCGAGATCGATTCCGACCGCCCGTGCCATCGCTGTCCCCTTCCGCCAGGACCACTCCCGCACTCCAGCACAAAACTTGAGTGCGCGGTTGTCAATGGGACGGGTACCCCCTCAGGGGCGCGGGGAACTGCGCGATCAGCCACGACGGCGCCGCAGCCGGCAACGGACCGCGCCTTCCCCCGCACACCGGCGGAGCGTCACGCCAGCTTCGCCGACAACGTGATCGTCGTCCCCGCGAGCGCCTGGCTGACCGGGCAGCCGACCTTCGCCTCCTCCGCCGTGGCGACGAACGTGTCGTTCTCGATGCCCGGAACCGTGCCCTCGACGGTGAGGTGGATGCCGGTGATCCCCTCACCCGGCTGGAAGGACACGTCGGCCGAGGTGACGAGCTTGGTGGGCGGGGTGCCGGCCTTGGCGAGCATGTTCGAGAAGGCCATGGAGAAGCAGCTGGAGTGGGCGGCGGCGATCAGCTCCTCGGGGCTGGTCCTGCCGTTCGCGTCCTGGGCGCGCGAAGCCCACGTGACCGGCTGCTCGCCGATGGCACCGGAGGAGTCGAAGGTGACGACGCCGTTGCCCTCAAGGAGGTTGCCTTCCCAGACCGTGTGTGCGGAGCGCGTGGTTGCCACGGTTCTTCCTTTCGCATGGGGTCCCGTTGCGGGGTTCCGTGGGCCCATCCGATCACATTCCGTACCGCCGCGGTCGTGCACCCGCTCAGACGCACCCGGATTTCAGGCGGCCCGTTCCTCCGGCTCCGTCTCCAGCGGCACCTGCGGCCCGCCCGCCTCACGCAGCCAGCGGCGCAGCACGCGGTGGACGTGTTCGGCGCCGGCGAGTTCCCGCGCGCCGTCGACCGGGGCGGACAGGGCGACGGGCGACAGCAGGAAGGGCTTCGTCTGGCCGCCGCCGAGGCCGCCGTGTGAGCCGATCTGCTCCTCGAAGGCGAGGACTTCACCCTCCGCCGGGTCGTACCAGGAGTTGACCATGATGTCGGCGGTGTGCGGGAAGGAGTGGGTGCGTCGGACCACGTCGGCGGCACCGGGGCCGAAGTCCTTGAGGGGGCCCGGGTCCTCGTCGAGCCGGTCCAGCGGGATCTCGGTGCCGTACGGGCCGAGCACGACGCCGCCGTGCTGTTCGCTGCGGACCAGTACGAAGCCGATGCCGGGGTGGTTGGCGAGCGTGGTCAGCAGGGCGGGGTGACGGACGTCGATCTCCTCCTTGCTCATCCGGTGCGCGACATCCGGGAAGGAGACCAGGCCGAGATTGCCGGAGGCCAGCACCAGCGGTTCCGAGCGGCGCGAGGGACGGTACTGCTCGCCGCCCTCCTCGACCGGCCTGTGCAGCGCCGCACGTACCGCGGCGCGGGCCTCGGCGCCGCTGTGGGTGCGCTCCGCCTTGCGCGGCACGGGCAGTCCGCAGCCGGCCCGCACCAGGTCGCCGAGGGAGAGGCCGTAGCGGGCCCGGAAGGTCTCGCCGGGGCTCTGCCCGTGGTCCGACAGCACGACGATCCTGTACGGCCGCGGGGCGTGCTCGGCGACCGTCTCGATCAGCGCCAGCGCCCGGTCGAGACGTTCGAGGACCTTCCCGGCGTCCCGGCTCATCGGTCCGGAGTGGTGCGCCACTTCGTCGTACGCCACCAGGTCCGCATAGACGGCGGTGCGCCCGGCGAGCATGTCGCCCATCACCGCGGCGACCACCACGTCCCGTTCGACGACCGTCGCGAAGGCGCGGACGAGGGGGTAGAGGCCGCCGCGTCCGACTCGCGGGCGGACCTTGCCGAAGCGGGCCCGGGTGGACTGGCCGATCTCCCGGCCGACCTCGGCGACGAAGGAAAGGGCGGTGCGCACGGCGTTCGCCGGGTCGGAGAAGTAGGCGAAGTAGCCCGCCCGGGAGCGGTTCTTCCGGCCTCGCCGCTTGGTGGCGATGGACAGCACGAGGGCCTGCTGGTCGGCGCCGCCGCTGAACAGGTTGCCGCGGCTGGCGCCGTCGACGGCGAGCAGTCCGGTGTCGCCGGTGCGCTCGACGGCGCGGCGCTGGAGCTCGGCGGCGCTGGTGGGGCGGTTGCTGACCATCACCTCCCGGCGGTCCTTCTCGTACCAGCGGAAGGCGGGGATGTCGTGGTTGCTGCCGTGCAGGATGCCGAGCTGGCTGGCGCCGGTCTGGCTGGACCAGTCGGTGCGCCACGGGGTGAGCCGGTGGGTGGGCCTGGCCCGGTCGCCGGTTCCCAGCCAGCGGGCGATCGTCGGCATGAGGCCCTTGCCGACCGCGTCCAGCAGGACGTCGTGGCCGACGCCGTCGAGTTGCAGGAAGACGGTGCCGTGGGTGGGCGGGCAGGGCGGCCCCGAGCCGCGGCGGCGGTCGGCGAGGCGGTACAGGCGGCGCCGGTAGGCATCGTCGTCGCGCACGGCCAGGGCACCGCCGGTGGCGGAGGCGACGGCGGACATCGCGGCGGCGACCACGACCGCGGTCTCCCAGGCGACGGCGCCGCGCTCGGTGGGGTTCAGGCGCAGCGCGACCAGCAGCAGACCGCCGTTGAGGAAGAACACCAGCAGCCCCAGGACCAACGCGGGCACCAGCAGCAGCAGCCGCACGAGCAGCGGCCACACCAGGGCCGACAGCACACCGAAGGCGCCCGCGCCGAACGCGGCGGTCATCGCTATGTCGGTGGCGCTGTCGCCGTCCGCGGACCGCAGCTGGAAGTCGGGCAGCAGGCCGGCGAGCGCGAGCATGGTGGCCGTGGAGACCGCCCACACGGCGACACTCCGCCCGGCCTGACTGACGACCCGCCGCCAACGACCACCACGCACGCCCCGTACACCTCACGTCCCGGCCCGTCGTCAATACGGGCCTCTTCCCCTGAAGCGTGTCATAGCGGGGTGAGGGACGGGCTAGGGCGTGTTTCGAAAGTCCCGTCGTCCGCCCGAAGGGCGAGCCACGCGGTGGCGATGGGGGCCCCTCCCGCCCGAGCCGTGCGAAGCGCGGTTCGGGCGTGCGTGCCAGGCGTCGCGTGGCAGGCAGCGGGACCTTCGAAACACGCCCTAGCGTCCGTCGTACCCGGCCGTCGGCATCGACAGCCGCCGGTGGACACGGGCCTTCATCTGCGAGTCGTAGGCGGGCTCGGCGACCCCCACCGTCTCCACCCGCACCCCGCGCCGGGCGCACTCGGCGGTGAACTCGTCGACGGAGGACAGGGCGCTCTCCAGCACCCGGCGGCTGGGGGCCACGAAGAGGTCGACGCCGGGCCGGACGCCGTCCCAGAGCGCGCAGTGGTCGGGCCGCAGTCCACGGACCAGCAGCTCACGGCTGACGGTGTAGCCGCGCTCCGCGGCCCAGCGGGCGCACATGGCGTGCTGGCTGCGGGAGTCCACCAGGAAGGGGTCCTCGTCCAGCTCCTCCAGCGGCGTCAGACTCGCGATGGTCGTGACCCGTACCGGTCCCATGGCGTCCCCCCTCACCTCCGGGTTTCAGGCGCCGAGACTACTCCTGGTCGTAGGCTTCGGGGGAGTCGCGCGAAGGAGGCAAAGAGGTGCCGGTGGAGATCACCTGGTGGGGGCACGCCACCTGCACGGTCACGGACTCGGACGTACGCGTGCTCACCGATCCCCTGTTCGCCCGCCGGCTCGCCCATCTGCGCCGTCGCCGGGGCGCGGTACCGCCGCCGCAGGCCCGGCACGCGGACGTGGTGCTCGTCTCCCATCTGCACGCCGACCACCTGCACGTTCCCTCGCTCGCCACGCTCGCACCGGGCACCCGCCTGCTCGTGCCCCGGGGGGCGCCCAGGGCCGTGCCGGGACTGCGCCGGCTCGGGCACCTGGAGATCCGTGAAGTGGCGCCCGGCGACGAGACGGTGATCGGCGGCCTGGTGGTACGGGCCGTGCCCGCTCGGCACGACGGGCGGCGGCTGCCGGTCGGGCCGCACCGCTCCCCCGCGCTCGGCTATGTCGTCGAGGGCGAGGCGCGTACGTACTTCGCCGGGGACACGGGACTGTTCGACACGATGGCCGAGGAGGTAGGGCCGGTCGACGTGGCGCTGCTGCCGGTCGGCGGCTGGGGGCCGTATCTCGGGGACGGCCATCTGGACGCGGGACGGGCCGCTCAGGCGCTGGCGCGGCTGGCGCCGCGCAGTGCGGTGCCGGTGCACTACGGCACCTACTGGCCGATCGGGATGGACGCGGTGCGCCCGCACGAATTCCACACGCCGGGCTCGGAGTTCGTGCGGCTGGCCTCCGTCGCCGCACCCGAGGTGGCGGTGCATCTGCTCGGGCACGGGGAGAGCGTGCGGCTAGAGGTGGCGCGGTGACGTGGCTTGCGATCGCCACGGCGCCGCCGCCGGCCGAGGCCACCCAGCAGGCGATCGGCTATCCGACCCTGTTTCTGCTGGTGCTGATCGGGGCGCTGGTGCCGGTCGTGCCGACGGGGGCGCTGGTGAGTTCGGCGGCGGTGGTGGCCTTTCATCAGACGGCGCCGTTCGCGCTGGCGCTGGTCTTCGTCACGGCGTCGCTGGCCGCGTTTCTCGGGGACATCGCCCTGTACTGGCTGGGGCGGCGGGGGATGGGGTCGAAGAACGGGTCGCGGTGGCTGGAGGCGATTCGGTCCCGGGCACCGGAGGAGCGGCTTGCGCAGGCGCAGGAACGGCTGGCCGACCACGGGGTCGCGGTGCTTGTGCTGTCCCGGCTGATGCCCGCGGGCCGTATTCCGGTGATGCTGGCGTGTCTGCTGGCGAAGTGGTCGATGCGACGGTTCGCCCGCGGCAACTTTCCGGCGTGCCTGGCGTGGGCGGTGACGTATCAGCTGATCGGGATTCTGGGGGGTTCGCTGTTCGAGGAGCCCTGGGAGGGTGTGATCGCGGCGGTCGCGCTGACCTTGGTGATCAGTGTGACGCCGAGCGTGTGGAAGCGGGTCCGGACTGCCAGGTGAGGGTTGGTCGCGGGGTGCGGGTGGGTGGGGGCTTGTCGCGCCCACGCGGCGGAGCCGCACATCGATACACCCCCGCGCCCCTTCGGGCCGCTACAGCACCCGCGATCCGCCGACGGGCAGGTCCCACAGGTCCTCGCGTGCCAGTCCCGCCCTCTGCCAGGCCGCCCTTACCCGCGTCAGCGGCTCCAGTACTGGTTCTGCCGACAGCACGAACGTGCCCCAGTGCATCGGGGCCATCCGTCGCGCACCCAGGTCGAGGGTCGCCCGGACCGCCTCCTCGGGATCGCAGTGGACATCGCTGAGCCACCAGCGGGGGTCGTAGGCGCCGATGGGCATGAGGGTGAGGTCGATGCCGGGGTAGCGGCGGCCGATGCGGGTGAACCAGTGGCCGTAGCCGGTGTCGCCGGCGAAGTGGACGCGGTGGCCGTCGGGGGCGGTGAGGACCCAGCCGCCCCACAGGGAGCGGCAGGTGTCGGTGAGGGTGCGCTTGGACCAGTGGTGGGCGGGCACGAAGTCGAAGCGGGTGCCGCGCAGTTCGGCGGCTTCCCACCAGTCGAGCTCGGTGACGCGGGTGAAGCGGCGGCGGTGGAACCAGCGGCCGAGGCCGGCCGGTACGAACACCGGGGTGTCGCGCGGGAGGCGGCGCAGGGTGGGGGCGTCCAGATGGTCGTAGTGGTTGTGGCTGATGACGACCGCGTCCACGCGGCCCAGAGCGGCCCAGTCGACGCCGACCGGGGTGATGCGGGCCGGGGTGCCGAGGATGCGGCGGGACCAGACCGGGTCGGTGAGGACGGTGAGCCCGCCGATCCGGACGACCCAACTGGCGTGTCCCGCCCAGCAGACGGCGATCGTGCGCGCGTCGACCAGGGGCGGTGGGGCGGGCTCGAAGGGCAGGCGGGGGATGTCGGCGAGGCCCTCCCTGCCCGGGCGGACGGAACCCTCGCGGGCGAACCGGGCGACGGCCTTCAGACCGGGCAGCGGCGCGGTCAGCCGGTCGTGGAACCTCCGCGGCCAGACCCGGCGTTCGCCCAGCGGGCGGGGTTCGGCGAGGGGCGGACACGGTGTCGTCGGCGTGGCCGACTCGGACTGCCGCGTCATCGAGGAGCCTCCCCCCGCTGAGAGTCGTCGCGGAGATCGTCGAGCACCGACTTCAAGTGGCTCAACGCACGGTGCACATGTGGCAGTCGCGACGGCGAGGGCGAACTGAGGCACTGCGCGCGCTCGGTGTCCGTTTCGCCGAGCAACGGCCCCGTGGACAGCCGTACGCGCAGCGCCCCCAGGTCGTCGCCGAAGCGGTGGCCGCCCGGGGCGGGCATGCCGAGGCGGGCGGCGAGGAAGTCCTCCAACTCCTGGGCGTCGCCGACTCCGTGTGCGGTGAGCGCGGGGCGCAACGGCCCCAGGTCGACGTAGAGATGGCGGCCCGACTGTGGCGGGCGGGCGAGGGCGCCGGCCGCGATGACGGCGGCGTGCGCGGCGGCGGCCACGCGCGCGTGCAGGCGTACGGCGGCGGACAGCCGTAGGGACACCGGCTCGGGTTCCGTCAGCGTGTACGCGGCCGCGGCGGCGACCGGTCCGGCGACGCGGGCGCCGAGGGCGGTGAGCACGTCGAGCACGCGCGCGTGGAGGCCGGCGCCGGTCGCGCCGGCCGGGAAGCGGGCGACGGCCGCGGGCCAGCCGGGCGGCAGCAGCGCACCGGCCAGGTCGGTGACGACGGTGACCCGGTCAGGCAGCATCTCGGCGGGGCTGAGCAGCACGGTGTCGTGCGGGGCGTGCAGGGTGTCGCGCCAGGTCTCGTCGCTGACCAGGTGCAGCCCCTCGCCTTCGGCGGCCTCGACGGTCTCGTGCAGCACCTCGGGCGGCGCGACGGTGGCGGTGGGGTCGTCGGCGACGGACAGCACGAGCAGCCGCGGGTCACCGCCCTCGGCACGGACCCGGCGCACGGTCTCCAGCAGGGCGTACGGATCCGGGACTCCGCCGCACTCGGCCGGTGTCGCCACATGGAAGACGGGTCTGCCCAGCAGCCGTGCGTACGGCGCCCACCAGGCCGCGCACGGCCGCGGCACCAGGACGTCGCCGCCGATGGCGTAGGTCAGCGCGAGCAGCAGCGCGGGTGCGCCCGGCGCGGCGACGGCCCGCTCGGGCCCGGCGGCGAGGCCCCGCCGCTCCCAGTAGCCGCACGCGGCGTCCAGCAGCGCGGGGCCGCCGCCGACCGGCTCGGTGACGGCGCGGGTCGCGGCCTCGGCGACTACGCCGGCGGCTTCGGGCAGTACGGGCAGCCCGTCGTCCGGGATCGGCGGCCCGTACCGGACGGGGCCGTGGCTTTCCGGGTCCGTCCGCGGCATGGTCCCTCCCGTCCGGTTCGGTGTCCCTGGGCCGCCCGTCGCCCGACGCGCGTCGGCCGGTGCGGTGGCCGTCGCCGGGCTGTGGGTCGTCGTCCCTGGGCTCTGTCGTACCCAGGGTGCCGGTGAGCCATGGGGGTGCGCTCGGGTTGGGCCGGTCACCCGGGGGTGGTGAGGTGCGTCAGCCGTCCTCGGCGGGCGCCTTGCGCCACAGCCGGTACACGGCACCGCCGAAGGCGCCCGCGATCAGCAGACCGCCGGCCACCAGGGCGGGCACGGAGTCGTTGAAGGCGCCGCCGTCACCGGCGTGCACACCGTGCTCGATCAGCCCACCGCCGCAGGAGGGGTCGTGCGGGTCGGGACAGGGCTTGCCCGTGTGACACGAAGGGTCCCGCGGCACGGGACACGGCTGACCGGTAGGGCAGGCGGTGGGAGTCGGCTCGGGGCAGGGCTTGCCGGTGTGACAGGCGGTGGGGGTCGGCTCCGGGCACGGCTTGCCGGTGTGACAGGCGGTGGGGGTCGGCTCCGGGCACGGCTTGCCCGTGTGACAGGCGGTGGGGGTCGGCTCCGGGCACGGCTTGCCCGTGCGACAGGCCGTGTCGAGCGGATCCAGGCACGGCTTGCCCGTGTGACAGGCCGTGTCGAGCGGATCCAGGCACGGCTTGCCCGTGTGACAGGCCGTGTCGAGCGGATCCAGGCACGGCTTGCCCGTGCGACAGGCCGTGTCGAGCGGATCCAGGCACGGCTTGCCGGTGTCACAGGCCGTGTCGAGCGGATCGGCGCACGGGCCGTTGCTGCCGCCGCGGGCCACCGTGAAGGTGGCGCTCCACGGCTTGCCCTCCCCGCCGGGTGCGGCCGGGCAGGTGCCGTCGACGGTCCACGCGCTGTCGGGCCCGACCCCCTCGTCGTCCTCCAGGTCCTCGGCGGCAGCGATACGGGCGGTGCCGGAGTAGGCGGGCCCGGACACCTCGTCCTCGTTGCCGACGACCCGGCGCAGCTGGACGGTGCCCTCCTGGAAGGCCGGCGATGCGGCGTCGATGGCGGCGGGTGCGGGACCGCCGAGGGGATCGCAGGAGACCGACACGGTGATGCTGCGGCCCGGGGAGACCTGCCCCGGGCTGACCTCCGCGGCCGGGTCCGCGAGGGCGGCCGCGGCGGCGATGACCGGGAGGACCCCGGCCAGGGCGGCGACGGACAGGGCACGGACGGTGCGGCGCATGGGGTGGACTCCTTCGGCCGACGACTGCGGGGGCGCGATGGTCGTGCCCCCACTGCCATCACAGCCCGCACCGCCACCCGGCGCGCGCGGCCGGGCACCATTCGCGGGACGGGCTCGGCCGACCGGGTGACATGGGGTTTGCCGGTGCGACCAGCCACGACGGACCCGCAGACGATCGACGGCCCATCGCGGCACCCCGCGCAGCGCCCAGGCACCCCGCGCAGCGCCCAGGTCCCGCGCAGCGCCCAGGTCCCGCGCAGCGCCCAGGTCCCGCGCAGCGCCTAGTTCAGCAGCGCCGCCAGATCCTCCTCCAGGCCCCGCCCCCGTCGGTCCACGACCGCTGACGCGACGTCGGTCAGCTTGCGGTTCGTGGCCTGGGAGATGCGGCGCAGGATGCCGAAGGCGGCGTCCGCGTCGCAGCCCAGGACGTGCATGACGATGCCGCACGCCTGGTCGACGACGGGGCGGGAGCGCAGGGCGGTGCCGAGTTGGTCGAGTTCGGTGAGCGCGGCGCTGTAGGAGCGGTCGCGGGCCAGGCACGCCGCGGCGAAGTCACCGAGTGCCTGGGCGGGCCCGTGCGGGACGTCCTCAAGGGCGCCCGGGCGGAAGCTGTACAGGCTCAGGGTCACCGTCAGCCCGGCCCGGCGGAAGGGGATCGTCACGCTGGATCGCACTCCCGCGTCCAGCGCCAGCGCGCGGTACTGCGGCCATCGCTCCTCGCGCAGCAGGTCCGTCGCGTCGACGGGCTCCCCGCGTTCGAGGGCGGCCGGGATGGGCCCCTCCCCGGAGCGCATCTGCACCGCGACCAGAGCGGCCAGGTCGGGATGGGTGACCGCAGCGGATCGTTCGGGGCTGCCCTCGCTGACGGTGCCGCTCGCTCCGCAGCATTCCGCGGTACACCGGGCGGCCTGCTCGACCAGTTCCGACAGTCGCCGGCCGGGCAGGGTCGATTCGGCGGACTCCGCGCCCCAGCGGCCGGTGTCCTGTGTGTCCGGCATCGTGTGGTCCTCCTCTGCCCCTCGGCTGCCCGGTCGACTTGGCCGGGAAACAGCGGGAGGGACAGCGAGCGGCTGCTCGTCGGGCTCCCGCGACCCCATCAAGCCGCACCGCGCGCTAGGTTCGTCGCATGGCGCAGACGGAGGAATTCGGTGAAGAGCTCGCGGATTTCGTTCGCCGCGTCGCGGAGTTGAAGGCGGCACGGTCCGTGTCGAGCGGCGACCTGCCGACCGTACTGGACGCGGCGATCTTCGAACTCGACCATGTGGCCGACCAGTTGTGGCCGTGGTACGAGCGGTTGTCCACGGTCGGCGGCTCCCGCCCGGCCCCCGCGGACCGCCAGGAACAGCAGTTGCTGCGCACGGTGTTCCAGCGTCTGCCGCTGCCGGTCGCGCTGGTGGACCGGGAGGCCGTGGTGCGCCGTCTCAACTTCGCGGCGACCGCCTTCACCGGCGTCCGGGCCGGGTACGCGACGGGCCGGCCGCTGACGGGCTTCCTCGCCCACGCCGACCGGGCGGCGTTCCGCTCCCAGGCCGCCGCGGTGGCCCGCGGCGACGGCGACCGCAGTCTCACCGTCCACCTCCAACGGCGCCCGGCCGAGCCGGTGCACGTGACCCTGACCGCCGTACGGCCGACCGGCGAGCCACGCACCACGGTGCTCGTCCTCCTGCAGCCCGGCGGACTCGGCGTGCCCGCCGCACCGGGACCGGCGACCGTCGCCACGGGCCAGGTCCCCGACCTCACCGAGGCCACCCGGCACGCGTCGCTGATGGATCTGCTGGACGCCATGACCACGGCATTGCTCACGGCCCCGCCCGACGCGGCGCTTCGCCGGGCGGCCCGGGTGCTCCACGGACGGTTCGCCGACTGGGTGATCGCCGACGCGGGCGCCGCCCGCCTTTCCCGTACGGCCGTGCTGGCCCCGTCGGAGAAGGAGGCGGCTACCCTCATGGCACTGGATCCGGCCGATTCCCCTCTCATCGCCGAGGCCGCCCGCGGCGGCTCCACGTCCCTTCAGGTACGCCCGGAGGACCCGGACGCCCTGGGCCGCGACACCTCCGGCGCCCCCGTACTGGTCCAGGCGAACGTCACCTCACTGCTGTGCGTCCCCCTGACCGCCGACGGCACGGTCCACGGCGTCCTCACCCTGCTGCGCTGCGGCCCCCGCCTGGCCTTCTCGATGGCCGAGGCGCAGGCGATGGACATGATGTCCCGCCACCTGACACTGAGGCTCACCAGGACGCCGTGATCTACGCCGCGTCCTGCAGCACCTGGTCCCGCACCTTCGTGCAGCACCGGCTGATCAGCCGGGACACATGCATCTGCGAGATGCCGAGCCGCTCGGCGATCCGGCTCTGCGTCATGTCCCCGAAGAACCGCATGTACAGAATGGCCCGCTCCCGCTCCGGCAGCGCCGCCAGCCGGTGCCGTACGGCCTCACGGTCCACGACCGTGTCCAGCGCCGGGTCGGGCGAGCCGAGGGCGTCGCCCAGGGAGTAACCGTCCTCGCTGCCGTGCAGTTCCGCGTCCAGGGACAGGGCCGTGAAGCTCTCCAGGGCCTCCAGACCGACCAGCACGTCCTCTTCGCTCATGTTCGCGTGCTCGGCGATCTGGGCCACGGTGGGCCGCTGGCCGGACGCGGTCTGTGCCAGGTCCTGGCTGGCGAACCGGACGCGGTTGCGCAGATCCTGGACCCGGCGCGGCACGTGCAGCGTCCACATGTGGTCGCGGAAGTGCCGCTTGATCTCCCCGGTGATGGTCGGCACGGCATAGCTCTCGAAGGCGTTGCCGCGTGCGGGGTCGTACCGGTCGACGGCCTTGACCAGACCGAGGGCCGCGACCTGGCGCAGGTCGTCGAAACTCTCGCCGCGGCTGCGGAAGCGTCCGGCGAGCCGGTCGGCCATGGGCAGCCAGGCCTCGACGATCTCGTCACGGAGGGTGTCGCGCTGCGGGCCCGCCGGAAGCGTGGCGAGCTTGCGGAAGGCTTCCGCGGTGTCGGGGGCGTCGTCGTGCGGGTGGTGCTTCGCGCTCACTTGAGTGGGCATGATGCGCCGCAACTCCCTTGATCGGTGCTCTGGTTGGACGGTCACCGTGGGAGTGCGGCCGCACGTCGGACAGACGCGGCCGTGGCGGCGAGAGCGCCGCTCCCACGGACGTGCCTCCTGTCCGAAGCACTGATTGTTCGCCTGCCCTGCTCCCCCGGCCGCAAACACGGCCTCCCGCACGGTGCAGGTTTTCCGCCGGCCCGGCGGGTGACTCGGGCGGTGCTGCTGTCGATCCCGAGTCCGGGAGGTCCCTCATGAGCACCAACGTCTCCGACCATGTCCTCGCACGCCTGCGCGAATGGGGTGTGGAGCACGTCTTCGGCTATCCCGGCGACGGCATCAACGGCCTGCTCGCCGCCTGGGGCCGCGCCGAGGACCGGCCCCGGTTCATCCAGTCCCGGCACGAGGAGATGTCCGCGTTCCAGGCGGTCGGCTACGCGAAGTTCAGCGGCCGGATCGGGGTGTGCGCGGCCACGTCGGGCCCCGGCGCGATCCACCTCCTCAACGGGCTGTACGACGCCAAGCTCGACCACGTTCCGGTGCTGGCGATCGTCGGCCAGACGCACCGCACCGCGATGGGCGGCTCCTATCAGCAGGAGGTGGACCTGCACACCCTGTTCAAGGACGTCGCCTCGGACTTCGTGGAGACGGTCACGGTCCCCGAGCAGCTGCCGAACGTACTGGACCGGGCGATCCGCACCGCGTACGCGCGCCGCGCCCCCACCGCCGTGATCATCCCCGGCGATGTGCAGGAACTCGACTACTCCGCGCCCACGCACGAGTTCAAGATGGTGCCGTCCAGCCTGGACCGCAGCTCCTGGACGGCGATCCCCTCCGAGGAGTCCCTCGTGCGGGCGGCGGAGATCCTCAACTCCGGTGACAAGGTGGCGATCCTGGTCGGTCAGGGCGCGTCCGGCGCCCAGCCCGAGGTGGCACACGTCGCCGAACTGCTCGGCGCCGGCGTGGCCAAGGCGCTGCTCGGCAAGGACGCGCTGAGCGATGAACTCCCGTATGTCACCGGCGCGATCGGGCTGCTGGGCACCCGATCCTCGTACGAGCTGATGCGGGACTGCGACACCCTGCTGACCATCGGATCGTCCTTCCCGTACACACAGTTCCTGCCGGAGTTCGGCAAGGCGCGGGGCGTGCAGATCGACATCGATCCGCACATGGTCGGGATGCGTTATCCGTACGAGGTGAATCTCGTCGGCGACGCGAAGGCGACCCTGCAGCAGCTGATCCCGCTGCTGGGGACGGAGGAGCGCGGGCGTGAGTGGTACGACACGGTGTGCGCGAACGTCGCGCGCTGGCGTGACGTGATGGAGCGGCGGGCCGGACTGTCGGCCGACCCGATCAACCCGGAGTACGTGGCGCGGGCGCTGGACCCGCTGCTGCCGGACAACGCGATCATCAGCTCCGACTCGGGCTCGGCGGCCAACTGGTACGCCCGGCACCTGACGATGCGGCCCGGCATGCGCGCCTCGCTGTCCGGCACGCTCGCCACGATGGGCTGCGGGGTGCCGTACGCGATCGGCGCGAAGTTCGCCCACCCGGACCGGCCCGCGATCGCGCTGGTCGGGGACGGGGCGATGCAGATGAACGGGCTGGCGGAGCTGATCACGGCGGCGAAGTACGCCGACCGCTGGGAGGACAAGCGGCTGGTCGTCGGCGTCTGGAACAACCATGACCTCAACCAGGTCACCTGGGAGATGCGGGCCATGGAGGGGGCGCCGTCCTTCCTGCCCTCGCAGGAGATCCCGGACGTGCAGTACGCCGCGTTCGCCCGCTCCCTGGGCCTGACCGGCATCCGGGTGGAGAAGCCGGACGACGTCGAGGCGGGCTGGCGGGCCGGGCTGGCGGCGGACGGGCCCGCGGTGATCGAGTTCCTCACCGACCCTGCCGTACCGCCGATCCCGCCGCACGCCACCTGGGACCAGATGGAGGCGACGGCCGCGTCGATCCTGAAGGGCGACGCGGACCGGGGTTCGGTGATCAAGCATGGTTTCAAGGCGAAGGTGCAGGAGTTCCTGCCGGGGCGGGAGAAGGGGCGGGACAAGAAGTAAACGGCACTTCGGCGGCCCCGCATGGGCCGCGGGCCGGCGCTCGCCGCGTGTCGCCCGCCGCCCTTCGGGTACGCGGAGCCCCACCCCCGAAGATCTGGAGGGAGTCATGCAGCGAGGCAGCGACCGGCTCAGCGTCCATCGCGACGACGAGATGAAGCATGAACTGCAGGGTCTGCTCAGGTCGGGACACCCCACGAGGACCGAGGAGTGGCACGACCCCGAGCCGACGGCCGAGGACGACCCGGAGATCGCGGGCGGGCCGGTGGCGCCGGGGCGCACCCGGGCCTCCCTGGCCGCGGTCCGGATGGAGCTGGCCAGGTTCCTCGGCCGTGGCGCCTTCCCGGCGAGCCCGCGCGAACTGGCCCGCGAGCTGCGCCGCCGGTACGCGCCGGACACCCTCGTCGAGGCCCTGGAACGGCTGCCCCGTTCGGCGCGCTACGCCAACATCCAGGAACTCGCCGAGGCGGTGAACCGGAGCTGAGCAGCGGGAGTACGCATAGCCGACCCGGCCCGGGGTACTGCGGACGGCGTCATAGCGGCCCGGCGCCGCGGTGCTCGCACCGGCCGGGAAACGGAGGAAAGGGCCACAGTGATGGCTGAGTTCGTGAGGGACGTCATGACGCCGGGTGTGGTCGCGGTCCGCCCGGACGCCTCACTCGTCGAGGCGGCGCAGCTGATGCGCTCGCAGGACATCGGCGATGTGCTGGTGGCCGACGGCTCGCAGGTCGTCGGGATGCTCACCGACCGTGACATCGCGGTGCGCGCCGTCGCGGAGGGCGCCGATCCGCTGACGGTGAGCGCCCAGACCGTGTGCACACCGGATCCGGTCATGGTCGCACCCGACGACCCGGTGTCCGACGCGATCTCCCTGATGCGCGAGCACGCGGTACGCCGGCTGCCGGTCGTGGAGAGCGGCCTGCCGGTCGGCATCGTCAGCCTCGGCGACCTGGCCGAGGCCCAGGACCCCGATTCGGCGCTGGCCGACATCAGCCGCGCCGCGCCGGACAGCGAGGGGCCCGGGTGAGCCGGGAGCAGGCCGCCGAGATCAGTGCCACGGATGTCACCGCCGATGCCGGTGACGTCACCACCCGCTATCTGCTGTACGGGCTCCTGCCGGGCTGGTTCGTGCCCGGTCTCGCCGACTGGGTGATGCACCGGCGCTCCCGCGTCGAGGACACCGCCGGCACCAAGGAGTCACTGATCCTCCCCCACTGCCTTGAGGGCGTGGGAGGTGCCCCCACGCTCATGACAGCCGAGGTCGGCATCCCCATCGCGCTGACCCTGCGCTACGAGGTCAACCCGCTGCTGCTGACCGTGCAGTCCGCCGGGGCCGCGGTGCACGAGGCGACCGCCCCGTGGGACGTACGCACGGCCGTGCGCAGTGACCGCGAGGTCAAGCCGCTGGAGCAGCACATCCACCGTTTCCTGGAGTCGCTGCCGTTCGGTGCGCTGACCTCGCTGATGTGTCTGCACGCCGATCAGGTGAAGGCCCTGCTGCGCGGCGGTGGCGGTGACCCGGACGCCTGGCGTCCGGTGCCGCGCCGGCGACCGCTGTCCCGCGCCTGTCTCGCGGGTGTCGCCGCCGCCGTCGGCGCCTGTGTGGTGCTGCCGTACGCCGGGGAACTGCTGCGCTGCCGGCGCGCGGCTCGACGTAATGCCAAGCGCGCCAGGGGCGACGAGGCCCGCCGGCGTGCCGAGAAAGGACGGTGATGGAGGATGCGCATCGCGTTTCTGACGGCGCCCGAGGGCGTGGAGCAGATCGAGCTGGCCGACCCGTGGCGGGCGGCGGTCGAGGCGGGGCACGCTCCGGTGCTGGTGTCGACGAAACCCGGCCGGGTGCAGGCCTTCGACCACCTCGACAAGGCGGACACCTTCGCCGTGGACGAGGTGGTCGGCGAGGTGCCGGCCGAGTCGTTCGGCGGGCTGGTGCTGCCCGGTGGCGTGGCCAATCCGGACTTCCTGCGGATGGACGAGCGCGCGATCACGTTCGTCCAGGCCTTCTTCGAGCGGGGAAAGCCGGTCGCCGCGATCTGCCACGCCCCGTGGACGCTGGTCGAGGCGGATGTCGTACGGGGCCGCACGCTCACCTCGTGGCCCAGCCTGCGGACCGACATCCGCAACGCGGGCGGCACCTGGGTCGACGAGCAGGTGCACATCGACGACCAGGGCCCGAACCAGCTGATCACCAGCCGCAGGCCGGACGACCTGAAGGCGTTCGACGAGGCCTTCCTGGAGGTGTTCGCCCGGCAGACGGTGTGACCAAGGCCCGCTAGACGGGCTGACCTGCGCGGGGGCTGACCTGCGCGGGGTCTACGAATCCCCGCAGGCCCGTTCCCGGGCCCCCTCACGTGTGCGGCCCGCGGCCACCAGGCGCCGCGGGTTGCGGCGCAGATACTCGCCCTCCAGCTGCGCCATCCGGTCGTTGTGGGCGCGCAGCGCGTCGTTCGAGCCGTACAGCAGCGTGTCGTGACGCGTGCGGTGGATGGTCTCCAGCTCCTTCATGAGCTGCTGGTCGTCCAGTCGGCCAGGGTCGACTCCGGTCATCGTGGTGCCCCGCTCGTCGTGGTCGTCCATACGGTTCGAGTACCCGCCGGATCCCGCTTCTCTGCATCCACTGTACGAACTCTCCACGACTCAGCGCGCCCGCTCCACCCGCCGTTCGTCCCACACCGGCTGCGCCGTCTCGCGGACCCGGCCGTCGCTGCCGAAGACCAGGTAGCGGTCGAAGGAGCGGGCGAACCAGCGGTCGTGGGTGACCGCGAGGACCGTGCCGTCGAAGGCCTCCAGGCCCTCCTGAAGTGCTTCGGCGGACTCCAGGTCGAGGTTGTCGGTCGGCTCGTCGAGCAGCAGGGCCGTGACGCCTTCCAGTTCCAGCAGGAGGATCTGGAAGCGGGCCTGCTGGCCGCCGGAGAGCCGGTCGAAGCTCTGCTCCGCCTGGTTCGTCAGTTCGTAGCGGCGCAGCCGGGACATGGCGGCGCCGCGGTCCTGGGAGTGCTCGGTCCACAGGATGTCGAGCAGCTTGTGCCCGGCCAGCTCCGGGTGCGCGTGCGTCTGGGCGAAGTGCCCGGGGACGACCCTCGCACCCAGCTTCCAGTCCCCCGTGTGCGCCACCTCGTCCCCCGCCAGCAGCCGCAGGAAGTGCGACTTGCCGGAGCCGTTGGAGCCGAGGACGGCGACCCGCTCGCCGTAGAAGACCTCCAGGTCGAACGGTTTCATCAGGCCGGACAGCTCAAGTCCCTTGCAGGTGACGGCCCTTACGCCGGTACGGCCGCCCTTGAGCCGCATCCTGATGTCCTGCTCGCGCGGCGGCTCCGGCGGCGGACCGGCCTCCTCGAACTTGCGCAGCCTGGTTTGGGCGGCGCGATACCGGGAGGCCATGTCGGCGCTGTTCTCGGCGGCCTGACGCAGCGTCAGCACCAGCTTCTTCAGCTGGGCGTGCTTCTCGTCCCAGCGTCTGCGCAACTCCTCGAAGCGGGCGAAGCGTTCGCGCCGCGCCTCGTGGTACGTGGCGAATCCGCCGCCGTGCACCCAGGCGTCGGCGCCCGCGGGGCCCGGCTCCACGGAGACGATCTTCTCGGCGGCGCGGGCGAGGAGTTCCCGGTCGTGGGAGACGAACAGGACCGTCTTGCGGGTCTCCTTCAGCCGCTCCTCCAGCCAGCGCTTGCCGGGCACGTCGAGGTAGTTGTCGGGCTCGTCGAGCAGCAGCACCTCGTCCGTGCCGCGCAGCAGCGCCTCCAGCACCAGCCGCTTCTGCTCACCGCCGGACAGCGTCCGCACCTGCCGCCACTGCGCCTTCTCGTACGGCACCCCGAGCGCGGCCGTGGTGCACATGTCCCACAGCGTCTCCGCCTCGTACCCGCGCACCTCCGCCCAGTCGGCCAGCGCCTGCGCGTACCTCAGCTGCGCGGCCTCGTCGTCGACCGTCATGATCGCGTGCTCGGCCCTGTCGACCGCCTCGGCGGCCTCGCGGATCCGGGGCGTCGCGACCGACACGAGCAGATCCCGTACGGTCGTCTCGTCCCGTACGGAGCCCACGAACTGGCGCATCACGCCGAGGCCGCCGCTGACGGTGACCGTGCCGCCGTGCGGCTTCAGCTCTCCGGAGATCAGCCGCAGCAGGGTCGTCTTGCCCGCGCCGTTCGGGCCGACCAGGGCCACGGCGGCGCCTTCGCCGACCCGGAAGGAGACATCGCCGAGCAGCGCCCTCCCGTCGGGGAGGTAGTACTCCAGATGTGCGGCTTCCAGATGTCCCATGACGACGCATTCTGCGGGCGGCGGCCGAGACAGGGCAAACGCTTATCGGGCCTGCTCGGCCCCGCCCAGGGGCTGACCGGTGGGACCGCCTCGGGTGCCGGGTCCGGTGGCCGCCACGACGGCGCCCGCCCACGACAGCGCCTTCCAGCCGTCGGCCGGGGAGCCCTCCAGGACGACCACGCCGGTGTTGTCGAGCGGGTGGGCGGCGGCGAAGGGGACGTCGACGTTGTCCGCGCGGGCCGCGGTCCACATGCGGATCGCCGCGCCGTGGCTGACCATGGCGACGGTCCCGGCACCGCTGTCCGCGGCCTCGGCGACCACCGCGTCGTACCGGGCGAACGCCTCGGTGCCGCTCTCGCCGCCCGGTATCCGCAACGACAGGTCGCCCGCCGCCCACGCGAACACGGTCTCCATGTAGGCCCGGCCGCGCTCCCCGTCACCGGGCAGCATCTCCAGATCGCCCGCCGCCAGCTCCCGGATGCCGTCGCGGACGATCATGTCGAGGCCGCGGGCGGCGGCCAGCGGGGCGGCGGTGAGCCGGGTGCGGACCAGGGTGGAGACGTACAGGGCCTCGATGTCCTCGTCGGCGAGTGCCTCGGGCAGCAGGGCCGCCTGCCGCTCGCCGAGCGCGGTCAGCCCCGGGCCGGGAACGGCCGTGTCCAGCAGGAAGTCCACGTTCGAGGGGGTCTGGCCGTGGCGTATGAGGAGCAGGCGCATCTATGGGGCCTCCGGGTGTCGCTCGCGGCCCGCCGCACAAGAAACGGGCACTTCAGGGTACCCGGCACACTATGAGCCCAGATGTCGATCTCACCGTCCCGGCCCCTGGCCACCGTGTGCTGCGCGACCGGCTGCTCGCACTGGACTGCCGTCTTTTCGAGTCCGCGGCCGAACGCCGCTGGCCCGGCGCCGAGCGCATCCTGCCCAAGCTGAGCCGGAGCGCGAACCACGGAGTGCTGTGGTTCGCCGCGGCGGCCGCCATCGCGGCGAGCCGGACGCCCCGGGGCCGCCGCGCCGCGGCCCGCGGCGTCGCCTCGCTGAGTCTCGCCTCGGCCACCATCAACACGCTCGGCAAGCGCAGTGTGCGCCGCCCGCGTCCCGTCCTCGACCCGGTGCCGCTGGTCCGGCAGCTGAAGCGGCAGCCGATCACCACATCCTTCCCGTCCGGTCACTCCGCGTCCGCCGCGGCCTTCGCGACCGGCGTCGCCCTGGAGTCGCCCGCCTGGGGCGCGGCGGTGGCACCGATCGCCTGGTCGGTCGCGCTGTCCCGCGTCTACACCGGCGTCCACTTCCCGAGCGACGTGCTCGCGGGCGCCGCCCTGGGAGTGGGTGCCGCGTACGCCGTACAGGGCCTGGTGCCGACCCGCGCCCAGGGCACCCCGCCGGCCCGGCCGCGAGCGGAGGTCCCCGCCCTGCCGGACGGCGCCGGCCTGGTCGTCGTGGCCAACACCGGTGCGGGCACCGCCGAGCGCGCGTACGCGCTGGCCCAGGCGCTGCCGCAGGCCGAGATCGTGCAGTGCCGATCGGCGGAGATCCACGACGAGTTGGTCAAGGCGGCGGCCCGCGCCCGGGTGCTCGGGGTGTGCGGCGGCGACGGCACGGTGAACACCGCCGCCGAGATCGCGCTGCGCCACGGCCTGCCGCTCGCGGTGCTGCCCGGCGGCACGCTGAACCACTTCGCCCACGACCTGGGTGTGGAGGACGTCCGCGATCTGAGCCGGGCCGTCCGCGGCGGCGAAGGCGTACGTGTGGACGTGGGCCGGTTCGCCTGCGGTGGGCGGGAGGGCATCTTCCTCAACACCTGCAGCCTGGGCGTCTACCCGGAGCTGGTGCGCGAGCGGGACCGCTGGTCGCACCGGATCGGCGGCTGGCCGGCGGGAGTGCTCGCGGCCCTGCGGGTGCTGAACGCCGACCGCCATCCGCTGCAGGCCGAACTCGGCGGCCGGGCACGCCCGTTGTGGCTGCTGTTCGTCGGGAACGGCACCTACCACCGCATGGGCCTGGCGCCGGGCCGGCGTACGGATCTGGCGGACGGCCGCTTCGACGTACGGGTGGTGCACGGCGGCCGCAAACCGGCGTTGCGGCTGCTCGCGGCGGCCGCCGCCGGCCCACTGCCCCTCCCCCAGTCTCGGCTTCGCTCGACCGGGGGGACCCCCATCCCTGCCCATGCGGCCGTCCAGGTGGGCCGGCTGCGGCTGGCCGGCGTCGCCCCCGGGACCCTGCTCGCCTTCGACGGCGAAGTCACGGAGGTGGCGGGCGAGGTGACGCTGGAGAAGCTGCCGGAGGCGCTCACGGTGTACCGGCCGTCCACATAGCCGTCCACATAGCAAAACTCTGGTCTCATTATTCGACATGCCGACGTACGCTGTCAGCATGTCGAAACCGCAGGAGAAAGCCCGGGAAACCGCCGTCTACACACACGGCCACCACGAGTCCGTGCTGCGCTCGCACACCTGGCGGACCGCCGCCAACTCCGCCGCCTACCTCCTCGGTTCACTCGAACCGCGGATGAAGATCCTGGACATCGGCTGCGGCCCGGGCACGATCACCGCCGACCTGGCGGCGCTGGTCCCCGAGGGCCACGTCACCGGCGTCGACCGGGCGCCGGAGATCCTGGACCGGGCCCGGGACACCGCCGCCCAGCGAAACCTGACGAACTCCGACTTCGCGGTGGCCGACGTCCACGCCCTGGACTTCCCGGACGACACCTTCTGCGTGGTCCACGCCCACCAGGTGCTCCAGCACGTCGGCGATCCGGTGCGGGCGCTGCGCGAGATGGCCCGGGTGACGAAGCCGGACGGCTTCATCGCGGTCCGCGACTCGGACTACGCGGCGATGACCTGGTACCCCGCGTCACCGGGCCTGGACGGCTGGCTGGACCTGTACCGGCGGGTGGCCCGCGCCAACGGCGGCGAGCCGGACGCGGGACGCCGGCTGAAGTCCTGGGCCCTGGCGGCAGGCCTCACCGACATCACCGCCACCTCCAGCACCTGGACCTTCTCGACGCCGGACGAGCGTGCCTGGTGGAGCGGCCTGTGGGCCGACCGCACCCTGGCATCGGCGTTCGCGGAGCGCGCCACGGCCGGCGGTCACGCGACGCCCGAGCAACTGCGGGCCGTGTCGGACGCCTGGCGGGACTGGGGGGAGCAGGAGGACGGCTGGTTCAGCGTGCTGCACGCGGAGATCCTCTGCCGGAAGAAGGCCTGAAAAGAAAGCCCGGAAAGAAAACCTGGAAGAACGCCCGGAAGAAGACCCGGAAGAAGGCCCGAGAGACGGCCCGGAAAAGAAGACTGAAAACTGGGTTTCTGGAAACCCGGCCAGCAGGAGGTCGAATTATGGTTCCTATTCTGCTGGTGCTTCTTCTGGCACTGTTGCTTTTCGGTGCCGGATTCGCCGTACAGCTGCTGTGGTGGATTGCGGTGGCGGTGCTGGTGCTGTGGCTGCTGGGATTCCTGATGCGAGGCACGACGGCAGCCGGAGGCAGGGGCCGCTGGTACAGGTGGTGAGTCCGCTCCCCGGTCACTCCCTGGGGAGCAGCGGTCCGAGCGGCCCGAGGTCCAGATTGAGGTCCTCGGGCCGCAGTCCGTAGCGCTCACGGAGTTCGGTCATCCGGTCGTCGAGCAGCATCAGCGTGAGCCCGATCCGCTCTTCCTGCTCCTCGGTCAGGTCCCCCTGGTCGAAGCGGCGCAGCGCCTGTCGCTCCATGAGCTGGCGCAGCAGCTCCACGACGGTCAGGACGAGCTTGACGAGGTCGCGTTCGACGGTGTCGGGGTCCAGGTCGAGCCGGTTGCGCGGGGTCATGTCAGCTCCTGGAAGGGCGAGGGAACCTGTGCGTTCACGGAGCTGATCAGCGCGTTCAGGTCGATCCGGACGAGGTCGACGTCCGCGATGCGCAGCGTGACATCGCCCGTGATGACGACGCCGCCGGACAGCAGCCGGTCGAGCAGGTCCACGAGGGCGACCTCACGGCGTTCGATGACGGTCACGCGCCCTCCTCCCCCACGAATGAATACGCCGCCCAGGGCCCGGTGAGTTCGACGCGAATTCCCGCTTCCTCGTCCTTCGTACGGTCCACGAGTTCGACGAAGCTCTCGGAATCGGCGCGCGGCACGAGATAGGCGGCGTTGAGCACATTCCGTCCGGAGGCCCCGGAAAGGGAGGCATTCTGCGGGGCGTGCAGCCGGGAATCCTCGGCGCGCTCGGAAAGCGTGGCGTGCAGTCGGCTCGCGAACGTCTCGGCGTGCTGCCACATGTCGTCGTGCGCACGGGCCCGCGAACGACGCTGCCGTAGATAGTCCCGGCCCGACGTGGGCGTCCCCGCGGGCGGGCCGTTCTCCGCGGGTTCCGCCTCGGCGTACACCTTCACACCCCATTCCACCCGCCCCTCCAGGCGGTCCAGGGTGCGCCGGAACTCGGCCTCGCGTGCCTCCATCATGATCCGTACGCCGCTGTCGTCCCGGAAGACGGTGGCGAGCCGGAGCGGCAGGGGTGTGGTGACCACGGTGAGTGCGTCGATCACGCTCTGGTGGGCGCGGGCGGTCTCGGTGAGCCAGTCCAGGTCCTCCAGGTGGGCGCGGAGCGGTTCCTCGGCGAAGTCGCGCTCCGGCACCGTGCTGAGGACGGCGACCAGGCCGTGGTGCGTCAGCTGTTTCGGCGGCTCGCCCGCGACGCCCTTCAGCTGGGTCTGGAGCGCGGACCGGAAGGGGCGGCACACGGCGTAGACGTAACGCAGGCCGGTCATGGGATCTCCTCCTGGCCTCGGCCGGGTTCCAGGGCGGCCAGCCGCTCGCGCAGCTCGGCGTTCTCGCGGGCGAGCTCGTCACGCCGGGCACGCGAGGACAGCGACGGGTCGTCCTCCCACCAGTCGATACCCATCTCGCGTGCCTTGTCGACGGAAGCGACGATCAGCCGCAGCTTGACGGTGAGCAGCTCGATGTCGAGCAGGTTGATGCGGATGTCGCCGGCGATGACGACACCCTTGTCGAGCACCCGCTCCAGGATGTCCGCGAGGTTCGCGCTGCCGTTGGAGCTGTAGGGCTCGGGAAGCCGGCTGGGCGTCGTCATCCGCCCTCCTCCGTCTCGCCCTTGAGGTCGAGCCGGGCCAGGCGGCCCTGGGTGTGCCAGAGGTTGCCGGTCTTCTCGAACAGGCCCTCGGGGTAGTACTCGATCACCAGCAGGACGCGGGTGAGGGTGTCGGCGAGGGAGTGGGGCGCCTTCTTGCCCGGCGCCTTCAGCGCCGCTTCGTTCCGCCGCGGCTCCGGCTCTTCTTCGTCGTGGTCCTCGGCGTCCTCGGCGTCACCCGCGTCCTCGGCGCCCTCCGCCTCTTCGGCTCTCTCGGGGTCATCGAGCTCAGCGGGCTCAGCGGGCTCCCCGTTCCTCTCGAAGTCGAGGTCGGGCTCATCGGTTACGACGCCGGCGAGTTGGTCACGGACGGGTTCGGTGCGTCCGTGCAGCCGGTCCGCGAGGGCGTCGAGCCGGCGCTCGGCCATGGCACCCGATGCCGCCTTGCCGACGCCTCGCAGGTCCTCGCGGAGCTGGTCCCCGATCTCCTTGAACTGCGGATGGTTCGCCGGTTGCGGGGTCACCAGGTCCACGAGCGCCCGCGGGCCGGGCTGCATCCGCCTGCCGGCCGCCAACGTGCCGACGGCGAACGTCAGCTTCATCTTCTTCGTACGTCCGAGGACGTATCCGGCCCCTATCGCGAGGCCCGGTCCCACTCGGTTCATCGTGCCGTCCCGTTGCCTGTGCCCGCGTTCGTGCGCAGGCCCGTCTCCAGCCGGTCGAGGAGTCCGTCCTCCCGGCGGTCGAACTCCTCCTCGTCGATCTCACCTGCCTCCAACTGGCCTTCGAGCAAGGCGAGTTCGGCCCGGACGGTGGCCGGGTCGCAGTAGATCCGCTCCGCCTCGTCCAGTACCTGTCCCATCACCCACGCGCTGCCGCGCACCGGAGCGAACGGCAGCAGCAGGATCTCTCCGATCAGTCCCACGTCTCACTCCTCGGCGGCGTCGGCGCCGAGGACGCTGCCCGCCGGTTCGGCCGTGCCGGGCTCGACGAAGCTGTACGGCGGCAGCGGGCCGTTGAGACGGAGTTCGAGGTGGGGGAAGGCCTTGCGGATCTCCTCCACGGCGGTCACGAACGTCTCGGCCGTCTCCCGGTCCACCAGGAACGACAGATTGGCCAGCCAGCCGGTGGAGTCGGGGCCCACGCTCACGGCCGCCGCGGCCGGTTCCAGGGCGCCGCGCACCTCGGCCGCGTCCTCCGCCTCGCGGGCCTTGACCGCGGCGACCACCGTCTCGCCGAGCCGCAGCCGCTGCTCGTAACTGCCGCCGCCGGCCTGCCGGTTGGCCTCCGTCATGGCCCGGATCTCCGGGTTCTCGGAGAGCATCCGGTGCAGGACGGCCTCCTCGTCGTGCACCGCCTTCACGTTGTACTCGACCTTGCCGTCCAGCGCCCGCAGCCGCTCGTTGTAGTGGTCGGCGCGCTCGGCGAGCACGCCGGTGACGGCCTCGTCGTCCTGGGCGACGCTGCCGAAGCGCATGGGCAGCACGCACCCGGCGGCGCCGGTCTCGGCGAGCACGGCCTGATGCGCCAGCAGATCCCGGCGCTTGGGGCGCAGCCCCTCGGGCGCGTCGCTCACCAAAGCCGCCAGGTCCGCCGCGGTCAGGACACGGACGGGGCACGGCGGGTCGCCGACGCCGGACAGCTTCTTGGGCAGGGACGGATGGGAGGCGGCGGCGATGCCGTAGACGTACGTACTCACTCCTGTTCCTCCTTCCGGCGTGCGGCGGTCGACTTGCGTGCGCGCGGCCTGGACTCGGCCTCGCCTTCCTGCCGTGACTGCTTGAAGGCGTCGGAGATGGTTTCGGCGGCGCCGGACAGCACGCCCTTGGACTTGCCCTGCGCGCCGGACTCGGTGATCCGGCCGACGACGTCGGGCAGGCCGGGGCTCTTGCGCGGTCCGGCCTCCAGGTCGAGCCGGTTGCACGCCTCGGCGAAGCGCAGATAGGTGTCGACGCTGGCGACGACGACGCGGACGTCGATCTTCAGGATCTCGATGCCGACGAGGGAGACCCGCACGAACGCGTCGATGACGAGCCCCCTGTCGAGGACGAGTTCCAGGACGTCGTAGAGGCCGCTGGTGCCGCCTCCGCCGCCGGCTTGCTGTGCCGGGACAACGGTCATGCCGACCGTTCCTCCTTCTTGTCTTGTTGTCTTGGGATGTGTCTGGGGGTGTGCCTGGGGGTGTGCCTGGGGGTGTGCCTGGGGGTGTGCCTGGGGGTGTGCCTGAGCATGTGTCTCGGGATGTGACGGGGGATCTGTCTTGGGATGCGGTGGGCGGGCGGGGCCTAACGACCACCGGGCCTGTGCGCGTCGGACCGCCCCCGTTCGTAACGGCGAAGGCGCCGGTAGCCGGTGAGCTGCCCCTGGGGGTCGAGATCGACCCGGTAGCTCGCGAGCAGGCTCATCGTGTCGGGGACGCGGGCCAGTTCCAGGACCTCGATCTCCAACGTCCAGCCGTCCTCGGTCTGTTCGAAGGACGACACCGTCTCCGCGGTCATGCCGGTGAGTTCGGCGAGCTGGGTGCGTGCCTCGCGCAGCACTTCTGATGGTTTGGGTGTGTTCTGTGAATCAGTCATGGGCGCCTCGAACGGCGAGTGGCCCCAGACGCGTTGGCCAAACCCATGGCACCGCGTATTTCAGTCACGCAGTGCGTCAAGCCTGCGCCGGGCCGGTCCCAGGGCGCGGCCCTTCCTCATCGCGCCGCCCCAGGGGTCGGTGCGGGCCTGCTCGACGGCGTCGGCGATGGTCCAGTGGCGGGCGTCGAGCTCCGGGGCGTCCAGCTGGGCCCAGGTCAGGGGCATGGCGACGGGCGCCCCTGGCTTGGCGCGGACCGTGAAGGGCGCGGCGGCGGTCTGCGCGTAGGCGTTGCGCTGGACGTCCAGGTACAGCCGGTCACCGCGGTCCTTCTTGCGGGCGGCGGTGGTGAGACGGTCGGGGTGGGCGGCGGCGAGGGTGTCGGCGAGGTCGCGGGCGAACTCCCGTACCTCGTCGAAGCCGTGACGTCCGTTCAGCGGCACGATCACATGCAGTCCGCGGGAGCCGGTGGTCATCAGGGCCGAGGGCAGCTCCAGTTCGCCGAGCAGTCCGCCCAGCAGCCGGGCGGCCTCCCGCACCGCCTCGAAGTCGTCCCCGGCCGGGTCGAGGTCGAAGACCATCCGGTCGGGCCGGTCGAGGCTGCCGGTGCGCGACAGCCAGCGGTGCAGGGTGAGACAGGCCTGGTCGGCGAGGTACACCAGGGTCGCGGTGTCGTCGCACACGGTGTGGCAGACGGTGCCGCCTTCCTTGGACACCTCGACCCGGGTGATCCACTCCGGGTAGTGGTCGGGGGTGTTCTTCTGCATGAACCGGGGACCGTCGAGCCCGTCCGGCTGCCGCTGGAGCATCAGCGGGCGTCCGCGCAGATGGGGCAGCATGAACGGGGCGACGGCCCGGTAGTAGTCGACGAGGTCGCCCTTGGTGTACTCCCTGGCATCCCCGTCGCCGGGGAAGAGCACCTTGCCGGGGCGGTGCACCTCGACCGTACGACGGCCCGCGCGCACTCTTCTCGCGTCGTCGCCGGTCATCGTACGACCGCCTGCTCCACCAGCAGCCGTCCCGCCGCCGCGATCGACTCGGCGTCGATGCCCGCGGCGTGCAGCTGCTCCTGAGGTGACGCAGAGCCCGGCATCGACCGTACGGCGAGCCGCGCCAGCCGCGGCACGGGCCGGCCGTCGAGGAACGCGGCGAGGACGGCGTCTCCGATGCCGCCCTCCTCGTGGTGGTCCTCCACGGTGAGCAGGCAGCCGGTGTCCTCGGCCGCCTTGCGCAGGGTGGGCAGGTCGGCGGGCTTGACCGAGTAGAGGTCGACGACCCGTACGGCGATGCCCTCGCCCGCCAGCGCGTCGGCGGCGGCCAGCGCCTCGTGCACGGTGACGCCGGCCGCGACGAGCGTCATCCGGTCCTGATCCGAGGAGCGCAGCACCTTGCTGCCGCCGACCGGGAACTCCTCGTCGGGGCCGTAGATCACCGGGCTCTTGCCGCGGGAGGTACGCAGATAGCGGATGCCGTCGCGGCCCGCCATGGCGGCGACGAGGTGCGCGGTCTGGTTGGCGTCGCACGGGTACAGCACGGTCGAGCCGTGCACCGCCCGCATCATCGCCAGGTCCTCCAGGCCCATCTGCGAGGGCCCGTCCTGCCCGATCGCGACACCAGCGTGCGAGCCGACGAGGTTGATGCCGGCGCCGCTGACGGAGGCCATGCGGACGAAGTCGTGGGCGCGGGTGAGGAAGGCGGCGAACGTGGACGCGTACGGCACCCAGCCGCGCGCCGCGAAGCCGACCGCGTTCGCGACCATCTGCTGCTCGGCGATGTAGCACTCGAAGAACCGGTCGGGGTGTTCCTTGGCGAAGAACTCGGCCCGCGTGGAGTCGCTGACCTCGCCGTCGAGGGCGACGACGTCTCCGCGCGCGCTGCCGAGCGCGGCGAGCGCCTGCCCGTAGGCGTCGCGCGTGGCGACCTCTTCTTCCTTGTCCCAGCGGGGCAGTTCGAGGTCCCCGGTGGGCACGGCGTGCAGCATCCGTGCCGCGGGGGGCTCGTGGACCCGGACGCGCAGGTCGCGTCGTCCGCCGAGTTCGGCGACGGCCTCGTCGGCGTCCGGCAGCGGCTTGCCGTGCAGGCCCTCGCGGTCCTGGACGGCCTCGACACCCTTGCCCTTGAGGGTGCGGGCGAGGATCGCCGTCGGCTGGCCGGTGGTCGACAGCGCCTCACCGTAGGCGCGGTCGATCGCGTCGACGTCATGGCCGTCGATCTCGACGGTGTGCCAGCCGAAGGCCTGGAAGCGGCGGGCGTAGGCGCCGAGGTGGTGGCCGTGCCGGGTGGGGCCGCGCTGGCCCAGCCGGTTGACGTCGACGATCACGGTGAGGTTGTCCAGATGCTCGTACGCCGCGTGCTCGGCGGCCTCCCACACGGAACCCTCGGCCAGCTCGCTGTCGCCGCACAGCACCCACACCCGGTATCCGGTGCGGTCCAGCCGCTTGCCGGCCAACGCGATGCCGACGCCGACGGGCAGTCCCTGACCGAGCGAACCGGTGGCCGTCTCGACCCAGGGCAGCCGCCGGGGCGTCGGATGTCCTTCGAGCCTGCTGCCCAGTGTGCGGAAGCCGAGCAGCGCGTCGTCGTCGAGGGCGCCGGCCGCCTTGTAGAGGGAGTACAGCAGGGGCGAGGCGTGGCCCTTGGACAGCACGAAGCGGTCGGCGGCGGGGTGCGCGGGGCGGTCGAAGTCGTAGCGGAAGTGGTGGGCGAGCAGCACCGCCATCAGGTCGGCGGCGGACATCGAGGAGGTGGGGTGCCCGGAGCCCGCGGCGGCAGCGGCACGGACGCTGTCGACGCGCAGCTGCTGGGCGAGTTCCTGGAGTTCGCCGGTGTTCATGGGGCTCCTTCCGCGGGGTCGTCGGGGCGCTTGACGGGGCCGGGTGGTTCGGCGTGCTCGGAGCTGTGCGGTGCCTCGACGGGTTCCGCCGGCGGATCGGCCTCCTCCGTCTTCTCCGCCTTCTCCGTCTTCTCCGCCTTCTCCTCCGGGGCCGGTACCCGCGCCAGTTCGGGTGAGTCCGTGTCCAGCGGGACCGACCAGGACCGTACGAGCCCCAACTGGACGGCCTGGCGCGGCAGTACCGCGTCGAGCAGCCAGTCGGCAGCGACCCGGACGCGGTTGCCGGGCATCGCCGCGAGGTGGTAGCCGCGGGTGACCGCCCCGGCGAGCGGGCCGGCCAGCGGCACGCCGAGCGGGTTGGCGGCGGCCTGCGCGCCGCCCAGGTCCACGACGAACCCCAGGTAGCGATGGCGGTAGACGCGCCGCTCACCGATACCGAGGGAGGCCGCGACGTTGCGACCGACGACCTTGCCGTGCCGCCAGGCGTGCTGTGCGGTCATCGGCGTGAAGGAGCCGGGCTTGTCCAGGTCGGGCACGGCGGCCGCGTCACCGCAGGCGAACACCTCGGGCCGGCCCGGCACTTGCAGGTACGGGTCGACGATCAGCCGCCCGCGTTCCAAGGGCTGCCCGATGCCCTCGACGAGCGGATCGGGCCGCACGCCCACGCACCACACCAGCGTCCGTGTCTCGACGAACTCCCCGTCGGTCAGCAGGACTCCGTCGTGCGTCGCCTCCTTCACCGAGGTCCCCATGCGGACTTCGACGCCCCGCCGCCGCAGTACCCGGTCGGCGGTGCGGGAGAGGTGCTCGTCCAGTTCGGGCAGCACGCGCGGCGCGATGTCGAGCAGCAGCCAGCGCGGGCGCATCCCGTCCCGCAGCGGATGCCCCTTCACCTGCGCGTCCGTGTACCGCTGGCCCTGCGCGGCGACTTCGGTGCCGGTGTATCCGGCGCCCACCACGACGAAGGTGCACCGGGCGGCGCAGCTCTTGGGATCGTCCGCGCCGGCCGCCAGCTCCACCTGCCGGGTCACGTGATCGCGCAGATACAGCGCCTCGGGCAGCCCGCGGAAGCCGTGCGCGTGCTCGGCGACGCCGGGGATGGGCAGCAGCTTGTTGACGCTGCCGACGGCGAGCACCAGCCGGTCGTACGGCAGCGTGCCGCCGCCGCCCTCGGGGTCGGAGTAGTGCACGGTACGCGCGTCGAGGTCGATGCCGTCGGCCTCGCCGAGCACCAGTCGCACCCGGGGCAGGGTGCCCGAGAGGGAGACGGTGACCCGGCGTGGTTCCAGGATGCCGGCGGCGACCTGGGGCAGCAGGGGCAGATACAGGAAGTAGTCGGTCGGGTTCAGCAGGGTGATCTCGGCGCGGTGCCGGGTGTGCCGGGCCAGCGTGCGGGCCGCCTGGTACCCGGCGAAACCGGCACCGACGATCACGATGCGGGGTCGACTCACGGTTCGCCTCCGGCGCTTCGGGCTCGTACGAGGTTTTCCGCGTCCCCCTGGTCAGCGCCCCCAAACGCGGCGGTGCGCGCGTTTCGCCCCCATGGCCAGGGATACCCGGCGAGCGACCGACCCGCCTTGACCGACCCGCCCCACCCCGCCCCCGGAGGTGTCCTCCCCATGCCCGAGTACGGCTACTTCCTGTCGTGCGAGGAGTGCGGCCCCGCAGATCTCGTCGAGCAGGCGAGGATGGAGATGCTGGAGGAGGCGATCCAGGTGATGCGGCGGCTCTTCACCGGCGAGGAGGTCAGCCACTACGGCACCCACTACAAGGTCGAGAACGCCCGCCTCTACACCGTGCCCGACGAGCCCGTGCCGATCGACGTCTCCGGCTTCGGACCAGCGGCGACCGCGCTCGCGGCCCGCGTGGGCGACGGCTACATCACGATGATGCCGGACGACGCGCTCATCGAGAACTTCCTCCCCCACTGCCTTAAGGGCGTGGGGGCACCCCCATCGGCGGCGGGGCGGCAAGCCGGTCAGCGGCGGCACGAAGGTCTGCTACGGCGCCGACCGCGACGAGGCCGTACACACCGTCCACCGGCTGTGGTCCAACCGGCTGCTGCCCGGCGAGATGGGCCAGATCCTGCCCTCCCCCAAGCACTTCGAGCAGCTGGAGCCGCTGATCAGCGAGGAGACGGTGCGCGAGCAGTCGGTGTGCGGGGACGACGTCGACGAACACGTCGCCGCGCTCACCGCGTTCGACGAGGCGGGCTTCGACCGGATCTACGTCAACCAGATCGGCCCGGACCAGCGCGGCTTCTTCGACTTCTACCGTACGAAAGTGCTGCCGCAGCTCCAGCAGGCCGGCCGCTGATCGGTACGGGGGCGAGTCAGCGATGAAACTCCACCGGCCCGTGGTGTCGGTGTACACGGTGCCGACGGACGCACCCGAGGCCGACGGCACGCTGGCATGGGACGCGACGACGGTGGTGATCGCCGAGGTGACGGCCGGTGACGCGACCGGCACGGGCTGGACCTACGGTCCGGCGGCGGTCGGCGACTTCCTGAGCAGGCACCTCGCTCCGCTGGTCGAGGGCCGCAGCGCCCTGGACATCCCCGCCGTGCACACCGCGATGTGCCGCTCCGTGCGCAACGCCGGACGGCCCGGCATCGCCGCGTGCGCGATCTCCGCGGTCGACATCGCCCTGTGGGACCTCAAGGCCCGGCTCCTGGAACTCCCGCTGGCCCGGCTGCTGGGCGTCGCCCGCGAGCAGGTGCCGGTCTACGGCAGCGGCGGGTTCACGACGTACCACGACACGCATCTGGCCGCCCAGTTGAACGGCTGGGTGCACGGGCAGCACATCCCTCGGGTCAAGATGAAGATCGGCGAGAGCTGGGGCCGAGCGGTCCCCCGCGATCTGGCCCGCGTCCGCGCCGCCCGCCAAGTCATCGGCCCCGACGCCGAGTTGTACGTCGACGCGAACGGCGCCTACACCCGCAAGCAGGCGGTCCGCGTCGGCCGTGCGCTCGCCGAGCACGGGGTCGGCTGGTTCGAGGAACCGGTCTCCTCCGACGACCTGACCGGCCTGCGCCTGGTCCGCGACGCGCTGGTCAGCGATGTGACCGCCGGTGAATACGGTTACGACCTCCCCTACTTCGCCCGCATGATCGCGGCCGGCGCGGTCGACTGCCTCCAGGTCGACGCGACCCGGTGCGGCGGCCTCACCGAGTTCCTCCGGGCCGCCGCCCTGGCCCACGCCCACGGCCTGGAGGTCTCCACCCACTGCGCCCCCCACGCCCACGCCGCCGCAGCCGCCGCGATTCCCAACCTCCGCCACATCGAGTGGTTCCACGACCACGTCCGCATCGAGGACATGTTCTTCGACGGCGCCCTGGACCCCACGGGCGGCTCGGTGCGACCGCTGCGCGGGGTGGGGCACGGCCTGACGCTGCGGACGGACGAGGTGGAGGAGTTCAGGGTCGCGTGACCGGTCGGCTGACCAGGCTGGCCAGTTTGCGGGCGGCCAGGATCCCGGCGCCCGCGGTGAGCGCCGTACCGATACGGCCGCGCTGCGTGGAGAGCCACTCCTGGGGGCTGTCCGCGTGGGACTCCGCGTCGAACCGGCCGTGCGCCCCGAAGTCCCGCCCGTGCGGCCCGTCGGCCGGGGTCCACAGGTTGCCGGGGTCGCGGTGCTCGCCCTTGTCCTGCTGGGCGTCGAATCCGGTGCGGGCCAGGTAGCGGTCCAGCAGTCCGGGAGCGACCGCGTTGGCGACCAGCGCGGCCACCGTGGAGCCCCCGACCCAGTACTCCCGCCGCCGCCCGTGCCCCGCCGCATGCACGATCGCCCGCGCCGCCACCTCCGGCTGGTACACGGGCGCCACGGGCCGGGCCGGTCCCGGCATCCGGCTCAACACCCAGTCGAACTGCGGGGTGTTGACCGCCGGCAGTTGCACCATCGTGGTACGCACCCGGCTCCCCTCGTGCAGCAGCTCGCACCGCAGCGACTCGTTGAACCCCTGTATCGCGTGCTTCGCGCCGCAGTACGCGGACTGCAGCGGAATCCCCCGGTAGGCGAGCGCGGAACCGACCTGCACGATGGTCCCCCGGTTCCGCGGCAGCATGTGCCGCAGCGCCGCCCGGGTTCCGAACACACAGCCCAGATACGTCACTTCGGTCACCCGCCGGAACTCGTCCGCGGTGATCTCCGTGAACGGTGCGAAGACCCCGGCAAAGGCGTTGTTGACCCATACGTCGATGCCCCCGAAGGCGTCGGCGACCTGCTGCGCGGCGTCCTCCACCGCCTTGGGGTCGGCCATGTCGACGGTGACGACGAGAGCCTGGCCACCGGCGCGCTGCACCTCATCGGCCGCCGCGGCCAGGCCCTCGCGCCCCCGGGCCAGCAGGGCGACCCGGTCGCCCCGCGCGGCGAAGGCCACAGCCGCGGCCCGGCCCACGCCGCCGCTGGCCCCGGTGACCACGACGGCCCTGCCGCCCTTCGACAGCGGATTCCGCGACGGCATACGCATGGGGCATCACGCCCTGTGGTGCGGCTGCTCGGGGTCGATGTCGTCGGGACGCGGCGCGGCGGGCGGTATCCCGGCCCCTGGCGTGCCGGGCGGCACCGGCGGATAGGGTGGCGCAGCCGCGCTGCCCGGCGCCATGCCGCCGAGGGCACGTTCGCGTCCGGCGGCACGTTCGGCCTCGCGCTCCGGCGTCGGCCGGTTCGCGGACGGCCGGGCGGAGCCGCGCAGCGCATAGGCCACGACGCCCAGGATCACCGCGGTGATCAGCGCCGCGGCCCAGTCCGGCAGTCCGGTGGCGAGGGCCAGGCCCAGGGCGAGCGCGAGGGCCGCGCCCGCGTACAGGGCGGCGGCGCCGGACGCGGCGTACAGGACGGCCGTGCGGCGCTGCTTGCGGGTCTGCTGACGCAGTTCGTCGCGTACGGTCTCCCGCGCCACCTGCGCCAGTTCGTCGACCAGTTCCTTGTCCAAGTGCTCCAGATGATCCAAGCGGTCCATGGCCGCCGGGTACCCGCGGGCCGGTGTGCGTAACGCCCAGCGGTGATGGGCTGACTTGGTGGCCGGGGCGGGGAGATCGGGCGAAAGGATCTCCGCGTCCCGGCCGTCCCAACTAGGCTCGTGCGCATGGACATTCTGGGAGCCACGCTGCGCGTCTGCGTCGACGACCTGGAGACCGCGGTCCCCTTCTACGAACGCCTCGCGGGCGGCAGAGCCCTCCGTTTCGAGCGCGGCGGTGTCCAGGTGGCCGCCGTCGGCTGCTTCCTGCTGATGAGCGGGCCGGAATCGGAGCTGGAGGTGCTGCGCAAGGTCGCGGCGACGATCGCCGTCACGGACGTCGACGAGGCCCACAAGGTCCTCACCGAGCTGGGCGCGCACATCGTCGCGGGCCCGGTGACGACACCGGTGGGCCGGAACATGATCGTGATGCATCCGGACGGCGCGATCTACGAGTACGTGGACCGCCGCGGCTGAGGCACCTCGCGGCGAGGACGGTGCTCAGGGCCGACCGGAAACCCGCATCCCGGCGGTGATCGCCCAGCGTTCGTGGTCCCGCCAGGCCCCGTCGATGTAGAGGAAGTCCGGCGAGAAGCCCTCCAGGCGGAAGCCGCAGGCGCGGGCCAGGGCGATGGACGCGGTGTTGGCGGGCTGGACGTTGATCTCCAGCCGGTGCAGCCGCATCGGCCCGAAGGCGTGGCCGACCACCAGGTTCAGGCCCTCGCGCATGAGCCCCCGCCCGGCCGCGTGCGCGAAGGCGCCGTAGCCGAGGGCGCCGCACAGGAAGGCGCCCTGGACGATGTTGTTGATGTTGATGAATCCGGCGATGGCCCCGCCGTCCCTCTCGCAGACCAGGAAGCCCGCCTTGGTGGGGTCCTCGATCAGCCGGCCCGCGTAGGTGGCGTAGGCCTGCGGGCTGTCCGGCGGGAAGAGCCACGGGTGGTGCAGGTCCTTGCTCTCCCGGGCGCGTGCGGTGAACTCGGCGGCATCGTCGTGGGTGAAGTGGCGTATGCCCACACGAGGGCCTTCGGCGAGGTGGCGGGATGCGGTGTGCGGCATCCCGCCACCCTACGACGGGCCTCCTGCCGCCGGGCTACTGTCGCCGTCTCATGAAATAGGCACCGCACAGCCCGCCGATGATTCCCGTGCCGAGCAGTGCCATCCACAGCGGCATCGACACCTCGGGGATCAGCAGCCGGATCTCGGTGGTGCGGGTGTTCTCGAAGATGAAGATCAGGGCGAGGACGACGAGCACCAGGACGGTGATCCGGGCCGGGGTCATGGCCCCTCGCACACCGCCGCCCTTCGCGCGCGCCTTGCCGCCCCTCTCCCTTGTCGTCGGACTCATATGACCAGCATGGTCCGCACCCGCCCTGTACGCACGGTGAGCACCCCGCACAGGCCGGGCGAGCGAGCGCTCGCTCAGCCGGCAGCGTCGCGGTGAAGCTCTTCGTGACATCGCGGACACGAACCGGTGCGACCAGCCGGCCGGTGCACCATCCGGTCCGCTCAGTTCAGCGCCGGTTCGTCGAGCGTCAAGGTGCCCGCGTCGGCGTCGAGTCCGGCGGCCAGGCCGAAGGGCACGGTCAGCGCCCCGTCGCAGTGGCCGAACCCGAACTCCTCGACGACCGGGATGCCCAGTCCGCCGAGCCGGTCCGCGAAGACGGCGCGCAGTGCGTCGTAGGGACCGCATCCGTGCCACGAGCCCAGCGCGACTGCGGTGACGCCGTCGAGGCGTCCCGCGCGCAGGAGCTGGGTCAGCATCCGGTCGATCCGGTACGCCTGCTCGCCGACGTCCTCGATCATCAGCAGCCCACCACGGGCATCGGTGCGGGCGTGCGGTGTGCCGAGGTCGGACACGAGCAGACTGAGGCATCCGCCGTAGGTGACACCCCGGGCCCGTCCGGGGACCAGGGGGGTGCCGCGGGACGCGATGCGGCGGACCGTCTCGGGGGCGAAGAGGGTGGCTCTCAAGTGGTCCTGGGCCCGGGTGTTCTTGATGAAGTCGACGCCCGCGGCGGCCGGCCCGTACAGCGTCGCCAGCCCCAGCCGGGTGGCGAACGCCTCGTGCAGCACGGTGATGTCGCTGAAGCCGACGAACACCTTCGGCCCGGCCGCGCGCATCGCGTCCCAGTCCAGCAGGTCGACCATCCGCTGGACCCCGTAGCCGCCGCGGGCGCACAGTACGGCGGCCACCGACGGATCGCACCAGGCGGCCTGCAGATCGGCGGCCCGGTGCGCGTCCGTGCCCGCGAGGTAGCCGAACTCGCCGTGCCGGTCCAGGACATGGGGTGCGACGACCGGTTCGAGGTCCCAGCCGCGCAGCACGTCAAGGCCGGCCTGCAGTCGCTCCTCGGCCACGGGTCCGCTGGGCGCGACGACGGCCACGCGGGCGCCGGGGGCCAGCCGGGACGGACGTACGAGCTGCTTCACGTGCGGAGCTCCAGGGTGTCGACGCCGGGCGGGTGCAGCCCGAAGACCTGTGCGTACAGGGAGAGTTCGGCCTCCAGGGCGCGGATCATGGTGTCGGCCCGCCGGAAGCCGTGCCCCTCCCCCTCGAAGGCGATATAGGCGTGCGGCACACGGCGGCCCTCCAGGCGGGCCAGGAAGCGTTCGCACTGCGCGGGCGGGCAGATCACGTCGTCCAGGCCCTGCAACAGCAGGAAGGGCGCGGTGATCCGGTCGGCGTGCTCGGCGGGCGACCTCCCCCAGTGCCTTAAGGGCCTGGGAGGTGCCCCCACCGCGTACCGCGCGGGCACCTCGGCGAGCGGCCCGACCAGCGACTCCAGGTACTGCGACTCGAAGTCGTGGGTCTCCCCCGATCCCCAGCCGGTCAGATCGAGGATCGGGTAGATGATCGTGCCGCAGGCGTAGACGTCGGTCGTGGCCAGCGACGCGGCCGCCGTCCAGCCGCCCGCGCTGCCGCCCCGGATGGCGAGCCGGTCACGGTCCGCGGTGCCCTCGTCGGCGAGGGCCAGGGCGACGGCCGCGCAGTCCTCGACGTCGACCACGCCCCACTGCTCGCGCAGCCGGTCCCGGTAGGCCCGTCCGTATCCGGTCGAGCCGCCGTAGTTGACCTCGGCGACCCCGATGCCGCGCGAGGTGAAGTAGGCGATCGCCAGGTCGAGCACGAGCGGTGCCCTGCTGGTGGGCCCGCCGTGCGCCCAGACGACGTACGGCGGCAGCTCGTCGCCGGGCGCGACGCACGCGGGGTGGTGGGGCGGGTAGACGTGCGCGTGGATCTCCCGTCCGGCCGGTCCGGTGAAGGTGCGGATGTGCGGCTCGGGGTAGTAGGCGGGGTCGACCGAGTTCTCGTGCGCGGCACCGACCACCCGGGCCCGGCCGACGGGGGCGCCCCCGCGCGAGGTTGTTCGAGCGTGGGGGACGGCGTCCAGCTCCACCACCTCGTACGCCGTGCGCGGACTCGCCCCGACGGCGACGATCCTCCCCCACCCTTCGGACGGGGGGACCCCCACCTCGCTTCGCTCGCCGTGCGCCGCGAGCGTGGGCGCGAACTCGGTCCAGGGGCCCGCGGCGTCGACGACCTCGCCGGTCTCCGGGTCGAGGATCCCGAGCGCGGTGGCCCCGCGGCCGTGCACGACGGCGATCAGTCCGTTCTCCAGCGGGGCGAACCAGCGGTGGCCGAGCTTCCACAGCGGCCCGCCGAACTCCTCCTCGCGCGGACACAGCGGACGGCCGTCGCGGTAGAGGTTCCACCAGCCGGAGCGGTCGCTCGCGTACAGCAGGGAGCCGTCGGGTGCCCAGTCCACCTGGGCGATGGACTCCTCGGGGCCGCCGGCGACCGTGCGCGCCGCACGGAAGACACCGTCCGCCACCTCGGCGACCACGAGTTCCGTGCCGTCCCACGGCATCCGCGGATGGTCCCAGGCGAGCCAGGCCGCGCGCCGCCCGTCCGGGGAGATCCGCGGCCCGGTCACGAACCGGTGCCGGCCGTCGCTGAGTTCCCGTACGGCGTCCCGGTCCTCGGCCGCCGAACCGTCCAGCGGCACCGCGGCGAGCACCCGGCGTACGTCGGTGGGCGCGTCGCCGGTGAACTCCTCCATCACGCACCACACCTCACCGGCGTCCAGCCGCATCCGCGGCTCGGCCCACCGCGGTCCGGCCGGCGTCAGCGGACGCGGCTCGCCGCCCGGCTCGTACCGGTACAGCCGCTGGTCGGCGAAGTCGACGAACACGACGAGCGGTCCGGCGGCACCGGCCCAGGGCTGTCCGCCGTACTCGATGACCCGACTGCGCACGTTCCACGGCGCGGGCAGCACCGACTCCTCTCTGCCGTCGGCGAGACGCCTCACCAGCGTGCGCCGGCCGCCCTCGGCGGGCCGTGGCTCGGTCCACCAGACCTCGTCGCCCACGAAGCCGACGTACTCGGGGTGCCCGTCGTGGGCGGCGGCGAGGGCGGCGTCGATGGGGGACGGCCACGAACCGAATGCCAGCTCCATGCCGCTAGGCCGTCCGCAGGAAGCGGTCCAGGACACGGACGCCGAAGTGCAGCGCCTCGGCCGGGACCCGCTCGTCGACACCGTGGAAGAGAGCCTGGTAGTCGAAGCCCTCGGGGAGCTTCAGCGGGGCGAAACCGTAGCCGGTGATGCCGAGCCGGGAGAACTGCTTGGCGTCCGTGCCGCCGGACATGCAGTACGGCACCACATGCCCCTCGGGCGCGAACTCCTCGACGGCGGCACGCATCCTCGCGTACGTCGGTGAGTCCACGGGCGCCTGGAGGGCCACCTCGCGATGGTGGAACTCCCAGTCCACGTCCGGTCCGGTGAGCCGGTCGAGGGTCGCGCGGAACTCGTCCTCGCCGCCCGGCAGATACCGTCCGTCGACGAATGCGACGGCCTCCTCCGGGATCACGTTGACCTTGTAACCGGCGTCCAGCATCGTCGGGTTGGCGCTGTTGCGTACGGTGGCCTCCACCAGCTTGGCCGCGGGGCCGAGCTTCTGCAGCAGCCCTTCCACGTCGTCGAGGCCGGCCTCGATGCCGTAGAGCGCGGCGAGTTCGGTGAGGGCGGCACCGACCGTCGGCGTCAGCCGGAGCGGCCACTCGTGGTCGCCGATCCGGGCGATGGCGGCGGCGAGCCGGGTCACCGCGTTCTCCCGGTTCACCTTTGAGCCGTGTCCGGCCCGCCCGCGCGCGGTGAGCTTCAGCCAGCCGGTGCCGCGTTCACCTGCCGCGATGGGGTAGATCTGGCGCCCGCCGCCGTCATGGAAGGTGAACGCCCCCGACTCGCTGACGCCCTCGGTGCAGCCCTCGAAGAGCCCGGGGTGCCGGTCGGCGAGGAACCCGGAGCCGTCCTCCGCGCTCGCCTCCTCGTCGGCGGTGAACGCGATGACGAGATCCCGCCGCGGCCGTACGCCCTCCCGCGCCCAGGCGTGCACGACCGCGAGGATCATCGCGTCCATGTTCTTCATGTCGACCGCACCCCGCCCCCAGACGACGCCGTCGCGGATCTCCCCGGAGAACGGGTGCACGCTCCAGTCGGCGGCTTCGGCGGGTACGACGTCCAGGTGCCCGTGCACGAGCAGCGCGTCCGCGGCAGGATCCGTGCCCTCGATCCGGGCGACCACGTTCGTACGGCCCTTGGTGCGCTCCAGCAGCGTCGGCTCCAGACCCGCCCCGGCCAGCTGCCGGGCCGCGTACTCCGCGGCGGGCCGCTCCTGGCAGTCGCCGCCCCCGCGGTTGGTGGTGTCGATGCGGATGAGGTCGGACGTGAACCGGACGACCTCGTCCAGCGCCTGCTGGTCAGCCATACTGCTCCTCCACCGCGGCCGAGACGATCGTGGTGACCGCCTTGAAGGTACGGATGCCCTCATACATGGTCCGACTGGTGTACGCCACCTTCCGCGGCCCGATCCGTGCCACGCCCGGCACCACGGTGGCCGCCATCGCCAGGTGCTCGGCGTCGAACTCGACGGCGACGGTGAACGGGCCGCCCCTGACCGGCTCATGACGCACCGCGAGTGCCGCCGCCTCCTTGGCCGCGGCCCGGATGTCGGAGGCGCTCCTGGCCGGCGTACGGCACACGGCCGCGTACCGCGAGACGTGGTCCTTGACCGCGACCTTCAACGCCCCGGGCGCGTACCCGAGCGCGTCCTCGCAGGCCACGTCGTCTCCGGTGACCAGGACGACGGGCACCCCGTACTCCGCCACCACATGGGCGTTGAGATACCCCTCGCTCGCCGGTACGTCGTTCAGCCACACCCCCGTGATGGAGTTGGCGAGATAGGTGTGGGCGAGGACCCCCTCCATCCCGGCCCCGGCGTGGTACCCGACGAAGGCGATCCCGTCGACGTCGCCGTGCTGCACGCCCTCCACCATGGAGAGATCCTTGTGCCGCCCGGTGAGCATCTGCGCCCGCTCGTCGAGCTGTTCGAGAAGCAGATTGCGCATGGTCGAGTGCGCTTCGTTGATGAGGACCACGTCCGCACCCCCGTCGAAGAAGCCCAGCACGGCGGCGTTGACGTCCGAGGTGAACATCGACCGGCACCGCTCCCATTGCGACGCCCCGGGCATCACGTCGTCCGGCCACGTCACACCGGTGGCGCCCTCCATGTCGGCACTGATGAGGATCTTCATGCCGCCCCACGCTACGCGCCGGCACGGCAACCGGCCAGGAACTCCACCGCCGCCCCTCCGGCGCCCGGCAGCACGTCCGGGGCGGCCACCCGGACCACCCGCCGTCACCGCCCGCCCGAGCGTGCCGGCTCTCACCTCTCCCGCACAACAACCCTCCCGCACGACCCCCCGCCTCCCGACGACAGCGCCCAGCACGCCGGCCGGCGTCAGCAGTGCGGTCGCGGCGGTACAGCGAGCGCACCTTCCCGGACGTCGTCCTCATGGACGTCCGGATGCCCGGGACCGACGGGCTGGAGGCGACGGGCTGGAGGGACGCGCCAGATCCTCGACGGCGCCCAGAGCCTGCCGCCCGCGTCGTCATCCTCACCGCCTGCGCTCGCGGCCGGTACGGCATATACGTACCGGCCGCGGGCGCAGGCGGCCTCCCGCTCAAGGGCGTCACGCCGGAGCATCCCGCCGCAGCCGGACGGCCGACCGCCCGCCCGTCAGGCCGAGCGCCCCGCCACCAGCCACTTCGACGGCAGCTCGATCCGGGTGCCGTCGGCCGCGAACTCGGTGGTGATCAGCGGGAGTTCCCCGCCGGCCAGGACCGTCAGACCGGCCGCGTTCAGATACACGGGCACGGCGTCGTCGGCGACCTCACCGGGTGCGATGCCGTGCCGGAAGACGGGGGCGAGCTTGGGCGGCGGCCCCGCGGGGCTCTGGGCGAGGCCCATGAGGACGGGACGGGCGGCCTCGGAGAGTTCCACGAGGAAGGCCCGGCCGCGCTCCCCGACCAGCGCGGCGATACCGTCGACGAGTGTCTGCCGGTCGTCGGGTTCGGCCTGGTGGAGCACGCCCCGCAGATAGACGTTGGTGTCGCCGAGTTCCGCGTGCAGCGCCTCCGCCTCGGGCTTCTCGCAGACGTCCAGCAGCCGGTAGGTCGCCTGCCCGGCGGGGTCTGCGCGCCGGGCGTGGTCGAGGGCCGCTTCGGACAGGTCGGCGCCGATGACGTGCGGGAAGCGGTCGGCGAGGAAGCGGGTCTGGCTGCCGTTGCCGCAACCGAGGTCCACCATCGGCAGGTTGGGGTCGGGCAGCTGCGGCTCGAAGATCGCCAGGTGGACGCCCACCGTCAGCGTGGGCTCCGCGTCCCAGAACACGGCTCCCTGCTCCTCAGGCGCTTCGCGCCAGAAGCCCTCCCAGGCTTCCCGGTACCGACTCGTCACGCTCATGCCCAACTCCCCAAGGTGCGACGGCCGCCCGCCGCAAGTGACGGGCGCGTACGGTCTATCGTGCCCTGGTCACGGCAGCAAGCGCGTGGCGCATACCTTCACGCCCCAAAGGGGCGCGGGGCTGTACTCGATATGCGGCTACCGCCGCGCGGGCGCGACCAGCCCCCACCGACCCGCGGGTGAATTACCGCGTCCTCAGCGGAGCGCGCGGCAGCGTCAGCTCGAACCAGACGGTCTTGCCCGCCTTGGTCCGGCTGGTGCCCCACTCCCGGGCCAGCGTGCTGACCACGCGCAGACCGCGCCCGAACTCGTCGCCGGGGCCCGTGTTCAGCAGGGTCGGCAGTTCGTGGTCGTCGTCGTCCACCTCGCACAGCAGGGTGTCCCCGCGGACCAGGCGCAGCTCGATCGGGCGGCTGTGCGAGTGCCGTACGGCATTGGTGGCCAGCTCACTGACCATCAGCTCGGCGGGGTGGGCGAGCTGGGCGAGCCCCCAGTCGTGCAGCTGTTCACGGACCGCGGCACGCGCCCGGCCGACCTCGAACGGATCGAGGCGGAGCCGCCATTCGGCGACGTCGTCGGGTTCGATGCCGTTCAGCCGGGCCATCAGCAGGGCCACGTCGTCCTTGCGGCCGCCGCGACCCGCTTTTGAGAATGTCACGGCGAGGGCGCGGATGATGGTGTCGCAGGCGGCGTCCATGGAGGCCGCCGGGTGAGCGGCCGACTCGCACAGGGTCGCAAGTCCTACGCCGATGTCCTCACCGCGCACCTCGACCAGACCGTCGGTGCACATGACCAGCCGGTCGCCGGGCTCCACGCGCATGCGCACCGCCTCGAACGGCACCCCGCCGACGCCGATCGGCGCACCGGTCGGCAGGTCGAGCAGCTCGGTGCGTCCGTCCTCCGCGCGGACCAGCACCGGCGGGATGTGGCCCGCGTTGGCGATGTGCAGCTCGCTCGCGATCGGGTCGTACACGGCGTACAGACAGGTCGCGAGGTAGGTGTCGCCGAGGCGCTGGGCGAGGTCGTCGAGGTTGCGCAGCAGCTGGGCGGGCGGCAGGTCGAGGGCGGCCATGGTCTGGACGGCCGTACGCAACTGGCCCATCATCGCGGCCGAGTTGAGGCCGTGGCCCATCACGTCGCCGACGACGAGGGCGGTGCGCGCGCCGGGCAGCTTCACCGAGTCGAACCAGTCGCCGCCGACCCGGCCGAGCAGCGTGCCCGGCAGATAGCGGGTGGCGATGTCGCAGCCCGCCATGCGCGGCGGAATGTGCGGCAGCATGCTGTCCTGGAGGGTCTCGGCGACGGACTCCTGGTAGGTGTACATGCGCGCGTTGTCGAGCACGAGGCCCGCGCGGGCGGCGAGTTCGGCGCCGGTGACCCGGTCCATGTCGTTGAACTCGACGCGCTCGGGGTGGCGCAGCAGGATCATGAAGCCGAGGACCACGTTGCGGGCCTTCAGCGGTACGACCAGCATCGAACGGCCCGTGATCAGCGGCCTGATGTCACGCTTCTCGAACTGCGAGGCGATGGCGTGTCCCAGCTGCTCGCTGATGCGCGGCACGAGGACGGGCTCACCGCTGGTCATGCACTGGAAGAACGGCGTGTGCGCCGGGAACGGCATGGCCTCGCCGACCGGCACGACATCGTCCCAGCGGCCGGGTTCGTCGGTGTGTTCGAGGGCGACCCGGTGCCACATGGTCGTCGTGTCCGGCACGCCCTCCGGGAACCCCTCGCCGGCGACGACCTGTTCGCGCAGATAGGTGCCGGCGACATCGGTGAAGCGCGGCACCACGGCCCGGCTGACCTCGACGATGGTCTTCGCCAGGTCGAGCGAGGTGCCGATACGGCCGCTGACCTCGTTGAGGAACTCCAGGCGCTCGCGTACGGCGGCGTACTCAAGGTCCTCGACCTCGTCGGCCAACTCCTGCGGCACGGGCAGACCTTCGGCCCGTGCCCGTGCCGCCCGCTCGCGGCGTGCCTTGCGCTCGGCCCGCCGGGGCACGCCCCAGTCGGGGGTGACGGGCACCCGGTCGTTCTGGCTGAACTCCAGGATGGGATAGCCCAGTTCAAGGATCTGCGCGACGATCCGGGCGCTCTCGCCGACGCTCATGCTGGGCAGGATCTCGGGGAGCCGGCGGGCGAGGTCCTCGGCGCCGGGGAAGTCGGTGTGCAGGGCGAAGCCGGGGGCGATCCGCTCGAAGACCGCATCCTCGTCGTCGGAGTGCAGGCCCGCCGCGTCGGCCGCCAGCACCAGCAGCTTCTCCCGTCCCGGGCCCACCAGGGGATACGCCCACCACAGGACGTCCGCCCGCTCGTCCTCGGCCATCGCGAGGCGGGCGCGGCCCGCGGCGGGGTAGGACAGCCGCCCGTCGAGGGAGGCTTCGAGATCGGGTCCGAGTCCGTCGTACGCCGCCGCGTAGCCCCCGTACGGGGTGATGTCGTCCTCCTCGGGGAGGGCGCCGGAGACGGGGAGCAGGTCGAGCGCGGGACGGCCGATCGCGTCCTCCCTGGCGGCGCCGAACAGCCGCCGTGCGCCCCTGCTCCAGTGCGACACCAGGCCGTCGCGGTCGACGACGACCACGGCCAGGGGGATACGTCCGGCAGCGGCGGGCTCCGCCGTGCCGTCCCCAGCTCCGCGGCTGGGAGGTGCGTCCCTCTCGGTGCCACGGTCCATGTCCCCGGCCCTCTCTCCCCACGGCTCCGCAAGATCTGTGGTGCCGTCACCACGGTACGGCGGTGACCGGTCACGATGTGCGGCAATACGGGAATTGATGAGACCGGAGCGCCCCGGCGCACGGGCACGCGCCCCCGGACGGTTCAGTCCTCGTGCCCCAGCTGGAGGTCCCGCTCCGTCCGTCCGCCGCCCGCCACTTGGAGCACGGTGGCCACGGGCGGATAGCCGGCGGCGATGACGGTGTACTCGCCGCTCGACAGATCCACGAACCGGAACACTCCGTCGGAGCCGGTCGTCAGGGTGTCCACGACGTTGCCCGCCGCGTCGAGCAGCGTCACACGCGCGTCCTCGACGGGCCGGCCGCCGCTCGCCCGCACGGTGCCCCGCAGCACGGCACCGCCGGCGAGTTCGACGTCCTGGCGGGTCTCACGGGCGGCCTGGACGGTGACGGGCAGCGCGGTGGGCCGGAAGGCGGGCGCGCTGGCGGCGAGGGTGTACTCCCCGGCGACCAGCTCGCCGATGACGTACCCGCCCTCGCGTCCGCTGCGGGTGCTGGCCACCACCTCGCCGTGCACGTTGGTCAGCGTGACGCCGGCCTCCCGCACCGGCGTGCCGTCGGCGGTGAGCACGCTCCCGGCGAGCCGTCCGGCGCCGCCGAGGACGACGTCCAGCTCGACGGGGCGTTCGCCGACGGTCACGGAGACGGCCTGCGGCTGGTGGCCGCCCGCCGCCGCGATCAGGACGTACGACCCCGACCCGGGCGTGGACAGCGCGTACCGCCCGTCCTCGCCGCTCGCGCCCCGCCCGATCTGCTGTCCGGCGACATCGATGAGCGTGAGCGCCGCGCGCGGGACGACGGTCCCGTCGGGGTGCTGCACCGTGCCGCAGACGGGGATGCCGGCCGGGTACGGCGAGCGGGACGCAGTGGAGGTCCCCCTGGCCGAAGGCTGGGGGCGGGCCTGCGGGATGGGGGCGTGCACGTACGGGGCTTCCGTCTCGGGGGCGGGGGCGTTGTGGGACACCAGGGGTCTCTCCTTGAGGAAGAAGGCGATGAACAGGCCCAGGACGAGCACCGGCACCAGATACAGGAAGATCCGCGGCATGGCGTCGGCGTAGGCCCGGATGTATGCGTCGCGCAGCTCCGGCGGCAGCGCGTGGACGAGCTGCGGGGTGATCGACTCGGGGTCGGGCAGCCCGGCGCCCGCGGGTGCGGGGAGGCGGTCGGCCAGGGCGTCGGTGAGCCGGTCGGCGAACAGCGTGCCGAAGACGGCGGCGCCGACGCTGCCGCCGATCTGCCGGAAGTAGTTGCTGGCGCTGGTGGCGGTGCCGAGGTCGGCGGGGCGTACGGAGTTCTGCACGGCGAGGATCAGGACGGGCATCACCATGCCGATGCCGGCGCCGAGGACGGCCATCCAGATGCTGTAGTGCAGCCGGGGCGTGTCGATGTCGAGCCGGGACAGCAGCCACATGCCGACGACGGAGAGGGCGCTGCCGAGGACGGGGTGGATCTTGTAGCGGCCGGTGTGGCTGATGAGCTGTCCGGAGACGATCGAGGCGATGACGATGCCGCCCATCATGGGCAGCATCAGCAGCCCGGACTCGGTGGCGCTGGCCCCGTCGACCATCTGCAGGAAGGTCGGCAGATAGCTGGCCGCACCGAACAGCGCGACACCGATCACGAGGCCCACCAGGCCGGTGACGTTGAAGACGGAGTCCTTGAACAGCCGCAGCGGGATGAGGGGTTCGGGCGCGAAGTGCTCGGCGGCCAGGAAGAGCAGGGCGGCGACGGCGGCGCCCGCGGCCAGGCCGAGGATGACGCGGGAGTCCCAGGCGTACTCGGTGCCGCCCCAGCTGGTCAGCAGCACAAGGCAGGTGGAGGCCGCGGCGAGCAGCAGGCAGCCGAGGATGTCGAGCCGGGGCTTGGCCTGGGGCTTCGGCAGCTTCAGCACGACGGCGACGACGGCGAGCGTGACCAGTCCGAAGGGCACATTGATGTAGAAGCACCAGCGCCAGGAGAGGTGGTCGGTGAAGTAGCCGCCCAGCAGCGGCCCGGCGACGGAGGCGAGGCCGAACACGGCGCCGATCAGGCCCATGAAGCGGCCACGCCGCCGGGGCGGCACGATGTCGGCGATGATCGCCTGGACGCCGATCATGAGCCCGCCCGCGCCGACACCCTGGACGGCGCGGTAGGCGATCAGCTGGTCCATGCTCTGGGCCCGGCCCGCGAGCGCGGAGCCGACGACGAAGACGACGATCGCGAACTGGAAGACGCCCTTGCGGCCGAGCAGGTCGCCGAGCTTGCCGTAGATCGGCAGTCCGACGGTCGAGGTGAGCAGATAGGCGGTGATCGCCCAGGACATCCTGTCCAGGCCGTGCAGCTCACCGACGATCTTCGGCAGCGCGGTGGCGACGATCATCTGCTCCAGGGCGGCCAGCAGCAGGGCCAGCATCAGTCCGAGGAAGACCAACCGCACGCGGCGGGGGCTGAGTTCGGCCGCCTGGAGCGGTGGCGGTGCGGGGGTCCGCAAAAGCGCCGGGGCCGGTTCGTCCTGCACCGGAGTCGTCCCGCCCACGTACCGCTCCCCTCGTCGCGCTGCCGCACAATTCCCGCGTAAAAGCGACAACTACGAGCAAGCGCGACGAGTTACGGCATCAAGCCGGTCGGCCAGGAGTTCCACTCGAACCGGTGAGCCGCCAACGGCCCTTACCGGCCCGCGTCTTGAGTCACTTCTCGACCTCGGTGGCGAGCTTGGCGAGCATCGCGTCGTAGATCCGGCCGAGGCCCTTGGGCGCGAAGGTCTTCTCGAAGAAGCCGCCGATGCCGCCGGCACCCTTCCAGGTGGTGTGCACGACGACCCGGGACTTGCCCTCACCGGCCGGGGTGACCCGCCAGGTGGTGACCATCGTCGAGTTGCGGTCCTTCTCGACGAGCTCGCCGTCGGTGGGCTCGCTGACCTCCAGGAGGCAGTCGCGCACCCGCTTGCTGGTGGCCTGGAGCTTCCAGTGCACGAGGGTGCCCTCGCCGTCGCCGCCCTCGCGCACCTCGTACTCACTGAACTGCTCGGGCAGCACGTTCGCGCGGGTGCCGCTGTAGTCGGCGAGGGCGTCGAACACCTTCTCCGCGTCCGCCGCGACGACCCGCTCCGTAGTGGCCTCGACCTGCGCCATTGACTTCCTCCAGGACCTGGTTTTTCGGGGGTGGGGGCAAGCCAACCACCCCGCTCCCCGGCCGCCCAAATCGGGGTCCCGAAGCGATCGCTCCGTGGCCGCGAAGGAAGGTCGCACGATCAAGGGAACATTTGTTCTATTCTTGGGGTCAGCGCTACCGAGGAGGCGTCATGCGCTGGGAGAACCTCACAGCGGAATCCGCCGACAACCCCGGCCGGCCTATTCAGTTCTGGGGAGGCACATTGCCCGCCGCACCGCACGCAGACAGGGCCTGGAAGGCCATGACCAGGGCGTTCTCGCCCCAGCAGGGCGCAGGTGACGCCCCCGGACCCAGCAAGGCCGGAATAGCCGCCTACGCCGTACTCCTCCGCGGCAAAGGTACGGACCGGGAGCGTGGGCCTGCTGTTGAACCGTGGCTGCTCCTGCGCGACCGCACCCGCTCTGACGACCTGTGAGCTCCCGCCGCCCCGGGTGGTCCACAGGCCTCCTAGACAGCGGTCACAACGCAGAACAAAGCCCGCCCCACCAGACGCTTGCGGACCTCCGGCGGAGGGTGCGTCTGCCAGGTGACGCGTTTACTTCGCCCCCGACGCGCCGCGTTGGCGCCAGGTGAAAGTCCACCGCCGTCCGCGGGAGGGGAACCTGATCTACACCGAGCCCGGCCTTGGGAGTCTCGTCACCCTGCCACCGGCCGAATCCGGCGCCGGGGCCTGCCCCATGACGAATGCCGGAGTCCCGCGCATCCGTCACGGGGAGGCGGCATGCCGCGACAGATCCGGGAGCCTGAGCCCGTGGTGCCGGAACTGTCCTAATCGACCCAACTTTCGCTGATTTATGAGCGTTCTGGCGCATCTCGCGACCCGATCGGGTCAAGTCTTGCCAGAACGCGTTCTTCCGGGGGCGCTTTCCGGGACGATGCGGCGTGGACCGTGACCCTCGCGGCCCCAAACCCCTCCGTCCTGGGAGGACTCCATGAGAAAACGCGCAGCCGTGCTGTGCGGCGCCGCCGTCGTCATGGCCGGGACCGTCACGGCCGTCCCCGCCGACGCGAGTGCCCCGCGGACCGCGGACACCGCACCCGCCGCGAAGCTCACCTGGAAGAAGTGCGGTACCACCGACTATCCGACGCTCCAGTGCGCGTCCCTCAAGGTGCCGCTCGACCACGCGAACCCGCACGGGCGCCAGATCACCCTCGCCCTGTCCCGCGTCCCGCACACCGCGAAGAAGTACCAGGGCCCGCTGCTGGTCAACCCCGGCGGCCCCGGCGGCAGCGGCCTGACGCTCGCCGGATTCGTCGCCTCCGCACTGCCGAAGGAGGTCGCCGCCCAGTACGACGTCATAGGCTTCGATCCCCGCGGCGTGGGCGCCAGCAAGCCCGCCCTCGACTGCTCGCCCGGCTACTTCAACCCGGTGCGGCCGGACTCCGTGCCCAGCTCACCGGCGATCGAGAAGGCCAACCTCGCCCGCGCCGAGTCCTTCGCCAAGTCCTGCGGCCGGAAGTACGCGGATGTGCTGCCGTACATGAACACGGTCAGCGCCGTGCGGGACATGGACGCGATCCGGCGGGCCCTGGGCGCCAAGCAGATCAACTACTTCGGCTACTCGTACGGCACCTATCTGGGCGCGGTCTACGGCAAGCTCTTCCCGCAGCGCGTACGGCGTCTGGTCCTGGACTCGGTCGTCGACCCCACGGGCGTCTGGTACGAGGACAACCTCGCCCAGGACTACGCCTTCGACGACCGCCACCGCGCCTTCATGGCCTGGGTCGCCGAAAACGACTCGACCTACAAGCTCGGCACCGACCCGGCCGAGGTCGAAGCCAAGTGGTACGCGATGCGGGCGGCACTGGCCGAGAAGCCGGCCGACGGGACGGTGGGCGCCTCCGAGTTGGAGGACACCTTCCTCCCGGGCGGCTACTTCAACGGCTACTGGCCCGATCTGGCGGAGGCGTTCGCGGCCTACGTGAACGACGAGGACGCCGACCCGCTGGTGGAGGCGTACGAGAACTTCGCCGCCATCGACCCCGCGGGCGACAACGGCTACAGCGTCTACGCGTCGGTGCAGTGCCGTGACGCGGACTGGTCGCGCGACTGGAACCAGTGGCGCGAGGACAACTGGGCTGTGTACCAGAAGGCACCGTTCATGACCTGGAACAACGCCTGGTACAACGCACCGTGCGCGTTCTGGCCGACGGACTCGCTGGAACCCGTGGACGTCAGCAACGACAAGCTGCCGCCGGTGCTGCTGTTCCAGGCGACCGACGACGCGGCCACCCCGTACGAAGGCGGCGTGACGGTCCACCGGTTGCTGCGCGGCTCCAGCCTCGTGGTCGAGCAGGGCGGCGGAAACCACGGCATCTCGCTGAGCGGCAACGCCTGTCTGGACGAGTACCTGGCGGCCTATCTGACCGACGGCACGGTGCCGCGCGGCAGCGGTGAGGCCGACGCGGTGTGCGCCGCGCTGCCCGATCCCAAGCCGCTGACCTCGGCGTCGACCGCATCCCGCGGCACGACACTGCACGGCATGCTCGGCTTCCGCGGCTGAGCGCACCGTCGGGGGCGGGGCGTTGTCAGACGGGGATCCGCGCCAGCGCCCGGACCGCCGCCTCCGCGAGGGCTGGGTGCGCGAGGGCTTCCTTCAGTACGGGTCTGGCGCGCGGGTCGCCGAGTGCGCCGAGGCCCGCCACGCAGGCGAGGGCGACCTTGCGGTACGGATCGTGGGGGCTGAGACGGCGTTCCAGGGTGGTGATGAGGGCGGGTACGGATTCGGGGGCGCGGAGTTCGGTGAGGAGACGTACCGGGTGCAGGGCGTAGGCGACGCGAAGTTCGTTGGTGGCGAGGGCCGCCGCTGCCCGCGCCGTGCGGGGGTCGCCGAGGCGGGCGAGGGCGTGGGCGGCGGCGGCGCAGCGTTGCGGGTCGCGGTGGTTGAGGAGGAGGACGAGAGCCTCGAAGGCGCGGCGGTCACCGGCCAGCCCCAGCCGGAAGGCCGCCAGCTCCCTGGCCCACAGCGGCTGGCCGGGCGCGATGAGCACAGCGGCCAGTTCGTCGTGGTCGTCGGTCGCCACGAGATGCTCGTAGGCCGCCGATGCCGCGGACTCCCGCCGTAAGCGCTCCGTGACTGATCGCAACTCTTCGTCCATGAGGGCGAGCGTAGACGCGCCGCCGTCGCGCCGGGACCTACATCACAAACTCAGGGGCTGGCGCGCTCGTTACCCGCGGGTTAAGCTCAGACGAGCGAGTCACCCACTCGCGGACATGCTGATGACGGCCTGGTGACGCAGCCGTCGTGAGTGCTGGTCGGTTCGGTACATCGCGTACCTCAGCAGGACCCGGTTCCGGGACAGGGCCGGTCGATCCGCCGCTCCCCGGGCGTGTGCACGCCCGCGGTGACGGCACCGGGCGTGTGCGCCAGAACAGGCACCTGGCAGCCCGGCAACACCCGCACTCCTCAACCGGCAACCGGCGTGCGCCTCTTGGCGCACCCGGTCGCGCTCCCAGTCGTCACCCTCATTCCTGGAGTCCCGCGATGGCCACTCCCCTGTCCGACACCCCTCTGTCCCCGCTCAAGACCATTGCCGTCGTCGGCCTCGGCACGATGGGCACCGGCATCGCCGAGGTCCTCGCCAAGGCCGGCCGCGAGGTCGTCGGCATCGACATCAGCGAGGCCGCCGCCGCCCGGTCCGTCGCCGCCCTGGAGTCCTCGACCGCCCGCGCGGTGGAGCGCGGCCGGCTGACCGAGCAGGAGCGCGCCGACCTGCTGGCCCGCGTCCGCACCTCCGCCGACCTGCGGGCCGCGGCCGACGCGGAGCTGGTGATCGAGGTGGCTCCGGAGTCGTACGAGATCAAACAGCAGATCTTCCGTGAGCTCGACGCGATCGTCCGGCCCGGGACGATCCTGGCGACCGGCACCAACGCCCTCTCGGTCACCCGGCTGGCCGCCGACTCGGCCCACCCGGAACGCGTGCTGGGCCTGCACTTCTTCAACCCGGCCCCGGCGATGCGCCTGGTCGAGGTGGTCTCGTCCGTGCTGACCGCGCCCACCGCGGTCGACGCGGTCACGAACCTCGCCCTGGACCTCGGCAAGGACCCCGTCGCGGTCGGCGACCGGCCCGGATTCGTCGCGGACGGGCTGCTGTTCGGCTACCTCAACCAGGCCGCCGCGATGTACGAGGCCAAGTACGCCTCCCGCGAGGACATCGACGCCGCGATGAAGCTCGGCTGCGGCCTGCCGATGGGCCCGCTCACCCTGCTCGACCTGATCGGCGTCGACACGGCCCGCACGGTCCTGGAGGCCATGTACGCGGCCTCCCACGACCGGCTGCACGCCCCCGCCCCGATCCTCAGGCAGCTCAGCGAGGCGGGCCTGACCGGCCGTAAGTCGGGCCGCGGCTTCTACACCTACGAGGCTCCGGGCAGCGCGACCGTCGTGCGCGACGCGCTCACCCCGCTGCCCGGCGGCCTGGACGTCCCCGGCCGACCGGTCCGCCGCGTCGGTGTCGCGGGTTCCGGCACCATGGCGTCCGGGATCGCCGAGGTCTTCGCCAAGGCCGGGTACGAGGTCGTCCTCGCCGCCCGCAGCGAGGAGAAGGCGCAGGCCGCCAAGGCCCGTATCGGCAAGTCGCTTTCCCGCTCTGTCGACAAGGGCCGGATGACCGCGGAGGCCGCCGCGCAGACGCTGGAGCGGATCACCCCGGCCGACTCCTACGACTCCTTCGCCGACGTCGACCTGGCCGTCGAGGCGGTCGCCGAGGATCTGGCGGTCAAGCAGCAGCTGTTCGCGACGCTGGACAAGGTCTGCAAGCCGGGCGCCGTCCTCGCGACGACGACCTCCTCGCTGCCGGTCGTCGCCTGCGCCCGCGCGACCTCACGTCCGCAGGACGTGATCGGCATGCACTTCTTCAACCCGGCACCGGCGATGAAGCTGGTCGAGGTGGTCCGTACGGTCCTGACGGCCGAAGACGTCCACTCAACGGTTCACGAGGTCTGCGTCAAGATCAAGAAGCATGCGGTGGACTGCGGTGACCGAGCCGGCTTCATCGTCAACGCGCTGCTTTTCCCGTACCTCAACAACGCGGTCAAGATGGTGCAGGAACACTATGCGTCTCTTGACGACATCGACGCGGCGATGAAGCTGGGCGGCGGCTACCCCATGGGCCCCTTCGAACTCCTGGACGTCGTCGGCCTGGATGTGTCGCTGGCCATCGAGAAGGTCCTGCACCGCGAGTTCCGCGACCCGGGCCTTGCGCCGGCGCCGCTCCTGGAGCACCTGGTGGCCGCGGGCTGCCTCGGCCGCAAGACGGGCCGCGGCTTCCGCGAATATGCCCGGCGCTGATCGCCCCGGCGACCGGTTCCGGGACGCCGAGGACTGGGGCGGCCTGCTCGATCCGGCTGCGTTTCCCCCGCCCGTCCAGGGCGGGGGAAACGAGGGACGGGCCGACGCGGGAAACGGGGGACGGGCCGACGCGGGAAACGGGGAAAGGGCCGACGGGGCGAACCAGGGCCGGGCCGGCGCGAGCAGCCAGGGGCCAGCGGGCGCGAGCAACCAGGGGCCAGCGGGCGCGAGCAACCAGGGCCCGTCAGGCGGCAGCAACCAGGGCCCGGCGGGCGGCAGAAGCCGGGGACATGCGCATCAAGCTGCGCACATGCAGTACGTTCGGGTCATGTCCCAGCCCGCCAAGCCCTCACGTACACCAGCCACGCCGCCCGACGCGCCGGAGAGCGCCGCGGGCAGCCGTGCCGCGGCCCAGCGGCTCAAGATGCGCCGGGAACTGGCGGCAGCGGCGATGGAACTGTTCGCGGCCAAGGGGTACGAGGCGACCACCGTCGACGAGATCGCGGCCCGGGCCGGGGTCGCCCGCCGTACGTTCTTCCGTCACTTCCGCTCCAAGGAAGAGGCGATCTTCCCCGACCACGACGACACCCTGATCCGTGCCGAGGCGGTCCTCAACGCCGCACCGGCGCACGAGCACCCGCTCGACACGGTGTGCCGCGGCATCAAGGAAGTCATGCGGATGTACGCGGCCCGGCCGGAGATCTCGGTCGCCCGCTACAAGCTCACGCGCGAGGTGCCCACCCTGCGGGAGGCGGAGATCGCGTCGGTGGCCCGCTACGAGCGCCTTTTCACCCGCTATCTCCTGGGCCACTTCGACGAGCACGCGCACGACGACGACGCCAACGACGACCCGCTGCTGGCGGAGGTCGCCGCGTCCGCCGTCGTCACCGCCCACAATCACGTGCTGCGGCGCTGGCTGCGGGCCGGAGGCCAGGGCGACGTGGAGGCGCAGCTGGACCACGCCTTCGCGATCGTGCGGAGGACGTTCGGCACGGGCATCGGCGCCGGGCGTGCCGCGACCCCGAAGCCGGCCGCGGCGACGGTGTCCACGCAGGGCGAGGTACTGGTGACGGTCGCCCGCACGGACGCCCCGCTGGACGAGGTGATGCGCACCATCGAGCAGGCTCTGAAGGAGCGGGCGTAGGGCGTCGAAGCGCCCCCTCCGCGCCTCGGCCTCGTACCACCGGACCGAAGGAAAGGTCGCATTAAACCGCATCTGCCTTCCCATTTGATCGATCATCGCTCATTTGTTACGTAAAGTTTTCACCTGAGGGCAAGTTCTGGCACCCAGTGCCTTGCGGGGTGACACGCGGTGCCATACGTTGAAGGTGTCCGGGCGGCCGGCGTGCCGAGACCCTTCGTACGCCGGCTGTCCCCGCAGCCCCGATGGACTGCGCGCCCGGACGCCTGCGTCACAGGCAACCTCCTGCGCCACAAAGCGCTGCCGAACAGCACCATCCGCCGAACCGACGGCACTTCCCAAGAACCCTGAGCAGTAACCCTCAGCGCCCCTCCCTCAGGGCGCGTACCGCCGGAGGCAACACCGTGACCGTCAAGGAAATCCTGGACACGATCCAGTCGCCGGACTCGACTCCGGCCGACTTCGCCGCTCTCCCGCTCCCCGAGTCGTACCGCGCGATCACCGTGCACAAGGACGAGACGGAGATGTTCGCCGGGCTCGCCACCCGCGACAAGGACCCCCGCAAGTCGATCCACCTGGACGACGTTCCGGTGCCGGAACTCGGCCCGGGTGAGGCCCTGGTGGCCGTGATGGCCTCCTCGGTCAACTACAACTCGGTGTGGACCTCGATCTTCGAGCCGCTGCCGACCTTCGGTTTCCTGGAGCGCTACGGCAAGCTCTCCGAGCTGACCAAGCGTCACAACCTGCCCTACCACATCATCGGCTCCGACCTCGCGGGCGTCGTCCTGCGCACCGGCCCGGGCGTCAACGCCTGGCAGCCCGGTGACGAGGTCGTCGCGCACTGTCTGTCGGTCGAGCTGGAGTCCAGCGACGGCCACAACGACACGATGCTCGATCCCGAGCAGCGCATCTGGGGCTTCGAGACCAACTTCGGCGGCCTCGCCGAGATCGCGCTCGTCAAGTCCAACCAGCTCATGCCGAAGCCGGACCACCTGAGCTGGGAGGAGGCAGCCGCTCCGGGGCTGGTGAACTCGACCGCGTACCGGCAGCTGGTCTCCCGCAACGGCGCCGGGATGAAGCAGGGCGACAACGTCCTGGTCTGGGGCGCGAGCGGCGGGCTCGGCAGCTACGCCACACAGTTCGCGCTGGCCGGCGGCGCCAACCCGATCTGTGTCGTCTCCAGCGCGCAGAAGGCCGACATCTGCCGGGCCATGGGCGCCGAGGCGATCATCGACCGCACCGCCGAGGACTACAAGTTCTGGAAGGACGAGCACGACCAGGACCCGCGCGAGTGGAAGCGGTTCGGCAAGCGCATCCGTGAACTCACCGGCGGCGAGGACGTCGACATCGTCTTCGAGCACCCGGGCCGGGAGACGTTCGGCGCGTCGGTGTACGTCACCCGCAAGGGCGGCACGATCGTCACCTGCGCCTCGACCTCCGGCTACAACCACGAGTACGACAACCGCTACCTGTGGATGTCGCTGAAGCGGATCATCGGCTCGCACTTCGCCAACTACCGCGAGGCCTGGGAAGCCAACCGGCTCATCGCGAAGGGCAGGATCCACCCCACGCTCTCCAAGGTCTACTCCCTGGAGGAGACCGGCCAGGCCGCCTACGACGTGCACCGCAACCTCCACCAGGGCAAGGTCGGCGTGCTGTGCATGGCGCCCGAGGAAGGCCTGGGCGTGCGGGACCACGAGAAGCGGGCTCAGCACGTCGACGCCATCAACCGCTTCCGGAACATCTGAGGTCACAGATGACTGAGCGTCAGACCGTGCCGCAGGCGCAAGAAGAGCAGGCGCAAGAAGAGCAGGCGCGAAAGGAAAGGGACCGGCCGTGGCTCATGCGCACGTACGCCGGTCACTCCACCGCCGAGGCGTCCAACGAGTTGTACCGGCGCAACCTCGCCAAGGGCCAGACGGGTCTGTCCGTCGCCTTCGACCTGCCGACGCAGACCGGCTACGACCCGGACCACGTCCTCGCCCGCGGCGAGGTCGGCCGGGTCGGGGTGCCCGTCTCGCACCTCGGTGACATGCGCCGGCTGTTCCAGGACATCCCCCTGGAGCAGATGAACACCTCGATGACCATCAACGCCACCGCCATGTGGCTGCTGGCGCTCTACCAGGTCGTCGCCGAGGAGCAGGGTGCCGACATCACCCGGCTCCAGGGGACGACCCAGAACGACATCGTCAAGGAGTACCTGTCCCGCGGCACGCACGTGTTCCCGCCCGGCCCCTCGCTCCGCCTGACGACGGACATGATCGCGTACACGGTCTCGCACCTCCCCAAGTGGAACCCGATCAACATCTGCAGCTACCACCTGCAGGAGGCGGGCGCCACGCCGGTGCAGGAGATCGCGTACGCGATGTCCACCGCCATCGCCGTGCTCGACGCGGTGCGCGACAGCGGCCAGGTGCCGCAGGAGCGCATGGGCGATGTCGTCGCCCGTATCTCCTTCTTCGTGAACGCGGGCGTCCGCTTCATCGAGGAGATGTGCAAGATGCGGGCGTTCGGCCGGATCTGGGACGAGATCACGCGCGAGCGGTACGGCATCGAGAACCCCAAGCAGCGCCGTTTCCGGTACGGCGTCCAGGTCAACTCCCTCGGGCTGACCGAGGCGCAGCCGGAGAACAACGTCCAGCGGATCGTGCTGGAGATGCTGGCCGTGACCCTCTCGAAGGACGCACGCGCGCGTGCCGTCCAGCTCCCCGCCTGGAACGAGGCGCTGGGGCTCCCCCGCCCCTGGGACCAGCAGTGGTCGCTGCGCATCCAGCAGGTGCTGGCGCACGAGAGCGACCTGCTGGAGTACGAGGACATCTTCGAGGGCTCGCACGTCATCGAGGCGAAGGTCGCGCAGCTCGTCGAGGAGTCCCTCGCGGAGATCGACCGGATCCAGGACATGGGCGGCGCGATGGCCGCCGTGGAGTCGGGCTACCTCAAGTCGCAGCTCGTGGCGTCCCACGCCGAGCGCCGCGCTCGTATCGAGTCCGGCCGGGAGAAGATCGTCGGCGTCAACATCTACGAGTCGACCGAGCCGAACCCGCTCACGGCCGACCTGGACGCCGCGATCCACACGGTCGACCCGGCCGTCGAGGCCCGCGTCGTGGCCGCCCTTGCGCACTGGCGTGACACCCGATACCAGCCGCCCTTCAACCATCCGCGCCCCTGCAAGGCCCTTGAGCGGCTGAAGGAGGCCGCGAAGGGCACCGCCAACCTCATGGAGGCCACCCTGGAGTGCGCCCGCGCCGGCGTCACGACCGGCGAGTGGGCCGGGGCGCTGCGCGAGGTGTTCGGTGAGTTCCGGGCGCCGACGGGCGTGTCCTCCGCGCCGGTCGCGGTGACCGCCGAGGAGGGCACCGCGATGGCGTACGTCCGCCGCCGGGTGGAGGAGACCGCCCGCGACCTCGGCGTGGGCAAGCTCCGCTTCCTGGTCGGCAAGCCGGGCCTGGACGGACACTCCAACGGCGCCGAGCAGATCGCGGTGCGCGCCCGTGACGCCGGCTTCGAGGTGGTCTACCAGGGCATCCGGCTGACGCCGGAGCAGATCGTGGACGCGGCCCTCGCGGAGGACGTGCACGCGGTGGGCCTGTCGATCCTCTCCGGCTCACACGCTCAGCTGGTGCCGGACGTGCTGGAACGACTCCATGTGGCCGGTGCCACAGATATACCCGTGATCGCCGGTGGCATCATCCCCAATGGTGACGCCGAGCAGCTCAGGGCCGCCGGAGTGGCCGCCGTCTTCACCCCGAAGGACTTCGACATCACCGGAATCATCGGCCGCATCGTCGACGAGATCCGGAACGCGAACAAGCTCGACCCCCTGGAGGTCAACGCATGACGGTCAACCGTCTCCGCCCGCGGCGCTCCTGCCTGGCAGTGCCGGGCTCGAACCCCCGCTTCCTGGAGAAGGCCCAAGGCCTCCCGGCGGACCAGGTCTTTCTGGACCTGGAGGACGCGTGCGCGCCGCTCGCCAAGCCCGAGGCGCGGCACACCATCGTCAAGTTCCTCAACGAGGGCGACTGGACCGGCAAGACGCGCGTGGTCCGCGTCAACGACTGGACGACGGAGTGGACGTACCGCGATGTCGTGACGGTGGTCGAGGGCGCGGGCCCGAACCTCGACTGCATCATGCTGCCGAAGGTCCAGGACGCCCAGCAGATCGTCGCCCTCGACCTCCTGCTGACCCAGATCGAGAAGACCATGGGCTTCGAGGTCGGCAAGATCGGCATCGAGGCGCAGATCGAGAACGCCCAGGGCCTGAACAACGTCAACGAGATCGCGCAGGCCTCCCCCCGCGTGGAGACGATCATCTTCGGCCCGGCCGACTTCATGGCCTCCATCAACATGAAGTCGCTGGTCGTGGGCGAGCAGCCGCCGGGCTATCCGGCGGACGCCTACCACTACATCCTGATGAAGATCCTGATGGCCGCCCGCGCCAACAACCTCCAGGCGATCGACGGCCCCTACCTCCAGATCCGCAACATCGACGGCTACCGCGAGGTCGCCCAGCGCGCCGCCGCCCTCGGCTTCGACGGCAAGTGGGTGCTGCACCCGGGCCAGGTCGAGGCGTCCAACGAGATCTTCTCGCCCTCGCAGGAGGACTACGACCACGCCGAGCTGATCCTGGACGCGTACGACTACTACACGTCGGAGGCGGGCGGCAAGAAGGGCTCCGCGATGCTCGGCGACGAGATGATCGACGAGGCCAGCCGCAAGATGGCGCTGGTCGTCTCCGGCAAGGGCCGCGCGGCCGGCATGCAGCGCACCAGCAAGTTCGAGATTCCGGAGGCGTAAGGCCATGCAGTTCGGGCGCACCTACGAGGAGTTCGAGGTCGGGGCGACGTACAAGCACTGGCCGGGCAAGACGGTCACGGAGTACGACGACCACCTGTTCTGTCTCCTCACCATGAACCACCACCCGCTCCACATGGACGCCAACTACGCCGAGAACACGACGGACTTCGGCAAGAACGTGGTGGTCGGGAACTACATCTACTCCCTCCTGCTCGGCATGTCCGTGCCGGACATCTCCGGCAAGGCGATCGCCAACCTGGAGATCGAGTCGCTCAAGCACGTGGCGCCGACCTTCCACGGCGACACCGTCTACGGCCAGACGACGGTGCTCGACAAGTGGCCGTCGAAGTCGAAGAGCGACCGCGGCATCGTCCACGTCGAGACCAAGGGCTACAAGCAGGACGGCACGCTGGTCTGCGTGTTCCGCCGCAAGGTGATGGTGCCGACCGAGACGTACATCAAGGAGCGCGGCGGCGAGCAGCCGGGCCGCCCGGAACTCAAGCAGCAGGAGAAGTAGCCATGGCGCGACTCGCCCAGACCGCCGGCCTGACCGACATCCAGCAGGAGATCGTGTCCACCGTCCGCGACTTCGTGGACAAGGAGATCATCCCGGTCGCGACCGAGCTGGAGCACCGCGACGAGTACCCGCAGCAGATCGTCGACGGCCTCAAGGAGCTGGGCCTGTTCGGCCTGATGATCCCGGAGGAGTACGGCGGCCTGGGCGAGTCCCTCCTGACGTACGCCCTGTGTGTCGAGGAGATCGCGCGCGGCTGGATGTCGGTGTCCGGCATCATCAATACGCACTTCATCGTGGCGTACATGCTCAAGCAGCACGGCACCGACGAGCAGCGGGACCACTTCCTGCCGAGGATGGCGGCCGGTGACATCCGGGGCGCCTTCTCGATGTCGGAGCCCGCTCTGGGTTCCGATGTGTCGGCGATCACGTCGAAGGCGGTCAAGGACGGCGACGAGTACGTCCTGAACGGCCAGAAGATGTGGCTGACGAACGGCGGTACGTCGTCTCTGGTGGCCGTGCTCGTGAAGAGTGACGAAGGACACCCCGAGGGGACCGCGCCCCACAAGTCGATGACGACCTTCCTCGTCGAGAAGGAGCCCGGCTTCGGAGAGGTCCGCCCGGGCCTGACCATCCCCGGGAAGATCGACAAGATGGGGTACAAGGGGGTGGACACCACCGAACTCATCATGGACGGCCTGCGCATTCCGGCCGATCGGGTGCTCGGCGGCGAGACCGGCCGAGGTTTTTACCACATGATGGACGGCGTGGAGGTCGGCCGCGTCAACGTGGCGGCGCGTGGCTGCGGTGTCGCTCAGCGCGCTTTCGAACTCGGCGTCCAGTACGCCCAGCAACGTCATACCTTCGGCAAGCCGATCGCCCAGCACCAGGCGATCCAGTTCAAGCTGGCCGAGATGGCTACCAAGGTCGAGGCCGCCCATGCCATGATGGTGAACGCGGCACGCAAAAAGGACTCCGGGGAACGAAACGACCTTGAGGCTGGGATGGCGAAGTACCTCGCCTCCGAGTACTGCAAGGAGGTCGTGGAGGACGCCTTCCGGATCCACGGCGGCTACGGCTTCTCCAAGGAGTACGAGATCGAGCGCCTCTACCGTGAGGCTCCGATGCTGCTGATCGGCGAAGGTACCGCCGAGATCCAGAAAATGATCATCGGTCGCAGGCTGCTCGAAGAGTACCGACTCCAGGGCTAGATGTCCGGTTCGGGGTATTTTCTTCGCGAAGAAGATCACACCCCGTCAGCCCTCTTCGGCGGCCGACTCGGCTTCCTGGCTTGCCCAGTTGTAGCTCACGACCGGTACGATCGTGTAAAGCCGCCGTCCCTTTCACGCAGAGCGGCATCGTCCGCTACGAAGGTCATCCATGCCCCACAGCCAAACCTCTGCATCTCGCAACAGCCTGGCAGGCGTACGCCTCGCACGCGGAGCATCGCCGTGGCTTCTGCCGACCGTCGCCACCGCAGCCCTCAGCCTGGCCCGTGCGCGTCGTTCCGGCGCCGCCAGAGCCGTGGCCGTACCCGCCACCGCGCTCGCGGCGGGCATGCTGTGGTTCTTCCGCGACCCCGAGCGTGAGATCACCCAGGGTCTGGTCGTCTCGCCCGCCGACGGTGTGGTGCAGAGCATCATGCCGTGGAAGGACGGGCGCACCCGCGTCGCGATCTTCATGAGCCCGCTCAACGTCCACGTCAACCGTGCGCCGCTCTCCGGCACGGTGACGTCGGTCGAGCACATCCCGGGTGGGTTCGTTCCGGCGTTCAACAAGGAGAGCGAGAACAACGAGCGCGTAGTCTGGCATTTCGACACCGAACTCGGCGACATCGAGATGATCCAGATTGCCGGCGCGGTGGCCCGTCGCATCGTGCCGTACATCCCCCAGGGCACGAAGGTCGAGCAGGGTGACCGCATCGGTCTGATCCGGTTCGGCTCGCGTGTCGACATCTATCTGCCCGAGGGCGTGGAGGTCGCGGTCGAGGTCGGGCAGAAGACCTTGGCTGGGGTGACTCGCATTGACCGTGATCGATCCTGAGACACAGGCGGGCTGGATGCCGGAGGGCGACGAGGTGGTGGACGACGAGGAGGAGATGCCTCTTTCTCTGCGCCTCTCGATAGCGGACACCCTCACCCTCGGCAACGCCACATGCGGCTTCATGGCGGTGTACTTCACCACCACCGGCATCCTGATCCCGCACCTCACGGACAGCCAGGAAACCGGCATGGCCCGCAACAGCGCGGCCACGGCGGTCATCCTGATGCTGTGCGCGGCGGTCTTCGACCTGTTCGACGGCCTGGTGGCGCGCAAGCTGCGCTCCTCCCCCATGGGCGCCGAGCTGGACAACCTCTCGGACCTGGTCAGCTTCGGCCTGGCCCCGGCGTACTTCGTGCTGGTCTACGGCATGGTCGCGGACGACGCGTCCCAGAAGGTGGCCGCGGTCGGAGCGGTCGTGGTGCTCCTGGCTGTCGTACTGCGCTTGGCACGCTTCTCCTGCGTGACACCGACGAACGGCATGTTCCAGGGCATGCCGAGCCCGTTCGGGGCGCTGACCGTGGTCTCGATCGTGCTCCTGGAGCTGCCCTTCGTGGCGACGCTCATGGCGATCCTCGGCACCGCGTGGCTCATGGTCAGCCGCGTCGAGTACCCCAAGCCGCGCGGGCGTCTCGCGGTGGCCATGCTCTCCTGGATCGTCGTCTCCATGGGCCTCCTCACCGCCTGGGCCTTCGACGCGCCCAGCGGCCAGCTCCTCCTCCAGACCGGCTGCGCCCTGCAGCTCGTCATGGGCGCGGTCATCCCCCTGTTCGCCACGGCACGCCGAGTGAACAACTTCCGCGACAACCGGCGTGAGGCGCGAGCGGCGCAGCTGCCGTAGCCGTTTCTACGATGCTGGAGGGCCCCGAGCTGATCAGCTCGGGGCCCTCAGCACATTCAGCCCGTCCGGCGTTTGAGGACGAAGCCGTTCAAGCCGATGGGGGCCAGGGGCGAAGCCCAGGTGGGGTGCAGGAGGCGGAGCCCCGCAGGGGTCCAGGGGCGTGGTGCAGGGGGCGAAGCCCCGGTGGGGTGCAGGAGGCGAAGCCCCGCAGGGGTCCAGGGGCGTGGGTGCAGGAGGCGGAGCCCCGCAGGGGTCCAGGGGCGTGGGTGCAGGGGGCGAAGCCCCGCGGAGGTCCAGGGGGCGAAGCCCCTTGGCGGGGTCGAAGGGGCGGAGCCCCTGGGGGATGGGACGGGTAGGGGCGGCGGGGGCGAGAAAAGGCTGGGCCTCAGGTCAGGAAGTCCCGTGCGATCCGCTCCGCCACCCGCTCCAGGATCGGCCCGGCGTCGGCGATGCACTTCGCCACGTCCGGCTCGGCGTCCGTCAGCGGATACACGCGGCGGATTCCCGCCCGGCCCAGCGCTTCCGGCGGCAGGGCGAGCCGACCGCACACGGCGACGACCTCCTTGCCCGCCGCCCGCGCCGCCGCGGCGACCCCCGCCGGGGCCTTGCCGTGCAGGGTCTGCTCGTCGAGGGAGCCCTCACCGGTGATCACCAGATCGGCGCGGTCCAGCGCGGAAGCGAAGCCGAGGACGTCGAGCATGACCTCGATGCCGGGCCGGAAGCGGGCGCCGATGATCAGCGCACCGTAGCCGATGCCGCCGGCCGCGCCCGCGCCGGGCGACGCCGCGTACTCGACCGCCATCGGGCCGATCGCCGACTCCAGGACCTTGGCGTAGTGTGCGAGCGCCTCGTCCAGCGCCTGTACGTCGTCCGGGGACGCCCCCTTCTGCGGCCCGTACACCGCCGGCGCTCCCTTCGGCCCGGTCAGCGGATTGTCGACGTCGCTGGCAAGCACCAGCTCGACCTGACCGAGACGCGGATCCAGCTCGGACAGGTCGGCCCACGCCAGGTCGGCGAGCCCGCCGCCGCCCGGCAGCACCGGCTCACCGTCCGCGTTCAGCAGACGCGCCCCCAGCGCGGACAGCATCCCGGCGCCACCGTCCGTGGTCGCACTGCCCCCGACGCCGAACACGATCGTGCGGGCACCCGCGTCCAGCGCGGCCCGCAGCAGCTCCCCGGAGCCGTACGTGGATGCCGTGAGCGGTGCGAAGACCCCGGCCGGCAGCCGCTGCAACCCGCTGGCCTCCGCCATCTCCACGACCGCGGTGTCACCGCGCAGCGCGAACGCCGCCGTCACCTCGTCCCCGAGGGGGCCCGCGACCCGTAGCTCACGCCGCTCGAACCCGGCCGCCACCGCCGCGTCAACCGTCCCGTCGCCACCGTCGGCGACCGGCAGTGCCTCGGCCTGGAGCCCCGGCACGACCCGGTGCAGCCCGGCCGTCACCCGCTCGGCGACCTGTACGGCCGTCAGCGACCCCTTGAACTTGTCCGCGGCGATGAGGACACTCCGGGTCCCCTTGCCTGCAGCGTCCGCCACCTTCGCATCCCCTTGCTCTCCGGGCCTCGCGCACGTCAAGGCCAGTCGCGCCGCTGTGACCTTAACCGGAGGAACCCCCCGCCGTCATGCCCCGCCCCCGCCCGCCCGGAGCCTGGGACACCACGCGAACCGCCCTGTGCCCCCTGTGCGCGCTCCCTCGAACCCCGCGCGCCCGACCCCGGAATTGGGTAAACCGGTCCTATGACCCCTGTGGGCACTGAGCAAGAGCTCGGCGACCGCATCCTCGGGGGCTGGCTGGGCCGGATCGCGGGCAACATGCTCGGCAAACCGGTCGAGCAGGGCGACCTGTGGACGCGGGACCGCATCGACGGCTATCTGCGGCAGGCCGCCGCCCTGCCCCTCACCGACTATCTGCCCGCGCCCGTCGACGAGAGTGACGGCTTCGAGCTGCGGCCCGAGTGGCGCAGTTGCGTCCGGGGCCGTATCCACGGCAGCTGCCGCGACGACGACGTCGACTACGCGATCCTCGGCCTCGACCTCCTGGAGACCCACGGCTTCGGCTTCAGCACCGAGCAGGTCGGCGATCTGTGGCTGCTGCGGATGCCGTACCTGCAGACGTTCACGGCCGAGCGGGCGGCGTACCGGAACCTCGCCAACGGCCTCAAGCCGCCCCTGACCGCCACCGTCGACAACCCCTACCAGGAGTGGATCGGCGCGCTCATCCGTGCCGACATCTACGGCTGGACCTCCCCCGGCGCCCCCCGCCGCGCCGCCTCCCTCGCCCGCCGGGACGCGGTGCTGTCGCACACCGGCAACGGCGTGTACGGCGCGATGTGGGCGGCCGCGCTGATCGCGGCGGCGTTCACCGCGCCCACGGTGCGCCATGCCGTGGACGAGGCGCTGACCGTGATCCCGGCGAGCAGCCGCATGGCCCGCACCGTACGGCGTGTCGTCTCGCTGCACGACACCCGGATGACCTGGGAGGACACGCTCACCACCGTGGCCGAGGAGACCGCCGGGCTGGGCTGGATCCACACCGTCCCGAACGCCGCCGTGCTCACCGCCGGGCTCCTGTACGGCGACGGCGACTTCACCCGCACCATCACCCTCACCGTCCGCGGCGGCCTCGACACCGACTCCAACGGCGCGACCGCGGGCTCGGTGGCCGGAGTGCTCACGGGCGCGGACGCGATCCCGGACCAGTGGAAGGACCCGCTGGAGGACACGGTCCGCAGTGCGGTGTTCGGCTTCGACGGGGCACGGATCAGCGAACTGGCGGAGCGGACGCTGCGGCTCGTGGAGAGCCTGTCGGCGTCGTAGGCGGCTTGGAACCGGCGGTACGTCACATCGACTGCCGAGCCTGGACTGTTGCCTCCCGAGCCGGGCGGCGAGTCCGAGGCGCGGCCGCGGCAGCTGGTTACCCTTCCGGGGTGACCACTCAAGACTTCGCCACGTACATCGCGGGCCTGCCCCGCGTCCTCGCCGGTGCCGCCGCGCTCTTCCGTGACGCGGAGGGCCGGGTGCTGCTGGTCGAACCCAACTACCGTGAGGGCTGGGCGCTGCCGGGCGGCACGATCGAGTCCGACGACGGAGAGACCCCGCGGCAGGGCGCCCGTCGCGAGACGACCGAGGAGATCGGCCTCGACGTCGAACTCGGCCGCCTGCTCGCGGTGGACTGGGTGCACGGCACGGCCCGCCCGCCGCTCGTGGCCTACCTCTACGACGGCGGCGTCCTCGGCGAGGACGAGCTGAAAGCGATCCGCCTGCAGGAAGAGGAACTCCTGTCCTGGCGCCTCGTCCCCCGCGAGGAACTCACCGCCCACCTGCCGGGCGCCCTCGGCCGCCGCGTCCTGGCCGCTCTGGACACCCTCGCGGACGGCTCGGACACGGCCGAGCTGGAGAACGGCCACCGGGTGGGCTGACGGAACGGGGTGGGCCCGTCCTACTCTCGGTGCCATGACCAAGCCCCTCGTCGCCATCCTCAGCGGCGCCGGTATCTCCACCGACTCCGGCATCCCGGACTATCGCGGCCCGGGTGGCCTGTGGCGGCGGGACCCCGAGGCCGAGAAGCTCGTCACGTACGAGTACTACATGGGGGATCCGGAGATCCGGCGCCGGTCGTGGCAGATGCGGCGCACGAACCGGACGCTGCTGGCCGAGCCGAACGCGGCCCATCGTGCGGTGGCCGAGCTGGAGCGGTCCGGCGTGCCGGTCCGGGTCATCACGCAGAACGTCGACGGGCTGCACCAGCTCGCCGGAATGCCCGCCCGCAAGGTGCTGGAGCTGCACGGCACCGCGCGGACCGTCGTCTGCACCGGGTGCCGGGCGAAGGCGCCGATGGCGGACGCGCTCGCCCGGGTCGAGGCCGGGGAGGAGGATCCGCCGTGTCCGGACTGCGGCGGGATCCTCAAGTCGGCCACCGTCATGTTCGGCGAACGGCTGGACCCCGGCGTCCTCGGCGAAGCCCTCGCCATCACCAAGGCCTGCCAGGTGTTCATCGCCGTCGGCACCAGCCTGAAGGTCCAGCCGGCCGCCGGACTCGCGGGCATCGCCGCCGACCATGGCGCACGGCTCGTCATCGTCAACGCCGAGCCGACGCCGTACGACGAACTCGCCGACGAGGTCATCCGGGAACCCATCGGCACCGCGCTGCCCGCACTGCTGCACCGGCTGGGTACGGAGCACGGCCGCTAAGCGTGACTGAGGTCCACCTGTACGACGCGCGCGCCCGCTTCCTCCAGCGCCGCGCAGGTCGCACCGTCCGACGTCGCGTCGGTCACGACCACCGCCAGTTCCTCGGGGCCGCAGATCTTCACCATGCCGGTCCCGGGGAACTTGCTGCTGTCCGCGAGGAGCGCCACCTGGTCGCTGGCTGCGATCATGGCACGCCTTGCCGGTACCTCGGCGACCGTGGTGTCCATGACCTGACCACCGGGGCGGATCCCGCAAGCCCCCATGAAGAGCCAGTCGGCATGGACCTGCCGGAGGTTGTCCTCGGCCATGAAGCCGTCCAGCATGCGCGATGCGCGGATGACCATGCCGCCGAGCAGCATCAACTCAACGCTCTCGTCCTGGACGAGTTCCTCATAGACCCCGAGGTTGTTGGTGATCACGGTGATCCGGCGCCCGTGCAGCTGACGGGCCAGCCGGTGGACGGTCGTGCCGGAGTCGAGGATGACCGACTGGCCGTCCTCGATCATCGCGGCGGCCCGCACGGCGATCGCGTCCTTCTCGGTCACGTTGGCCTCGGCGGCCTCGGCGAACGGCGCGGGGTCCTCTTCCACGACCGCTCCCCCGTGGACCCGGGTGAGCAGCCCGTCCTCCTCCAGCTTGAGGAGGTCACGGCGGACGGTCGCGGCGCTGGCTCCCAGCTGACCGGCGAGGTCCGTCACGGTGACGGTGCCGCCGGATCTCAACGCCTGCAAGATGAGTTGGTGTCGTTGTTCAGCCAGCACACGACGGAACACTACACAGCGGGGGCTGGAAGGGGGCTGCCCCGCCCTCGAACTCCAGCAGCCGCCGCTTGCGGTGCAGGCCGCCGCCGTAGCCGGTGAGGCTGCCGTCGGCGCCCACGACGCGGTGGCAGGGGACGATGATGCCGATCGGGTTCTTGCCGTTGGCGAGGCCGACGGCGCGGGAGGCGGCGGGGTTGCCGAGGGCGTCGGCGAGGGCGCCGTAGGAGCGGGTCTCGCCGTAGGGGATGGTGCGGAGCCGGTCCCAGACGCTGCGTTGGAACGGGGTGCCGTGCAGCCGGAGTTCGAGGGTGAACTCCGTCAGTTCGCCTGCGAAATACGCCTTCAGTTGTTCCTCGGGCTCGGAGAACAGGGTGTCGTCCCTGGGGCCGAAGGACTCCTCCGGCGGGCGGTGGCGCTGGTCGGTCATGTAGAGGCCGCACAGGACGCCGTCGTCGGCGACGAGGGTCAGGGGGCCGTACGGGCTGTCGGTCACGGTGTGGTGTTTCACTGCAAGGTCCCTAGACAGGTAGGAAGTTGATGGGGTGGCTGTCGGTCGCCCACAGGTACTGGACCGCGTACGCCCGCCACGGCGCCCATGCCGCCGCCCGTGCCGTGAGGGCCGCGGGAGTGGACGGCAGGCCCAACTCCTGGGCCGCGCGGCGGATTCCGAGGTCCGTGGGGAGGAACGCGTCGGGGTCACCGAGGGCGCGCATGGCGATGACGTCGACCGTCCAGGGGCCGAAGCCGGGGAGGGACAGCAAGCGGGAACGGGTTTCCGTCCAGTCGTTGTCCACGCCCAAACGCAGGGTGCCGTCGGCGAGTTCGCGGACCAGGGTCGTGAAGGTCGTACGGCGTGTGCGCGGCATCGCCAGCGCCTGGGGATCCAGCGCGGCCAGTGCCGCCGGTGACGGGAACAGGTGGGTCAGGCCGCCCGCCGGGTCGTCGATCCGCTCGCCGTGGGCGGTGACCAGGCGGGCCGCGTGGGTCCGGGCCGCCGCCGTGGAGACCTGCTGGCCGAGGACCGCGCGGATCGCGAACTCGGCCTCGTCCACGGTGCGCGGGACACGGCGGCCGGGGGCCTTGTCGACGAGGGGCGTCAGGACCGGATCCCGGCGGAGTTGCTCGTCGACCGCGACCGGGTCGGCGTCGAGGTCCAGCATGCGGCGGCAGCGGCTGATGGCGACGGGCAGGTCGCGCAGGTCGCTGAGGGTGAGGCGGCAGGCGATGTGGTCCGGCTCGGGGGTCAGGGAGACGATTCCATGGCCGTACGGCAGCCTGAGCGTCCGGCGGTACGCGCCCTCCCGCCACTCCTCGACCCCGGGTACGGAGGTCGCCGCGAGGTGGCCGAAGAGGTTGTCGGGGTTGAGGGGAGTGCGGAAGGGGAGGCGGAGGGTCAGCACGCCGGGGGTGCCCTGAGCGCCGCGAGACATGGGCACGCGGGTGCGCAGTTCGCTCGGGGACAGGGCGAAGACCTCGCGCACCGTGTCGTTGAAGGTGCGGATGGAGGAGAAGCCGGCCGCGAAGGCGATCTCCGCCATCGGCAGGACGGTCGTCTCGATCAGCAGCCTTGCCGTCTCGGCGCGCTGGGCGCGGGCCAGGGCGAGCGGGCCCGCGCCCAGTTCGGCGAGGAGCTGGCGTTCGACCTGGCGGGTGCTGTAGCCGAGGCGGGCGGCGAGGCCGGGGACGCCCTCGCGGTCCACCACGCCGTCGGCGATCAGCCGCATGGCGCGGGCCACGAGGTCGGCGCGCTGGTTCCACTCCGGGGAGCCGGGGCTGGTGTCGGGGCGGCAGCGCTTGCAGGCCCTGAAGCCGGCCTGCTGGCAGGCGGCGGCGCTGGGGTAGAAGGTCATGTTCTCCGGCTTGGGCGGCACCACGGGGCAACTGGGCCGGCAGTAGATACGGGTGGTGACGACGGCCGTGAAGAACCAGCCGTCGAAGCGCGCGTCCTTGGACTGGACGGCGCGCACGCACCGCTCCCAGTCGGTGTGCATCGCGTTCTGCATGCCTTCAGCATGGGTGACCGTCCACCCCCTTGGCTGGCGAGAATCCGACATGAACCTCACGTGCCCTGGGGCCCGGCGGATCACCTGCGCGGCGCCGGTCTCGCCGACGACGGGCTCCGCTCGGGAACTGAGACCGGCGGGCCGCGCGTCGTACGAGACCTATGAGTCCGGTGAGTCCGGTGAGTCCGGTGAGTCCGGTGAGTCCGGTGAGTCCGGTGAGTTCTGTGAGTCCGGTGAGTTCTGTGAGTTCTACGCGGCAGGTGCTGAGTACCTGGTTCCGCCCGCGCGGGGCGTGGGTCGCGAGCCTGCTCGTCGCCTGTGTGCTGACGTTCCACGCCGTCGTGCCGAACCGGGTCGGCCGGCTGGGCAGTCTGCTGGAGACGTTCCTGCCCTGGCTCGGTCTGGCCGTCCCGGTCCTGGCGGGCGTGGCGCTGCTGCGGCGCTCGGCCGTGGCGCTCGCCACGGTGCTGCCGCCGCTGGCGGCCTGGCTGGCCCTCTTCGGCGGGCTGCTGCTTCCCCGGTCGGAGGGGGCGTACGACCTCACGGCGGTGCAGCACAACGTGAGCGACGTGAACCCGGACCCGGCCGGAACCGCCCGCACCCTGCTGCGGGCCGACGCCGACCTGATCGCGCTCGAAGAGGTGACGCCGTCCCACGCGAGGCAGCTCACGGCGACCCTCGGCTACCCGCACCACGCCGTGGTGGGCACCGTCGGCCTGTGGTCCAGGTACCCGCTCACCGACGTCCGGGCCGTCGACATCAGGCCGGCCGGCGTGGGGACGGACTGGAACCGAGGGCTGAGGGCCACCGCGGCGACACCGTGGGGCGAGATCGCGGTGTACGTCGCGCACCTGCCCTCCGTCCGCCTCGGTGCCGGGTTCGACACCGCGCTCCGGGACGAGAGCGCGGCCCTGCTCGGCCGCGCGCTGGACGCGGAGCGGCTGCCGGACGTGATCCTGCTCGGCGACCTCAACAGCACGGTCGACGACCGCGGCCTTGATCCTGTTCGCGCGCACGTGGGTGCACCGCGCGGAGGGCTGGCCTTCAGCTGGCCCGCGTCGTTCCCGCTGGCCAGGATCGACCAGATCCTGGCCAGGGACGCGACCGTCACCCGCGTCTGGACGCTGCCGGAGACGGGCAGCGACCATCTGCCGGTCGCCGCCCATGTCCGGCTGTGACGGCTACTCGGTCGCCGTCGGCCGCCGCGAGGCCGCCGTCGCCCGGTCGACATCGGTGATGGGCCGCAGCCGATAGGTGTACGCGTAGTCGCGGTTGGCGAACAGCTTGTACTCGTCGTGGGTGTGCGCGCCCCAGCTGTTGTCGCCGCCGACGCCCATCTGGCGGTGGTTCACCCGCAGGACGACCTCCTCGCGCGGGGTGAGCTGGTAGTCGTGGCGTGCGCCGACCGACAGATCCTCCGGGGTGAAGTGCGAGGCGCTGACCTCCAGGAGGGGTTCGCCGCTGACGAGGAGTCCGTTGCCGCGCCGGTCGGTCAGGGCGACCCAGCGGACGTCGGTCTTGTTGCCGTTCTCCTGCGGCCGGATGTACGGGGTCCACTGCCCCTCGACGGTCCCGGAGTACAGGCCCACGTCGGTGCCGTTGTTGCGGTCCCAGTGGTTCTCCTCGGGGCCGCGCCCGTAGTAGTGCACGCGGTCCAGCCGCCCGGGCAGGAACAGCAGGGTGCCGACTTCCGGGATGTACGGCAGGCTCGACGCGCCCGGGTGCAGCGTCTGGTCGACCTTGATCTCGCCGTTTCCGAAAACGGTGTAGGTGGTGGTGTACGTCGACTCGACCGTCGTCGGCAGTGTGCCGCTGACCTTGATCTCGACGGCCCTGCCCTGGAGTTCGCGCACGCCGACGTCCGTGACCTTGCGGTTCGCGCCGGCGTCGCGCCAGGTCTGGTTGCGGGTGTGCTGGCCGTTGCCCTTGTCGTTGTCGGTGGGCGCCCGCCAGAAGTTGGGCACGGGCCCGGAGCCGATCAGCCGGGCGCCTTGGGCCTGGTACGACGTGATGAGGCCGCTGCCCTTGTCGACGGTGACCGAGAAGCCCTCGCCGGTGACCGTTACGGAAGCGGTTGCGTCCTCGTGACGCAGCCTGGCCACGTTCGCCAGCGGCACCGGCGTCACGGCCGGACTGCCCGCGTCCAGGGGCAGTTGCTGCCTGGCCACCTCGAAGCCGGCCTTCGCCCACTTCGTGGCTTCCTTGGTGGTGAAGGACAACTGCAGGAAGTACTCCTCGCCCGGCGCCGGGTCCTGCGGCAGCCGCACGGGAACGGTGATCTGCTTCTCGGACAGCGGCGGCACGTCGAGCTGTGCGCGGGTCAGCTTCCCGCGCCGGACGGCCTTTCCGTCGCGGACGATCGTCCAACTACCGTCGAATTCACGGAGGTTGGTGAAGAGGTTCTCGTTGGTCAGCGTCACCACTCCCGGGCCGCCGCTCGCTGCGACGTTGATCGCCTGGTAAATGTGCTTCACCTCGGCGGCCTTGCCGGTGTGGCCTCGGTCGGCGGTCACGATGCCGTCCGCGACGAAGTTCCCGTCGTTGGGGTTGTCGCCCCAGTCGCCGCCGTACGCGAAGAAGGTCTTCTCCCGCGACCGCTGCTCGGCGAAGCCGACGGTGGCCGCGTCGAACCAGAACCGCACGCCGTCGTCGCCGGGACCACGGCTGCCGGAGGCGAGTTCGGCGGCGGTGAGGGCGCGGGCGTAGACGCGGGCCCGGCGGATCGTGCCGCTGAATTCGCGGCTCCAGTTGTCGACGTCGGTGGCGAGCGCGAGCGGTGCGGTGTTGCTGCTGGGCTTGCGGGTGGTGGTGCGGGTGGCCCGTACCTCGCCGTCGACGTAGAGGGTCAGCGTGCCCGCGTCGGCGTCGAAAACGCCTACGACGTGATGCTCCTTGCCGGTCCAGTCCGCGGGCACCGGCCAGCTGGCGGTGATCCACTGGCCGCCGCCGTAGATGAAGAACTCGATGCTCCTGTTGGTCTGCTTGAGCGCGTACTGGGTGTCGCCCTTGGCGAGGATCGGCTGGTGGTAACCGGTTACGTGCGGGGTGATCCACGCTTCCAGCGTGAGCGAGCCGGTGAGGTCGAGGGAGGCGTCGCGGGCGAAAACGGTTCCGCCATATACGCCCTCGTCACGGTCGAACGTCCCGCTGGGGGCGAGGATCTCGCCCCTCAGCCGCCCCGGCCCGGACTCGGTGAGCAGCTTGCGGGCCGGAGTGGGCCAGGACACGGACTGGTCCATGAAGTCCCAGATCCAGCCGCCCTGGAGGACGTCGTAGCGGCGGATGATGTCCCAGTACTTCTTGAAGTTGCCGTTCGAGTTCCCCATCGCGTGCGAGTACTCGATCATGACGTACGGGCGGGTGTCGGCGGTGTCCTTCGCGCGGGCCTCCACGCGCGCCGGGGTGTCGTACATCTCGGAGCGGATGTCACTCACGCCGGGGCGGTCGTCGCCCTCGTACTGGATGACGCGGGTCGGGTCGTACGAGCGGATCCAGTTGTGCATGTTCACGAACGTGCTGCCGGCGCCCGCCTCGTTGCCGAGCGACCAGATCACGACCGACGCGTGGTTCTTGTCCCGGTGGACCATGTTCCGGGCACGGGCCACGCAGGCCTCGCTCCAGTCGGCGTGGTTGCCCGGGTATTCACCGCGGATGCCATGGGTCTCCAGGTTGGTCTCGTCGACGATGTACAGGCCGTATTCGTCGGCGAGTTCGAGCCACACCGGGTTGTCCGGGTAGTGCGAGGTCCGGACGGTGTTCATGTTCATCCGCTTGATGACCTCGATGTCCAGCACCATGTCCGCGCGGGTGAGCGCGGTGCCGCGGGCCGGGTGCATCTCGTGCCGGTTGGTGCCGCGGAAGGAGACGGGCTTGCCGTTGATACGCATCAGCCCGTCCTTGAGCGCGAACTCGCGGAAGCCGACCCGGTGGGAAAGGGTTTCGATCACCTTTCCGGCAGGGTCGCGCAGCCGCAGGACCGCGGTGTAGAGGTTCGGATGCTCCGCCGACCACAACTCCGGCTCCGGCACGGCCTTTTGAGCCTGTACGGTCGCGTCCTCGCCCGCCGCCTCGACGTCGACGGCCTGCTGCAAGGGGCGGGACCAGACGGCATGGCCCCGGTCGTCGTACAACTGCGTCTCGACGGTGTACCGGCCGCCGCCTGCGGCGCCGTACGCCCGTACGCTCGCCGTCACCGACAGCTCGGCGGCCGTGTAGTCGTCGCTCAGCGGGGTGTCCAGCTTGAAGTCGCGCAGGTGCACGGCCGGCGTGGAGTACAGGTAGACCGAGCGGAAGATGCCGCTCAGCCGGATCATGTCCTGGTCCTCCAGCCAGTCGCCGTCGGAGTAGCGGTACACCTCGACGGCGATCTGGTTGGTACCGGGCCGCAGGTGCTCGGTGATGTCGTACTCGGCGGGGGTGTAGGAGTCCTCGTGGTAGCCGACGAGTTCGCCGTTGATCCACACGTAGTGGGCCGACTTCACGCCCTCGAAGTGCAGGAAGGTCCGCCTTCCCGCCCAGTCCTTCGGGACCGTGAAGGTGCGCCGGTACTGGCCGACCGGGTTGTAGCGGGTCGGGGCGGCCGGGGGCTGTGGCTCCTCCCCCAGGCCGTTGGGCCCCCACCAGGGGTAGGTGATGTTGACGTAGATCGGGAAGTCGTAGCCGTGCAGCTGCCAGACCGAGGGGACGGGGAGGGTGTCCCAGTCCCTGTCGTCCACATCGGTGCGGTAGAAGTCGGCGTCCCGGTCGTCGGGCCGGTCGGCGTACGCGAACTTCCACGTGCCGTCGAGGCTGAGCCGGTACGGCGAGCGGGTTCGGTCGGCTGCCAGGGCCTGTCTCACGTCGGCGTACGGCATGAGGGTGGTGTGCGGCGGCTCGGTGCCGACCTGGAAGAGGGCGATGTTCCCGTTCCACTCCGGAGTGGCGTCCGGCGCGGCACGCCGGGTTGACGCCTGGGCCGACGTGGACGACAGGGCGAGGGCGCCGAGGACGGCGGCCGACGACTCAAGGAGACGTCGGCGGCTGATCACCGGCCGCCCCATGGGAGAGTTGGGAGAGTTGGGAGAGGAGTGCTGGTGCGCGTGCGGGTGCGGGTGCGGCATGACCGAGACCTTCCTCAGAGCGACAGTGCGCTGCGCCTACTGGGTGCTTGCGTCGGATCCTGTCCATATCACTAGGTTCCGAACGCATCAGAAGCAACATTCCTGTCGGACTTTGTTGGGTCCTGATCGGACATCAGTCGGACCGCGGGGCAAGGGAGTTCGAAACTCCGGCGCCTTTCCCCTCAGCGCGGCGGCGCATGCCTCAATGCCCCGTTCCCGCCTCCAGTCGTGCCGTCGTCTCCATCAGCGACACGGTGAACGGATGCTCCGGCGCGGTCAGGATCCGGTCCGCCGGACCCTGCTCGACCAGCTCTCCCGCGTCCAGTACGGCCGTGCGGTGTCCAGGTCGTGGGTGATCAGGACGAAGGAGAGGTCGTCGCGGTCACGCAGGAGGCCTTCGAGGACGTCGAGGATGCCGCGCCGGGTGACCGTGTCCAGGCCCGAGGTGATCTCGTCGCAGACCAGTGCGACCAGCAGCGCCAGCCCGGCGGCGCCCGACGTGAACACCGACGCCACCAGCAGGATCAGCCGTAGCCCTTGCCGAACAGGTTGTTGCCGATCTCGCCCGCGCCGGACAGCGCGCCGTCGACGAGTTCCTGCCGGTCGGCGATGAGGAAGAACGCCTGCCGGACCCGTTTGTCGTCGAAGGGCGCACGGTCGGTCTTCATCGCGAAGCCCTGCATGGCACTGTTGCGGAGCCGGACGATCTCGATCTGCCCGCTGTCCTCGTGCGCGCGGCCGGTGGTGGGGTTGAGTTCGTGGGCGTACTCGACCTGGCCGCCGAGGACGGCGTTGGTGCGCGCGGACTCCTCGTCGGCGACCATGAATTCGAGTTCAACGACATCCCCTCGGGGTTCCTTTTCCTCGCTCCACCCGCTCCGCGGCGACACTGCGCGCCCTCGTGCACGGCTTGTCACCACCCCGGCAGGCGCACTACTGTCACCACGCCTTGGTGAACGGGAAATCGGTGCGATACCGGTGCGGCCCTCGCCACTGTGAATCGGGAAGTCCGGCTCCAGCCCTCACGGGCAGCCACTGGGTCCCTCGGGACCCGGGAAGGCGGAGCACGGGCGGTGGTACCCGTAAGCCAGGAGACCGGCCAAGGCGCGTCAACCATCCACGAGGTGCTGGAGAGGGTCTGCTGAGCCATGCACATTGCCGAGGGTTTTCTTCCTCCGGCGCACGCGGTCGCCTGGGGCGTCGCGTCGGCGCCGTTCGTCGTCCACGGAGCCCGGTCACTCACCCGTGAAGTCAGGGAGCACCCGGAGAGCACCCTGCTCCTCGGCGCCTCCGGAGCCTTCACGTTCGTCCTGTCGGCCCTCAAACTGCCGTCGGTGACCGGAAGTTGCTCCCATCCCACCGGCACCGGCCTGGGCGCCATCCTGTTCCGGCCGCCGGTGATGGCGGTGCTGGGCACCATCACCCTGCTCTTCCAGGCGCTGCTCCTCGCCCACGGCGGCCTGACCACGCTCGGCGCCAATGTGTTCTCGATGGCGATCGTCGGGCCCTGGGCGGGCTACGGGATCTACCGGCTCCTGCGGCGCTTCGACGTACCACTGATGGTCGCCGTCTTCTTCGCCGCGTTCGTCGCCGACCTGTCCACCTACTGCGTCACCAGCGTCCAGCTGGCGCTCGCCTTCCCCGACCCGAGCAGTGGATTCCTGGGCGCGCTCGGCAAGTTCGCGTCCATCTTCGCCGTGACGCAGATCCCGCTCGCGGTCAGCGAGGGGCTGCTCACGGTGCTGGTGATGCGGCTGCTCGTGCAGTCGAGCCAGGGGGAGCTGACCCGGCTCGGCGTGCTGTTCGCCAAGAAGGCGGCCAGCACCGAGGCGGTGGCCCGATGAAGCGGAACACGAAGATCAATCTTCTGCTGGTGCTCGCCGTCGTCGCCCTCGCGGTGCTGCCGCTGGCGCTGGGCCTCGGCGACGACAAGGAGGAGCCGTTCACCGGCGCCGACGCTGAGGCGGAAACGGCGATCACCGAGATCGAGCCGGACTACGAGCCCTGGTTCTCGCCGCTGTACGAACCGCCCTCCGCCGAGATCGAGTCGGGGCTGTTCGCCCTCCAGGCGGCGCTCGGCGCCGGCGCCCTCGCCTACTACTTCGGTGTGCGGCGCGGGCGACGGCAAGGTGAGCAGCGGGCACTGGAGCGGCAGGGCGCCGAGGCCACGGCGGACGAACAGACCGCACGCGACGTGAACACCACGGCCGACGACCAGACCGCACGCCACGTGCAAGCCGCGACCGACGAACAGGCCACACGCGACACGGACGCCAAGACCGCGGCCGACGGCCAGACCACACGCGACGCGGACACCACGGCCGACGAACGGACCACACACGACGTGAACACCGCGGCCGACAGCCAGACCGCACGCCACGTCGAGACCGCGGCCGACGAACAGACCGCACGCCACGCCGACGCCGCACGCCACGCCGACGCCGCACGTCGCGGCAAGGCCGCGCGCCAGCCCGAAGGCGCGCGCGACGCCGCCGGGCAGGCCTGACCACCGTGCTGCCCATCGACGCGGCGGCGCACAGCAGTCGCTGGCGCCGCCGTCACCCCGTGGACAAGGCCGTGCTCGGGCTCGGCCTCACCGTCCTGGCGATCTCGCTGCCGCCGTGGCCGGGCGCGGCCCTGGTGCTGCTGACCGCGGTCGCCGTGCTGCTGGGCCCGGCGGGCGTGCCCGGCCGCAGGCTGTGGCGTGCCTACCGTGTCCCGCTGGGCTTCTGCGTGACCGGCGCGGCCACCCTGCTGGTGCAGGTCGGCGGCCCGGACGGGTTCGTGACCCTGGCTGGTGACGGCCCCGTGCGCGCCGGGGAACTGCTGCTGCGCACCTCCGCCGCCTCCCTCGGCGTGCTGCTGTTCGCGTTCACCACACCCATGTCCGATCTGCTGCCCCGCCTGGTGAAGGCCGGAGTGCCCGCGCCGGTCGTCGACGTCGCGCTGGTGACGTACCGCATGAGCTTCCTGCTGCTGGACTCGATGCGCCGGATCCGGGAGGCGCAGGCCGCGCGGCTCGGGCACACCACACGGGCCGCCTCCTGGCGTTCGCTGGCCGGGCTCGGCGCCACCGCGTTCGTGCGGGCCTTCGACCGGGCGACGCGGCTGCAGGCGGGGCTCGCCGGACGCGGTTACGACGGCACCCTGCGCGTCCTGGTGCCCGAGGCCCGCATCTCCGTCCGCTTCACGGCGGCCAGCGCGGCGCTGCTCGCGACGCTGGCGGCCCTCACCCTCGTACTGGAAAGGCCGCTGACATGAACACCCTCGCATGGGAAGGGCCGCTGTCATGAGCGACGCCGCCCTCGTCGCCCTGCGGGGCGCGTCGTTCGCCTACGAGGACGGTCCGGCCGTACTCAGCGGGCTCGACTTCGAGGTGTGCGAGGGGCGTGCGCTCGCGCTGCTCGGGCGCAACGGCACCGGCAAGACCACCCTGATGCGGCTGCTCAGCGGCGGGCTGCGGCCGCACACCGGGGAGTTGACGCTCGACGGGCAGCGCGTGTCGTACGACCGGAAAGGCCTGACCCGGCTGCGGACCACCGTCCAGCTGGTGGTGCAGGACCCGGACGACCAGCTGTTCGCCGCGTCCGTCGCGCAGGACGTGTCCTTCGGGCCGCTGAACCTCGGGCTGCCCGGCCCGGACGTGCGGGCGCGGGTCGACGAGGCGCTCGCCGCGCTGGACATCGCCGCCCTGGCCGACCGGCCCACGCATCTGCTCTCCTACGGGCAGCGCAAGCGGACGGCGATCGCGGGCGCGGTCGCGATGCGGCCCCGGGTGCTGATCCTGGACGAGCCGACCGCGGGCCTCGACCCCGACGGCCAGGAGCGGCTGCTCGCCATCCTCGGCGGCCTGCGGGCGGGCGGCACCACGGTGGTGATGGCGACGCACGACGTGGACCTCGCCCTGCGCTGGGCCGACGACACGGCGCTGCTCACCCCGTCCGGAGTACGCACCGGTCCCGCATCCGAGATGCTGGCCCGGACCGACCTCCTCCAGCAGGCCGGGCTGCGGTTGCCGTGGGGTGTCGCGGCGGCCCAAGTACTCTGTGCGCACGGGCTGTTGACCGATACGGCGGCAGGTCCCCGTACCCCCGGCGAGCTGGCCGCGATGGTGGCCGTCGAGCGGTGAGGCACCAGTCACAGGGGCGGAGAGGGCAAGGTCACAGCCTGGGGCTCTGCTCCTGTTCAAGCGCTCTCGCCTAGCATCCCGAGCATGACAGTCCTGCCCGATGACGGGCTCTCGACGGCCGCCGAGTTCCCCGCCGCGACCCATGAGCAGTGGCAACGCCTCGTGGCGGGCGTCCTGCGCAAGTCCGGCCGGGACGTCACGGGTGCCGCCGCCGAGGACGCCCTCGCCACCGCGCTGGAGGACGGGCTGCGCACCCGGCCCCTGTACACCGCGCACGACACCGTTCCCGAAACCGGTTTCCCCGGTTTCTCCCCCTTTGTACGGGGCAGCCGTCCCGAAGGCAACACCGCCGACGGCTGGGACGTACGGCAGCGGCACGCGACCGCCTCGGGTGACCTCGTCCTCGCCGACCTCGAAAACGGTGTCACCTCCCTCTGGCTGGTCGTCGGCGAGGGCGGTTTCCCGGTCGCGGCGCTCGGCCGAGCGCTCGAAGGCGTGTACCTCGACCTGGCACCCGTCGTCCTGGAGGCCGGCCGGGACACCGAGGAGGCGGCAGGCGCGCTGCTGCGGCTGTACGAGGAACGCGGCGTCGCCCGTGCCGCGGCGCGCGGCAACCTCGGCGCCGACCCGCTCGGGCACGAGGCCCGGACCGGGCGGCAGCTCGACTTCGCACCCGCGGCCGGACTCGCCCGGCGGTGCGCCGAGGGGTACCCGGGGCTGCGGGCGCTGACCGTGGACGCGCTGCCGTACCACGAGGCCGGCGGCTCGGCCGCACAGGAACTGGGCGCCTCGCTCGCGACCGGTGTCGCCTACCTCCGGGAGCTGACCGCGGCCGGACTCAGCGTCGAACAGGCCTGCGCCCAACTGGAGTTCCGCTACGCGGCCACCGCCGACCAGTTCCTGACCGTCGCCAAGCTGCGCGCGGCGCGACGGCTGTGGGCGCGGGTCGCCGAGGTGAGCGGGGGGCCCGGCAGGCAGGTGCAGCACGTGGTGACCTCGCCGGTGATGATGTCGCGCCGCGACCCGTGGGTGAACATGCTGCGCACCACGGTCGCCACGCTGGCCGCCGGGGTGGGCGGCGCCGACTCCGTCACCGTGCTGCCCTTCGACCACGCGCTCGGTCTGCCGGACGCGTTCGCCCGGCGGATCGCCCGCAACACCTCGACGATCCTCGTCGAGGAATCGCACCTGGCCCGGGTGATCGACCCGGCGGGCGGCTCCTGGTACGTGGAGCGGCTCACCGATGAACTCGCCCACGCGGGCTGGGAGTTCTTCCAGTGGCTGGAGCAGATCGGCGGCCAGGCGGCCGGGCTGCGCTCGGGCCGGCTCGGCGAGCGGCTGGCTCAGACGTGGCAGGCGCGCTCGGCGAAGCTGGCCAAGCGGCGTGAACCCATCACCGGCGTCAGCGAGTTCCCGCACCTCGCCGAGAAGCCGGTGGAGCGCGCGTCCGCGCCCGGGGTGCCGTCCGGCGGCCTCCCCCGCGTCCTCCGCGACGAGGCCTACGAGGCGCTGCGTGCCCGTTCCGACACCTACCTCGCCGCGACCGGCGCCCGGCCGCGGATCTTCCTCGCCGCGCTCGGCCCCGCCGCCGCCCACACCGCGCGCCTCACCTTCGCCGCGAACCTCTTCCAGGCGGGCGGCATCGAACCCGTCACTCAGGGCACGTTCGAGGAGAGCGGCGCCACCGAGGCGTGCCTCTGCTCCAGCGACACGCTGTACGAGGAGCAGGCCGCGGACACCGCGCGGACCCTGAAGACGGCGGGCGCCCGGCATGTGTTCCTCGCGGGCAGGCCCGGGCATCACTCCGGAGTCGACTCGTACGTCTTCGCGGGCTGCGACGCCGTAGCCGTACTCTCCGCCACCCTCGACCGCATGGGAGTGTCCTGATGGGAATCCCCGACTTCACCGGGATCGAACTCGGGGACCCGAGGTCCGACGCCGGCGCCGGCGCCGACGAGTGGCGCAAGGCCGCGGGCAGCGACGGCGCGTTCTGGGAGACCCCGGAGGGCATCGCGGTCAAGCCGCTCTACACCGGCCGTGACCTGGAGGGCCTCGACTTCCTTCAGACCTACCCGGGCATGGCGCCGTATCTGCGCGGCCCGTACCCGACGATGTACGTCAACCAGCCCTGGACGATCCGTCAGTACGCGGGCTTCTCCACCGCCGAGGAGTCCAACGCCTTCTACCGGCGCAACCTCGCCGCCGGGCAGAAGGGCCTGTCGGTCGCCTTCGACCTGCCGACGCACCGCGGCTACGACAGCGACCACCCGCGGGTGACCGGCGACGTCGGTATGGCGGGCGTGGCCATCGACTCCATCTACGACATGCGGCAGCTGTTCGACGGCATCCCGCTGGACGAGATGACCGTGTCGATGACGATGAACGGCGCCGTGCTGCCCATCCTGGCGCTCTACATCGTGGCGGCGGAGGAACAGGGCGTACCGCCGGAGAAGCTGGCCGGGACCATCCAGAACGACATCCTCAAGGAGTTCATGGTCCGCAACACCTACATCTATCCGCCGAAGCCGTCGATGCGGATCATCTCCGACATCTTCGCCTTCACCTCGCAGCGGATGCCCCGCTACAACTCGATCTCCATCTCCGGCTACCACATCCAGGAGGCCGGCGCGACGGCCGACCTGGAGCTGGCGTACACGCTCGCCGACGGTGTCGAGTACATCCGGGCGGGCCGGGACGCGGGGCTGGACGTGGACGCGTTCGCGCCGCGGCTCTCCTTCTTCTGGGCGATCGGCATGAACTTCTTCATGGAGGTCGCCAAGCTGCGGGCGGCGCGGCTGCTGTGGGCGAAGCTGGTGCGGCAGTTCAACCCGCAGAACACCAAGTCCCTTTCCCTGCGCACTCATTCACAGACCTCGGGCTGGTCCCTGACCGCGCAGGACGTGTTCAACAACGTCACCCGCACCTGCGTCGAGGCGATGGCGGCCACCCAGGGCCACACCCAGTCGCTGCACACCAACGCCCTCGACGAGGCGCTCGCGCTGCCCACCGACTTCTCGGCGCGCATCGCCCGCAACACGCAGCTGCTGATCCAGCAGGAGTCCGGCACGACCCGGGTGATCGACCCCTGGGGCGGCAGCGCCTACGTCGAGAAGCTGACGTACGACCTCGCCCGCCGCGCCTGGCAGCACATCCAGGAGGTGGAGCAGGCGGGCGGCATGGCGCAGGCCATCGACGCGGGCATCCCCAAGCTGCGCGTGGAGGAGGCGGCGGCGCGGACGCAGGCCCGCATCGACTCCGGACGGCAGCCGGTGATCGGCGTGAACAAGTACCGGGTGGATTCCGACGAGCAGATCGAGGTGCTCAAGGTCGACAACTCCTCCGTGCGCACCCAGCAGATCGAGAAGCTGCGGCGACTGCGCGAGGAGCGCGACGACGTCGCTTGCCGGGACGCGCTGGACGCGCTGACCCGGGCGGCGGGAGGTGCGGGCAACCTGCTGGAGCTGGCGGTGAACGCGGCCCGCGCGAAGGCGACCGTCGGGGAGATCTCCGACGCCCTGGAGAAGGTGTACGGGCGGCACGCGAGCCAGATCCGTACGATCTCCGGCGTGTACCGCAACGAAGCAGGCGAGTCCCCGAACGTGGACCGCACCCGCGCCCTGGTGTCCGACTTCGAGGAGGGCGAGGGCCGCCGCCCGCGCATCCTGGTCGCCAAGATGGGCCAGGACGGCCACGACCGCGGCCAGAAGGTGATCGCGACCGCCTTCGCCGACCTCGGCTTCGACGTCGACGTCGGCCCGCTGTTCCAGACCCCGGCCGAGGTCGCCCGCCAGGCGGTGGAGGCGGACGTGCACATCGTGGGCGTCTCGTCGCTGGCCGCCGGGCACCTCACCCTCGTACCGGCGCTGCGCGAGGAGCTGGCGGCGGAGGGCCGGGAGGACATCATGATCGTCGTCGGTGGGGTGATCCCGCCGCAGGACGTGCCGACCCTGCTGGAGATGGGCGCGACGGCCGTGTTCCCGCCCGGGACGGTGATCCCGGACGCGGCTTACGACCTCGTACAGCGGCTGTCGGCCGACCTCGGGCACCCGCAGTGATCGATCTCGACACCTATGTGAAGGGCGTGCTCGACGGGAAGCGGGCACTCGTCGCGCGCGCCATCACGCTCGTCGAGTCGACACGGCCCGCGCACCGGGCGCTGGCCCAGGAGATGCTGACCGAGCTGCTCCCGCACAGCGGCCGGGCCCGGCGGATCGGGATCAGCGGGGTGCCCGGCGTGGGGAAGTCGACGTTCATCGACGCGTTCGGCACCATGCTGGCCTCCCTCGGTCACCGGGTCGCGGTGCTCGCCGTGGACCCGTCGTCCACGCGTACGGGCGGCTCGATCCTCGGCGACAAGACGCGGATGGAACGCCTGGCCGTGGACCCCGCGGCCTTCGTCCGTCCCTCCCCCAGCGCGGGCACGCTCGGCGGGGTCGCCAAGGCCACGCGTGAGTCGATGGTGGTGATGGAGGCGGCGGGCTATGACGTGGTGCTCGTGGAGACGGTCGGCGTCGGCCAGTCGGAGACCGCGGTGGCGGGCATGGTCGACTCCTTCCTCCTGCTCACGCTGGCCCGCACCGGTGACCAGTTGCAGGGCATCAAGAAGGGTGTGCTGGAGCTGGCCGACGTCATCGCCGTGAACAAGGCGGACGGCCCGCACGAACGCGACGCCCGCGCCGCCGCCCGTGAACTGTCCGGCGCCCTGCGGCTGATGCACGGCAAGGACGCGTCGTGGACGCCGCCGGTGCTGAGTTGCAGCGCCCGGGAGGCGACGGGACTCGACGTCGTCTGGGAGCGCCTGCAACAACACCGTGAACTCCTCGATTCCACCGGCCGCCTCACCGCCAAGCGCCGCGACCAGCAGGTCGACTGGACCTGGAGCATGGTCCGCGAGGAACTGCTGGGCCGGCTGCACGCCGATCCGTCGGTACGTTCCCTTGCGCCCAGCCTCGAACAGCAGGTGCGGGACGGGGAGTTGACGGCGACGCTGGCGGCGGAGCGGATTCTTGAAGCGTTCGGCGGGTAGCGCTCCGCGGGGAGCGGTGGACGTGTCCTGCGGGCGGGCGCGTGAGCAGTCGGGCAACCGTATGGGAGGAAGCACCGCCGTCTTCTCCGTCACGCACCCTCAACGTGAGTGGAAAGGGCTCAGTGGCTCAGTGAGTGGAAAACCGCTCGACGGGTCGGGCCGAGCACGTCATGATCCGCATACGTGACGGCTCCGAAGCAGTTCCTGGTCCGGGCCTCCGCCCGCAACAACGCCGAGTGGTGCGCGGCGATGAGCCGGTCACACGGCTTGGCGGGCGAGTGTCGGTCCGCTGCGGATCTGGCTGCACGGCCGGTGAAGAGACCACTCCAGGCCCGCCCGAGCCCCTTCGTGACCACCACCCCAGCGGAAGAGAGTGCCTCGAAGTCGGCGTCGAAGTCCGCTGGGCCGGACCGCGCGCTGGTGAAGTGGGCCGATCAGATGTGTGAGGCCACGGAGCTCTTCGAGACGATGAAGACGGAAAGTGCCAACGGGGTCAAAGAGATCACGGATCCGCCGGGGACGCGCTGGTCCCGCCCGAGGCCACCGCCGTAGGCTACCTGTCGGGCACATCGTCGTCCTTCGACGAGGTCGTGCAGGAACTCGGCAGGGTACGGCCCTCGGGCATCACCACTGCGGACCGGCGCGGGCGCCGGACAGCGACGCGGAGCCCGAAAGCACATCAGTGCGGGCCCCCGTCCGGCCGGCTAAAGGTCGTCGGGCAGCACTCGGAACGCCTTGTGCCCGGTCAAAGGCAGCACGGCGCGGAAGTCACGCCGGTCCAGCGTAAGGACCACGTCCGTCTCGTACTCCTCGGCCAGGGCAACGTTGACCGCGTCCGCCAGGTCCAGCTCCAAGCTCGCGTACCGTTCCTGAACCTGCTGTGCCCTCTGCAGTACCTCGGCGCCGGCCGAGGCGATCGCGAAGTCGCCGCGTGCCGCGGCGCCCACGATGTCCTCCAGCATCTGCCGGGTGCGGACGACGCCCAGCTCCCGTCGCCCCACGTGATCGAGTTCCGCCAGCACCAGGGGCGAGAAGACGATCAGTCCGGCGGTCTCCAGGACGGAGTAGGCGGCGTCGCTGAGTGGATGTGCGGTGTCGAAGGCGGCGAGGGTCCCGGAGGTGTCCGCGATGACGATCAATCCTCGGCCCCCATCGACTCCCGCACGATCGTGTCGGCCCGATCGGCGAGTGCCGGATCCCCGCTGTCGAAGCGGCGCAGCCCGAGCGGCTTCTCCCGGCGCCGGTAGCGCAGCGCGGCAAGGTGCAGCGCCTCTCGGATGATCTCGGCCTCACTTATGCCCTCACGGGCCGCCGCGGCCTTGATCGTCGCCATGTCCTCGGCGTCGGCGTACACCATCGTCCGCTTCATCGTCATGAACATATGCTACCTCCGGCATATACAGGCCTCGGCATGGCCGGCACAGCCACCGGATCCGGGTGTTCTGATTGCCCCCTCCCTGGACGCCGATGACCGGCGGGCCCTCGACGAGATCGAGAGCATGCGCCGCGCCCTGCGCCACATGCTCCGGGCCACCCCTCCGTCCCGGCCGCTGGCGCGACGGCTCCGTCTAATGTCACCAGTCCTGACGATCCCCCAATCCCCGCCTTCACCGCACCTGACCACGGGGACGTCCCCGCGCTGATGCGAGAGTTCATCGACTGGCTCGACGAAGGCGATCTCGACGGCAAGAGCCGCGCCCGCTACTACGCGCCCGGCCCACTCATGGATCGAGTCCGCGAAGAGGTCCGCCAGTCCGTGGAGCCGTACGCCGATCCGTACCGACGGAAGCGGTGAAACCAGGGAACCGACTCACGGTTCGGTCAGCCGAGCTGCGCAGCGAACAGTGCGTATGCCCGGTCGTCGAAGAGGACGAAGCTCACCTCCTCGACCGACGTGTCCGCCGCCCGTACCGTCGCCACGGCGATCCGGGCGGCGTCCTCCATCGGCCAGCGGTAGACGCCGGTGGAGATGGCGGGGAACGCGACGGTCCGGGCGCCCAGTTCGTCGGCCACGCGGAGCGCTTCCCGGTGGCAGGAGGCGAGCAGGTCGGAGCGGTCTTCGGTCGGGCTGAAGACCGGGCCGACGGTGTGGATCACCCAGCGGGCGTCGAGTGCGCCCGCCGTCGTGGCGACCGCCCGGCCGGTGGGCAGGCCCTCTGCGTACTGGGAGGCGCGCAGCTTCCGGCACTCATCGAGGATCGCGGGGCCGCCGCGCCGGTGAATCGCACCGTCGACGCCGCCTCCGCCGAGCAGGGAGGAGTTCGCCGCGTTGACGATCGCGTCGGCGGTCTGCCGGGTGATGTCGCCCTGCACGAGGGTGATGGTGGTCATGTCTGCCTCAGCCTTCTCCAGACGGCCTTCGCCGCGTTGTGCCCCGACATGCCGTGCACTCCGGGGCCGGGCGGGGTGGCGGAGGAGCAGATGAAGACGGCCGGGTGCGGGGTGCTGTACGGGAACAGGGACAGCTTGGGCCGCAGCAGGGTCTGGAGTCCGGAGACGGCGCCGGAGGCGATGTCGCCGCCGACGTAGTTGGCGTTGCGGGCGGCCAGCTCGGGCGGGCCCGCGGTCGCGCGGGCGAGGACCAGGTCGCGGAATCCCGGTGCGAAGCGCTCCAGCTGGCGCTCGATAACGTCGGTGAGGTCGCCGCTCCAGCCGCTCGGCACATGGCCGTACGCCCAGAAGACCTGCTTCCCGGCCGGGGCCCGGGTGGGGTCGACGACACTGGGCTGCACCGTGATCATGAACGGTCTGTCGGGTGCCCGGCCCTCCCGGGACACGGCACGCAATGCGGCACCGATCTCCGCGCTGTCCGCGCCGATCTGCACCGTCCCGGCGACCCGGGCCTCCCGCGCGGTCCACGGCACCGGGCCGTCCAGCGCGTAGTCGACCTTGAAGACTCCGGGGCCGTAGCGAAAGCCCGCGTAGTACTGCCCGAGGTCGGCGATGCGGGCCAGGGCGGTGGGTGAGGTGTCGAAGACGTAGGCACGGGCGGGCGGCAGGTCGTCGAGGCGCCTGACCTCGTAGTCGGTGTGGACGGTGCCGCCGAGGTCCTTCAGATACGAGGCGAGCGCGTCGGAGATCGACTGGGAGCCGCCACGGGCGACCGGCCAGCCGCGGGCGTGCGCCGCCAGGGCGAAGACCAGGCCGATGCCGCCGGTCAGAATGCCGTTCAGCGGGGCCATGACGTGGGCCACGAGTCCGGCGAACAGGGTCCTGGCGCGGTCGTCGCGGAAGCGGCGGGTCAGCCAGGTCGACGGGGGCAGGCCGACGAGGCCGAAGCGGGCGAGGGTCACCGGGTCCCGGGGCAGCGAGCTGAGCGGCAGGGACATGAAGTCGCGGGCGAGCGTGTCCCACCTGGGCAGGAAGGGCGCGACCAGCCTGCGGTAGGTGCCCGCGTCGCGGGGCCCGAACGACGCGGCCGTCTCGGCGACCGACCGGGACAGCACGGCGGCGGTGCCGTCGGTGAAGGGGTGCGCCATGGGCAGCTCGGCGTGCAGCCACTCCAGGCCGTGCCGCTCCAGGGGCATCGCACGGAACGCCGGTGAGTTGACGGCGAGGGGGTGCGCGGCGGAGCACGGGTCGTGGCGGAAGCCGGGGAGGGTCAGCTCCTCGGTGCGGGCTCCCCCGCCCACGGTGTCGCGGGCCTCGAAGACGGCCACGGAGAAGCCGCGCCGGGCCAGCTCCACGGCGGCCGTCAGTCCGTTCGGCCCCGCACCCACCACGACCGCATCGAGCATCGACGGCACCTTCGGACTCCTTCGTCAGCCGATGGCCACTGAAGGATCAGGATATGCCGGTGCACGGACAGTCCTCGCGCCGCGGTGGGGCGGGGAGCGTGAGCTGCGGGAGCGTGAGCCGGGAGCCGAGCCCGGTCATGGCGCCGCCGTCATCGGATCCACGGGTACGGCTCGGACAGCAGCTCCACGACACGGCGAGCCGTGGCCTCGTCGCGCGCCGCGGTGAACGGCAGTGCGTTCCCGCCCTTGATGCGGAACGGCTCCCCCGTGAGCGTGCGGTGGGCGCCGCCCGCCTCCTCGACCAGCAGCAGGCCCGCGGCGTGGTCCCAGGCGGCCTCCCAGGAGAAGGCGGTGGCGTCCAACTCGCCGCGGGCGACGGCGAGATACTCCAGTCCCGCCGATCCGCAGGCGCGCGGTGCGACGCCGTCCGTCCACAGGCTGAGCAGCGCCCGCTTCTGCTCGTCCGTCGTGTAGTCCGGGTGGGAGGTGGCGACGCGGAGGTCCCGGCCGGGAGCGGGCGGACCCGCGTGCAGCCGCTCACCGTCGAGGAAGGCGCCGCCACCCCGTATGGCCACCGCCAGCTGGTCGCGGGCCGGCGCGTACGTCCAGGAGGCGAGCACCGCTCCGTGCCGGGCGAGCGCGACCAGGGTGCAGAAGCCGGATTCGCCGCGCACGAACTGCCGTGTTCCGTCGACGGGGTCCACGATCCAGACCGGGGCGTCGTCCTGGATCGCCTCGTACGTCGCGGGGTTGGCGTGGACCGCTTCCTCGCCGACCACCACCGAGCCGGGCAGCAGCTTGCCGAGTGCCTCGGTGAGGTACTGCTCGGCCTTGCGGTCGGCGTCCGTCACCAGGTCGTGCGGGCCGCTCTTCTGGTCGACCTGGTGCGCGGCCAGCCGGCGGAAGCGCGGCATGATCTCGGCGGCGGCCGCCGTGCGGACCGCGTCTTCCACGTCGGCGGAGTGACGCGTGAGAAACTCGTCGATGGTTTCGGTGTGCTCGATCATGCCTCCATGAGAGCACGGACCACTGACAATCCCCACCCGCCCCATGTACCGCGGGCGGAATCGGGATGAACACCCTTCGTCAGCCGTCACCCCACCTCCGCCGTCACCCCACCTCCGCCGTCAGCGCCCCACCGCATACCCCTGCATCCCCCGCGGATTCGCCGCCGCCGACAGAATTCCGCTCTCCGGGTCCCGTGCCACCGCGCACAGCCGCCCCTCCGACCACGGCTCACCCACGGTCACGTCGTGCCCGCGCCGCCGCAGCTCCTCGACGGCCACCGCGTCGGTCCGGGACTCCACGGTGACGCTGCCCGGGCGCATGCCGCGCGGGTGGAAGGAGCTGGGGAAGCTGTCGTTGTGCCAGTTCGGGGCGTCGATCGCGCCCTGGAGGTCGAGGCCGCCGCGGACCCGGGAGCGCAGGGCGACCGCGAGGAAGAAGTGCAGCTGCCACTGGTCCTGCTGGTCCCCGCCGGGCGTGCCGAACGCCATGACCGGCACCCCGTCGCGCAGCGCGATCGACGGTGTGAGGGTGGTGCGCGGCCGGCGCCCCGGGGTGAGTGAGTTGGGCAGGCCCTCCTCGATCCAGCTCATCTGCAGCCGGGTGCCGAGCGGGAAGCCCAGTTCGGGCACGACGGGGTTGGACTGCAGCCAGCCGCCGCTGGGCGTGGCGGCGACCATGTTTCCCCAGCGGTCGACGACGTCGAGGTGGCAGGTGTCGCCGCGGGTGTGGCCGTCGGAGGCGATGTCGGGCAGGCCGGCGAGCTTCTGGACGGTCGGCTCACCGGCGCCCATCGGGTCGAAGCCCGGAACCTCGGGGGCGGTCACGCACGCGTGCGCGGCCAGTCGCGGCGTGCGCCCGCCGGGACTTCCGGGCCGCAGCTCGTGCGAGGCCTTGTCCCCGACGAGCGTGCGCCGGGCGGCGTTGTAGTCCGCCGACAGCAGTTCGCCGAGCGGCACGTCGGCCGCGTCGCCGTACCAGGCCTCCCGGTCGGCCATGGCGAGCTTGCAGCCCTCGATGAGCAGATGGACGTAGTCGGCGGATCCGTAGGGCGGCAGTTGGTCCGGCAGCAGCGCCAACTGCTGGAGCAGGACCGGGCCTTGGCTCCAGGGGCCGGCCTTGCACACGGTCCAGCCGTTCCAGTCGTACGTCGTCGGCGCCTCGTACGTCGCGGACCACCCGGCGAGGTCGGCGGCCGTGAGCGTGCCGGTGTGCCGCTCGCCGCTGGTGTCCATCGTGGGGCGCGCGGCCTGCCGTACCAGCGCCTCGGCGATGAACCCGGAGCGCCACACCTCGCGCGCCGCCTCGATCCGCGCGTCCCGGTCCCCGGCGCCTGCGACCTCGGCGAGCAGCCGCTTCCAGGTGGCCGCGAGAGCGGGATTGCGCAGCAGTGCGCCGGGCCGGGGCGCCCTGCCGCCGGGCAGGTACAGCTCCGCCGACGAGGTCCACTCCGTCTCGAACAGCTTCCGTACGGTCTCGACGGTGGCGCCGACGTTCTCCACGGGCGCGTGCCCGTGTTCGGCGTACCCGATGGCGTACTTCAGGACGTCGTCCAGGGACTTGGTGCCGTGGTCGCGCAGCAGCAGCAGCCAGGCGTCGAACGCGCCGGGCACCGCGGCGGCCAGGGGTCCCGTGCCGGGTACGAGGTCCAGGCCGAGCCCCTGGTAGTGCGCGACCGTCGCGCCTGCCGGGGCGACGCCCTGCCCGCACAGCACCCGCACCTCACCGTCCGCGGGCGCGAGCAGGATCGGCACCTCCCCGGCGGGCCCGTTGAGATGCGGCTCGACGACATGCAGCACGAAGGCACCCGCGACAGCCGCGTCGTACGCGTTGCCGCCGTCCTCCAGCACGGCCATCGCCGACTGCGAGGCGAGCCAGTGCGTGGAGGAGACCATGCCGAAGGTGCCCTGGAGGGTGGGGCGGGTGGTGAACATGTGGGCCTCTCACCTCGCTGTTCGCGCGCGTCACCGAGCATGCTATCGATCGCCTTCCGTCCGAGCGGGTTCGGACTCCCTGACGGGCCGAGGCCTCATGAAACTTTATGTGCAGATGTGTTGACCCCTGTTCAGATCATCTTCTAGTTTGCGGAAGCCATCGAACCGCCGGTCTGTGTCCGCGAGTTGTCGCGAACGCAGCTGCTCAGAAGGGGATGTCGTGCCACGAAAGAACCATCGCCGGACAGCTTGCCTCGGTGCGTTGCTGGCCTGCGTCACGGCATTCGGCGGGGCACTCGCCTCCCCCGCGTCCGCCCACAGGGCGGTGCCTCCGGTCAGCGACTTCCGCGGGGTCAACTGGGCCGACCCGCGCGACAACTACGCCGATGACGCGGTCGTGCCCTCGGGCCTGTCCACCTCCGACAGCTACGCCACCACCTACGCCAAGTCCAAGGCGATCATCCGCGGATTCGCCGGGCTGGGCGCCAACACCGTCCGGCTCCCGGTCAACCCCTCCTCCGTCAACGGCCCCTTCTGGAAGTCCTACAGGGGAGCGATCGACGCCGCCACCGACAAGGGGTTCAAGGTCATCCTGGGCTACTGGGAGGGCGACGACGCCAAGGACGGCAAGATCGACGACCAGGCCGCCTACGACCGGATGTGGACGCGGATCACCTCCGCCTACGCACGCAACTCCAAGGTGCACTTCGAGCCGATGAACGAGCCGTTCGGCTACACCTCCCAGGAGTGGCGCGACATCGCCGCCCGCTGGGTGACCACCCACCGCTTCGTGCCGCGCGACCGGATCCTCATCGGAGGCATCAAGTACAGCGAGGACGTCAAGCCCGTGTGCGCCGACAGCCGGCTCGACGGCACCCGGATCGCCCTGCACAACTACGGCTTCTGGCACACCGACTGGACCAGCGTCGACCAGTGGAAAGCGGACTTCGAGGAGCGCATCGGCGACTGCGCCGCACGCACCGTGCTCGACGAGTTCGGCGCTTCCATGACCACCGGCCTGGACTACAACGGCCCGGTCAACGGCTCCAACGAGGTCGCCTACATCCAGGCCGCGACGGACACCATCCGCGACATGGGCCTGGGCTCGGTCTACTGGCCCGGCCTGCGCAACGGAGACACCTACTCCCTCACCACGCTCCAGGGCACGGGCACCGACCTCAGCCTGAAGGTCAACAACCAGAGCGGGCTGGATCGCCTGCACTGGGCCTGGAGGCGGTAGCGGCAGAGGCGGCAGCGGCAGCGGCAGCGGCAGCGGCAGCGGCAGTGACCGGCGACCAGCCGGGGCACGGCGACCAAAGCGCGGCAAAACACCCATAGTTGCCCCAACCTCGCCAGCCACAGTCACCACACAGGCACAGAGCGAAGTTGCGCTTTAAACCCACAGAGAGTCGTGTGACACTGGCGTCCCGTCCGCAGTGCGGACCCCGTCCGCACCACCCCCACACGAGAAGTGCGCCGTGCGTTCGCTACCCCTGCCGCTCGCCCTCTCCGCACGCCTGGCTCCGGTCGCCGTGCTCGCCGTATCGGGCTGGGCCCTGTCGTCCGGCCCCTCGACGCCGGCCGCCGAGAACAAGGCCGGCCAGGACAACGGCTCCCCGTCGCCCACCGCACCCGCCACCGCGGCGGTGTCGAAGGCGTACGACGCCGCTCCCACCCCGTGCACGAGCGTGCCCGAGAAGACGATCAAGTCGCTGGTCCCCGGCGCCAAGACGGCCGGCAAGGAGATCGCGTCCACGGACTCGAAGGTGCGCCGCACCTGCTCCTGGAACGCGCTCAAGGAGTACGACTACCGCTGGCTCGACGTGTCCTTCGAGGTGATGGACTCGGAGGCGGCGGCGCAGAAGTCGTACCGGCAGCGTCTCGCCGACGACAGCGGCGGCGGCGATGTCCCCGGCCTGGGCGATGCGGGCTACTCGGTGGTGAACCTCACCACCGAGGACAAGCAGGAGACCCGCGAGGGCACGGTGGTGGTCCGCTCGTCCAACGCACTGGTGGTCGTCACCTACAACGGCAGCGACTTCGAGTCGAAGAAGGCGCCCAGCACGGACGAGATCAACAAGGGCGCCATCACGGCCGCCAAGGCCGCGGTGGCGACGCTGGAGGACGGCCAGACGACGAGCTGACCGTCCTCCCGGCTCCGGACTCCGGGTCAGACCGTGGTCTTCTCCCGGCCACGCAGCAGCATCAGGCCCAGGTACAGCGCCATCGAGGTGCCCAGGCCCACCGCCCAGCCGTAGTCGGCCAGCGACGACAGCGCCGGGATGGGCCGGCCGTCGATCAGCGGGTCGAAGTCGGCGCCCCCGACGGCCAGCACGCCGCCGGCCACGAAGGCGACGACCGCCCGCCAGTTCCAGCCGCCGTCGTACCAGTAGCGACCGCCCGTGCGGTACAGGTCGAGGAGGTCGAGCCGGGCGCGGCGCAGGATCCAGTAGTCGGCGATGAGGATGCCGGCGACCGTGCCGAGCAGCCCGCCGACCAGGCCGAGCCAGGTGAAGATGTAGCCCTGCGGGTCGGAGTACAGCTCCCACGGGAAGATCAGCACGCCGATGACGCAGGTCGCCAGCGCGCCCGCCCGGAAGGTGATCTTGCGGGGCGCGATGTTGGAGAAGTCGAAGGCCGGGGAGACCAGGTTGGCCGCGACGTTCACGGACAGGGTCGCCACCAGCACCGTCACCAGCGCGAACAGCAGGCCCACCACGTTGTCCGTCTTGGCGGCCAGCTGTACCGGATCCCAGATCGGCTCGCCGTACACCGCCTGCGAACCGGATGTCACCATCACCGACAGGAACGCGAACAGCGTCATGGTGGTGGGCAGGCCGAGCGCCTGGCCCCACATCTGCGCCTTCTGGCTCTTGCCGTAGCGGGTGAAGTCCGGGATGTTCAGCGACAGGGTGGACCAGAAGCCGATCATGCCCATGAGGGAGGGCCAGAACAGCTTCCAGAAGTCGCCGCCCCAGCCCAGCTGGGAGGGCTGGTCGAGCAGGGGGCCGAAGCCGCCGGCCTTGTTGCTCATCCACACGAGCATCACGAGCGCGCCGACGATCACGAACGGCGCGGCCCAGTTCTCGAAGCGGCGGATCGTCTCCATGCCCCGGTAGATGATGGCGACCTGGATCGCCCAGAAGATGGCGAACGACAGCCACATGGTCCAGGCGTGGCCGCCGATCTTCCCGGCGTCGCTCCAGCCGTTGCCGATGAGCTTCCCGGCCAGGAAGTAGATCGCCTCGCCGCCGATCCAGGTCTGGATGCCGAACCAGCCGCATGCCACCAACGCCCGTACGACGGCGGGGAGGTTGGCGCCGCGTATGCCGAAGGAGGCGCGGGCGAAGACCGGGAAGGGTATGCCGTACTTGGGTCCCGCGTGCCCGGTGAGCAGCATCGGGACCAGCACGATCACATTGGCCAGGGCGATGGTGAGCACCGCCTGCTTCCAGTCCATGCCGACGGCGATCAGACCGGAGGCCAGGGTCCAGGAGGCCGTGTTGTGGGCCATGCCGACCCACAGCGCGGAGAAGTTGTACGTGGTCCAGGTGCGCTTCTCGACGGGAACCGGCAGCAGGTCTTCGTTGGCGTAGGCACCGCCCGGAGCGGGGGCGTCCGGGGCGATCTCCACCCGGCCGTCGGCGAGGGTGACTTGAGTGGACGGCGGTGTGGCCGTCGGAGCGGTATCGGTCATGAGCAGGCCAATCAGGGGAGGTTGGGACGGGAAAGGCCGTGCGGGTGGCGCCGATGGGGGGTGCGCCCCGAGAAGAGACACGGTGCGCCCTGAGGTCCCCTCCCCGGGACGGCGGGAAGGGGACGTACAAGGGGGATGGGAAGGGGACGACGTACTAGACGACGTGCTAGCCGTTGACGGCCGGGATCACCTGCGACCCGTACGCGTCGATCGTCGCTTCCTGAGCGTCGTGCATGTCATAGACGGCGAACTGGTCGACACCCAGCTCGCGCAGCGCGTTCAGCTTCTCGATGTGCTTCTCCACCGGCCCGATGAGGCAGAACCGGTCGACGATGTCGTCGGGCACGAACGCGGTGTCGGGGTTGTCGGCGCGTCCGTGGTGGGAGTAGTCGTACCCCTCACGCGCCTTGATGTAGTCGGTGAGTTCGTCGGGTACGGCGGCGGAGTGCTCGCCGTACTTGGACACCAGGTCGGCGACGTGGTTGCCGACCATCCCGCCGAACCAGCGGCACTGCTCGCGGGCGTGGGCGAGCGCTTCGGGCGAGTCGTCCTCGGTGACGTAGGCGGGGGCGGCGACGCAGATCTTCACCTCGGACGGGTCGCGTCCGGCGGCGACCGCCGCGTCCTTGACGGCCTTCACCATGTACTCGGTCAGATACAGGTCGGCGAGCTGGAGGATGAACCCGTCGGCCTCCTCGCCGGTCATCTTCAGGGCCTTGGGCCCGTAGGCGGCCATCCAGACCGGGAGTCGGGCGTCCTCCTTGATCCACGGGAACTTGACGACCGTGCCACCGAGGTCCGCCTCCTGACCGGAGCCGAGCGCTCTGATGACCTTCATGGCCTGGCTGATCCTGGCGAGCGTGTTCGGGGTGCGGCCCGCGACGCGCATCGCGGAGTCGCCGCGCCCGATGCCGCACACGGTGCGGTTGCCGAACATGTCGTTGAGGGTGGCGAAGGTGGAGGCGGTGACCTCCCAGGTGCGGGTGCCCGGGTTGGTGACCATCGGGCCGACCGTCAGCTTGGTGGTGTTGGCGAGGATCTGGCTGTAGATCACGAACGGCTCCTGCCAGAGCACGGCGGAGTCGAAGGTCCAGCCGTGGCTGAAGCCGTTGCGCTCGGCCCGCTTCATCAGGCTGATGACCTTCGAGGCCGGGGGGTCCGTCTGCAGGACGAGTCCGAAGTCCATGTGCGCCGCTCCTAGTTGAGGTACTGACAGGTGGAGCGCGGGGTGTAGACGCCGTGACCCGCGCGTCCGGTGTACTCCCGCTCGTTGATGACGACTTCGCCCCGCGACAGGACCGTCTCGACCCGGCCGGTGGTGCGCTTGCCCTCGTACGCCGAGTAGTCGACGTTCATGTGGTGCGTCTCGGCGGACATGACCTGCTCGGCGGCCGGGTCGTAGATGACCACGTCGGCGTCGGCGCCCGGCGCGATGGTGCCCTTCTTCGGGTACATGCCGAACATCCGGGCCGGGGTGGCGCAGGCGATCTCGATCCAGCGGCGGCGGGAGATGCGCCCGTCGACGACGGCCTGGTGGAGCAGGTCCACCCGGTTCTCCACGCCCGGCAGACCGTTGGGGATCTTGGAGAAGTCGCCCCGGCCCAGTTCCTTCTGGCCCACGAAGCAGAAGGGGCAGTGGTCGGTGGAGACGACCTGGAGGTCGTTGGTGCGCAGGCCCTTCCACAGCTGGGCCTGGTGCTCCTTGGGCCGCAGGGGCGTGGAGCACACGTACTTCGAGCCCTCGAAGTCGGGCTCGGCGAGGTTGTCGGTCGACAGGAACAGATACTGCGGGCAGGTCTCCCCGAAGACGGGCAGCCCCTCGTCGCGCGCCCGGGCCAGCTCGGCGACCGCCTCCATCGCCGAGACGTGCACGACGTACAGGGGAGCGCCGGCGACCTGCGCGAGCTTGATGGCGCGGTGGGTGGCCTCGGCCTCCAGCAGGGCCTTGCGCACCTCACCGTGGTACCGGGGGTCGGTCTCGCCACGGGCCAGCGCCTGCTGGACCAGCACATCGATGGCGATGCCGTTCTCGGCGTGCATCATGATCAGGCCGCCGTTCTCGGCGGAGCGCTGCATGGCGCGCAGGATCTTGCCGTCGTCGGAGTAGAAGACGCCCGGATACGCCATGAACTGCTTGAAGGAGGTCACCCCCTCCTCCACCAGCAGGTCCATCTCCTTCAGCGTCTCCTCGTTCACATCGGAGACGATCATGTGGAAGGCGTAGTCGATCGCGCAGTTGCCCTCGGCCTTGGCGTGCCAGGTGTCGAGGCCGTCGCGCAGGCTGTGGCCCACACTCTGCACCGCGAAGTCGACGATCGTCGTCGTGCCGCCCCAGGCGGCGGCCCGGGTGCCGGTCTCGAAGGTGTCGGAGGCGAAGGTGCCGCCGAACGGCAGCTCCATGTGGGTGTGGGCGTCGACGCCACCGGGGATGACGTACTTCCCGGCGGCGTCGATGAGCCGCTCGGCACTCCAGGCCTCGGCGGCGGGGGTGCCGGAGGCTGCGAGGGCGGCGATGCGGCCGTCCTCGATCAGCACGTCGGCGTGGATCTCGTCGGACGCGGTGATGACGAGACCACCGCGGATGACGGTACGGCTGCTCATGGTCCCTCTCCTGCCAGGGTGGTCGGTTCGGTCAGGGTGCGGTCAGCGGCGGGTAGGCCTCCGGGCGGCGGTCGCGGTAGAACTGCCAGCGGTCGCGGACCTCGCGCAGCTTGGCCATGTCCAGGTCGCGGACGACGAGTTCGGTCTCCTTGTCGGAGGCCACCTCGCCGACGAACTGGGCCTCCGGGTCGACGAAGTACGACGTCCCGTAGAAGTCGTTGTCGCCGTACTCCTCGACACCGACCCGGTTGATCGCGCCGACAAAGTACTCGTTGGCGACGGCCGCCGCGGGCTGCTCCAGCTGCCACAGGTAGCCGGAGAGACCGCGCGAGGTGGCCGACGGGTTGAAGACGATCTCGGCGCCGGCGAGGCCGAGTGCCCGCCAGCCCTCCGGGAAGTGCCGGTCGTAGCAGATGTAGACGCCGATCCTGCCGACGGCGGTGTCGAAGACCGGCCAGCCGGCGTTGCCCGGGCGGAAGTAGAACTTCTCCCAGAATCCCGGCACTTGAGGGATGTGGTGCTTGCGGTACTTGCCGAGGTACGAGCCGTCCGCGTCGATCACGGCGGCGGTGTTGTAGAGGACGCCGGGCTGCTCCTCCTCGTACATCGGCAGGATGAGCACGATGCCGTGTTCCTCGGCGAGGGCCTGGAAGCGCCGGACGATCGGCCCGTGCGGGATCGCTTCGGCGTACTCGTAGAACGCCTTGTCCTGGACCTGGCAGAAGTAGGGCCCGTAGAACAGCTCCTGGAAGCACAGGACTTGAGCACCCTGCGCGGCCGCGTCGCGGACCGCCTGCTCGTGTACCTGGATCATCGACTCCTTGTCGCCCGTCCACGCGGTCTGGAAGAGGGCGGCACGGATCACTCTGCTCATCGGGACCTCCGGTCGCTCGGTGTGGGAGGAGCCTAGAAAGCCGGCAAGCATGCTTTGAGTTGCACCGTGTCACGTCTGCGGGGGCGCGGCGTGCCACGGTGTCACCCTCGCGTGGCCTCATGTTTCACCGCCGTTTTCCCAGGTCGTTCCCTGTTTCAGCCCTGTTTCAGCCCTGTTGCGCGTCATGCGCGAGGAGCGCGATGTGCACCGAGGCGGCCTGCTCGAAGTCGTCGAGGTCGACACCGAGCCGCGCCTGTATCGCCTCCAGCCGGCGATAGAGCGCGGGCCGTGAGACGTGGTGGAGTTGCGCGGTACGGGACTTGTTGCGCCCGGAGGCGAGGTACGTCCGCAGGACGGACACGAGGTCGTCGTCGGGTCCGCACAGCAGCCCGTCCAGCTCCCGCTCCGCGAAGGACTGCACATGCGGGTCGTCGCGCAGCAGCCGGATCAGGCCCCGCAGATGTACGTCCTTCAGGCGTACGACGGCCGGGAGGTCCAAGGCCGCCGAGGAGTCCGCCACCGCATCCGCGACATGCTGTGCCTCGCGCAGCCCGGCCGGTACGTCGTCCCAGGCGATCCGCGGACCGGCGGCGGCGACCACGGACTCCCCCGACCCCGACTCGGTGCGCAGCCGTCCCGCGAAGTGCGCCGTCATCCCCTCCGCGTCCTGGTCCCGGGCCAGGCTGAGCAGCACCGCGGTGGCGCCGTCGGCGAGTTCGGCGACCAGACCGGACAGCCCCAGCAGGCGGAGCATACGGTCGAGTTGGGCCGGATCGCCGTCCCGGACGACGAGCGGCACGAAGGTGCGCCGGTTGACCGGGAGCCCGGCCGCCCGTGCCCGCGGCAGCAGCTGCCTGGCCGGTACGACACCGCTCACCAGGTCGGTGAGGAGTCCCTGCGCCGACTCCTCCTCCCAGGAGTGCGCGGTGCCGCCGCCGAGCATGCGGTGCAGTACGAGCGCCTCGGCGGCTCGGTCGGCGAGCAGCCGTCCGGTGGCCGTGTCGCCGCGGTACCCGCAGAGCATGATCTGGCCCCACCGCTCGCCACGCCCGCCCAGCTCGGCGCGGATCCAGCCGTCCCCCTCGCTCCCGCCCGCCTGCCGGGCGATCCGCTCCCAGTCGCGCAGCACGTCGTCGACCGCGGGCCGCTCCCCCGCCGTGGCGAGGACGCGGTGGGCGAGGTTGGTGACGACGACGGGGCAGGCGCTGTGGTGGGCGACCTCGTCGAGCAGGCTTTGCAGCGGGGCGCCGGCGGTGATGAGTCCGGTGAGCGCGGTCCGTACGGCCTCCGAGAGGCTGACCGCGGCGAACTTCCGCCGTACCAGCCGGGACTGGACCTCTTCCGTCAACTCGGCGAAGGGGAAGGGCCGATGGAGCACGACCATCGGCAGCCCGCACCGCTCGGCCGCCCGGCGCATCACGTCCGGCGGGGCGGGGAAGGCGCGGCCGAGTCCGAGGACCACGGCCGCGGCCTCCGCGCGGTGCAGGGACCGGATGTACTCGATCTGCTTGTCCTCGTCCCCGGCCAGCAGCACGCCCGTGGTCAGCACCATCTCGCCGCCGCTGAGCATCACGCCCACGTCGGCGGCCTCGGCGACATGCACCCAGCGCACGGGCCGGTCGAGCTGGCCCGCGCCGGCCACCACCTCGGGCTCCCCGGCGAGCACCCGTTCCAGGGTGAGGACCTGGCGGACCGACAGGGCGGGTTCCAGGGCCTGCGGGGTCTCCGGGGTGGTGGTCATGGCGTCATCCCTTGCTCGGGGTGGTGCTACCGGGTGCTCCGCAGGGCGTGTTCGAGGATCGCGGCGCCCTCCTCGGCCTCCGCGACGGTCAGGGACAGCGGCGGGGCGACCCGGAGGGAGCTGGTGTTGTGGCCGCCGCCCTTGCCGAGCAGCAGGCCGCCCTCGCGGGCGGCTTCCAGCACGGCACTCGCGGCCTGCGGGTCGGCCTGGTCCGTGCCGGGCTTGACCAGCTCGACGCCGATCATCAGCCCGCGCCCGCGCACCTCCCGCACCCCGGGAACCTGCGCCGCGACGGACCGCAGCCGCTCGATGAGCAGTCCGCCGACGCGCCGGGCGTTGCCCTGGAGGTCGTGCTCCAGCAGGTACGTCAGGTTCGCGAGCCCCGCCGCCATGGTGATCTGGGTGCCGCCGAACGTCGAGATGGAGTTGGCGTCCAGGCAGTTCATGATCTCGCCGCGGGCGACGACCCCGCCGATGGACATGCCGTTGCCGATGCCCTTGGCGAAGGTGAGGATGTCGGGCGGACCGTTCTGGGAGTGTGCCTGCCAGCCCCAGAAGTGCTCGCCGGTGCGGCCCCAGCCGGTCTGCACCTCGTCGGCGATCCACAGGATGCCCCGCTCGCTGAGCACCTCGCGGAAGGCGGCGTACAGTCCGTCCGGCGGGGAGGTGAAGCCGCCGACGCCCTGGATGGGCTCGGCGATCAGCACGGCGGGCGGGCGGGTGTGGCCGAGGAGGTCGGTCAGGTCCTCGACGCAGGCCGCGATGAACTCGGCGTCGCTCAGGGAGGCGTACGGGCCGCGGGTGCGGACGCCGCCATGGACGTACAGCGTCTGCAGGGGGGACAGCGAGGTCGGGGACCAGCCGCGGTTGCCGGTGATGCCGACGGCGCTGAAGGAGCGGCCGTGGTAGCTGTTGCGCATGGCCATGATCGTGTTGCTGCGGCGGTACGTCGTCGCCAGGAGCAGCGCCGTGTCGTTGGCCTCGGTGCCGGAGGTGGTGAAGAAGACGCGGGCGTCCGGGATGCCGGACAACTGGGCGATCCGCTCGGCCAGTTCGACCATCGGCCGGTTGAGGTAGAGGGTGGACGAATGGATGATCCTCCCAGCCTGTTCGCTCACCGCCTTGGTGACCTCGGGCAGCGCGTGCGCGGTCATGGTCGTCAGGATGCCGCCGAAGAAGTCGAGATAGCGGTTGCCCTGGGCGTCCCAGACGTACCGCCCCTCGCCGTGCGTGATCTCCAGCGGGTCCTCGTAGTAGAGGGCGAGCCAGTCGGGCAGGACGGCACGGTGGCGTGCCAGCAGGTCCTTGGTCACGGCTGTACCAGCCCCTCGTATGCGTCGGGTCGTCGGTCGCGGTAGAAGGCCCACTGCTGCCGTACCTCTTCGATGAGGTCGAAGTCGAGGTCCCGGACGACGAGTTCCTCGCCCTTGTCGCTCGCCGTCTCCCCCACGAACTGCCCGCGTGGGTCGACGAAGTACGACGTGCCGTAGAAGTCGTTGTCGCCGTACTCCTCCTGCCCGACCCGGTTGATCGCGGCGACGAAGTACTCGTTGGCGACGGCCGCCGCGGGCTGCTCCAGCTGCCACAGGTAGGCGGACAGGCCGCGCGAGGTGGCCGACGGGTTGTAGACCAACTGGGCGCCGTTCAGGCCGAGTTGCCGCCATCCTTCCGGGAAGTGGCGGTCGTAGCAGATGTAGACGCCGACCTTGCCGACGGCGGTGTCGAAGACGGGCCAGCCGACGTTGCCGGGCTTGAAGTAGTACTTCTCCCAGAAGCCCTTGACCTGCGGGATGTGGTGCTTGCGGTACTTGCCGAGGAAGGTGCCGTCGGCGTCGATCACCGCAGCGGTGTTGTAGTAGAAACCGGACTGCTCGACCTCGAAGACCGGGACGACGATCACCATGCCGGTCTCGCGCGCGAGATCCCGCATACGACGCACGGTCGGCCCGTCGGGCACCGGCTCGGCCCAGCGGTAGTGCTCGGGGTCCTGGACCTGACAGAAGTAGGGCGCGTTGAAGACTTCCTGGAAACCGATGACTTTGGCGCCCCGGCGAGCCGCCTCCCGGGCGTACTCCTCGTGTTTCGCCACCATGGACTCGGTGTCGCCGGTCCAGGTGGCCTGGACCAGAGCGGCACGAACGACGTTGGCCATGAGCTGCTCCTTCGACGGGACGTCAGAGCCTCTACGCACGTAGACACTGCCGTAGAGGGTCGAAAGTAAGCCTCTCCGACAGCCTTGCCAAGACCATCGTCGTTAACCCGCTGAGTCGATCACGTTTCACACTCCGGTTGGGTGAGCCGGAGAACTGGCTGGTCCGTCCAGGTGTGCCTGTCAGAACTGGCTGGTCCGTCCAGGTGTGCATGTCAGGTGGCGAAACCGGCTACCCGGAGCGCATGGACCAGGTCCCAGTGGCGCTCCTCCGACACCCCCTGGGCGGCCTCCAGCAGCAGCGGTACGAGGGTCTGCGGGTCGGGCCCGGCGCTGCGGGCGGCCTCCTCCGGGGTGCGGACCCGGACGTACGCGTCCAGCAGCGCCCGGACCTCGCGTCCCCGCCCCGCACCGGCCAGCCCGAGCACGGCCTGCCCGATCTCGGCGGCGGGCCGCGCCACGCCCTGCCGCAAAATCTGCTCCGCGTCCGCCGTCCGGCCCGCCGCGGCCAGTGCGTCGGCCGCGGCGACCAGCCGGTCGGCGGGCAGCGAGGCCGCCTCCCACAGCAGCGTCGCCCAGTCGGCACCGAGCCCGGCCCGCTGCATCTCGGCCGCGAGCAGCGGGATGCGGTCGGCGGGCCAGTAGGCGGCCTCGACGAGCAGGGCATGTGCCTCGCCGCTACGGCCCTCGCCGCGCAGCCGCGCCAGCGTCCCGACGGTCCCGGCGACCTCCCGCCGCGCATCCGCGTCCACCGGCTCGGCCTGCGGTTCCGGCTGCGCCTCCGCCTCGGCGGCCCCGGCGAACCGGGCCCCGCGCGGCGTACGCCGGGCCGCGGCGGACGGCTCGGGCAACACCGGCACGGTGGCGTCCGGCGGTACGACGACGGGGGCGCCCTCCTCCTCGGCCATCCCGGCGAACCGGGCACCGCCGCGACGCCGCTTGCGTTGCTTGGACGCGGCGGGCTGCGCGGGGGCAGGATCGGCACTCTCGGTCCGGCCCAGCCCGCGCCCCGCATCTTCGGCTTCGGCTTCGGCTTCGGCTTCCAGCGGGGCGGGACCATCAGCGCCCCACGTTTCGCCGTACACCGGGTTCACGCGCTGGACAGTCCCCGACGCGTTCCCGGCACCGGGGGCGAGCCGACCCCCGGCGCCCTGCGGACCGTACCCGGGGTCCGGGGACCGCGCGGCGCGCTGCTGCGGCAGTCGGCGCGGTCCCGCGTGCGGCGGGGTGCCGGGGGAATCGCCGTCGTACGGTCCGCTGCGACCGCCGTCGTACGGTCCGCTGCGACCGCCGCCGTACGGTCCGCTGCGACCGCCGCCGTACGGTCCGCTGCGACCGCCGCCGTAAGCGCCGCTGCCACCACCTTCGTACGCCCCAGGGCGACGCATCCCCGTGGAGTCGCCGTGTACGCCCCGCACACCGGCCTCCGCCCCACCGTCCTGCACGACCTCCGGGAAATCACCGTGCC
>NZ_WJBG01000160.1 GCF_009709555.1 Streptomyces blattellae | reverse complement strand
CGTGAGACAGGGGGACGTCGGCGCCATGGGAGCGGGCTTCAAGGTAGACATATCCGAGCTGGACACCTTGGTCAGGGAACTTCACCGGAGTCAGGACGAGATGCGTGCGGCGCTGAACGCGCTGCGTGACACGGGCCCGAAGACCACGGGAAGCAAGGAACTCGACAACGCCTGCGACGAGTTCCACGACAGCTGGGACAACGCGATCACGAAGATCGCGGAGGGGACGCAGGGCATCGAGGACGGGCTGAAGAAGACCCGCGACACGTACCGGGATGTCGAGACGGCCCTGCGTGACGGCTTCGCCGGGAAGGGCGGCACCCGGTGAGCAGCGACTCGTACCCCGCGCTCGGCTTCGACCCCGCACCGGGCAACCCCGGCAACGTGGACTCCCTCGCCGCCCGCACCAAGAGGGCAGCAGCCGCACTCGACAACGCGCAGAACACCATCACACGCCTGACCGGGAACATCACCTGGGCCGGAGACGCCGCCTCCGCGTTCTCGAAGAAGGTCGGGGAACTGCCCCGCTACCTGAAGGACAGCCACGAGGCCATGAGCACGGCATCGTCGGAACTGTCGAAGTGGCGTGCGGCGCTGGCCGACTACCAGAGCACAGCCCGTACGTACGAGGCCCAGGCGAAGCAGGCCAAGGGTCAGGTCGCCTCCGCGGAGAAGACCAAGGACGCCGCGACCAACCGCTACAACCAGGCGGCGTCCGACCCCTCCTTCCGCCTCAGCGGCCAGTACTTCACCGGCCCCGCCCTGCAGGACGCCCAGGCCAAGATCGACGCGGCAAGCACCCGCCTCCAGCAGGCCGACGGTGAACTGTCGACAGCCTCAGCACAGCTGGACCAGGCCCAGCGTGAACTCGAAGAGATCATCAAGCAAGCGGAGCGGCTGCTCGAACAGCACCAGGCCCAGGCCCGTGGGGTCGCGAGCCGGCTACGCAAAGCGACCGAAAGCGCACCACCCGACCCGGGGTTCTGGGAACGCCTGGGCGACCAGTTCCAGAAACTCGGACACGCCATCCAGGAATGGTGCGCCCGGCACAAGGACCTGCTGAAGACGATCGGCGACTGGCTGAGCAACATCTCCGCCGTCCTCGGCATCCTCGCGCTGCTGACCCTGTGGTGCCCGCCCCTGTCCGGCGGCCTCGCCCTGGCCAGCGCCGGATTTTCTCTCGGCGCACTGGCCGCCCACAGCGGGGCCAAGCTCGGTGGGGCCGACGTAGGGCTGTTGGACCTGGCGGGCGACGCCCTCGGTACCCTCCCGGGCGTGGGGTTCGCCAAGACCGCCATCACCGGGACAGCGAAGGTGGTAACGACGGTCGGGCGCACGGCCGACGAAGCGATGTATGCCGCGCGCATCGCCGACGCGGGCTTCGGCTCGGTCAAGGGTCCCGCCACCAAACTCTTCAGTAGCGAGCGGATCGGCGATGTCATCGCGGCCGACGGCCACCGCTTCAAGCTCGCCTGGGAGCACACAGTGGCCAAGAACATGGGATCGAGCATCGGCGAAAGAGGGCTCCTCGAAGTCGTCGAGCGCGTTCCCGGCCTGCGGGGCATCGATTCCTTCCGGTCCGCACTGCGCTTCGACGGGACACTCGATCCGGCCTCCTGGTGGTCGAAGGGCCCTCTGCTCGCCGCCTCCGTGCCGGGAACCGTCACCGGCATCCATGACAGCGTGACAGGAGAATGACCATGGCTGGCACCTCCCGCTCCGAGACATCCGCCGAACCCGTTCTCCCTCACCGTTCAAGGATCGGGCTTCTGCTGTGGTTCGCTACCCAGTGGTTGCTCATTCCTCTGGGGTTCCTCTGCCAGGTCTTCATGGCGCTCACCGGGCAGTCTCAGGTTTCCGAGGTGCTCGACCCGTTCAGAGCCTTCTTGTCGCCCTACAAACTCGTGCTCCGGCTGTCTCGGCGCAGGGCCTGGCACGAGAGGTATCTGGACCGTGAGTTCGCCCGCATCTCGCGGGAGATCGAGCAGCAGCGGTTCAGCGTGGGGACCAGGTTCCACCACGAGCTCACCCCGCTGCCGGCACTGCCGGCCGGGCCCGGAAGGGAATCCGAGCCGAGGACGGGCACCCGCATGGGGTCAGGCCTGCAACCCAGGGGGTTCGGTGTCCGGCTGAAGCCCCGGCACTACCGAGGCCTTCCCCTCAACACCTTGCAACGCCTCGCCCACGCACATCGCTTGGAGATCGGCACCAACACCGACACCGACACCGACACCGACACCGCACGACGCCTTTCCTTCGGTATCAGCCTGTTTCCCCGCTCCGGGGCACTTCGTATGACGTACACCGCGGGTGATCGCCCGGTGCTGCCGGTACTTCCCCGGTCTGCGCTCTTCCTCTGGTTTGTGGTGCAGTGGGTCGTCATTCCCCTCGAAGTCGTGGCGCGGTGCCTGCTTCTGGCGTTCAAGCTGGTGGCAGACGCGGACGGCGCCAACACCGACGGGATCGACCCCCGCCGCGCGGTAGCGCGGGCGACTTCGCCGAGCAGCCTGGCGTTCCAGATGTCGCGCGACACGGCGAAGCGGCAGACGCACCTGGAGAGGAAGGTCGCTGCGCTGGCCGAGCAGATCCGCACCCAGCGGTTCTCCCTCGCCACCTCGGTGTTCCACGCCCCCAGGTGGAAGGTACGCAAGGACAGCAGGGGGCTCACGCTGCGTCCCCGTGACTACCGGGGCCTGCCGGAGAACATGATCGAGGAGATCGTTTCCTCCCACGGCCTTCGTGTCTCCGGCGACGAGGCGGCGCTGTGCATCTGGGAAGGACAGCTGTGGACGGAACTCGTATGAGCAGCGGTGCCGAATCAGAACTGCACCTTGACATTCCCGGAGGGTTCCACTCCCTGGGTCTCGATCTCGAACCCGAGGCGCAGCTGGAGCAGTTGTGGTCCACAGCGAAGCAGATCTGGCCGACAGGAACCGATTTCCAGCGCGAGGTCGCCTTCCACGCCTACCGCGAGATGGCCGACCACGCGCTCGCCGAGAACTCCTTCTACGCCGGTTTCTGTCTCGACGAGGCCCCCGACGGCCGCCTCACCACCGCCTCCCTGTTGGCTCGCCTGGACCCGCTGGACGAACCGGACGCCGGCCTCTCTGCACGCGGTCTCTTCGAGGCACTCTCTGCGAACGACAACAGCACAGTCGAAGAGATCCGTGTCCCAGCAGGACCAGGAGTCCTTGTCCTGTGTGGCATGGAGTGGCAGTCGGATCCAGCAGATGACACGGCCGCCTCTATGCCCTTGGCCAGAGTGGACGTGTACCTCCCGCTCCCCCGCATGCGACGACTCCTCGTCTTGAGCCTCACCACTCCGTCCCTGCCCGACCTCCCCTTCTACGTCTCGCTGTTGTCGAAGTCCGCCCACGATCTGACGGTCTCCGGCGGTGCAGCGGCTGGCCCGCACCTGCACAGGGGAGACGGACACACGAGTACGGTCGCCGATCGTGTCAGGGCCGACTTCGGATAGCAGTCCAAGCCGGGCGGGCGTCTTACTGTCGTCGTGCTCGCGTCAGATATAGTGATTTGCCTTCCGCTTACGCACGGAACGCTTACGCATGGAACGCAACGAGCCACGGGGGAAGTGACGTGTCGACCGGGACGGAAATAGAGGATCCTGCAGCACTCAATCGCGCGGGCACAGGCGCGCGCGAGGTCGAGGGACATACGCGAACTGCGGGCGCTCATCCGGTGGACGAGACGCGCTCGGCATCCCGGGACTTCGGCTCCGGTAATTGGGACGGTGGGCTCGGCGGGGCGCTCAGCAACCTGGCGGAGACCTGGTCAGCTCAAGTCTCCGCACTCGCGGACAAGTGCAACAGCCTCGCCGGCCAGTGCGGAGCTTCGGGAGTGCTGTATCTGCGCACGGAATCCGCGAACACGCAGACCATGAACTCTCTGGCGAGCGACTTCGGCTGAACCAGGCACTCACCCACCGCCACCGCGCCAGCCACCGCTACCGCCACCGCGCGAGCCGGACAAGGCTCGCACTCCACGGGGACCCGCCGAGCTTATGCCGACATACGAGCAGCTGTACCACCTCAACCTCAGCAACCTCAAGGCGTCCGCTGAGCGCTGGGAGGAGACCGTCACCAAGTTCAAGGGGCTGCACTCCGCGTACGGTGACCAGGTCGCCCGCCCCTTCCGCCAGGCCGGCTGGACCCAGCCGGTCCTGACGGCGGCCAAAGCCGACAACGACGTACGCGCCGCCCACCAGGAGTTCGAGGACGCGCACAAGGAGGCGAAGGGCATCGCCGGCGTCCTCACGACACTGCACGCCGAGCTGAAAACGGCGAAGGACGACCTTCACCACCTTGCCGACGTCGAGGCCAAGCAGCAGGATCTCCACGTCAGCCCCACTGGCGTGGTCACCCCGCGCAACGATCTCTCCCAGGATCCGATGCGGCACCACGACCCCGATGCCCAGGCCATCATCCGTGAACAGCACGAGGCCTGCGATGCCTTCGCCCGCCGTCTCGAACGCGTCCTCCAGCGTGCCGCCGACGCCGATGACACCGCCTGCTGGGCCCTGCGCCGGGACCTCGGTGGCAACAAGACCGACTTCAACTCCAAGGTCGTCACCTCCCTCGACGACGCCGACGCCACGCACGCCGCCGAGCTGCTGAAGAAGGGCGACAAGCTCACCGACACCCAGCTCGCCGAGCTCAACCACCTGATGAAGGCCAACAGGAACGACCCGGTCTTCGCCACCCGCTTCTACCAGCAGCTCGGCCAGGAGGGCACCCTCCAGATGTACGGCCAGCTCGCCCTGCAGACCACCGACGCCAGCGACAAACGCAAGACCCTGCTCCAGCAGATGCAGCGCAACATGGGCAACACCCTCGCCACCGCCACCGACCCGGACAACAAACCCCACCTGTCCGAACAGTGGAGCGCCGACCTACGCAAACTCGGCACCCAGCACATCCAGCTCGGCAACAACAGCGTGCGCGAGGGCCCCTACGGCTACCAACTCCTGGGCGGCATCCTCCGCTACGGCAACTACGACTCGGCGTTCCTGACTCCGGTCGCCGAACACGTCACCCAACTCCACGCAGAGGATCCGTACTTCTTCGCAGGTACGAGTGACGACACCGGCGACCCCCAGCACGGCTACAACCCCTCCGGCAAGAACGGCGCCGGCTACGACCCCATGAACAGCGTCCTGGAAGCCCTGGGCCACAGCCCGCAGGCCGCCACCGACTACTTCACGCCGCCGATGGAGGCGTACGCCAAGGACGGCGCCCACACCGGCACCCTCACCCAGATCGGCGACGCCGACAACTACCTGGACTACCTCGTCAGCGAGGACTACGAGTCCTTCCGCGACATGACCGGCCACGACCCGGACGCCGCCCAGAGGTCCGCGAACGACTTCCCGGACTCCCTGGGGCACGCCCTCGAAGCCGCCACCACCGGGCGTCCCGCAGGCGCCGACCTTTCCAGTGGTCCGCTTGCTCACACCCAGGAGCAGGCTGATCTTGCTGCTCAGGTGATCAGTAAGTTCAGCGGCCCTGAGGCCGGAGGACTCCTCAACAGCGACGACGGGACTGCCCCCTACGCAGCTGCAAGCGACAGCCTTGGCAATATCGGCGCTGAGTACATGGGTGACATACAGCGCTCTATATCCGGGCAGACTGGCCTCCCTATACAGGGGGCGAGCGCCGAGTTGGATCCCGAGGCCACCAGGGAGTTCGTCTACCAGGTTGGCCAGCACCCTGACGCTTACGCGGCACTCACCGGTTCTCAGCAGGCCTATACCTCTGCTCTTATCGATGCAGAGATCAACGGCCCAAGCGACAGCGAAGTCTCCCTTCCACAGCGCATCTCTTCCGCTGCTCACCCCGGAGCCGAGGTGGCAGGCATCATGAGCGCGGCTCGCGCTCATGCTGTTCACGACACACACGCGTACGAGGACGCCGACTACAACGGGGGCGTCGACACCGCGAACAAGTGGGTCGGCCGCGGCCTTGGGCTCGCACTCGGGAGAATCCCCGTGGCTGGCGACGTAGCTGGCTGGGTAGCCGAGGACGTTCAAGAGAGCGTGGCCAACAGTGTGTACCAGGACACCACCAGCGAGGCGCGAAGCGAGGCGGGGCGTATCTACACCAGCGGTGAGTCGGCGCTGCGCGAGTCCGTCCGCGCTGACATTGCCCGTTCCGGAGGGAGCGAGGACTTGCAGAACGCCGTGGGCCGAGAGACAGACCAGAGCTACGGCACCGGTGCCGAATGGGGGGACCAGTACCGTGGCTGACCGTTACCCCAGCCGCCGTATCAGCTGCGCAGTGCTTTCACTCGCGGTACTCCTGCTTACGGCCTGCTCCGGTGAGACGAAACCTGAAGTTGAGTACGCCTTGCCTGACTCCTTCTGCGGAGTGCAGATCGGGAAGGAAGTCATCAAGCCGTTCTTCCCGCCCGGCAGCAAGCTGACGAAGAGCGAAACCGGCGGCGACCTCGTCAGCGGCAAGTACAGCTCTGGGTGCGACTACTTGGTCGACGACGGGGCGCCTACTCTCATGGTGAGCACCTTCTTCCACGAGGACGTACAAACTGCCCGCCAGATCGCGGAAGGGAGGGCCCAGCGATTCGGTGACGGGGACACAAGGATTACGGTCGCCGCCTCCGGCGACGCTGCGTCGTACTCCCGCGGTGCTGTGGCGGTGGCAGAGTGTCCCGGCTACCCGTCCGATACGGACGATCTGCCTCGCGAGAGCTTCTCTGTGGAGATCGTGGCGTACTACCCCAAGGACCTGTCCAAGCAGGGAGAGGCGCTCACGCAGTTGGTGAGAAAGATCGTCCCCATAGTGTCGAAGGCCAACAACTGCTGAACCTATGCCATCTACCGGCGGTGCGGACACGAGTGTGCCGATTGAACGGTTGGTCTTGGTTGTTGATTGAGTAGCCGGTTGTCGCTTGAGGCCGGGCGGCCCTCGAAGGCAGGGCGATCGGAAAGTCTTGACGAGAGCATCCCTTCCACAGCAGAGGCCGCCGGTATCCAGTGTCTTCACGGCCGCCCGTCGCCCCCGACTGGCTTTCACCACCGACAGTTGAAGCACGGGCTTCTGGATGAGGCAGTGGGAGCTACTGGTTCGTGCACCCAGCGCTATGAGATCGGTGTCTTGGCGCCGATCGCCCGGTGATGGTCAAAGGTTCATCAGAAGCGAGGGGATCTGGTAGGTCTCGTTCTGCGCGCCTGGGGGGAGGCCGGCGTGGTTCTTCCACTCCATGGTGACCATGGGGGTGTCCCCGCTGCCTGTGGTGACCTCGGCTCCGGCGAAGTCCTTGTCCTCCTGGGCCGTGGTACGGAGTTTCCCGGCGATGCGCTGAGCGCTGTCGGCGGACGTGGTGAGTGCGCAAAGTCGTTCCCGGGACCGGCCCGCGTTGTCGGCGGTGGCGGCGAAGCCGAACATGACGTAGCCGTCCTTGAGACTCTCCGCACGCTTGCCGTAGAAGTCGGCGGCGTACACGTCGTCGCCGAGGCAGTCGGCTATGGCACGGTAGTCGGGGTCGTCGGCGAGGGATTTCGACGGCGGGGTCAGCGGTGGAGGCGCGGCATCGGTGTACGAGCTGGATCGGACGGTCCCCGAGATGGCGACCTGGCCCTTGCTGTCCTTGAGCAGCGCTCCACCGTCGATCGAGCCCTTGGCGTAGCCGTTCTTCTGCATCGCCTGGGTGATGGTGTTCACATCGAAGTCGCCGGTGAGTCGCTGAGCGTCCGCACCGATCACTACGGCGGTGTCCACGTCCTCCTCGGTGAAGCCGTACTTGTCACCGATCGGGTCGCTGCTTTCCAGGGTCAGTTCCCTGATGCCCAAGCCGTAGAGGTTCCCATACAGCTCCTTGTCCCTGGCCAGCAGGCGTCGGGACGCGGGCACGTCCAAGTAGCTGATCGTCTCTTCGGCACTGGACTGGGGGACGCTTGCGAGGGCGGCGGCGAGCCCCTTGGGCTCGCCGGTCTGCGCATCATCGTCTCCGCAGGCCGTGGTGCCGACCGCCACGAACCCTGTCAGCAACGTCGCGATGATCGCGCGGCGCAAGGTGCGTCTCGTGCTCGTGCCCGTCATTGAATTCCCAGGTTTTCGAAGGTGAGCGGGGTGTGAGTGAGGGTGGCCTGCCGCGTCGCCACGGACGGTGAGAATCAGGCGAGCTGGTCCGCTGGATGCAGGAACCACCCCGTGGTCGTGGATGAGCACGACTGTTCTCTGCGCGGCTTGATCACCTGGACACGCAGGCGTTCTGCGTTCAGGAGTCAGACCCGACACGCCTGACTCACCGCCTGTAAGTGGGGTGGCGGGAGTAAGGAACGCTATCGCTGGTAGGGGTTGCCGCCGGGTGGGGGCTGGTTTGGTGGGGCGGCCGGGGGTGTGGGGTATTGCTGGTAGGGGTTCGGGGGCGGGCCCTGGTTGCTGTACGGCGGCTGCTGGGCGTACGTGGGGAAACCGGGCGGCGGGTTGGGCGGGCCGTCGCGGCGGGCGCGGTTCCTGCTGCGGACGACGAGGAGGAGGACGGAGCCGACCACGAGGAGGAGGAAGACCCCGCCTGCGACGAGTGCGAGGAGCGTGGCGGCGCTCAGACGGCTGCTGTCGTCCTGGCTGCTGGAGGCCGGGGGCGCGGTGGAGTCACCGTTGCCGGTGCCGCTGGAGTCGGCGGCGGGCATGGTCAGGGGGCCGTTCTTGGGGCCGGCTGGGATGTCCTCCTGGAGGGCGGCGAGCGGCTGGATGTAGCCGTAGCCGTACTTCTGGTCGGGGAGCTTGATGCCCTGGGCGTCGTCGGGGAGACCGGCCGTCTTGGTGAGGCGGTTGACGATCTGGCCCGCGGTGAGGTCGGGGAACTTCTCGCGGAGGAGGGCGCAGGCGGCGGAGACGTAGGCGGTGGAGTCGGAGGTGCCCGTTCCCTTCCTATAACCGGTGGAATCAATGCCGGTGGAGACGATGCCGACGCCGGGGGCCGTCAGCAGCGTAGTTGGGCCATAGTTGGACTTCTCCCAGATCTCTCCCGCATTGTTCACCGCTCCCACGGCGACTGCACCGGGGTAGTTGGCGGGATAGGACGGAAGTTCGCTGCCGGTTCCGTCATTGCCGGTGCCTGCAACGACGATGACGTCCTTCTGAACCGCATAGGCGACTGCCGCTGCTCCCGCCTCAGTTGGAGGAGAAGTGACCTGTGAGATGTTGATCACCGAGGCTCCATGGTCCACCGCATAGCGAATCGATGCAGCGAACGGAGATTCGTCTTCGCCTATATCCCGGATCGGGAGAATCTTGGCGTCCGGAGCCAGCCCCTTGACGCCATCCGCACCATTTACCCCGTGCCCGTGACCAGCAATGACTCCAGCCATGGCGGTGCCGTGGTCGTCGCCTTCAGGTGATGCATCGGAGTCGTCGTCGATAAAGTCTTTGCCCGGTAGGACGTTGCCCTGGAGGTCGGGATGTTGGGCATCCACGCCTGTGTCGATGACGGCGACAGTGACGCCCTTGCCTGTGGCGATCTCCCAGATCTTGTCGGCGCCAAAAGCTTCAAGCGGCCACTGGTCGTCCCTTGTCTGGTCCGCCGTAGCGGTCGTCGCCGTGGAGAAGAGCAGTGCCCCCGCTGCCGCTGCACCGCACAGGGTGCGCAGTGTCTGCTTGAGCGCCATTACGTGTTCCCTCTCGTGATCTGCGTGCGGGGTGGGGCTCGCGGTGCGAAGTCCGCGAGCCCCACCCCACTGCCCTGCTGATCGTGCCCGGCGGAGTTCTACTCGATGACCCGGGGGGTTGTGTTCTGGTCCGGCGACACCCAGGTCTCCTCATCCTCGACAAGGTAGTCGGGGCGGTCCTTGCCGTTCCTCTTCTTGTCGCGGCCGTTGCCTGCCGCTCCGCCAGCAGCACCGAGGCCGGCCGCCCCGCGGCCCTCCGCAGTGCCGCCGCGGCTGCCGTGCAGGCCCGAACCGACACCGGAGCCAGAGCCGGGGGCACCCTTGGCCGCGCCGATGACGCCGCCTTTCGTACGGGCCAGAGGGCCACGGCCAGAAGCCGACGATGCGCTCTTCCCGCCCGCTCCGGCACCCATTCCGGCACCGCCCATTCCGGCGCGGCCCGCACCGGTCGTGGAACCCGTGCCGTTTGCCGAGCCGCGGCGCCCGATGCCCGCTCCGGGGCCGCTGGAATTCTTCGGAAGGCCAGTCCCTCCACCAGCGACGCCACCCATTCCACCGGATCCGACGCCACTTCCTCCGCCGGGGCTGCCGGTGCCGGTCCCGGCTGTGGCCCCTCTGCCCGCACCACCCGGGTTGGTGGTGCTGATGCTGTCGACATCCGTGCCGACAGCGGAGGGGGCGGCTGTCTTGGACGAGGAACGGGATCCCGAGCCGCCAACACGGTTCGGGCCGCTGGGGGTTGGGGAAACTACCGATCGGTTCGCGCTTGTGGACGAACTACCGGTGGATGGTGTACGCCCAACAAGCCTGGGGCCGGAGTCAGTCGGCATTGCCACGATAGGAATCGGCGGCGTACCGCCGGGATCGCCGGGGTACTGCTCCGTTTCGTCGCTTCGGGTGGTTTTCTTCCATGTCCCCATAGCCTTAGTCTGCGAAGCATAAGCAGCCCCCAACTGCTCCATCTTCACAGCCATCTTCAGCTGGGCTTCCTTGCCGGCGGACAGGTCGCCCGAGTTGTTGTCCAGTGCCGCCTGCGTGGACGCCCCCTGGCCAAGGTCGTCCTCCAGGCCCGCGTCCGAACGACTGCCGAGATCCCCTACCGCGTCGAGGATGCTGCTGGTCGTGCTCGGCTTCTCCATCGCCTCGACCTCGGGCTTGATGGTCTCCAGCACGGTCGCCGCGCTGTGCATCGCGGTGGAGGTGTACTGCGCGTACTTCGCTCCGTCCTGGAGCTTCTGCGCGATGATGTCGGCCTGCTCCTTGAACCGGTCGGCCGCGTCGCCTTCCCAGTGTTCGAGTACCGCGTCCACCGCTCTCATGAAGGTTTGCCGGACGCCTCCGTCGCCACCCTCGCCGACCAGTTTGTTGTTGACCTCGGTCCAGCCTCTGGCGACGTTGTGCACCTCGACCGGTTTGGCGTTGCGGACCATGGCCTTCATCTGGTCCATGTCCATGTGCGCGAAGTCCGACTCGTGCGAGGCGTTGTAGCACATCGCCGCCGGCTGGTACTCGTAGGTGTAACCGTCGCTCATGGCCTGGTCACTCCCCGCCCTGCATCGACTTCGTCACGTCGGCTTCCTGGTCCTGGTAGGCGCCGTGCGTCTTCTTCGTCTTTGTGCCGAAGTCGTCCATCAGGTCGTGGATGTGCTCGACGATGTCCTCAAGGTGCGTCTTCATCTCCGCGTGGGCGACGTGCAGCTTCTCCGCCTCGACGAACGTCGCGCCCGCGACGCTCTCGCCCAGTGCCCCTGGCGGGAGGTACGTCTTGTACTTGGAGTCGGATTTCGCGTCGCCCAGGTCCGATATGACCCCGTTGAGCTTCTTGACGACCTCGTCCAGCGCGCTCAGATCAACTCTGTAGCGTCCGCTCGCCACCGTGCGTCAGCCCCTCTCCCCGTTCCCCGATGCAACGTCGCAGCCGTAAGGTCAACCAAGCGGCCATCCCGGCTGTCTTCCGCTCTTCTGGTCTTCCGGAGAACTCTATCGGCCGCCCCGGGCAACGCCCCAGGTGCTCCTGTGAATTGTTTGCCACGGCTCACTCGCATCTCACGGGCCGCCGCAGTCACCATGTCGCTGTGACGCAGTGCGGACGGGGCGATCGCGGCGATGCGTTGGGGAGGCGCATGCTGTGCCTCAGCCGGAGGTCCCGCCGCCCTCGGGCTCGTCGGCGGGCGGGGGTGTGTCGGGCTTCTTGATGACGAATACGCCCTTGCCCTGGACGCCCTGAACGATTCCCTCGGCGGCGAGTGCGTCGATGGCGGATTTGATGGTGCGGCGGCTTACCGCACCGCCCGTCTCCTGCTCCAGCTCGTAGTGAGAGGGGATGCGACGGCCAACCGGAATCTCGCCGCGTCGGATGCGCTCGCGCAGGGCGGATGCCAGCTGCAAGTACATCGGGGTGATGCTCTCCCGGTCGATCTCGATCATGCCTGGAGCGTAAGAGGTCGGCTAGGGCCAGCATAGAACGTCAGTGTACGTGTAAAGACGTACCAAGACGTACTAAGTTGGCGTAGAGTCAGGCGGCAAGAGAAGACCCCGGCGGTCTGGCAGGACCCCGGGGCGCGGCCACCAACTTGCTGGAGTTGATGACGATGGGCATTATCCATGCCTTCCTGCGCTGGGTCGTGGAGGTCTTCGGTCCTCACCCCCGAGGCCGGCACCGCGCCGAGCGGGTGGCCGCCGTGCCGCCACCGTTCGCCCCTCCGGTGCCCCCGGCCCGGTGGCCCGCGTCGCCGAGGAGCCCCTACGGACTGGACTCACCGCTCAACGGCGAGGACGCTGCCC
>NZ_WJBG01000159.1 GCF_009709555.1 Streptomyces blattellae | reverse complement strand
AGTAGACCTCGGCGACGCGGCGGATGAACAGAGAGATGCTGTAGCCGTCAACGAGCAGGATGTCGGTGATCAGGATCCATGCCCAGGTGCCGTTCTCGCGACGGACAAGGGTCGAGTTCGTCGTCGGTTCCCCGGCGGAGGCGGCTGGTGCTGCGGTGAGTTGCCCGCGGGCCAGTACCCGGATCTGGTCGTCGCCGTGGCCGATGTCGACGATCTTTGTCGAGAGTGTCGTGGTGGTGTCGACGTATTGAAATGGGACACCGTCGTCGTCGCCGAAACGTACCCGCAACGCGTCGGTCTCTGCGAAGACAGCACTGACCGAGGACGCGAACAGGGCCGGATCGACCGGGCCGTCCAGCCAGATCAGCTGACCCGCGCAAAATACCGAGGACTCGGGAGCAAGCTTCCGTGCCACCCAGTTGCCCCGCTGGCTCGCAGTCAACTCCACACGATCGAAAGTCGTCAACGGAAGCACACCCACTTCTCTTGAGACCAGGTCGAGCCGACCGGGGCAAGGATCACTGCAACCTTAATGAAGGTTAGGCTAACCTTACAACGCGGTGCCGCCCCCCCAGCACTGTCGAAGCGCTGTCCGGGAAACGCGGGGCACGGTGTGCGTGGTCAGGTCGTTTCGGTTGTGGGTGCCGCTGGTGGGCGTTCACGGCCCAAGGGCACGACTGACGGGGTACCGGCGACCGGATCGGGTACGACGAGGCAGCGGAGTCCGAAGACCTCGTGCACGAGGTCGGCGGTCACGATCTCAGCCGGCGGGCCTTCGGCGACGACATGGCCGTCTTTCATGGCGATCAGGTGGGTGGCATAGCGGGCGGCATGATTCAGGTCGTGCAGCACGGCGACCAGGGTGTGGCCGGCGTGGTGCAGGTCGGTGAACAGTTCCATCAGCTCGATCTGATGGGTGATGTCGAGGAAGGTCGTCGGCTCGTCGAGCAGCATGATGCCGGTGTGCTGCGCGAGCACCATGGCCACCCACACCCGCTGGCGCTGACCACCCGACAACTCGTCCACCAGACGGTGGGACAGGTCGGTGACCGAGGTTTGGTCCATCGCCCGCAGTACGGCCTGCTCGTCGGCCTCGGTCCACTGCCGGATGAACCCCTGATGCGGATACCGGCCCCTGGCCACCAGATCGCCCACGGATATGCCGTCGGGGGCGATGGAGGTCTGCGGCAGCAGTCCGACCCGCCGCGCCACCTCCTTGGTCTTGAAGGAGCTGATGTCGGCGCCGTCGAGAACGACCTGCCCTGCCGACGGTTTCAACAGCCTGGACAGGCCGCGGAGCAGGGTGGACTTGCCGCACGCGTTCGGACCCACGATCACCGTGAACGACTCGTCGGGGATCGCCACCGACAGCTCTCGGGAGATGACGCGTTTGTCGTAGCCGATCGTCGCCGACTCCACGTGGAGTCGTGAGCCGCTCGGGGACGGAGTGGACTTGGGTGCGTCTCCCGCTGCCGAAGGGCCGTCGACGGCGCTGGTGTGGGTACTCAAGGGCGTCTCCTGGCCTCGGTGATCAGCAGCCAGCCGAGGTACCCACCGCCGAGCATGACGGTGATGATGCCGACCGGCAACGGAGTTGGGGCGACGTGCTGGGCGAGGTAGTCCGCCGCCAGACAGAGCAGCGCGCCGACCAGGGCGGCGGGAGCGAGGGTGATCCCCGCGGTGCGGGTCAACCGGCGTCCGATCTGTGGCGCGAGCAGCGAAATGAACGCGATCGGGCCCGACGCGGCGGTGACCGTCGCGGTCAACGCCACCCCCAGCACGATCAGCCAGAGACGAGTTGCCGAGACCCGCACTCCCTGGGCCGCGGCCGCGTCGTCACCCAGCTCCAGTTGCCGCATCGGCCGGCTCGACATCGCCGCCAGCAGCAGGAGTACGGCGATGCAGGCGGCGCCGAAGGCGACCTGGGCCGAGGAGATGCCGTTGAGCGACCCGGCCCCCCATGTCGCGGCGGCCATCGCCTGGTCCAGGTCGGCTCTGAGGATCAGCCAGGTGTTGAGCGAGCTGAGCATCGCCGAGATGCCGATGCCCACGACGATCAGGCGGAACCCCTGCACGCCTCGCCGGTAGGCGAGCACGTACACGGCGACGGACGTCGCGATTCCGCCGATCAGGGCTCCGCCGGCCAATTGCCAGTAGGTTCCGTTGACGAGGAGGATCACGATCAGCGCCCCGGTGTAGGAGCCCTGGGAGAACCCGATGATGTAGGGGTCGGCGAGCGGGTTGCGCATCGTCGACTGAAAGGCCGCACCGCTCACCCCCAGCGCGGCGCCGAACACCAGCGCCGCGAGGACGCGGGGCAGCCGCCACTCGACCACGATGTCGTGGACGAGCCCGGTCTCCCCGCCGGTCAGCGCGGAGACCACCTGTCCTGGACTGAGCTGGTACGAGCCGGTCATCAGCGCGAGCACGGCCAGGCAGGCGACCGCCAGCGCGAGGACCGAGCAGACGGTGACCGAGCGCCAGTCGAGCCGGACCGCGACCCTCCGGCGCCGCAGCACCAGCACCCGCCGCCCGAAGTCCACGCGGCGCGTCCCCGGCGACCAGACAGTCCGGGAGGAACCAGCATGCGGATCGAGTCCGCTGGGCGCGCTCACAGCCCGCTCGCCTTCTTCTGCCGCACCAGCGCGATGAGCACGGGGGCGCCGACGAAGGAGGTGACGATGCCCACGGGGATCTCGCCGGGCCGCATCACGACCCGCCCGAGAATGTCGGAGGCCAGTAGCAGGATCGGGGCCAGCAGCGCGCTGTAGGCGAAGATCCAGCGCTGGTCCGGGCCGACGATCCAGCGCGCGACGTGCGGAACCATCAGTCCGACGAAGCTGATCGGCCCGGCGATCGCGGTGGCGCCGCCGGCGAGCAGGGTCAGCGCGATGATCGCGAGGATCCGGGTGCGCACCAGCCGGACGCCCTGGGCGACGGCCAGCTCGTCACCGAGGGCCATGGCGTTGAGCGGGCCTGACACCGCGAAGGCCAGGAGGAGCGCGATCGCGAAGAACGGCAGGGTCGGCCACAGCATGTCGAGCGGGCGGCTCACGATCGAACCGGCGTTCCAGGATCGCATCGCGTCGAAGGCGTCCGGGTTGGTCAGCTCAAGTGCCGAACCGGCACCACTGAGCACCGAGCCGACGCAGAGCCCGGCAAGAACCATCATCACCGGCGATTGGCCGCGTCGGTTCGATCCGAGGACGAGCACCATGAGTGTGACGATCAGCGCTCCGGCAAAGGCGAACCACATGTAGCCCTGGATGTCGCGGACTCCGAGCAGCCCCACGGCGACCGTCACCGCGAAGGAGGCGCCCGCGTTCAGTCCGAGGATGCCCGCATCGGCCAGCGGATTGCGGGTCAGCGCCTGGATCAATGCCCCCGAGACCCCCAGCGCGGTACCCACGACCAGTCCGACGATGGTGCGCGGCAGCCGGAAGTCCCGGATCGCGAACTGATCGATGTCGTTCGACGGGTGGAACAGGGCATCCCACACCACAGTGGGCGCGATGGCCGTCGATCCGATCATCATGCTCGCCACCAGCAACCCGAGGAGCACCGCGAGCGCGACGACCAGGCCGATCAGACGACGACGCGGTCCGGACACCGTCCCGGTGCCCGAACCGACGGGTCGTCGCAGCGCGAGGTCCGTCACTGCTCGGCAGGGAGGGTCGCCAGTGCGGTGTCGAGCGAGTCCAGGTACCGCAGAACGGAACCGTAGGAGTTGTTGCCGGGGCAGAAGACCCCGAGCGCGTTACCGGACTGCACGGTCGACAACTCCTTCCAGGTGTTGGTCTGGACCACCGGAGCGAAGACCTCTGTCGGCTGGCCCTCGGCGTCGGCAGGGTAGGTGATCACGTCGTACTCGGACAGCTCTGCGATCTGCTCGAACGGCAAGGACGTATAGGCCAAGGGGTCGGCACCGGCGGCCGCCTTGGGGAAGTTCAGGCCGATGTCGTCCTGGGCGATTTCGACGCACCCGATGTCCGCGATGACGAACGTCCCGGGATCGGAGTTTGCGTAGCGGTCGAGATTGACGAACCTGGTGTTCTCGATGACGTCCGAGTACGTCTGCTTCATCTCGGCGACGCGTCCCTCGTAGTCCGCTTTCTGCCGGTCGAGCGCATCTTCCAGGTTGCCGGCCTCCGCGATCGCCTCGGCGAGTGCCTTCCACTCGGTGTCGAGCCCCCAGAAGACTGTCGGGGCGATCGCCCCGAGTTGATCCTCGATCTTCTGGAACTCGGCATCGGGAATCTGGACCATGATGAGGTCCGGCTTGAGACTGGCGACCTTTTCGAGGTCCACCTCGTCACCGAGCTCCGTGGCTTTCTCAAACGTTGCGCGCTGCCCCTCCGGCAACAAGCTGAGTTCGGACTCGTCCACCCCGGTGACGCCTACCGGCTTGCCACCCATGTCGATGAACGGCAGGTCCGTGTTGCCGATCGTGACGACCCGCTGCGGGGCGGCGGGGACCTTGATGTCGCCGTTGCCGGCCTTGACGGTGTGGGTCTCGTCAGACCTGCCGGCGGCGTTGTCGCCACTGTCGCCGTCGCTGCCGCAGGCCGTGAGGACGAGCGCGGAGCTCAGGATCGCGGCGGTCAGGGCCGCGCCGCGTCCTCTCAGGGGTGTCGTGGTCATGGGCGTGCTCTACCTTTTCTTCTTCATTGGGCACGGGAGGTCAGTGGGTGCTGCACCGGTGACGACACTGCGATCCCCGCACGGAACACCAGACGGATGTCGTCATCGAATCCAGGGGAGTCGAAGGCCGACTGCGGGAAGCCGTTCGCCGAGGTGAACTCGCAGAGCTGCTCGCCGCTCAGCGTGATCCGTCGCTTCCTCTGCGTCAGGTCCACCACCCGCACGACTTCGACCTCCCGCAGGGTCAGGGGGTGCACCGTGAGACGGCGTGAGGTCTTCGGCATGCTGAGAGCGGGCCTTTCCGATCTTCTTCCGGCCTGATGAGGCCGCGCTCCATCGACGCAAGCCTCGGATTATATTAGGTAACCCTTACCTTAAAAGCCAGCCATGAACACCGGTGGCCCGCCGCCGACTTCGGGAGCACGGTCGGATTCGACAGGTCATCCCCGCCGTCCGTTGCTGATCTGGGTCCACACCGGCACAGCACACGTACGCATCGACGGCGCTGAGGCGTTCCATCTCAAGGCCGGAGCGGGCGCCTGGATTCCCGCGGACGGGTCGAACCACCGTGCGGTTGTGACCGAGCCGGGCACCGTTGCCGGCATAGTCGCAGCGTCGGGATAGATCAATGCAGAGCAGATCAACCCGGCCGTGGCGGGCGGCTTCCGTGCCGAGGGCGATCATCAGGTGCGATTTACCGGTGCCGGAGTCGCCGATCAGACACAGCGGCAGGCCCTTCTTCACCCATTCATGGTTGGCCAGTGAGTGCACGACGGCGGGGTCGATGTTGGGGTTGGCGGCCCTCGAAGAAGACCTCCTGGCCGGAGGAGGCGAACACCCGGTGCACGGCCTTGCCTGAATACGACGACCGAAACGAGCCCAGATAGCGTGTGACCTGCTCGCTGGCCAGCTTGACGCTGCTTGCGTGGCGAGGGCCACACCGGCTCCAACGCCGAAGCGACCGCGCAGTAGCCCACCTCGTACTCACACTGCAACGCCCGACTCGTCGGCCCAGCACGAGCTGACGACGGATCGCGGCGTAGTGATCGACCTTCAGAACCGGCGACATGCCCGCCTCCACCAACAGACCCGAAGGAGCCTGCCACCAAACCCAGTGGTGTCGGGACTCGCCTGCTGCTGCCCACAAGCACCCGTTCGCGATATCACCGGCTTGGTGCCGAAGGCTCACCTCACGCGAGAAGAAACCTGATCGTCCGCCCCTGGGACCGGCTCGGCGAGGTCGTTGCCCAAGGCGATGATGCGGTTGGTGGCGTCGACGTGTACGACCTTGGGCTGGTAGCCGGCCAGTTCGGACTCCTCGGCCAGCACGAAAGACATGATGATCACCAGGTCGCCGGGGTGGACGAGATGTGCCGCCGCACCGTTGATGCAGATGTCGCCACCTCCAGCGGGCCCGATGATGATGTAGGTCTCGAGACGGGCCCCGTTGGTGATGTCGACGACTTGAACTTTCTCACCTTCGGTCAGGCCCGCGGCACGCGCGAGGTCTTCATCGAGTGTCAGCGAACCCACGTAGTGCAAGTCGGCCTGGGTGACGGTCGCTCGGTGGATTTTTCCGCCCAGGACTTCGCGCAGCATGTCCGGCTCCTCTTTTTCTATGAGTTGTGCGGGGTGGGTTCTGCGGATCAGTCGATGATGTTCGGGCCGCCTTGCTACGCAAGGGCGGCATCGGAGGCGCCGGCGGCCTTGTCGGTGTTGTGTGTCTCGTACCGGGAAATGTGATCGCGCAACGACTTCGGGCGGATGTCGGTCCAGTGCTCGTCGATCCAGTCGAGTACTTCCTGGCGCGGTCTGCCGCCGGGTTCGCCGTACGCGATGCTCCAACCGGCCGGCACCGGCTTGAACGTCGGCCACAACGAGTGTTGCTCCTCACGGTTGATCAGCGCGTAGAAGGAACCGTTGTCGTCGTCGAACGGGTTCTGGGCCATGAGTGCTGCTCCTCGTTGTTCCTATCGGGGGTCGGTCCGGATCGCAGCAGGCAATCGTTGCTGGGTGGCGGGGTGATCGGGCTGCTCGCCGGTGATCGCACGCAGAATGTCGGCGGCGCGGATCGCGACGTTGGACAGCAGGGACGAGGTCAACCCGTGACTGTGCAGGACCCCGCCGTTGAGGAAGATCCGTTCGGGAACGCTGCGCAGACGCAGCCGGTAGTCACGCTCGACGACCGGGAGATCCCCCTCGAACGAGGACGACCCGTCAATGCTCGGCCCAAGCATGCTGCGGGTGTCCGCGGGACGGAACCCGGTGGCGAAGATGGCAGCGTCGACCTCAAGCGTGGTGCTGCCCCGGTTTCCCAGGTCACGGATCGTCACCGTGACCCCGTCGGAGCCCTCGCTCAACCGCTCGATCCCGGTGACCCGGTGCACGATCAGCCGACGCACACCACGCGTGCTTTCGTCGTACTCACGCCGGTAGAGATCCTTGATGAGGTCGGCATCGACGGCGGAGTAGTTGGTCTGCCAGTGATAGTCCAGCAGTTGCTGCTTGAGCTCCGGCGGTGCCGTGTAGAACTCGTCAACCGCCTCCGGATCGAAGACGCGGTTAGCGTAGGGCGTGTCATCGGACGGGGTATAGCCGTACCGGCGGAAGGACGCGTGTACTTCGGCATCGGGATACGAATCGTGCAGGTACGCAGCGACCTCCGCCGCACTTTGCCCGGACCCTACGACAAGGAAACGGCCGTGCGGCCGCGAGGGCAACTCGGCGAGCCTGTTCAGCAACTGATGGTTGTGGAACACCCTGGCTCCCGGCACGATCCCCTCCGGCAGCACCGGCCGGATACCGGAGCCGATCACCACATGACGTGCCGCGACCCTCGTCACCTCCGAGCCGTCGACCACGGACGTGAGCGTGACCTCGAACCTCCCGCCACTCCAGTCGATACAGGTCGCCTTCGTACCGTAGGAGACCGGAAGGTCGATCCGGCTCGCGGCCCAGCTCAGGTACCCGTGGAACTCACGTCTCGTCGGGAAGAACGTCTTGAGATTGATGAAGTCGGACACCCGCCCCTGCTCATGCAGATAGTTCAGAAAGGTGAACGGACTGGTCGGGGTCCGCAGCGAGACCAGATCTTTCAGGAAACTGATCTGCATGGTCGCGCCCGGCAACAACATCCCGTCATGCCACCCGAACCGCCGCCGGACATCGACAAACCTCGCCGTCAGCCGCCGGCCCGCACGACGACGATCATTGAGTTCCTCAATCGCGATCGCCAGGCTCAGATTTGACGGCCCGAAACCGATGCCAAGAATGTCGACCTCGCCGTCGGCACAATCTCCCGGTCCGAGACAACGGTCACCGCCATTGATCAACTCATCCTTCGCCATCCGGCAATGGCCCCTTTGTCACAGGTCGCGAACGAACGGCGCAATGACCGGCCATCCCTCATCGAGGGCCAACCATAGCACCAACAACTTAGGTAAACCTAACTTCGGTCGGTGTGCGCCGCAAGCCACCGCGGCGACGCACCCCTTGAGGAGATCGCCGGTCCGATCGGCGGCCGACGCTCGTCCCGAGGTTGGCGGGCCGCACGGCGGCTTCCGGCCGCACGTGTGCACGCGTCCTGAGCAGCGGCTCAGGCGAGCGAGCCGGCACGTCGCCCGATCACCGTTCCCGCGGTCAGGCCAGCGCCTGTCGGGTAGTTCGCGCTGAAGAGTCCGCCGAGCGTTTCACCGCACGCGAAGAGTCCGGGGATGGGCTCACCCGACCGGTCGAGCACCCGGCCGTCAACGTCACCGCGAAGGCCACCGAAGGTGAAACTGATTCCACAAGTCACCGGATACGCGTAGTACGGCGGCGCCTCGACCGCCGATGCCCAATTGCTCTTGACGGGCTCCACCGCTGCGCTGCGGCCATCCTTGATCGTCGGATCGAGCGGACGGCTGGTGTCGATCGATGAGTTGAACTCCCGAACCGTCTGCACGAATCCGTCGACATCGACATCCATGGCCGCGGCAAGCTCCTCGACGCTGTTGGCGACGACCGGGACGATCCCGGGCATCTCGTACTCGTACGCCGCCAGCATCGGGCGCGACTTCGCATCGAATACCTGAAACGCTACCGAACCCGGCTGTTCCAGGATCACCTTGCCGTACTTCGCGTACGTATAGTTGCGAAAGTCCGCGCCTTCGTCGAAGAACCGTTGACCCCGGCGGTTGACAACGATGCCGAGCGGATAGCCGTACCGGCTGAGCCGGTTCGTCAAGGCGCGATTGCTCTCGTTCTCGGGAAATGACGCGTCCCACGGAACACTATGGCAAGTCGACCAGTCGCCTCCACGATCTGCACCTATCTCCAGCGCCGCGCCGATCAGGTCACCGGTGTTGTACGGCGTGCCACGCACCTTCGCGTGCTGCCAGCCGTCTCCCAGGTAGCGCTGACGCCATTGCGCATTCGCCTCGAAACCGCCGCTGGCGATCACCACCGACTCCGCTGGAAGCTCCTGATCGCCTATCCGAACGCCAACGACCGAACCACCATCAGTCATCAGCCCCGTGACCGAGCAGTTGTAGTGCACCTCGACTCCGAGTCGTGATGCGACGCGCTCATGGACCGACATCAGCCCAGGTCCGCCGTCGACGTTGCACACGTGCGAGCCACCCCAGAACACGAAGGTCCCGTCGGGACGCTCGTGAGCTTGCCGCTCGTACATCAGTTGGAATCGCAGCCCCAATGCATGCAGCCAGCGGACAGCGTCACGCGAGCCTTCGACGACAGCCTCGGCAAGTTCCTTGTCGCCCCGCCCTCCGGTGACCCGCTCCAGATCGGCCAGGAACTCCGCCGCCGGATACGGCGGGACCTCAGTACGCGCGTGACGCTCGTCAGGCTCAAGGACGGCGAGCAGGTCGCCGAGCCCGTCGTGCACCATCCGGGTCGAACCCAGGGTGTAGTAGCTGTTCCCGCCGGCATACGCCCGCGGCGCCTTCTCCAGCAGTACTATGCGTCGCCCACGCTCGGCCGCCGCGTGAGCTGCGCAGTAACCGGCGTTTCCGCCGCCCACCACAACAACCTCCGGATCGCGCATGTCCACCTCCCCACCGACAGCCACATTCCTTCGGGAACCAAGCTGCCTCGTCAACCCAGGTGAATTGCCACCGATAACCCGACCGGCCGGCATCGACCGTGGCCAGGCTGAGCGGCGGCACTGTCCGTGTGAGCCGCAGCCGGTCCCTGGTCCGCCGTTCAGCCTGCAGCAACGCAGCTTAGCCTTACCTAAGTTGAATGTTCGTGTGTTCTGGACCACTGCCACTGATGTGACCGGTCGGGTGAGGGAGCGTGCGCGGTGGCTTGACGGCCGGGTTGAAGGTGATCAACCGAGCCTCGCCGTACATCGCGTCGTTGAGCTCCTACGGGGTGGCTCTGCTTCGTTGGTAGACACCTTCGACCACCTCGATCGAACTCCGCGGAACCGGGCCCCTCCTGGGGCTGCTGGAGGGGGTGTTGACCCGGCCCGGCGTGAGGCCGTTCGGTGGTGCCGAAACCGACCACCAGACGATGTCAGAGCGCGCATCCGCAGCCAACCAGTGCGCGTCAACCCGCTGAGCCCCTTGGCTTGATGGCGCTTGCGCCGCTGAAGCAGCTTCCGGCATCCAGACCCGCCCCCGCTCGCAGATCCCATCCGTGAGACTCCGGCCGTGAGACTCAGGCACTGGAGCCGGGTGGTCAACATAGGTTAGGCTAACCATATGACTCGAGTTGCTGTGTTGGGGGCCCGCGGGCGGATGGGCGTGGCGTCGGTCCGCGCAATTGAGGCCAGCTCCGACTTGACCGTGGTTGCCGAGGTCGACGTTGATGACGACGTCCAGGACATCGTCGACCACAACGCTGATGTCGTGCTCGTGTTCTCGCCACCGGACGTTGCCCACGAGCAAGTCCAGTGGTGCATCAAGCAAGGGATGCATGTGGTGGTGGGGACATCCGGCTTCGACGAGCGGGCTGTGGAGCAGATCCGCGCCGCGCTGGTCGACCATGGTGACGTCAGCGTGTTCGTCGTTCCGAACTTCTCGGTCGGTGCGGTGCTGATGACCAAGTTCGCCACAAAGGCCGCCCCGTTCTTCGAGTCTGTCGAGATCATCGAGATGCATCATCCTGGCAAGGTGGACGCGCCATCGGGAACGGCGCTGCACACGGCCGAACTGATCGGTCGCGCTCGCGCCGAAGCGGGTTGCGCCCCATCACCCGATGCCACCTACCTCGACCCACATGGCGTGCGGGGCGGGCGGATCGAGGGAGTCTCCGTACACTCGGTCCGAGTCCGTGGGTTCATGTCGTCGCAAGAGGTGCTGTTCGGCGTCGACGGCGAAATTCTGAGGCTGCGATACGACTCCGTAACACGCGAGTCCCTCATGCCCGGAGTGCTCACCGCGCTACGCGCCGTCCCAAATCTCACCGGAGTGACGGTCGGACTCGACGCCGTACTGGGCCTGGACTGAAACGAAGCAACGACAGGGCAACGTATGGACCTTGCACCAGGTCCTGGCGCTGGTCGGCGCCGGATACCGGGTGGCGGCCTTCGATGCCCGCGGGATCAGCCCGATGCCTCGGCAGGCAGATTCCGACTTTCTCCGCATGACGATCAACGACCTGGTCGACGATGTCGCGAAACTGATAGCGCACCTCGGTGGACCGCGCACGTGGTCGGAACGTCACTGAGCTCTTTCAGGCCGGCCATCCCGCACGCGTTGGTCGAGTGGCTGACCATGCTTATCGTCACCCGCGAGGGTGACCGTCGCTGCAAGCTTCCGCCGCACCGGCGTGCCCTGGTCGCGCTGGTGTACCCGCGTAAGCACGAGTCATTGGCCCAGATCGCCGTCGCCTTCGGGATCTCGGTCGGCACCGTCCACGCCTACGTGCACAGGGTCGTGGGCCAGGTGGCGGAAGAGATCCACCTGGACCCCGGAGAAGGCCTCCACATGGTCGCCGTTGAGGCGAAAGCCGTGATCGGTACCGGCGAAGGCATCGCCGAGCAGCCCGTGTGTGATGTCCTGGACGCTGCCCGCGGCAGGATGCTCCAACGCCTTGAAGAACGCTCTGCCCTGACGCTTCGTCAATTGCCGCGCCGTGGCCCGGCCCGCTCCGGCGAACGCCGTCAGCCGGCGGCGTCGGTGTGCGCCAAGGTTTGCTGAAACCATGCGAAGTGCTCAGGCTTGACCTGGCAGCCGGGCTCGGGATCGAAGGTGCGCCCGTTCTCCTCGGGGCGCTCCTTCATGGACGGCGCCGGCGAGGAGGTGTACTACTGCTTCGCCTGCCAAGCCCGCTACAACCCACAAGAGTTGACAAACTGCGGGGGATGCGGGTGCCTCTGGCCGCACGAGGGCGACGATGACGGGACCACCCAGACACTCTGCGGCGACTGCCGGCGCGGTATCGAGGAGGAGGAACTGGCCAGCCGGTGGTGACACCCCGCCCCCTCGCTGCGTGCACGCTCAGATCGGCTGCGGATGGCAAGAGACGGTTCGCCCGCCCCGCTCTGGCTACGACGACGCATCACACGTGTGACCACGGCACCCCCCTCACCCCGACGCCGTGAGGTGCTGACGACGCCGCGGAGTCCGGCGCATGCTCCGTCGGGACGTCCGGATCGGTTCGCTCTCAGCGGCCGACTGCTCCGCGAACACCAGCGCGACGATCTCCTATGTGATCTCCCGTCGCGGCAAATCTCTCCGGCCCGCTCCAGCCGCACGGCCAACTCGGCCGCCGCAGCTTCAAGTTCCTGCCTTGCCCCGCGGCCTACGGCGAAGTGGGGGGAACGCGGGGCAAGGAGCTCTGCGGTCAGGGACTGGGCCGACGTCAAGCCGCGCTGCTGTCGCCCGGACGCGGCGAACTGCGAGGCCGGGAGTTTGGCGAGTAGCGGGCCTGTTTCACCCGTCGGATGTCGCATGCACCTGCTCAGTGATGCAGACCAATTGCTGGTGGCAGCTGGAGGACCGGCTGAACGCAGGACCGGACCTCCAGCCCGTTGTGCTGTACCTCGGACTGAGTCGTGGGGGACTCAGCAGCCGTAGTTGATCAGATCGAAGGACTCGTAGTGGTCGGCCGTGTAGTAGTCCTCCCGGGTCTCCTCACCGGTGACGATGCGGCGCGCGCCGCGTGTGGAGGAGCCCGGCGTGATCACGGTGTACTCGTGATAGTAGCCAGAGGACTGACTTGGCAGGATGCCTTCCCGGTTCTGGAAGACGGTCCCGTCCTGCGAGTACGGGTAGGGGCCGCCCTGCTCGATCAGCTCCAGGGTGTCGTACGCCTGGGAGGGCAGGTCGCTGTAGCAGATGCTGCCGACCGCGGCGGCCGCCGGGGACGCGGTGGCGACAGTGCCGCCGACGAGGAGGGCGGACAGGACGGCGGCTGCGGCGCCGATGCGGGTGATTCGTGGGGGGAATCTCATGCCATCATGATGACGCGCGTAGACAGTGGCATGTCAATGACAACTCCGGAGAATTTTCCGCCAGGCCCGATGAGTTTTCGCGAAGTTAACGTGCGCTCGAACGCCACCACGTCGCCCTCACACGCAGGCTGCCGCCTGGTGATGCATGGACGGAGCTGCTCGTTCAACAGCCCAGGAACGGTGCGCACGCCCGGCGCTGGCGTGCGGCTGCTGAGCCCGGCGACCGGCTCGACCACCTAGGAACGGTGCGACCGGCCGCCCTTCTGAACGAAACCCATGGTCGTGTGAGAACGCTCGCCCCGCGGCCCCCCACAGTCATTGCCGCGGGGCGAGGCCATGTCGACGGAGGCCCTTGAACCGTCCGAGGACCCACGCCGAAAGCCTGCGCCCGCCGAGGGGACCTTGGGATCTGTGGCCGACGCTGCCCTGAAGGCCGTAGACGCTGCGGCTGCGGCCCGCCGAGGGGGCACGGCCCGCTCCCCGCTGGCGCCCCTCCCGTCCGTGCCCGTTCACACCGTCGTGGAGGCGGCCCCGCCCGGGATCTCCGCCAGGCGTACTGGTCTTCGCTCGCGCCGGGACAGGTCGCAGGCATCGGCGATCCGCAGCGACTGCAGGGCCTCGCGGCCGTCACACGGGTTGGCGCGCTCGCCCCGCACCACCTCGATGAACGCGGACAGTTCGGCCTCGTAGGCGGGCCCGAAGCGTTCCAGGAAACCGGTCCATGGCTTGTCCGCGGCGGGCGGCCCGGTCGGCTCGGTGGACGCGATGGGCGTACGGTCGTCCAGCCCGACCACGATCTGGTCCAGCTCCCCGGCGAGTTCCATGCGGACGTCGTACCCCGCCCCGTTCAGCCGCGTCGCCGTGGCCGTGGCGAGTGTGCCGTCGTCGAGGGTGAGGACGGCCGCGGCCGTGTCGATGTCGCCGGCCTGCCGGAACATCGCGGGACCGGCGTCCGATCCGGCCGCGTAGACATCGGCGACCTCGTGCCCCGTCACCCAGCGCAGCACGTCGAAGTCGTGGATCAGCGTGTCCCGGTACAGCCCGCCGGACAGCGGCAGATAGGCGGCCGGCGGCGGCGCCTGGTCCGAGGTCAGGGCCCGCACGGTGTGCAGCCGCCCCAGCCGTCCGGAGCGCACCGCCTCCCGCGCCCCCGCGTAGCCGGCGTCGAAGCGGCGCTGGAACCCCATCTGGAGAACTGTTCCCGCGGTCTCGACCTCGGCGATCGCCTGTAGGGTGCCCGGCAGGTCGAGGGCGATGGGCTTCTCGCAGAACACCGGCAGCCCCGAGCGTGCCGCCCGGCCGATCAGGTCGGCGTGGGCGGATGTCGCCGCCGTGATCACCACGGCGTCCACGCCCCAGCGGAAGATCTCGTCCACCCCGGGTGCGGCCGTCTCGCCCAGCCGCTGCGCCAGCTCCTGCGCCCTCTCCCGGTTCGCGTCCGTGAGGATGAGCGAGCCGACCTCGCGATGGCGGCTGAGCGTGTTCGCGTGAATGGTGCCGATTCGCCCCGTACCGATGACCCCGATGCGCATGAAATCCAAAGTGCGGCCCCGGCCCGTACCCTGTCAATGCGTATGTCCGGACAACCGAACTACACAACTTCCCGTCAACCGCTCACAGAGCTACGCTCGGCCCGTGCCGAAACCAGAAGTGGACCCGACCGTGCAGCTCGCCCTCAGTGTGGACCGGAGCAGTCCGGTGCCGTTGTACTTCCAGCTGTCCCAGCAGCTCGAAGCCGCGATCGAGCACGGGGCGCTCACTCCCGGCAGTCTGCTGGGCAATGAGATCGAGCTCGCCGCACGCCTCGGACTGTCCCGGCCCACCGTCCGCCAGGCCATACAGTCCCTGGTCGACAAGGGCCTGCTGGTCCGTCGTCGAGGCGTCGGCACCCAGGTCGTGCACAGCCAGGTCAAACGCCCGCTGGAGCTCAGCAGCCTCTACGACGACCTGGAGGCGGCCGGCCAGCGCCCCGCGACCCGGGTCCTCGTCAACACGGTCGTCCCCGCGTCCGCGGAGGTCGCGGCCGCCCTCGGCGTCGGTGAGGGCACCGAGGTCCACCGCGTCGAGCGGCTGCGGCTGGCGCACGGCGAGCCGATGGCGTACCTCTGCAACTTCCTGCCGCCCGGTCTGCTGGACCTGGACACCGCGCAGTTGGAGGCCACCGGCCTGTACCGGCTGATGCGTGCCGCCGGGATCACCCTGCACAGCGCCCGTCAGTCGATCGGCGCCCGCGCGGCCGGCGCCGTCGAGGCGGAACGGCTCGGCGAACCCGAGGGCGCCCCGCTGCTCACCATGCAGCGCACCACCTTCGACGACACCGGCCGCGCGGTGGAGTTCGGCACCCACACCTACCGGCCGGCGCGCTACTCGTTCGAGTTCCAGCTCCTCGTACGACCGTAGGAGCCGGGGGCGGGGAGCACTCCGCGAGGGTCGTGTTCGTCTCAATGTCAGGACAATGAGGCCGGTTCATGGGCGAGATGGGGCTCCGCCGCGATGAACCCGCACTCGGCAACGACTGCGCATCCCCTTTGCTCCCCCGTTCGGCACCCGCCCTGGGCGTGCGGCAGAATCGGCGGTGATGAGCAACTACCGCGACCTAGCCTTCCCAAGAGCACTGAGCAGCGTCGGTGTGTCAGGCGCTCCCATCGGTTCCCGCCGCGCGCCGACGCTTCGCACGGTAGGCACGAGGGAACGCCGCTCCCACCTCACCGCCCCCCGCGTGCCAACCGTCGGCATCGACATCGGTGGCACCAAGGTGATGGCAGGCGTCGTGGACGCCGACGGCAACATCCTGGAGAAGCTCCGCACGGAGACCCCGGACAAGTCCAAGAGCCCGAAGGTCGTCGAGGACACCATCGTCGAACTGGTCCTCGACCTGTCCGACCGGCACGACGTGCACGCCGTCGGCATCGGCGCGGCCGGCTGGGTCGACGCCGACCGCAACCGCGTGCTGTTCGCGCCCCATCTGTCCTGGCGCAACGAACCGCTGCGCGACCGCATCGCCGGCCGCCTCGCCGTCCCGGTCCTGGTGGACAACGACGCCAACACCGCCGCCTGGGCGGAGTGGCGCTTCGGCGCGGGCCGCGGCGAGGACCACCTCGTCATGATCACGCTCGGTACCGGCATCGGTGGCGCGATCCTGGAGGACGGGCAGGTCAAGCGCGGCAAGTACGGTGTCGCAGGCGAGTTCGGCCATATGCAGGTCGTCCCCGGCGGCCACCGCTGCCCGTGCGGCAACCGCGGCTGCTGGGAGCAGTACAGCTCGGGAAACGCGCTGGTCAGGGAGGCGCGTGAGCTGGCGGCGGCCGACTCCCCGGTGGCGTACGGGATCATCGAGCACGTCAAGGGCAACATCGGCGACATCAGCGGGCCGATGATCACCGAGCTGGCCCGCGAGGGCGACGCCATGTGCATCGAGCTGCTCCAGGACATCGGGCAGTGGCTCGGCGTCGGCATCGCCAACCTCGCGGCGGCGCTCGACCCCTCCTGCTTCGTGATCGGCGGTGGCGTGTCCGCGGCCGACGACCTGCTGATCGGCCCCGCGCGGGACGCGTTCAAGCGGCACCTCACCGGGCGCGGCTACCGGCCCGAGGCCAGGATCACCCGCGCCCAGCTCGGCCCCGAGGCGGGCATGGTCGGCGCCGCCGACCTCGCCCGCCTGGTCGCCCGCCGCTTCCGCCGTGCCAAGCGCCGCCGGGTCGAGCGCTACGAGCGCTATGAACGGTACGCGGAGGCCCGCCGCGAGGCCCGGGAGGCGCTGTGACGACCCAGCTGCCCCATCAGGCCCCGCCCGCGGACGAGCCGGCCGGCCGGCCCGAGCCCCGCGGCCGGGTGATCCGTCGCAGGGCCCTCACCCTGCTCATCATCGTGCTGCTCATCGGCGTACCGGCCGGCTATCTGGTGATCTCCGCCGCGCAGAGCCGCGACAGCGGCCGGGACAAGGAGGAGAAGTACTCGGCGCGGGGCCTCACCCGCGACTGGCCGTCGAAGGTCCAGCGCCGCCTGTACCAGGTGCCGATGCCGCACCCGTCGGGCAAGGTCGCGTACTACGAGACGAACAACTGGAAGACCAGCCGGCTCTACGTCCAGTTCCAGACCCCCAGCGCGAACCTTGACCTCTTTCTCAAGGACATGGGCACCAGCCGGTCCGAGCTGACGCGGGACAAGATCACCATCGGGGAGCGCGACCAGATGGTCACCGGCTGGGACTTCTCCAGCCCCGGCCCCTGGTACGGCCTGGTCCACGAGCAGCGGAACCCGAGGCCCACACAGCAGGTCATGGTGAGCCTGGCCAACCCCGACAACCCGCTCATCTACGTCGTCTCGCGCGTGATCCCCTGAGGTTCCGTGCCCGCCCGGACCGGTGGCCGGGGCCGATTGTCAGACCCCGCCCGTAGAGTCGAAGACGTCTGATCGACTGATCGACGCACGGGCGGGGAGGTGACAGGACGTATGACCGAGGCGACCGCGGTGGCCGACCGGGCGGAGGGGTCCGTACCCCTCCGACTCGCGGCCGTCTTCCTGCCCGCGCCCGTCCCGCGAGAGGGCCGGATCGCCTTCTGGGACCCCGAGGGCGACATCGGCGCCGACTCCTCCAGCGACGAATCCTCCAGCGCCGACGCCATCGGTCGTACGGAGCTGACTGTCGTACGACGTCATGGCAGCGGAGTGCGGCGCAGGCCCGCCGCCGCCCTGTCGCTGCCCGTCGGCGAGGCGCTGCCGCTGCTGGTGCGGGCGCGGCGCGACCCCGCCGCACACCCGGCCACCGCCTGCTGGGGCGCCGCCGCGCTGCACGCGCTGCGGCTCGCGGCCCGCGGACGCCTGCTGCCCGGACTGACCCCGTCCGGGCACGACGCCTGGCGGGCGGGACCCCTCGGACCGGACGACATCGCGCACCTGCGCGCCGTCGCGGCGGCGCTCCCGCCCGAGGGGCACGCCGTGCCCCTGCCCGGCCCCGGACCGCTTCGGCTGCCCGAGCCGGAAGCGCTGATGCGCTCCTTCCTCGACGCGGTCGCGGACACCCTGCCGCGCACGCCCGCCGCCCCGCACGCCTCCGGCAGGCCCTTCGCGGACCGCCGTCCGCAGCGTCTGCCCGACGCCCACGACTGGGCCGCGGAAGTCGCCGCCGGCATGGACGCGGGCGTGCGGATCTCGCTCCGGCTGGACCTGTCGGCGTACGACCTGTTCGACGGAGGCGAGCGGACGCGCAGCGCGGGCGCGGCGATCGTCCAGGTGCACAGCCTCGCCGACCCCACGCTCGTCGTCGACGCGGCGGCCCTCTGGTCGGGCGAGGCGGACGCGGCGTTCGGGCCACGCGCGCGCGTGGACGCCGCCCTCGCCGTGCGCCGCGCGGCCCGCGTCTGGCCCCCACTGGACCGGCTCGCCGAACAGGACGTGCCCGACGTGCTGGCCCTGACCGAAGGGGAGCTGGGCGAGCTGCTCGGTGCCGCGGCCACCCGGCTCGCCGCGGCCGGGGTCGCCGTGCACTGGCCGCGGGACCTGGCCCAGGATCTCAGCGCGGCAGCGGTCGTACGGCCCGCACCGGGCTCGGCGACCGACGGCACCGGCTTCTTCGAGAGCGAGGAACTCCTCCAGTTCCGCTGGCAGTTGGCACTCGGCGGCGACCCGCTCACCGAGGCCGAGATGGACGCCCTCGCCGAGGCCCACCGGCCCGTCGTACGCCTCAGGGACCAGTGGGTCCTCGTCGATCCGGCGCTCGTGCGCAAGGCCCGCAAGCGTGAACTGGGCCTGCTCGACCCGGTCGACGCGCTGTCCGTCGCGCTGACCGGCAGCGCGGAGGTCGACGGCGAGACGGTGCCGGCGGTGCCGGTCGGCGCGCTGGCCGCCCTGCGCGACCGGCTGACGGCGGGGGTGCGGCCCGTCGAGCCGCCGCCGGGGCTGCACGCCCGGCTGCGGGACTACCAACTCCGGGGCCTGGCCTGGCTCGACCTCATGACCACCCTCGGCCTCGGCGGCTGCCTCGCCGACGACATGGGGCTCGGCAAGACGATCACGCTGATCGCGCTGCACCTGAAGCGGGCCCGCAGCGAGCCCACCCTGGTGATCTGTCCGGCCTCCCTGCTCGGCAACTGGCAGCGGGAGATCACCCGTTTCGCGCCCGGCGTCCCCGTCCGCCGCTTCCACGGCCCCGACCGCACGCTCGACGATCTGGACGGCGGCTTCGTCCTCACGACATACGGCACGATGCGATCGGCGGCTCCGGCGCTGGCCCAACAGGCATGGGGCATGGTCGTCGCGGACGAGGCCCAGCACGTCAAGAACCCGTACTCGGCGACGGCGAAGGCCCTGCGCACCATCCCGACACCGGCGCGAGTCGCCCTGACCGGCACGCCGGTGGAGAACAACCTCTCCGAGCTGTGGGCACTGCTGGACTGGACGACACCGGGACTGCTCGGCCCGCTGAAGTCCTTCAGGTCCCGGCACGCGCGAGCCGTGGAGAACGGCGAGGACGAGGAGGCGGTGGAGCGGCTGGCCCGTCTGGTCCGCCCCTTCCTGCTGCGCCGCAAGAAGTCCGACCCCGGCATCGTTCCCGAGCTGCCGCCCAAGACGGAGACGGACCACCCCGTTCCGCTCACCCGGGAGCAGGCCTCGCTCTACGAGGCGGTGGTGCGCGAGTCGATGCTGGCCATCGAGACCGCGCAGGGGATCGCCCGCCGTGGTCTGGTACTGAAGCTGCTGACCTCGCTGAAGCAGGTCTGCAACCATCCGGCGCTGTACCTGAAGGAGGAGATCCGGGGCGACGGCCTCGCCGCCCGCTCCGGCAAACTGGCCCTGCTGGACGAGCTGTTGGACACCCTGCTGGCGGAGGACGGCTCGGCGCTGGTCTTCACGCAGTACGTCGGGATGGCCCGCCTCATCACCTCCCACCTGGCCACCCGGGCGGTCCCCGTGGACCTCCTGCACGGCGGCACGCCCGTACCCGAGCGGGAGCGGATGGTGGACCGCTTCCAGAGCGGCGCGACCCCGGTCCTCGTGCTGTCCCTGAAGGCGGCCGGCACCGGCCTGAACCTCACCCGCGCGGGCCATGTCGTCCACTTCGACCGCTGGTGGAACCCGGCCGTCGAGGAACAGGCCACCGACCGCGCCTATCGCATCGGCCAGACCCAGCCGGTCCAGGTCCACCGCCTGATCACCGAAGGCACCGTCGAGGACCGCATCGCCGAGATGCTCGCATCCAAGCGGGCCCTCGCCGACGCGATCCTGGGCTCGGGTGAGTCGGCTCTCACGGAGCTGACGGATCGTGAGCTGTCCGACCTTGTCTCGCTGCGGAGGGAGCGATGACTTCCCGCCCCGCCGATGAGGCACGCCGAGCCCTCCGGGCGGCCCGGGAACACGCGAGGCGTCGTGATGGGGATCCCCAGGGCTCGCAGCCGGGCGCGGAGGCGGGGTGCGGCGACGAGGTGACGGCTCCCGAGAGGGTGGTGGCCACCGGCCGGCTCGCGGGTGGCGCGGCGCGAGCGGAGGACGACGAGGCCGCGGGCGATGACGTACGGCGGACCACCGCGGACCCGTCAGGAGGAGCACCCCGCCCGGGTGACGCGGCCCGGGCGGCGCTGCGGCACGCCCTCACTGCCCGGCGTAGCGCGGCAGCGGGCCCGGCCGTGAGCGCCTCGACCGCCGACGTGCCGGCCGGTACCGCCGGTGGGGAGACCTCCGGCGAGGAGCAGAACCGGCTCGGCGACGAGACAGAACGCGCCCGCGAGGAGGGGCGTGCGGGTGCAGCCGGGGCGCGAGCGCCGCGCTCGGCGCCGACCGGCTCTGACCCGTCACGACCGTTGCACCCCGTCACCTCCGCAGACGCGCCTCTGGCTCGCCCCTCGGCCCGGCCCGCCGACGTGTCTCCGGTCCGGTCCTCGGATCTGTCGGCGGACGTGTCTCTGGTTCGGTCCTCGGATCTGTCGGCGGACGTGTCTCTGGTTCGGTCCTCGGCCGGGTTCGCCGACGTGTCTCCGGTCCGGTCCTCGGATCCGCCCGCAGGTACGCCTCTGGCTCGGTCGTCGCCCCGGTTCGCGGGCACGCCCCCGCTCCCGCCCTCGGATCCGCCCGCAGACCCGCCCCCGCCCCCGCTCTCGAACCCGCACACGGCCCCCCGCGACCCCGGCTCGCCGAACGTGCACACGCACCGCGACACTCGGGTTCCCGCCCGTTCTCCTTCTCGCCGGAGTGGGGGTGGCTCCACGCGCGCCGGGACCGGTCTCGCCGAACTGCGGCGTACCTTTCCCGCCTTTCCGCCGGTGCTGTCGAGCAGCGGTGGGTTCGCGGTGACGTGGTGGGGAAACGCTTGGGTCGCGGCGCTGGAGGAAGGGGCGCTGGACGCCAAGCGGTTGGCGCGGGGGCGCGGGTATGCGCAGCAGGGGAACGTGGAGGCCATCACCGTCACACCTGGCCTCGTTCTCGCGTATGTGCAGGGCAGCCGGCCCCGGCCGTACCGCGTGCAGTTGCGGCTGCGCACGCTGGAGGACGCCGACTGGGAGCGGTTCCTGGACACGGCGGCCGAGCGGCCCGGGCATATCGCCGCCCTGCTGGACAAGGAGTTGCCGCAGTCGCTCGCGGATTGCGGAGTCCCGTTGCTCCCCGGCCCCGGTGAGCTTGCTCCGCAGTGCAGTTGCCCCGACCGCGGCCACCCCTGCAAGCACGCCGCCGCGCTCTGCTACCAGACGGCACGGTTGCTGGACGCCGACCCGTTCGTCCTGCTTCTGCTGCGCGGGCGCGGGGAGCGGGAGCTGCTCGATTCACTCTCCCGTCGCAACGCCGCCCGCGCGGCCCGCGCCGCACAGCAACGGGAGCCGGCGCCGCTCCCGGGCGTGCGGGCCACCGACGCACTCGCGCCGCGTCAACTCCCGCCCCTCCCCGCACCGTTGCCCACACCCCCGCACCCCGAGCAGCCGCCGGTCTACCCGGCCGCGCCGGGTGGTCCGGACCCCTTCGCGCTGGACCAGTTGGCGAGTGACGCGGCCGTTCGCGCCCACACGCTGCTCGCCACCGGCCGTGACCCGGTCGCCGAACTGACGCTGTGGCAGGACGCGGTGCGGCTCGCCGCGGCCCGCCCGGGTTCCGGGCTCACCGCCGGCACCCGCTCCCTCTACGCCTCGCTCGCCTCAGCCGTCGGCCGCACCTCCGCCGAACTGGCGCGTGCGGTCGCTGCCTGGCGCCAGGGCGGCCTGGAGGGTCTCGCCGTCCTCGATGAACCCTGGGACCCGCCCGCCGGCCGTTTCGACCGGGCGCGGCCCCTTCTCCTCGCCGCCGACCTCCCCGCTTTCCGCCCCTGGCGCAACCGCCTCACCCACCCCCGCGGCCATGTCCAGCTCCGCCTCGGCCGAGACGGCATCTGGTATCCGTACGAGTCGGAACCCGGCCACGACGACTGGTGGCCTCGCGGCACCCCGGACCTGGATCCGGTCGGCGCACTGACGGGCCTGGGCATGTCGCCGGAAGACTGAGGACCCTGCCCTGCCCTGCCCTGCCCTGCCCTGCCCTGCCCTGCCCTGCCGTGCCCTGCCCTGCCGTGCCCTGCCCTGCCGTGCCCTGCCGTGCCGTGCCCTGCCGTGCCGTCGCGGTGCGGCAGAGCCGCTGCGCCTGACCCGTCGGGTCCGGCCCTCGCCCCCGAGCCGGCGGCTGTCCGGTGAAGGCCGTGCGCGAGTTCCTGTGAGTGTTCCCCGCTGATGTGCGGGAGCCAGGGGTCCTCCCCGTCCGCCGTCCGCCCCGCACCGCGGCGCCGTCGGGCTGATCCGGGTCACGGAACCGGACATGGCCGAGCGACTTCTCGGCCTCCCCCTTCCCCGCGCACTCGTAGAAGCCTTCCAGAAGCCCGGTTCCTACTGGTCGAACGCGTCGGACGGCTCGAACGGGTAGTCGACGAAGGCGAACGCCGAGCCGTCCGGGGCCCAGCTGGGCACGTTGATCGTGCCCTGTCCGCCGTCGAGGGCCACCAGCGTGGTCGGCCTGCGCCAGGCGTCGGTCGACACGAGGCGCAGTTCGACGGGCAGGTCGGCGGGGTGGCCTGTCGTACCGGGCGGGTAGCTGAGGTAGACGGCGACGTCGCCGGTCGGCGCGATGTGGGGAAACCAGTTCACGCGCTCGTCGAAGGTGAGCTGCTCCAGGTCGCCGCCGTCGGGCCGGACCCGGGCGAGCTGGGCGTGGCCGGGTTTCTCGGAGAACTGCTCGGTGTTGAAGACGATCCAGGCTCCGTCGGGCGTCCACTCGCACCCGTCCGCCGGACCGTCATCGGTGGTGACGGCGATGTCGTCCCGCCCGTCGACGCCGACGGTGTGGATGGTGGCCGAGGCCCACCAGTTGTCGCCCTCGGGTTCCAGCCGCACATAGGCCAGGCGGCGGCCGTCGGGGCTCATGCCGTGCAGGAAGTGCAGTGCGCCGTCGTGGGCGGTGACCCTGCGGGCGGTGCCTCCGGCGAGGGGGACCTGCCAGATGTGCCAGTCGTTGGCCGAGGCGTACACCGTGGTGCCGTCGGGGGACAGGACGTGGTCGTTGTTGACGTCGGGCAGCCCCTGCGCCGGCACCTGTTGGGGCGCCGCCGACCCGTCGGCGGGGAGGGTCCACAGGAGTCCGTCGCCGTTGACGAGCAGGCGTCCGTCGACGGTCCAGTTGGGTGCCTCGTAGAGGCGGTCGCGCGACTCGTACACCGTACGGACGGCCCCGGTCGCCCGGTCCCAGACGCGGAGGCGGGCGCGCTGACCGCTCTTGAGCCGCCGTAGCGGAGTCTCCTCGCTTTCCTCGCTCATGCGTCGCCTCCGTGGGCAAGGTGGGCGCGGATGCCTTCGACGATGAGGTCGTGGTCCTCCTGCGAGGACAGCCCGGAGGCGGTGGCCGCCGCGACGACGCCCACATTCCGGACCCGGATGGGAAACGAGCCGCCCGTGACCGCGTAGTCCGCGCCCAGCCATCCCATCGCGGCGGGGTCGACCCCCGCGGCGGACAGCCGGGCGTCCACCAGCGCGCTGCTGGTCTCCAGGCGCAGCACGACGGCGGCCTTGCGGGCGATCCATGTCTCCTGATCGGGCGTGCTGCCCGGCAGGGCGGCGCGGAACAGGATCAGTCCGGGCCGCCGGATGTCGATGCCGACGGCGTGGCCGGCCTGCTCGGCGATCGCGGTGATGCGCTTGCCCAGTCGCCAGGCGTCCGCGTGGTCGAACGAGTCGAAGACCAGCTCCTTTTCCTGGTGTTCGAGCATGGTGACGAGATCCGTCATGGAATCCCTGTCCGGCATGGAGTCTCTCCTTCGAGCCGCTCGGGTCAGGACGCGGATGCGGACGCGGACGCGGCGATCTGGGCTCGTGCCTCGTCGAGAGTGGCGAGAACCGAGATGGTCTCGTCGAGCGTGTGGACGGGTGACTCGGTGCGGCCCTCGCCTGCGAAGCGCGCCAGTGCCGTGGCCTCCCACGAGAGCCCGTCGAAGAGCCTGAGGCCGGTCGGGTCGCTCCAGGTGAGCTGCGGGCCGAAGTGGTCGGCCGAAAAGAGCGTGAAGGAGCTCGGTGCGAAGAAGACGCCGTCGACGCTGAGCGTCGCCTCGGTTCCGGCGATCACGGCCGTCATCGGAGTGCGGGTCAGGAGCGAGGTGTGGAGCGTCGACTGCGCGTCGCCTTCGTGGGTGAGGACCAGGGTCGCGTAGGCGTCGACGCCCGTCTTGCTCATGGCTCCGACAGCGGCCACCCGGGTGGGGGCGCCGAGCGCCATGGAGGCGAACTGCACGGTGTAGACCCCCAGGTCCAGCAGGGCTCCGCCGCCGAGTTCCGGGCGGTGCAGGCGGTGCTGGGGGTCCGCCGGGATCGCCTGTCCGTGGTCGGCGAGAACGGTGCGGATCTCCCCGAACACGCCGTCGGCGAGGAGTTTGCGGATGACCGATGTCTGGGGCAGGTAGCGGGTCCACATCGCCTCCATCACCAGGACCCCGGCGGCGCGTGCCGCGTCGGCCAGGGTCTTCGCCTCGGCCGCGCTCACCGTGATCGGCTTCTCGATGAGCACATGTTTGCCGGCGGCGATGGCGGCCAGCCCTATGGAGAGGTGCGCGCTGTGCGGGGTCGCGACGTAGACCACGTCGACGTCGGGGTGGGTGACGAGCTGCTCCGTGGAGCCCAGGGCGTGGTCGATGCCGTGGGTGGCGGCGAACGAGCTCGCGCGGTCGAGGGAACGGGAGGCGACCGCGGTGATCCGTTGGGCGGTGTGTGTGCGGACGGCGTTCGCGAACTCGCCGGCGATCCAGCCGACACCGACGATGCCCCACCGAAGCGAGGGCTCTCCGGTGCGGGGCAGGTAGAGGTCCGGTTCCGGCAGGCGGGAAGGCAGCATCTCACGCTCCATCGACGCGGCTATGGGGGAAAGCAGCTGTACGAACACCACTTGGCACGAGCTAAGACCGGCGATGGGTCAGGTTAGCACGAGCTAAATCGCGGTCGGCGACAGCCATCCACGACGACCAATGTGAGTCCCGGCGGCAAGAGCCCCTCAGGCCCCGGTCCGCACCGGCCCCGTCGACTCGCGCACCACGAGCCTCGTCGCGGTGGCGACGACGCGACGGGGCCCGTCGTCTCCCGCGATCCGGTCGAGCACCGATCCCAACGTCGCCTCGACCGTCGCCTCGACGTCCTGTCGCACCGACGTCAACCGGTGATACGACAACGACGAGAGATAGCTGTCGTCGAACCCGACGACGGACACGTCCCGGGGTACCTGGACACCCGACCGCGCGAAGACCGCCAGCACGCCGGCCGCGCACTGGTCCCCGCAGCACACCACAGCCGTCGGACGTCGAGCGCGCGCCACGATCTCCCTCGCCGCCGCGGCGCCGTCCTCCTCCGAGAACCCGCCGGACAGCACCTCGATCCGGTCGGACAGCCCGAACGTGGTCATCGCCGCGCGATACGCCTCGGCGCGGTCCCGCCCCACCTGCCTGCCCTGCCCGCCGGCATAGGCGATGTCACGATGCCCCAGCCCGACCAGGTGCTCGACCGCGAGACGAAGCCCCTCGGTCTCGTCGACATGCACGTTGTCGAATTCGGGCTGCTGGGCCCATTCGCCCAGCCAGACAACGGGAACAACGTCACTCGCTCCCGCAAGCGCGGCCGAGTCCGGGGGGTTGAACGCGACCAGCGCCTCCACTCGCTGCTCCATCAGCTCGGCGACGACGGCATCCATCGGCCTTTCCACCGTCGTGGGACCGAGTGCCACGCCGAACCCCTTCTCGGCCGCCCGGACGAACAGTCTCTCCACGAAGCGCACCTGGAAGGGATTGCGCATCGCGAACACCGCCCCGATCAAGCGGGTGCGCTGCTGGCGCAGCAGTCGCGCGGAGGCGTGCGGCCGGTACCCGAGCTCGCTCGCGGCGGCGAGGATCCGGTCCCGCGACTCGGTGCTCGGCCCTGGCAGGCCCCTGATCACCATCGAGACGAGCTGACGGGACACGCCGATGTGGTCGGCGATGTCCTGCATCGTGGGAAGTCGGCCGGTGCCCTTGCCCCCTCTTCGGCTCCGCGAACCCTCCGCGCCGGTCGTCATGCTCGCCAGTCTTCCACAGGGGCGCTGAGGGGCCTGGGTGCGCTACTCGGACCCCGCCCATTCCAGTACGACCTTGGCGAACTCCCCGGGCAGTTGCTCGGGGAGCGGGACGTGGCCCCCGGACAGGACCGGCGTCTCGCAGCCGAGGGCTTCGGCGAACTTCGACGAGACCATGGCCCGGGTCGCGGACGGCACACCCGGCGAGCTTCTGGTGCGCAGCCACCAGCCGTACGCCTTCTCCACCGGCTACCTCGGAGGACGGCGGCCCGCGCCCGGCTCCTGGCGCCGCACCGGTGACCGGGTGATCCGTGACGGCGACGGCTGGTTCCGCTTCGTCGACCGGGTCAAGGACGTCATCCGGCGCCGCGCCGAGAACATCTCCTCGGCCGAGGTGGAGCGGGTGGTGCGCACGCATCCGTCGGTGGCCGGGGCCGCGGCGTTCCCGGTCGCCTCCGAACTGGCCGAGGACGAGGTCATGGTCACGGTCGTCGTCCGGCCGGGCACCGAGCTGGATCCGGGGGACCTGGCCCGGCACTGCGCGCGCGAGCTCCCGCCGTTCGCGGTGCCCCGGTACATCGAGGTGGTCTTGGCCCTGCCGCTGACCGAGACGGGCAAGGTCCGCAAGGCCGCACTGCGGGAACGAGGCGTCACCACCCGTACCTGGGACCGGGACCGATCGCACCGGGTGTGAAGATCACCAAGGAGTGCTTGCGCAAGCCTGGCAAGACCGGGGTGACTCGGAGTCCGGCTCCTGCCAGGAAAAGACGGAAATTGTTCACCATGTGGTGTTCATGTTGCAGGTTGGGGAGATCTCGGAGGGCTTTCAGGTGAATCGCGCCGAGCCACGCAGATCCAACCACACTCGAAACCGCAGCCCACAACCCAGCAACCCGCATCCCCGGAAGCCGGCCTCGGTGCTTTCGGCAGTTCCGGCCTGTCGCGGCGAGCGGGGCAAGGGCCGTTAGGTTGGGAGCGGCCATGTGAGATCCCGTGAGAGATGAGAGGGTCTGACGGGTGAGCGAGACACCGACGAACACCCTGCAATACCGCTTCGACGGGCCGGAAGAGGCCCCTGTCCTGATCTTGGGTCCCTCACTGGGTACCACCTGGCACATGTGGGACAGACAGGTCCCCGAGCTGACGAAGCAGTGGCGCGTCTTCCGGTTCGATCTGCCGGGACACGGCGGCGCACCGGCGTACCCGGCGGGCGCGATCGCCGAGGTGTCCGCCCGGCTGCTCGCCACGCTCGACGGGCTCGGCGTGCAGCGCTTCGGCTACGCGGGCTGCGCGTTCGGCGGTGCCGTCGGTGTGGAGCTGGCGCTGCGGCACCCGGAGCGCCTCGCCTCGCTCGCGCTGATCGCCGCCTCGCCCCGCTTCGGCACGGCGGACGAGTTCCGCCAGCGCGGGGTGATAGTGCGCACGAACGGGCTCGACCCCATCGCCCGTACCTCCCCGGACCGCTGGTTCACCGGCGGGTTCGCCGCCGCGCAGCCCGCGATCACCGAGTGGGCGGTCCAGATGGTGCGCACCACCGACCCCGGCTGCTACATAGCCGCCTGCGAGGCGCTCGCCTCCTTCGACGTCCGGCAGGAACTCGGCCGCGTCGGCGTGCCCACCCTCGTCCTCGTCGGCTCGGACGACCAGGTCACCGGCCCCGCCGAGGCCCGCACTCTGGTCGCCGGAATACCGGACGCGCGGCTCGCGGTGGTCCCCGGCGCCTCCCACCTGGTGCCCGTCGAACAGCCCGCCGCCGTCACCGACCTGCTGGTCCGGCACTTCTCCACCGCCTGGCAGCCCGCCTACGACTCCACCACCGGCCAGGTCGCCATTCCGGCCGCCCCGGTCAAGCCGGTCCTGTCCGCACCGCCGCAGTCCTTGCCCGTCGCCGAGATCGCCCCGCCCGTCGTACCGCCGCAGCCCGCGGCGCGGCCGGATCCGTACGAGGCCGGGCTCAAGGTGCGCCGCGAGGTGCTCGGCGACGCGCATGTCGACCGGGCGCTGGCGGAGGCCGACGAGTTCTCCGGCGACTTCCAGGAGCTGGTCACCCGGTATGCGTGGGGCGAGGTCTGGGACCGGCCGGGACTCGACAGACGGGCCCGCAGCTGTGTCACCCTCACCGCCCTGGTCGCGGGCGGCCACCTGGACGAACTCGCCTTCCACACCCGGGCCGCGCTGCGCAATGGCCTGACCCCCGCCGAGATCAAGGAAGTGCTGCTGCAGGCGGCCGTGTACTGCGGCGTACCGGCGGCGAACAGCGCGTTCAGGGTGGCTCAGGGGGTCATCCGCGAGGAGACCACTCCCACGGAGTGATCGCCGGCCGGGTACCGAAAGCACCACTCCGAGCCGCCCTCGGCACGCTCACCGGGGGCAGGATGGTGCCATGAAGCTCACGAAGAAGTCGCACGCCTGCATCCGTCTCGAAAAGGACGGGCGGACGCTCGTCCTCGACCCCGGGGGATTCAGCGAGGAGGACGCCGCGGTCGGCGCGGACGCGATCCTCGTCACACACGAGCACCCCGACCACTTCAGCGAGGAACGGCTGCGGTCGGCCATGGAGGCAAACCCGGCCGCCGAGATCTGGACCCTCAAGGCGGTCGCGGACAAGATCTCGACCGCCTTCCCGGGCCGCGTGCACACCGTCGGCCACGGCGACACGTTCACCGCCGCGGGCTTCGACGTCCAGGTCCACGGCGAACTGCACGCCGTGATCCACCCGGACATCCCGCGCATCACCAATGTCGGCTACCTCGTCGACGGCGGCCGTGTCTTCCACCCCGGCGACGCGCTCACCGTCCCCGACCGTGCCGTTCAGACGCTGATGCTCCCGGTCATGGCGCCGTGGAGCAAGATCTCCGAGGTGATCGACTACGTTCGCGAGGTCAAGCCGCAGCGGGCGTACGACATCCACGACGCCCTGCTCACCGACCTGGCCCGCCCGATCTACGACAACCAGATCGGTGCCCTCGGCGGCGCGGAGCACCTGCGGCTGACGCCGGGAGCGTCGGCGGAGGTCTGAGCACCACGGGCCGCGTTGTCAGACCCGCCGGGTAGGTTGTGGAACATGCGCATCGCGACCTGGAACGTGAACTCGATCACCGCCCGCCTGCCGAGGCTCCTGGCCTGGCTGGAGAGCAGCGGCACCGACGTGCTCTGCCTCCAGGAGGCCAAGGTCGCCGAGGACCAGTTCCCGACCGCCCAACTGCGCGAGCTGGGCTACGAGTCGGCGGTCCACGCGACCGGCCGGTGGAACGGCGTGGCGGTGCTCTCCCGCATAGGCCTGGAGGACATCGTCAAGGGCCTGCCCGGCGACCCCGGCTTCGACGGCGTGGTCGAGCCCCGCGCCATCTCCGCGACCTGCGGCCCGATCCGCGTCTGGTCGGTGTACGTCCCCAACGGCCGTGAGGTGGATCACCCCCACTACGCCTACAAGCTCCAGTGGTTCGAGGCCCTGAAGGCGGCTGTCGCGGGCGACGCGTCCGGCAGCCGCCCGTTCGCGGTGATGGGCGACTACAACGTCGCGCCGACGGACGACGACGTCTACGACGTGGCCGCCTTCGAGGGTTCCACCCATGTCACCCCCGCCGAGCGCGCGGCCCTGACCTCCCTGCGCGAGGCAGGCCTGTCGGACGTCGTCCCGCGCCCCCTCAAGTATGAGCACCCGTTCACGTACTGGGACTACCGCCAGCTCTGCTTCCCCAAGAACCGCGGCATGCGCATCGACCTGGTCTACGGCAACGAGCCGTTCGCCAAGGCCGTCAAGGACTCATACGTGGACCGTGAGGAGCGAAAGGGCAAGGGCGCCTCGGACCACGCACCGGTGGTCGTGGACCTCGCCCCGTAGCGGGCTGGGCTGTATCGACCTGCGACCCCGCCGCGCGGGCCCGACCAGCCCCCACCGGCCCGCAGGCTGATCACCGAACTCCGGACTCCGGACTCCGGACTCCGGACCCGCACCGCCCGGCCATCGGCCCGCACGCTGTCCGGCTCACCCGCCGCGACGCGCGGCCAGATCAGCCGGGCGCTCCGCACGGCGAGCGTGCGGCCGAGTGCCCGAGTCGGCCCGGTGTCCGAGTCGGCCGGGTGTCCGAGTCGGCCGGGTGTCCAGTCGGCCGCGGTGAGGCCCGGCGGGAAGATCGAGGCGCCCATGCCGCGGTGTTGCCGAAGAGGCGCTCCGGCGCCGGCGGCCCGGCGCCGGTCCTGACGGCGGCACCCGCCGAGGTGGGATCGGCCGCAATCCGGGGTGTGCGCGCCTGTGGTGCGCATGGCGGTGCGAATGACAGGGTGGGAGGTATGAAGATCCCTTTTCTGGGCGACCGGAGCAAGAAGCCCGGGGTCCCCGACGCCGAGGGCATCGCCGAACTCCTCTCCGAGTGCGAACTGCTGCGCTCCCAGGCGTCCAAGGAAGGCGTCAGACTGGACGACTCCGCCGCCTCGTTGGAGGAACTCGACCAGTTGGTCCCGCGATGGCGGGACGACGAGGAGATCCTGCCCTGGCTGGGCAACGACGCCGGGCTGTATCTGGGCACCGTCATCGTGCGCACCGTGGCCGGTGCCGCGTGGGAGATCTGGCCCAACGGCCAGCCGGTGATCAGACTTGCCTCGGGCCGCGAGTTCGATGTCGTCGCCTCCGGCCAGGAATGGGCGTCCAGCGGGGTGCCCGAGCTGTCCCAGCTGTATGCGGAGGTCGCGGAGGTGTGACCCGCTGATCCCGCTGATCTTCGCCGATCCCTCCTATCTCGCGGTAAATACGGCTAATGCCCGAAAGGTGCGTGTCGTGTGCTTAAGCCACTCTTATCCGGATAGTTTGCGGCGACCACGACACAGCTGAGAGCGGGCCGTAGGGGGCAGCAGTCACAGAACCAGGCCCGCCCGGCGGCAGCCGGAGATCACTGCTCGCGCCTGCGGAGGCGAGGAGAAGGTCAGCTGCACGCCGGACGGGTTCCGCCCTTTCACCGCAGTGGCGGTGGCCGTGCCCGGCGGGACTCAGGAAGCGCGGTGGGAGTTGCGCGGAGCCGCCGCTTCCGGCAGCGCCGTCTGTGCCGCCCGTGTCACATCGGCGACCAGTTCGACGACATCCGGCCCGTACGCCTGCGAGTTGACGACCTTCAGCAGCAGGACGAAGGAGTTGTTGCCGTGCTTGCGGGACAGCCGTTGGTGGTTGCGGGCGAGATAGCGGGTCGCTGCCTGGTTGGTGATCGCGCGCTGGCCGCAGAACAGGAACACCGGCCGCACCTCCTTGCGCTGACCGGCGGTGAGCCGGGCGAGGAGCACATACTCGCCGATGCCCGGCTCCAGGCGGTAGCGCTCACTGCCGATCTGGAAGGCGTTGCGGTCGGGGCCGGGTTCGGCGTCGGTATTGACGCGTATACCCGGCAGCAGGGAGTGCAGATGGGCGGCCATACGGCGGTTGGACGCCGGTCCGCCGACGCAGAACTCGGTGCGCTCGCCGAAGCCCTGCTGGGCGGCGTCGTGCGTGACGACCTGGACGTGGGCGTTGCAGTCCTTGATGAGCGCGGCCAGTTCGAGCAGGGCGAACACATCGTGCCGCATCACCGTGAGTTCCGGCCCGCCCGCATCACGGTTCACCACCAGCAGTGACTCGGAGTTGTCGGGCAGCCCGAAGAAGGCCTGCTTCCGGCGGAGCTTGCGCTTCCACAGGTAGGTGCGGGCCAGCCAGCCGATCGTGGCACTGAGGCCGGCTGCGATCACGCCGAGGACGATGTTGCGCACGTCGTCATTCATGGGCGCGCATGGTAGCGGGCCCGGGCAAACCCGCGTTCGACACGGTCCTGACGAGGCCATGGCAATGGATTAAGCTGCGCGAACGGCCCGGCCCGCCGGGCCGAACAGCAGCCTGGAGGTGCGGATGCGTCGCCCTGTCGCGCGGAATCTGACGGTCCTGGCGGTCTCGGCCGCCGTTGTCGCGTCCGTGGGGGCCGCAGCGCCACCGGCGCCGGACAGCACGCCGGAGAAAGTTCCCGTCGCCGTCGGATACGGCGGTGCCGTCGCGAGCGTCGACGCGGACGCCTCCGCCGCCGGCATCGAGATCCTGAAGCGGGGCGGCAACGCCGTCGACGCCGCCGTCGCCACGGCCGCCGCGCTCGGTGTCACCGAGCCCTACTCCGCCGGCATCGGCGGAGGCGGCTACTTCGTCTACTACGACGCCAAGTCCCGCAGCGTGCACACGATCGACGGCCGCGAGACCGCGCCGCTGACCGCCGACTCGCAGCTCTTCGTCGAGAACGGGAAGCCGCTCGCGTTCGCCGATGCCGTCAGCAGCGGTCTCTCCGTCGGCACTCCGGGCACACCCGCCACCTGGCGGACGGCACTGGACAAGTGGGGCAGCACACAGCTCGCGACCCTGCTCGAACCCGCCGAGCGCCTGGCCCGCGACGGCTTCACCGTCGACGGCACCTTCCGCGCCCAGACCGCCCAGAACGAGACCAGGTTCCGCTACTTCCCCGACACCGCCGAGCTGTTCCTCCCGGGCGGCCAACTCCCCGTCGTCGGCTCCACGTTCAAGAACCCCGATCTCGCCCGCACCTACGAGGAGCTGGGCAGGCAGGGCGTCAAGGCCCTCTACCGGGGCGACCTCGCCGAGGACATCGTCGACACCGTCAACAACCCGCCCGTGGATCCGGATTCGGGCTGGAACGCCCGCCCCGGAGAGCTGTCGGCGAAGGACCTCGCGGCCTACCGCGCCAAGCCCCAGGCGCCCACGAAGACCTCGTACCGCGGCCTCGGCGTCTACTCCATCGCACCCTCCTCCTCCGGCGGCACCACGGTCGGCGAAGCCCTCAACATCCTTGAGGGGACCGACCTTTCCCAGGCGAGCGAGACGGAATACCTGCACCGCTACATCGAGGCGAGCCGGATCGCGTTCGCGGACCGGGGGCGCTGGGTCGGCGACCCCGCCTTCGAGGACGTACCGACGAAGGAACTGCTGTCCCAGCGGTACGCCGACTCGCGGGCCTGCCTCATCAAGGACGACGCCGTGCTCACCAGCCCGCTCGCGCCCGGCGATCCGCGTGATCCCGCCGACTGCGCCGCGGGAGGCACGGCGGCGCCGACGACGTACGAGGGCGAGAACACCACGCATCTGACGGTGGCCGACAAGTGGGGCAACGTCGTCTCCTACACGCTCACCATCGAGCAGACCGGCGGCAGCGGCATCACCGTGCCCGGACGCGGGTTCATTCTCAACAACGAGCTGACGGACTTCTCCTTCACCCCCGCCAACCCCGCCGTCCACGACCCGAACCTGCCGGGTCCGGGCAAGCGGCCGCGGTCGTCGATCTCGCCGACGATCGTGCTGGACCGGCACAACAAGCCGGTCCTCGCGCTCGGTTCGCCCGGTGGGGCGACCATCATCACGACCGTGGTGCAGACGTTGACCGGAGTCCTGGACCGCGGGCTGCCGCTGGTCGATGCGATTGCGGCGCCGCGGGCGAGTCAGCGGAACGCCGCGCAGACCGAACTCGAACCCGGCCTGTACGGCAGTGACTTGCAGAGGCAGCTGGAAAGCATCGGGCACTCGTTCAGGCTCAACCCGGAGATCGGGGCGGCGACCGGTGTGCAGCGGCTGCCGGACGGGAAGTGGCTGGCGGCGGCTGAGACGGTGCGGCGGGGTGGCGGGTCGGCCCAGGTGGTGTACCCCGCGCCGTAGGCGTCCGCGGGTGCGTGGGGCGTGTCGCGCCCCACGCCCCGCTAGGGCGTGTCCGCCTGAGTGGGCCGGAAGGCCAGGCTGCCTGCTCGCACATCGACCGTCACCCGGCCGCCGTCCGTGATCGTGCCGTCCAGGAGCAGGCGGGACAACTCGTTGTCCACCTCTCGCTGGATGGTGCGGCGCAGTGGCCTCGCGCCGTACTCCGGCTGGTAGCCGCGTTCGGCGAGCCAGTCGACGGCCGCATCGGTGAAGTCGACCACCACGCCCTGCGCGTGCAGGAGGCGACGGGTCCGCTCCAGCAACAGGGTGGTGATCCGGCGCAGTTGATCACCCGTCAGCTGGCGGAAGACCACGATCTCGTCGATGCGGTTGAGGAACTCCGGCCGGAAGTGCTCGCGCAGCGGACGCAGGATCTGTTCGCGCCGTGCCTCCTCGTCGGCCTCGGCGCCGCCCGCTCCGAAGCCGATGCCCGCGCCGCGCCGGGTGATGGCCTCGGAGCCGAGGTTGCTGGTCATCACGATGACCGTGTTGGTGAAGTCCACGGTGCGGCCCTGGGAGTCGGTCAGCCGTCCGTCGTCCAGCACCTGGAGGAGGATGTTGAAGACGTCCGGGTGCGCCTTCTCCACCTCGTCGAGGAGGAGCAGGGAGTACGGGTGGCGGCGGACCACCTCGGTGAGCTGGCCGGCCTCCTCGTGGCCGACGTAGCCGGGCGGGGCGCCGACCAGGCGGCTGACGGTGTGCCGTTCCTGGTACTCGCTCATGTCGAGGCGGACCATCCGCTCCTCGCTGCCGAACAGGGCCTCGGCGAGCGCACGGGCCAGTTCGGTCTTGCCGACGCCGGTAGGGCCGAGGAAGAGGAAGCTGCCGATCGGCCGGTCCGGGCTGGCGAGTCCGGCACGGGAGCGCAGCACCGCGTCGGAGACCACGCGGACCGCCTCGTCCTGCCCGACGACCCGCTGATGCAGATGCTCCTCCAGGCCGAGCAGCCGGTCCTTCTCCTCCTCGGTGAGGCTGCTGACCGGGATGCCGGTCTGCCGGGACACCACCTCGGCGACCGCCTCCGCGGTGACCTCCAGGTCCTGTCCCTCGTCGGCCTTTCCGTCTCCGGTGTCGGCGATCCGCTGCTTCAGTTCGCCGACCCGGTCGCGCAGCTGCATCGCCGTCTCGTACTGCTCGTCCGCGACCGCCTGGTCCTTGTCCCGGGTGAGCTGCTCGACCTCGCGCTCCAGGGCCCGTACGTCCGTGCCCTTCGTCCGGGCGTTCAGCCGCACCCGCGCGCCCGCCTGGTCGATCAGGTCGATCGCCTTGTCGGGCAGCCGCCGGTCGGTGAGATAGCGGTCGGACAGCTCCACGGCGGCGACCAGGGCCTCGTCGGCGTAGCGGACCTGGTGGTGGGCCTCGTAGCGGTCGCGCAGGCCGCGCAGGATCTCGATCGCGTCCGTGGCGGTCGGCTCGGGCACCAGGATCGGCTGGAAGCGGCGGGAGAGCGCCGCGTCCTTCTCGATCCTGCGGTACTCCTCCAGCGTGGTCGCGCCCACGATGTGCAGTTCACCGCGGGCCAGCGCGGGCTTGAGGATGTTGCCCGCGTCCATGGACCCGCCGCCCTCGCCGCCTCCGCCGGCGCCGACCACGGTGTGCAACTCGTCGATGAAGACGATCAGTTGGTCGGAGTGTGAGCGGATCTCACCCACGATGTTGTGCATCCGCTCCTCGAAGTCGCCCCGGTAGCGGGTACCCGCGACCACGCCCGTCAGGTCCAGCGCCACGACCCGGCGCCCGCTGAGTACGTCCGGCACGTCGCCGTCGGCGATGCGCTGGGCCAGGCCCTCGACGACCGCCGTCTTGCCGACGCCCGCGTCGCCGATCAGCACGGGGTTGTTCTTGCCGCGCCGGGAGAGGACCTCGATGGTCTGCTCGATCTCCTCCTCCCGTCCGATCACCGGGTCGATCCGGCCTTGGCGGGCCAGTTCGGTGAGGTCACGGCCGTACTTGTCCAGGGTCGGTGTCCCGGTGGTGCGCGGCCGTTCGGTACGGGGCTGGGTGGCGTCCGGTGTCTCCGGCGGCAGACCGGTGGGGGCGAAGCGGGCCGCGCCCAGGATGTGGCCGGCGGCCGAGTCGGGGTTGGCCGCCAGCGCGCTGAGCACATGCTCCGGGCCGATGTAGCCGGTGCCGCGCGCCCGGGCCAGCTCGTGAGCGTCCAGCAGGGCGCGCTTGACCGCGGGGGTCAGGGACAGCGAGGCGGGCGGCGGGGCCTCCTCCGGTGGATGCTGGACCGGGCCGGAGCGTTCGTCGATCTCCGATGCGAGGGAGTCCGGGTCCGCGCCGGCCCGGGCGAGCAGGCTCCGCGTGGGCTCGGTCGCGAGTGCCGCCCGCAGCAGGTGCTGGGTGTCCAGATCGCGGCTGCCGTGCTCGGCGGCGTACTGGGCGGCGCCGCGGACCAGCTCGCGGGCGGGTTGGCTGAGCAGGCGGCCGATGTCGATCTGACGGGGGGCGGGGCGGGGGCCGCCGAAGAAGCGGGCGAGGAATTCGCTGAGGGGGTCGGAGTCGAAGCCGCTGGTCATCGCATGTCCGTTCCGCTGATCGACGTGCTGGTGCGGACGGGTGCCCATGAGGGGCCCCGCTACACCTGGGCTTCTACAACACCTTGGCACGGTCGTTGGGCGGCGGCATGTTGTGGGGTGCATGGGGTGCATGGGGTGCATGGGGTGCATGGGGTGCATGGGGTGCATGGGGGTGCATGGGGTGCATGGATACGTGGCGTGTATGGGGTGCATGGGGTGTATGGGTGCCGACGTTCGGGGAGCGATCCTGGCTTGCGATTGCGGGATGGGTGTGGTTGCTCGCCCAATACAGCCCCGCTGAATGCCCTCGTGCATGTGGCGGCCTATGCCGTAGCCGCCGGCGCGCGCGGCGGTCTCGATCAGGCGGAGGCCGGCCGGACGCGGGTCGCCGGCGACGAAGCTGATCGCCCAGTCGCCGAGCCGGCCGTCGCGCAGCCGGTAGGCGGATTGGGACGCGAGGACGCCTGCACACCGCAGCATTTCGCGCGCCACCTCGTCCAGCGCCAGCAGGGGAACGCCCGCGTCGGCAGCGGCGGTCATCGGATTCGGTCACCGGCACAACTCCTGCATGGGGAGCCTCCTGCGCTCCCGCGGAAAACTCGCTGTAGCGCTCCCGTAACACGGCTGGTGTTGCCTTAGTGACCGGAGTATTCCGGTCTGGCGGGAGTTGAGCGATGACTGTTGACCAACTCCCGGGTCAGGTGCGGGAGTTCGCGAACTATCTGCACGGTCTGCTGGCACGCCTGGATCAGGGCGCCGGCTGGTGCGCGGTGTTCTGGCACCGTGACCCGGACGGTATGCAGGCCTGTCTCGACGGACGCGAAATCCCGCCCTGGGACGTGATGGAGGCGCTTCTACAGGATCTCGCCGCCGACCACGGCCCCGAAGCCGCCGCTTCCGAGAAGGAACGCGCCCGCTCCCTGCACATCGCCGCGCTCAACGCCCACGACGCCCGCCCCGGCGCCCGCGACGCCCTCGGAGACCGCCTGGACGTCACGCTCCGCGAGCAGCGCTACGCCGCCGAACGACAAGCCGAGCTGAGCCGCCTGCTCGCCTCCGCCACCACCCGCGAACAGGCCGACGCCCTCCGCCTCGACCTGGCCTGGGCCCGCGACGACCACCACCGAGCCACCGCCCGCCGCGCCGAACTCCACTCCCGCATCGCCGAGTTGGACCGCAGGTCGATCAACGGCCAGTCGGCACCGATCCGCCGGGACGGCGGCCAGGGGCCTTACAGCGACGGTGGCGATGGGCCGGGAACCACTGGGCGGCGCGCTCATGCCGATGAGCCAGGGGCCGGTGTGCGGGGCGTACGCGGTGACGCCGCGGAGGTGGGTCGCCGTGGTGCGTACGAGGGTGGTGGTGGCGGTGCTGGCGGTGGTGTGTTCGCGCGGCACGGTGATTTCCCGGAGGTCGTGCAGGACGGTGGGGCGGAGGCCGGTGTGCGGGGCGTACGCGGTGACGCTGCGGGGGTGGGTCGCCGTGGTGCGTACGAGGGTGGTGGTGGCGGTGCTGGCGGTGGTGTGTTCGCGCG
>NZ_WJBG01000158.1 GCF_009709555.1 Streptomyces blattellae | reverse complement strand
CGGTCATGTCGAGGTCGCTCCTCCGCCCGTCCGTGACGAGGACCGGAGCGACGATCACCTGACCGTCACCGTCCGGCGCGCGGGCGGCGCTGCGGACGGCACGTATGAGCTGTACTGCCATCCCGCCGGCGGCAGCCACCCCGAGGCGGGCGCCGCGTGCGCGGCTGCCGATCGGAGCACGCGGTGGGGGAAGGAAACCTTTGCTCCCGTGCCCGAGGGCACCATCTGCACCATGCAGTACGGCGGCGACGCCACCGCCCATGTCACCGGAACGTGGGGCGGGCGGCCCGTCAACGCGACGTACAGCCGCAGTGACGGGTGCGAGATCGCCCGGTGGGACCGGCTTGTGCCGCTGTTGCCCGATCTCGCCCGGTCCTGACGGTCCTGACGGTCCTGGCCGGTCCTGGCGGTCCTGAGTGGCAGCGCGGCCCACCTCGTGGTCCTTGTCATTGCAAGGCCCTCTCCCAGAGACCTGATGACAGAGCCAGAGCGTGCCGTAAAAGTCCCGCGAAGGTCTCGCGACGTGAGGGTGGGGGAAAACGCAGGGTCACGCGTTCGGGGTGGTCTTTCGCGTCACGTCGTCGTCACTTCCTCGTGCGACCTCCCTCTCATCCGGCGTCGCGAGCGCAACCGCAGCCCTTAGACTCCCTCGCGTGACACACCGCGGGCAGGTTGGCAAGATGGCCCGAGCAGTGGGCAAGGTGCGGTAACAGGGAGGAAGCGTCTCGTGAGCAGCAGGCCATCCCGAGGCGCTGCTCGCCTCGCAGCCATACTGGACGCGCTTCCCGATGCGTTGGTGCTGGTCAACGCCAATGGGACCGTCGTGAACGCCAACACCATCGCGCTTGAGGCCTTCGAAGCGCCCGGTACCGCGCTCGTCGGTCGCGGGCTGCTCGATCTGCTGCCGGAATTCGACTCCAAGCTCATCCCGGGGTCCATGCGGCGGCCCGATCACATCGATCCGCGAGGGCGCACCAAGCCGACGCGGATGATCGCCCGCAGAACGGACGGCAGCGAGTTCCCCGTCGAGGTCACCAGCGCGAACCTGGAGAACGGGCAGCAGGCCTACGACAGCTACGGCTACACCTCCGACGAACTGCTGATGCTCGTCGTACGGGACCTGTCGGGCACCGTCGACACCGAGGCCGAGCTGGCGCGTTCGCAGCGGCAGACCGAGATGATTCTGCGGGCCGCGGCCGAGGGTGTGGTGGGCACGGACACCGACGGGCGGATCGTGCTCGTCAATCCGGCTGCCGCTCAGATACTGGGTTACCGGGCCAGTGATCTCGGCGGGCGCGAGCTGCACGACCTGATGCTGCACTCGCGCGCCGACGGTACGCCGTTCCCGTACGCGGAGTCCCCGCTCGCCGACACCCTGCGCTCCGGGCGCAAGCACCGGGTGCGCGGGCAGGTGTTGTGGTCCAAGAAGGGCGAGAAGGTCTCGGTCGACCTGACGACCGCGCCGGTGCGCGACGGTGACCAGCTCGTCGGTGCCGTGCTGACCTTCACCGACCGGCGGCCCTACGACACCCTGGCCGAGGAGAAGGCCGCCGCCGAGAAGAGCCACGCTCAGGAGCTGGAGCGGCTCGGCGAGGAGCACGCCTCAGATCTCACCGCGCTGCGCCAGCAGCACGTCACCGAGATCGAGGAACTTCGGGAGGAGCACGAGGAGGAGCTCGCGGCCGGCGAGGACCGGTACGCCGCGCTCGCCGAACGGGAGAAGGACCGGTTCGAGGCGCTCGCCGGGCGGCACGACCAGTTGCTGACGCTGCTGGGGCGGTCGCTGCGGGGACCGCTCGACGAGTTGCGGCGGGAGCTGTCGGCCCTTGCCGCCGATGACGCCGGGCAGCTTTGGCCCGAGGCGAACCAGGTTCTTCACCATCTGTCCGCCGGGTACTCGCGGATCACCCAGCTCATCGACAACGTCCTCGCGTACCAGCTGATCGACGCGGGCAGTGAGCAGATCGTCCGCACGAAGGTGATGCTCGACGCCGTCGTCGCCGCCGGTGTCGACGGGGCGGTCGAGCTGATCGGGCCGGGCCGGGTGCAGTTCGCCGTACACGCGCCGCCCATCGAGGCCGAGGTCGATCCGGCCCGCCTCGCCACCGCGCTCGCGCATCTCGTCGCGGATGTCGCCGGGGTCGACGCGACCGGGAACTCGCCCATGTCCGCGGGCGGTTACATGGACAACACGGTCGTGGTCGCGGCGGCGCAGCGCGGTGAGGTCGTACGGATCGAGGTGCGCGGGCCGTATGCCGGGGGAGACCCGGTGCACGAGCCGATCGTCCGCGGGATCGTGCGGGCGCACGGTGGCGTGCTGCAGACGCATGAGGTGCCGGGGATGAGCGGCAGCGCGTTCGTCCTCGAAGTGCCGATCGGCGGCGGCGCGGGCTCGGTGCCGGCGCCTGCCGATGCGGCGGCTGAGGCGCAGGAGGCCGAACAGAATTCCGCAGGCGGGCGGCGGCGGGCCCGGCGGTCCTCCGTGGACGCCTTCCTGGAGGGCGAGGTGCCGGGTGCCGGCGGCTCTGGTGGCTCCGGTGGGTCCGGTGGCTCCGGTGGCTCCGGTGGGTCCGGTGGCTCCGGTGGCTCCGAGGGTTCGGCGCCCACCGGGCGGCGGAGGAGGCGTGCGGCCGAGATCGAGGGGCCGGGTGCGGCTCCGGGTACGGCCGCTCTTCCGGCGCAGGCTTCGGGTGACGGGTCCGGGGGTACCGGGCGGCGGCGAGGACGGCCTGCCGAGGGTGCGGATGCTGGTACGGCGGCCGGTACGGGCGTCGAGGCCGCTGCCGGGGTGTCCGAGGGTGCCGTCGTCACGGCCGCAGAGCATGCCGCCGGGGCCGCGGCCTCCGGTTCCGGCCTGGGCGGTACGGTGCCGCCGCAGGGCGTACCCACCCCCGACGGTGCCGTGCCTGCGCAGAACCGGGCCCAGCAGGCACTGCCGCCCGCGCTGCCCGCTGCCCCCGACCGGGCCGCCGCGGAGAACGCGCAGCCGACCGGTCGGCGCCGGCGTGCCCTGGCCGCCGCCAACGAACGTGCCGCCGCACAGGAAGCGGCCCCGCGCGCGGTGTTCGCCCTGCCGCCCGCCGACGCCGACCAGGCGCCCGGAGGCGCCCGGGAGCAGGCACCCGTACAGATTCCGGCACCCGGTGCGTCCGGGGACGGCCTGATCAATGGCGGGCTGATCAATGACGGCCTGATCGCCGACGGGCTGATGGACGACGGCCCGATGGACGACGGGCTGATCGACGACGGGCTGATCGACGACGGGCGGCACGACGCCGTACCGCACGACCAGTCCGAGGACCACACCCCGCCGCAGCCGCACCCCGCGAACGCGCCGACGGGACGTCGGCGGAGGGCGGTCGCCCAGCCGGCGGCTGCAACCGCGGCGGAGCCGACAGGGGCTTCCGCGCAGCAGGGGGCCGGGCAGGGTGCACCTGGGCAGGCGAGGCAGGCCGTGGCCGGACAGCCGGGGGCGACCGTTCCGCCGCAGGGGACCGGGGTTCCGGCGGCACAGGCGACACCGGGGCAACCGGTTCCGCAACACGCGTCCCCAGGGCAACCGGTTTCAGGGACCACGCCCCAGGGGCAACCGGTTCCGGCAGCGCAGGCGAACGAAGGCGCGGCGCCCATGGGGCACCCGGTCCCCGGACAGCCCGGTCGACCCAGTCAGCCCGGCGTGAACCCGTCGACGCAGGCAGGCATTCCCGGCGCACCCCAGCCGACGCAGTCAGCCGCGCCCGTCCGGCCCGGCGCGACCGTGGCCCAGCAGGCTGCCGCGGCTCAGGCGCAGCCCGTACCGACGGTCCCCGGCCAGCCGGTGCAGACGGGCCCGGCGACGCAGCCGGTCCCCGCGCAGCCGGTCCCCGCGCAGCCGGTCCCCGCGCAGCCGGTCCCCGCGCAGGCAGGTCCCACGCAGGCAGGCCCCGCACCCGCGGCCCAGGCTGCTGCCTCGGGTGCCGTGGGGGCCTCGGGTGCCGCAGATGCCTCGGCTGCTCAAGTCGCCCCGGGCACCCACGCTCAGAACTCCCCCGCACCGCAGCCCGGCCTGCCCGCCCCGCAGGCGGCCGGCGTCCAGACGGCAGGCCCTGCTCCGCACACCGCCGCTGGCCACCCGCACCCCACGGAGGCCGCGCCCGGTCAGGCCGGTGGGCCCCAGGGCACGCCCGCGCCCCAGTCGTGGCCCGCGGCCGACGGCAGTTCGGGCGCGGGCATCCCCGTACCGGCGAACGCGGCCACACCCGCCCCGGCGCCGCCGAACCCGACCGGCGCCGCCGTGCCTCCCAACGGTGCCGCCGCCCCCGTACCACCGAACGCGCCCCTGCCGCCCGAGAACACCGCCGCGCAGCAGCGGGCCGCGCAGCCGTTGCCCGCCGAGGCGGCCGCTGCCGCTGTCGCTCCCGTGGACCCCAACTCCACGCAGGGGCGGGCGATCAGTGTGCGGACGTTGGGGCAGGGGGTGCCGTTCAGCAGGCAGGCGGCGCAGGTGCAGCAGGCGGCGTCCGCGCCGGCGGCACTGCCGCCCTCGCAGCAGACGGGCGGCGGCCGGCGACGAAAGCTGGGGACACCGCCCGACCGGCCCGACCAGGCGGCCCGGCCGCATCCCTCGGGCGAGCAGACGTCGGCGCGCGGATCGCGGCTGGCACAGTCCACCGAGGCCGCCGGACGGTCGTACGCCATAGGCGCACCGGACGAGAACGCCGCCGAGGGGCCCGAGCCGCTGGACGGTCCCGGTGGGGCCGTCGAGGTCTCGGAGCCGCCGCGGCCACAGCCGATGGACGACGAGCTGCCGCCGGAGCCGCTGGACAATCCGCGCCGGCTGCTGGTGTGGCCCGCGCCGGACGTCACCACACAGCAGGCGCTGAGCGATCGCGGGTACCGGCCGGTCATCGTGAACTCGCGCGAGGAGGTCGACGCGCAGATCGCCGCCTTCCCCGCCGCGCTGTTCGTCGATCCGCTGACCGGGCCGATCACGCGGACGGCACTGCAGTCGTTGCGGCAGGCGGCCGTGGCCGCCCAGGTGCCGGTGATGGTCACGGCCGGGCTGGGGCAGGCGACGCGGGAGGCGGCGTACGGCGCCGATCCCGCCGTACTGCTGAAGGCGCTCGCGCCCCGCGACAGTGAGCAGCATCCGCCGCGTGTTCTGCTGATCGAGGAGCATGCGGAGATCGCGCTGGCGCTGACCGCGACGCTGGAGCGGCGCGGGATGCAGGTGGCGCGGGCGGCGAGCGATGCCGACGCGGTGACGCTGGCGGGGCAGTTCCGGCCGAACCTCGTGGTGATGGACCTGCTGCAGGTCCATCGGCGGCAGGCCGGGATCGTCGACTGGCTGCGCGCGAACGGGCAGCTCAACCGCACCCCGCTCGTCGTCTACACCGCCGCCGTCGACCAGGCCGACCTGCCGCGGCTGGCGTCCGGCGAGACCGTGCTGTTCCTCGCGGAACGGTCCACCAGCATGGAGGTGCAGAGCCGGATCGTGGACCTGCTCGCCCGCATCGGCACCAACTGAGCTCCGCTGGAACTGGCCGAACGGGCCGAACGGGCCGAACGGGCCGAACGGGCCGAACGGGCGGAATTGGTGGAAATGGTGGAAATTCCGCCAGGTGTTGTCGGTACGCTGCGGCGCCGTCCTGGCTGGTCGCTCCCTCAAGTCCTCGGCTTTGCTCGAACGCGGCTGACCCTCATCGCAGCGGGCGCATACCCGGCGCCGACTGGTCACCGTGCTCTCCCCGGCCACCGCGCTGGCGCTGCTCGCGGGTTCCTCGGCCCCCGGCACCGGGGCTCTCGCTGCCGCCGTGTTCATCGCCTCCGCCACGACCGTCGTACCCCAGCTGCTCGTTCCGCTGGTCGCTGCCCGCGCCCCCGCCGCACGCCGTGCCCGCCATGTCGCCGCCGTCATCGCGGGGCTGTTCACCGGGATCGTCGCCGCGCGGGTCCTCGGCGGGCTGGTCTGGGAGGCCTTCGGCTGGCGGGTGGTGTTCATCGGCGCCGCGGTGCTGACCGCCGTACTCGGCCTGGCCACCGCGCTCGTCCTGCCGGACGAGGGGCTGCGGCACACCGGCCCGCTGTTCGCCGGGCTCGTCTCACTGCCGGGAGTCGTGCGCCGCTCGCCCGACCTGTGGCGCGCATGCCTGCGGCAGGCCGGGATGTTCGGCGCCTGGAGCGCCCTGTGGACCTTGATCGCCCTGCTGCTGACGGGGGAGTCGTACGGCCTGACCACCGCCACCGCCGGACTCTTCGGCCTGTTCGGTCTCGCGGCCAGCGCGGTCGCGCCGCTGGCGGGCGGACTCGTCGACCGCTTCGGCGCCGCCAAGGTCGTACGGTCCGCGTTTGCGCTCGCCGCCGTGTCCGTACCGCTCTTCTGGCTCGGCGGGCACGTGATGTGGGCCCTGTTCGTCGCCGCCATCGTGATCCACGCGGCCCTGGTCGCCTCCCAGATCGCCAACCAGACCCTGGCCCTGACCACCACCTCCACTCCCGCCACCGCCAACACCGCCTATGTCGTGGCCGGTTTCGCGGGCGGCGCGATCGCGTCAGCCCTCGCCGGGAGCGCCTTCAGCCACTGGGGCTGGAGCGGGGTGTGCGCGGTGGCCGGGGTGTGGCTGGTGTTGGGGTGGGTGGCTACTTCGATACGACGGTGAGTTCGGGCGTCCGCGTCCGATACGGCGGTGAGGCGGGCGCCCGCCGAGCAGGGAACGTAGGAAGGCGGGTGCCCTGCCCGGCGTACGCCCCCGTCCGTCAGAGCTTGGTGACGTCCAGCTTGCCGTCGGCGTACTGCCTTCGGAGGACCTTTTTGTCGAACTTGCCGACGCTCGTCTTCGGGACGGCCTCGATGATGGTCCAGCGCTCCGGGAGCTGCCACTTGGCGATCTTGCCCTCGCCGGCGAGGAAGGTGCGCAGGGTCTCGAAGTCGGCCGTGGCGCCCTCCCTCAGTACGACCGTGGCGAGCGGGCGTTCGCCCCACTTCTCGTCGGGGACGGCGACGACGGCGGCCTCGGCGACGTCCGGGTGGGACATCAGCGCGTTCTCCAGCTCGACCGAGGAGATCCACTCGCCGCCGGACTTGATGACGTCCTTGGCGCGGTCGGTGAGGGTGAGGAAGCCGTCGGCGGAGATCGTGCCGACGTCGCCCGTCTTCAGCCAGCCGTCCTCGCTGAACTTGTCGGCGGGGCGCAGGGGTTCGGAGTCGGGGCCGTTGTAGTAGGCGCCGGCGATCCAGGGGCCGCGGACCTCCAGCTCGCCCGCCGACTCGCCGTCCCAGGGGAGACGCTCGCCGGCGGGGCCGGTGAGTCGGGCCTCGACGCTCGTGGGGAAACGGCCCTGAGTGAGGCGGTAGGCGAACTCCTCCTCGGTGCCGACCACGTGGGCCGGCGGGCGGGCGATGGTGCCGAGCGGGGAGGTCTCCGTCATCCCCCAGGCGTGGCAGACCCGCATGCCGAGCTTGTCGAACGCCGCCATCAGCGAGGGCGGACAGGCCGAGCCGCCGATGGTGACCTGGGTGAGGGTGGAGACGTCACGTGGGCGGGCGGTCAGCTCGGCGAGCAGGCCCTGCCAGATGGTGGGGACGGCGGCCGCGTGCGTCGGCTTCTCGCGCTCGATCATCTCGGCGAGCGGGGCGGGCTGCAGGAAGCGGTCCGGCATCAGCACGTTCACGCCGGTCATGAAGGTCGCGTGCGGCAGGCCCCAGGCGTTGACGTGGAACTGGGGGACCACGACCAGCGAGATGTCCTGGTCGGTCAGGCCCATCGACTGGGCCATGTTGACCTGCATGGAGTGCAGGTAGATCGAACGGTGGCTGAACACCACGCCCTTGGGGTCGCCGGTCGTCCCGGAGGTGTAGCACATCGCCGCGGCCTGGCGCTCGTCCAGCTCCGGCCACTCGTACGTCGTCGGCTTCCCGGCGATCAGCTCCTCGTACGTGTGCACCTGCGCGGTGACGTCCGCGAGCAGCGACAGGTCGCCGGGGCCGGACACGACCACGTGCTCGACCGTCTTGAGGTGCGGCAGCAGCGGGGCGAGCAACGGCAGCAGCGAACCGTTGACGATCACCACCCGGTCGGCCGCGTGGTTCACGATCCAGGCGAGTTGCTCGACCGGGAGGCGCAGATTGAGGGTGTGCAGGACCGCGCCCATGGAGGGGATCGCGAAGTAGGCCTCGACGTGCTCCGCGTTGTTCCACATCATCGTCGCCACGCGCTCGTCGTCCGCGACCCCGAGGTCCTCGTGCAGGGCGTGCGCCAACTGGGCCGCTCGGGCGCCGATCTCGGCGAAGGACCGCCGGTGGGGCTCCTCGCCCGTCCAGGTGATCACCTGCGATGTGCCGTGGATCGCCGACCCGTGGGTCAGGATCCTTGAGATCAGCAGCGGTACGTCCTGCATGGTGCTCAGCACGGCGTCCTCCCGGGCGACATTGCCTACGCGGTAGTAAGGGCTGGGCTGATTCTGCTCACATACCGCGGGGTATGTCACCAGGCGCGGGTGATCGATCACGTCAATCACGTCACCTTGTGTTCACCATGGTGGGACGGTACGGCGCACCAGGCGCCCTTCACCGTAACGGGACGGCGGGACGGCGGGACGGCGGGACGGCGGGACGGCGGGACGGCGGAACGGTACAGGCCACAGCACGTCAGGCATCCTTGTGCCCGACAGCCCGACAGCCCGAACGCCCCCGCACCACCGCGCCGAACGTCCGAACCTCCGAACGCCGTAGAGGCCCCTAGCGGACCAGCCCCAGCTCCGGGTCCTCGCGCAGCTTGCCGAGGGCGCGGGACACCGCCGACTTCACCGTGCCCACCGAGACGCCGAGCACCTCGGCCGTCTGGGCTTCGCTGAGGTCCTCGTAGTACCGCAGGACGACCATCGCGCGCTGCCGTGCGGGCAATTTGGAGATCGCCCGCCACATCGCGTCGTGCAGCGCCTGCTGCTCGGCCGGGTCGTCCCCGCCGGGGACCGGCTCGGGCTCCGGCAGCTCGTCGCACGCGAACTCGTCGACCTTGCGCTTGCGCCACTGCGACGTTCGGGTGTTCAGCAGAGCCCGGCGCACATAGCCGTCGAGCGCACGGTGGTCCTCGATCCGCTCCCAGGCGACATACGTCTTGGTGAGCGCCGTCTGCAGCAGATCCTCCGCGTCGCTCGGGTTCGCGGTGAGCGACCGGGCGGTACGCAGCAGCACCGGCTGACGCGCCTTGACGTACGACGAGAACGACGGGTACGTCAGCGACCGCGTCGCGGCGTGGGAAGCGCTGGTGCAGACGGTTCTGGTCATGACTCCACGCTATGAGCGACTCCCTCTCCGGCGGATCGGCCGCAGGTCCCGAAGCGCACTCCCCCTCAGGTTGTAGGGGTGGCGCCGACGGCACCTCCTGAGGGTGGACCGTAGGAGGACACGTACTGCGGGTTTACCCCTGGGGGCTACGACCACGGTGCCGGGATACCCATGCCGGGGTGCCCATGCCGGCGCGGCGATCCCGGGTGCGAGGGTGCCCATGCCAGCGCGGCAATCCGGTGCCGGGAAGCCCACGCCAGTGCAGCGACCCCGATGCCAGGGGCCCACGCCAGTGCAGCGACCCCGATGCCAGGGTGCCCATGCCGGCGCGGCGACCCCGATGCCAGGGTGCCGCGCGGCGTCTGCCTCACGCTCCCGCCAGGACCAGCCCCGACGTCGGCACACCCGTCCCCGCGGTCACCAGGACCCGTCCGGTCCCCGGTATCTGGTTCACGGATGTGCCCCGCAGCTGCCGCACCCCCTCCGCTATCCCGTTCATCCCGTGCAGATACGCCTCCCCCAGCTGTCCCCCGTGTGTATTGACCGGCAGCCGTTCCTCCGCCATGAAATCAGCGGCCTCACCCTTTCCGCAGAACCCGAACGCCTCCAGCTGCATCAGCACGAACGGTGTGAAGTGGTCGTACAGGATCCCCACGTCGACGTCGGCCGGGGCGAGCCCGGAGGTGCGCCACAGCTGACGGGCCACCACGCCCATCTCCGGCAGGCCGGTCAGGTCGTCCCGGTAGTAGCTGGTCATCTGCTCCTGTGCGCGCCCCGCGCCCTGGGCCGCGGCCGCGACGACGGCCGGCGGGTTCGGCAGGTCGCGGGCCCGCTCCACGGAGGTGACGACGATGGCCTGACCGCCGTCCGTCTCCTGACAGCAGTCCAGCAGTCTGAGCGGTTCGGCGATCCAGCGCGAGGCCGCGTGTTCGGCGAGCGTGATCGGTCTGCCGTGGAAGTACGCCGCCGGGTTGGTCGCCGCGTACTTGCGGTCCACGACGGCCACCTGACCGAACACCTCCGGGGTCAGCCCATAGGCGTGCAGATACCGCTGGGCCGCCATCGCCACCCAGGAGGCCGGGGTGAGCAGCCCGAACGGCAGGGACCAGCCCAGCGCCGCGCCCTCCGCCGAAGGCTCCCGGTGCCGCACTCCGGAGCCGAATCTCCGGCCCGACCGCTCATTGAACGCGCGGTAGCAGACCACCACTTCGGCCGCACCTGTGGCGATGGCGAGCGCCGCCTGCTGCACTGTCGCGCAGGCCGCCCCGCCGCCGTAGTGCACACGCGAGAAGAAGGTCAGCTCGCCCATCCCGCAGGCCTGGGCCACGGTGATCTCCGGGCTGGTGTCCATCGTGAACGTGACCATCCCGTCCACGTCCCCCGGTGTCAGCCCCGCGTCGTCCAGCGCGGCCCGCACCGCTTCCACGGCCAGCCGGAGTTCGCTGCGGCCCGAGTCCTTGGAGAACTCGGTGGCGCCGATGCCGACGATCGCGGCCCGCCCGCCGAGGGCGTCCGGGGTTCGGGCGCTCATCGCGCACCCTGCATCGGTACGGTGACGGTCACCGTGCCGGTCACGTGTCTGCCGATGCCGTTGTCCCCCACCACCCGAACCGTCGCCGTGTCGCCGTCGAACTCCTCGACCGTCCCCGTCAAGACCATGGTGTCCCCCGGATAGTTGGGCGTGCCCAGCCTGATGGCCACCTTGCGCAGCACGGCGGTCGGGCCGAAGTGGTCCGTGATGTAGCGGCCCACCAGGCCGTTGGTGGTCAGGATGTTCATGAAGATGTCCGGGGAGCCGTTCCGGCGGGCCAGCTCCGCGTCGTGGTGCACGTCCTGGTAGTCCCGGGAGGCGATCGCTCCGGCCACGATGAGCGTGCGGGTGATCTCGATCTCCAGCGGCGGCAGTCGGTCGCCGGTCCTCACCGATCCCATGCCTCGGCCACCTCCCCATCCTTGATCAACTCGCCCAGTTCCTGAAGCAGTTCGTGGCCACATCCCAGATACGCGTCCAGCTGCCGGCCCCACAGGAAGTGCCGGTGCACCGGATGGTCCAGGTCGGCTCCCGCACCGCCGTGCAGATGCTGGCCCGCGTGTACGACCCGGCTGCCCGCCTCGGACGCCCACCAGGCGGCGGTCAGCGCATGCGAGGCGTAGGGGAGCCCGGTGTCGCGCCGCCAGGCCGCCTCGTACGCCGTCACCCGTATCGCCTCCGTGTCCATATACGCGTCCGCTGCCCGGAGTTGGACGGCCTGCTTGGTGGCAAGCGGTCGCCCGAACTGTTCCCGGGTGTTCGTGTGCGCCACGGCCCGCGCGAGGGAACCGGCACAGACACCGGCCTGCAGACCCGCGAAGGCGGTGCGGGCGGTGGCGAGGACGTCGGCGTACGCGTCGGGTCCGCCGGGGTGTGCGGCGCCGCCATCGGATCCGCGGAGGTGCGCGGCGCCATCATCGGGTCCGCCGAGGTGCGCGGCGCCATCATCGGGTCCGCCGAGGTGCGCGGCGCCATCATCGGATCCGCCGAGGTGCGCGGCGCCATCATCGGATCCGCCGAGGTGCGCGGCGCCATCATCGGATCCGCCGAGGTGCGCGGCGCCGCCATCGGGTCCGCCGAGGTGCGCGGCGCCGCCATCGGGTCCGCCGCGGCGTGCTGCGCCGACGCCGACGAGCCGTTCGGCACCGGGCCTGCCGAGCCGCTCAGCACCGCGACCACCGAGCCCCCCGGCACCGGATCCACCAAGCCGCCCAGCACCGCGACCACCGAGCCCCCCGGCACCGGACCCACCAAGCCGCCCATCACCGGCCCCACCAAGCCGCTTGCCACCAAGCCCACCAAGCCGCTCGGCTTCGGTGCGCTCCAGCACGAGCCGCCCTGCCGCCCAGGGCGCCGTGAGTTCGACCGGCTGACACTCCGCGTGGCCGGCGGTCGGCACCAGCCACAGCTTCCGGTCCGCGTCGGCCACCAGGACATGCGTGGCGTCACGCAGCCAGGGCACGACGGGGACCGTGCCGGTCAGCTCGCCGCCCGCAGTCGCCCGTACCCCTCCCTGCGCCGGAAATCCCCCGCTGACCACCACCGAGCCGTCGATGATCCCCGGCAGCAGCCGCGCCCGCTGCTCCGCCGAGCCGTGGGCCGACACCGCCAGCAGCCCGTACACACAGGTGGCGGCGAAAGGCACCTGGGCCGTCGTGCGGCCCTGCTCCTCCAGGAGGAGTACGAGGCCCAGCAGGCCCACCTCCTGGACGGCGCCGACGAGTCCTGCGGCGCACAGTGCCTTCCACAGCTCCGGATCGCTGCCCGCGCCGGCGGCCGTCAGCCGTTCGTGCGTGGCGAGGTCGCCGAAGATCCGCGCGGCCAGCTCCTGGGCGGCGGCCTGCTCCTGCGTGGGCGTGAAGTCCATGTCAGACCTCGCCTCCGTGGACGCGGAAGACCGGCAGCACGAACGAGCCGCCGGGATCCTCATGCCGCCGGAATTCGAGCCGTACCGGCAGTCCGATGCGGACCTTGTCGTACGGCACCCCCACCACGTTGCTGATCATCCGCACGCCTTCCGCCAGCTCGATCAGGCCGACGGCGTACGGGCCCGCCACATCGGCTGCATGAGCGGACTCCGCGAATGCCGGGAACGGCGGATGGTGCACCACGACGTACGAATAGACCGTGCCCTCGCCGCTCGCCTCCGCCGTGTCCCAGTCCAGGCCGCCGCATGCGTTGCACCCCGGCAGCCAGGGGAAACGCAGGGTCGAGCAGCCGGTGCACCGCTGGATGAGGAGCCGATGGCGGTCGACTCCTTCCCAGAAGCCGGCGTTGTCGCGGTTGATCACCGGGCGGGGGCGGGGGGCCTTCGGGGCCGTCGGGGCCGTCGGTGTCTTCCGCAGGGGGGCGTACTTGAGGATGCGGAAGCGGTGGGTGCCGACCAGGTCCGGTCCCACCCGGACGTCCATGCGGGTCGTGACGAAATAGCCCGTGCCCAGCTTCGTCGTCTTGCGGTCCGACACCGACTCGATCACCGCGTCGAAGGTGATCTCGTCGCCGGGCCGCAGGGGGCGCAGATACTCCTGTTCGCAGTCGGTGGCGACGACCGAGGTGCAGCCGGCCTCGTCGAGGCGGGTGAGCAGGTCGTCGTACGCCTGGGAGCGTCCCGTATGCCCGGAGAGGCCGCCCATGGTCCATGCCTGGAGCATGGTGGGCGGGGCGATGGCGTCCGCTCCCGAGTACGCCGGGTTGGTGTCGCCGAGCGCCTCGCACCAGTGCCGGATCATCGGTTCGTTGACGGGATCCTTGCCCGCGCGCCCGACGGCGGTCGCCCGCCCCTCGTACGCCTTCAGGCTCATCCACAGCTCGTCATGCACCTCGCTCACCCCCGTCCCTGCTCCGTATGCACCTCGCTCACCCCCGTCCCTGCCAAGTCCCTCTGCTCCGTCCCCTGCTCCGTCCCCCTGCCCCTTCACCGCCGCCCCCTCGTCATCCCGAGCCGCATCGTCGCGACGATCTCCCGCTGCACCTCGCTCACCCCGCCCCCAAACGTGTTGATCTGCGCCGCCCTGTTCAGCCGCTCCAGCTCGCCGTCCCCGAACGCCCCCGGCGACCCCGGACGAACCAGCCCCGCCAGCCCGTCCGTCCCGATCACGTGCTGACATATTCGGTACGTAGCCACCGCCGATTCAGTTCCCGCGACTTTCACGCCGCTCGCGTCTCCTGGCGCCAGGCGGCCCGCCCCCACATTCCCCACCAAACGCCAGCTGAGCAGGCGCGATGCCGCCAGCCGGGCATGCGCCTCGGCCAGCTGAGATCGCACCCACGGCTCGTCAACCCGGCGCCTTCCCGTCACCGGATCGGGGGTGCGTACGGCCTTCAGCGCAGCCGTGTAGAAGTCCTCGGCCTGCATGCCGAGCGCGGCGAGGGCGACCCGCTCGTGGTTGAGCTGGTTGGTGATGAGCGTCCAGCCCTCGTTCCGCGCGCCGACAAGGTTGCCGGCCGGGACGCGGACGGCGTCGTAGTACGTGGCCGTAGTGGTCTGCCCACCGACCGTCTCGATCGGCGTCCACGAGAATCCGGGGGCGTCGGTGGGGACGAGGAGGATCGAGATGCCGCGGTGTTTGGGGGCGTCGGGGTCGGTGCGGCAGGCCAGCCAGATCCAGTCGGCGTGCTGGGCGCCAGAGGTGAAGATCTTCTGGCCGTCGACAAGCCAGTCGCCGGCGCCGTCCCGTACCGCCCGGGTTCGCAACGACGCCAGGTCGGTCCCGGCCGACGGCTCGCTGTAGCCGATCGCGAAGACGAGTTCGCCGCGCAGAATGCCCGGCAGGAAGGTCGCCTTCTGCTCTTCGCTGCCGTACTTCATCAGGGTCGGCCCGACCGTGTTCAGGGTGACCATCGAGACGGGTGCGCCCGCCCGGTACGCCTCGTCGAAGAAGACGAACTGCTCGTCCGCGCCCCGGCCTTGGCCGCCGTACTCGACGGGCCAGCCGAGTCCCAGCCAGCCGTCCGCGCCGATACGGCGTCGCAGTGCACGCACGCGCGCGTGCTCGTCCGCCGGGGGCGGCCCGTCCGGCATGAGGTCACGGAAGTACCCGCGCAGCTCGGCACGCAGTCGCTGCTGGCGCTCGGTGGGGGCGAGGTGCACGATGACGGCCCTCCGGGGCATCGTACGGGCGAGGATTTCTGACTGTCCGTCAGATATGACGGTCTGTCAAGGTCGTCACGCTCCCGCGAAAAGCGCCTGACTCAGACGGCGAACGCCTGCCGCAGAAGGAAGACGCCTGCCGCAGAGGGAAAACGCCTGCGCGGCGGTGCCGAAGCACCGCCGCGCGGACGTGTTACCACCCCACAGAGCACACCCCACAAGGGAGTTCAGGACCGGCGCCCGGGGGCCGGCCCGCCCGGTCTCACCAGAGGGGAGCGAAGTTGACTGCGACGTTCTCGTTGCCCTGGTTGATGGCCGTGAAGGCGGAGCCGTCGACCTGGGCGGTGTTGCTCTGGTTCGAGGCGCCGTCGCCTACCGCCTGCTGCTGCGTGGTGGACGAGTTGCCGTTGTTGTCGCCGCCGACACCGCTGCCGATGATGCCGGCGGAGGCCTTGGTGACGGCCGCGATCGATCCGTCGTCCGCGAGGGCGCCGGTGTCCGCCGTCGCGACGCCGGCGAAGAGGGCCGCGGCGAGCGGAAGGGCGGAGACGGCGGCGATGACGCGGACGGTACGGATGCTTGCCATGTTGTTCCTCCAGAACAAGGTACGCACCGGCTGTCGGGCCGAAAGTGCGCGTGGTACGTGAAGTACGGCTTGTACCAAGGCAGTTGGCCATCCGCCTCGGTGCTGTGCACGACGTCGCAAGATCAGAGTTGCCCACCGAATCCCCGGCGAACCACCCCGGAAGCCCCTATTCGCCCTGAAGCGTGATGACAAGTCGATAAACCCCTTTGGTTGCCTTCACCCCCAGGGCAGGGCAGGCCCGGCACCTCCGTCCCAAGCGCCACAAGGGGTGAAGCGTTCCGACGCGTTTCCGGCCAACCTGCCGACCCCGGCGAGTCGCACCCGGCCCCCCTTCCCTTTTTCGAACACCTGTACGAGCATGGAGGTATGGCCACCACCGACCGGCAGGCCACGACGCTGGCCCTCGCACACGCCCTGTCAGCCGCGGAACGCGGACTGGCCGTCATCCCCCTGTCCCGGACGAAACTCCCGGCCCTGCGCTCCCCCCACCGCGACGACCCGGCCCCACCCCTCTGCCACGGCGAATGCGGCCGTTTCGGACACGGCGTGTACGACGCCTCGACCGACCCGGCGCGCATCCGCGAACTGTTCGCCGCCGCACCCTGGGCCACCGGCTACGGCATCGCCTGCGGTCTGCCCCCGCACCACCTGATCGGCGTCGACCTGGACACCAAGTCGGGCGCGGACTCCTCGGCGGCCCTGCGCGAACTGGCCCTGCGACACCTGTTCACGATCCCCGACACCGTCGTCGTCCTGACCCCCAGCGGCGGCCGCCATCTGTGGCTCAGCGGCCCCCCGGACATCGTCGTCCCCAATTCCGCGAGCCGTCTGGCGCCCGGCATCGACATCCGGGGTGCCGGCGGCTACCTCGTCGGCCCCGGCTCCCGCACCGAGTACGGCATCTACAGCACCGCCCCCGGCACCACGCACCTCGCCCCCGCGGCCTGCCCGCCCGCCCTCCTGCGCCTGCTGCTCCCACCGCCCCGCACCCACCACCTCACACCCCCGACGACCGGGGGACACGGCCAGGGCCTCGTCCAGTTCGTCCTCGCCGCCCACGAGGGACAGCGCAACACCCGCCTGTTCTGGGCGGCTTGCCGCGCCTACGAGGACGGCATCGGCCCCGACCTCGTAGAACCGCTGGTCGAGGCAGCCCTCAACGCCGGCCTCGGCGAACGCGAGGCCCGCGCCACGATCGCGTCGGCGGCGCGTATGACGGGGCATCAGCCATGATGACGCACCCCCACCGAGGCAGCAGCGTCAGCAGTGCCGACCGTGCCTTCAGTACCTCCAGTACCTCCAGTACCTCCAGTACCTCCAGCACTGGCAGCCGTGCCATTGTGTGGCGCAGGCCACAGGAACCCGCGGCGGCCATCGGAGAGTTACGAGTGTGAGGGAAACGGAACAAGGCGAGTCAGTACGTACGCGCATACGGGCAGGGGACCGTGAGGCCTTCGCCGAGCTGTACGACCAGCACGCGCGCGCGGTCTACAACCATGCCCTGCGGCTGACCGGTGACTGGTCGGAGGCCGAGGAGGCGATGTCGGAGACGTTCCTCGCCGCCTGGCGTACCCGGCGGACCGTGGACCCGGAGGGTGGATCGCTCAAACCGTGGCTGCTCGGCATCGCCACGCACAAGGCCCGCAATGCCAACCGTGGCGTGCGCCGCCGGCTCGCCTTCCTGGCCCGCACCCCGGCCCCGCCTCCCGTCGAGGACTTCGCGGACGAGGCGGCCGGCCGGATCGACGACGCACGCCGTCTCGCGGTGGTCCATCGCGCGCTGAGCCGGCTGCGCCGCCAGGACCGGGAGGTGCTCGCCCTGTGCGTGGCCGCCGGGCTGGACTATCAGCAGGCCGCCCAGGCTCTCGGCGTTCCGGTCGGCACCGTGCGTTCGCGGCTGTCCCGCGCCCGCGCACGGCTTGCCAAGCTGAGCTCCGGCCCACCCGAGCACCGGGCGGAACCGCCCGACCGTTGCGGAGAGGTAGAGGGTGAGGCCGCATTCGCGGCCCTGTTTCTGCAGGAGGAAACCCCGTGAACGCCGACAACCTGCCGCGCGCCGGGTCCGCCCGGAGTGAGGCCGAGGAGTTGCTGTCAGCCCCGGCCGAATGGGACCTCCCGCCGAGCAGACACCTCCACTTCAAGGACGTTCTGATGCAGCGGATCGACCGCGACAGCACCGCCCCCACCCAGGCGCCCCCGGCGCCCCGACGCCGATTCCCGCGTACGGCCGTGGTGTTGCCCGTCGCGGCGACGGCACTGGCCGGGGCACTGGTCGTCACGCTCTCCGGCGGCGGAAACGGTTCCGCGCCGGCGGTGGGAACCAGGCCCGCGACCACAGAGGCCGGGGCGAACAGCGCGTCCGTCACGCTCGACCGCATCGCCGCCGCGTCCATGGCGACCACCGCGACGCCGGTGAAGGACGGCCAGTTCGTGTACGTGGAGAGCCTGATCCGCTCGAACGCGGGCACGTTCGAGGGGCCGGTGCGGCTTGGTGCCCGGCACACGCGGGAGGTCTGGATCTCGCAGGCCGCCGACCCCGTCGCCACCAGTGGATGGCTGCGCGAATCCGGGAAGGATGCCGTGATGCCCGGCCAGACCATCCCCATCGAGTCCCCCACTGCCGTCCCGGCGGGCATCGACCGCCCCACGTACCAGTGGCTGGCCTCGCTGCCCACCGACCCCGGCGCCCTGCTCGAACTCCTCTACGCCCAGACCCGGGTGAGCGACGACGAGTCGAAGGAGCAGGCCGTCTTCAACAAGATCGGCGATCTGCTCGACGAGGCGATCATGCCGCCTGCCAACGCCTCCGCCCTCTACAAGGCAGCCGCCATGATCCCCGGCGTGACCGAGATCCCCGACGCGGTCGACGCCGCCGGGCGGCACGGCATCGGCATCACCCGCGAGGACCCGGCCTCCGCGACCCGTGACGAGTGGATCTTCGACAAGCAGACGCTGGCCTACCTCGGCTCGCGTTCGTACATGGCCAGGGAAAGGACGGCGGGCAGCAAAGCCGACATCCTGTACGGCACCAACGCCGTCATCCGGCGCACGGTCGTCGACCAGCACGGCACAAAACCCGTCACGTCCGGCAACTGACCCACACCACTCCCGCGCACACACGCAAAGGGGTGCCCCTCTCAGCTCTCAGGGGGGCACCCCTTTGGCGCGTTCCCGCGCTGATCTGCGGTGGGTGTGGGATTTGAACCCACGGTGACTCGCGCCACGACGGTTTTCAAGACCGTTCCCTTAGGCCGCTCGGGCAACCCACCTCGCCCCTGCCCACCAGGGGCGGAGCGGGTACAGCGTACCGGCCTCGGGCGTTTCGCGGGGGCGTGGTCCACAAGGGGGCTGCTGGAGCCGTTCGGGCAGACCGCCGCCGCGCCGCCGTTCATCGGCGGCGCGGCGGCGGTCAGTGCCTCGGTGGCACGTGCGCGGGGATCAGCTGTCTCCGACGCGGGAGCCCAGGGTGAGGTCCGCAGTGCGGCTCTTGCCGTCGCGTTCGTAGGTGATCTTGACCTTGTCGCCGGGCTTGTGGGTCCAGATCTCGCCGATCAGGGTGGGGCCGGAGTCGATCACCGTGTCGTCGAGCTTGGTGATGATGTCGCCGGGCTCAAGGCCGGCGTCGTCGGCGGGGCCGCCCGACTCGATGGGGTCGGAGCCGCTGGCGCCCTCCTCGGTGATCTTCGCGCCGTCCGTGGTCTCCTCCAGGGAGACGGACGCGCCGATCTTCGCGTAGACCGGCTCGCCGGTCTCGATCAGCTCCTGTGCGACGTACTTGGCCTGGTTGATCGGGATGGCGAAGCCCAGCCCTATCGAGCCGGACTGGCCGCTGGCACTGCTGCCGGAGGACTGGATCGCGGAGTTGATGCCGATCACGTTGCCCTGGGCGTCCAGCAGCGGGCCGCCGGAGTTGCCCGGGTTGATCGAGGCGTCGGTCTGCAGGGCGCTCATGTAGGACGCGTTGCTGCCGGTGCCGTCGCTGGAGGCCACGGGGCGGTCCTTGGCGCTGATGATGCCCGTCGTCACCGTGTTGGACAGACCGAAGGGGGCACCGATGGCGATGGTGGAGTCGCCGACGGCCACCTGGTCGGAGTTGCCCAGCGTCAGGGGCTTCAGGTTCGACGGGGCGTCGTTGAGCTTGATGACCGCGACGTCGTAGCCCGCCGCGTGGCCGACCACCTCGGCGTCGTACTTCTTGCCGTCCGGGAAGGTCGCCGTCAGCTTGCCGCCGTCGACCGCGTCGGCCACCACGTGGTTGTTGGTGAGGATGTGGCCCTCTTTGTCGAAGACGAAGCCGGTGCCGGTGCCACCCTCGCCGCTGCTGCTCTCGGCCTCAATGGTGACGGTGCTCGGCAGGGCCTGCTGAGCGACGCCCGCGATCGTGTCCGCATCGCGCTGGACGGAGCCGCCGCTGTCGGAGGCGGTGACGGTGGTGGAGGAGTCGGAGCTGTCGTTGTTCTCGGCCAGGGTGTAGCCGAGGCCGCCGCCGATGCCGCCCGCGACCAGCGCGGCCACCAGGATCGCGGCGACCAGACCACCGCGCCTGCTGCGCGGCTTGGGAGCGGGCGGCGGGAAGCCGGCACCCCAGCCGGAGCCGCCCCCTCCGACGCCGTCGTCGGTGTACGAGCCCCCGCCAGCGCCCTCATCGGCGTACAAGCCCGCTCCCGAGGCACCGCCGTCCGCGTACGACGGGGTGGCAGGCGGCGGGGACGGCCAGGAAGCATCCGGGGCGGAACCGCCGCCCTGCGAGGTGTTGGGGCCCGGCGCTCCGGCCGACACGTGGGCAGGCTCGGTGCGGGCCGGTTCATCGGCCGCGGCACCCGACGCGTCACCATCCGCGTACGACGAGGTGGTCGGCGACGGAGGTGGCCAGGAAGCATCCGGGGCGGAACCGCCGCCCTGCGAGGTATCGGCGCCCGGCGCTCCGGCCGACGCACCACCTTCCGCGAACGACGAGGTGGTCGGCGGCGGGGGCGGCCAGGAAGCGTCCGGGGCGGAACCGCCGCCCTGGGAAGTGCCAGGGCCCGGGGCTTCGGCCGATGCATGGGCCGTCGCGGTGCGGGCTGGTTCATCGTCCGGGGCGCCCGCGGGCACCGACGGTATGGGAGCCGTCGGCGCGGAAGCTGCGGAAGATTCCACCGGCACGGGAGGTGCGGACGGGGCCGGGGGTACCGTAGTGCCCTCGTTCTCGGTGCTCACAGCTTTTCTCCTCGATCCACGGCTGTTGTCCTCGGTCGCACTCGGTCACACGCGTCACGCTTGTCATCGGTCCGGCGCGATTCAGCTGTGCATGTGCTTTTTTGTCTGCCGACAGCTTTTCCCACGGGCCGTCAGAGCACCATAAGCGGTCGCTGTGGGTGTGAGACCATCCTTTATATTGGACCTTTCGGGCGGCGTTATGCGCATCTCCGCGCCCCTGTCCCGCCACCCTGTCCCACCACCCCGACCTGCCACGCGCGCATGCACGCGTCCCGCCACGCGCGCGTGCACGGCGGACCAGGGTCTCGCGGTCACGTCTACCCCGTCGCGGTGGCACCATGACGCGGTGACCCCTGCACGGCAGCACCGGATTCAAGTCGTCGCCCACCGCGGGGCCTCCGAAGAGGCTCCCGAGCACACCCTGGCCGCATACAGGAAGGCGATCGAGGACGGTGCGGACGCCCTTGAGTGCGATGTGCGGCTGACCGCCGACGGCCATCTCGTCTGTGTCCACGACCGCCGCGTCAACCGCACCTCCAACGGCCGCGGAGCGGTCTCCGCGCTGGAACTCGCCGACCTGGCGGCCCTGGACTTCGGCTCCTGGAAACACCGGGACTCCTGGCGGACGCGGGACGAGGAACCCGACTGGGAGCACCTGCCCGAGGACCCGGAGGACACCTCCGTGCTGACCCTGGAGCGGCTGCTCGAACTCATCGCCGACAGCGGCCGACGGATCGAGCTGGCCGTGGAGACCAAGCACCCCACCCGCTGGGCGGGCCAGGTCGAGGAGCGGCTGCTGCTGCTCCTGAAGCGCTTCGGACTGGACGCGCCCGCCACACCGGCGAAGTCCCAGGTACGCATCATGAGCTTCTCGGCCCGCTCACTGCACCGCGTACGGGCCGCCTCACCGACCCTGCCGACGGTCTATCTGATGCAGTTCGTCTCCCCCCGGCTGCGCGACGGACGGCTGCCCACGGGTGTCCACATCGCGGGCCCTTCGATCCGGATCGTGCGGAACCATCCGGCCTACGTCGAGCGCCTCAAGCGGGCCGGCCACCAGGTGCACGTCTGGACCGTGGACGAACCGCAGGACGTCGATCTCTGCATCGACCTGGGCATCGACTCCATCATCACCAACCGCCCGCGCGAGGTGCTGCGCCGACTCGGTCGGTGATCCATGAAACGAAGCTTGACCCCCGCAGACCGCTTACAGCATCCTCCAGTCTCGGCCACACCGGCGAATTCCAGCCACATGGTTACAGGGAGTGCTCCGGCGCGTTCGATCCGTACTCGATCGTTGCGAATGCGTCGCCGAACGTTCCCTGGCCGGTTTCCGGTTCAGGCCAATGGGGCATCCACACCGTGGCGTGGGGCAAAGGAGGTCTCGGGGGTGGCGTTGGTGGTGGCACAGGAGGTGCCCACGTCGTCGAGCATGGCCGTACCCCATGGCCCTGCGGGCGTGGGGGAAGCGAGACACCGTATGCGCGCTCAGTTGCGCACGGGTGGCGTGGCGGAATCGGTCATCGACGATGCCGTATTGATTCTTTCCGAACTCTTGAGCAATGCGTGCAAGCACGGTCGGCCATTGGGTGACGCCCTGGCCGGGGACGGCGACGTCCGGGCCGCATGGCGGGTGGACCGGCGCGGCAGGCTCACCGTCGAGGTGACGGACGGTGGTGGGCCCACCCGCCCGGCTCCGGCCACGCCCTCGGTCACCGCACACGGCGGCCGCGGGCTGAACATCATCACCGCCCTGGCCGACGACTGGGGCGTTCGGGACGACGCCCGCGGCGAGGTCACGGTGTGGGTCGTGGTCCACCGCGACGTGCACGACACCGATACCGGCCACCGGCGCGACGACTTCGCCACGCGTGTCGCCGCTCCACGGGTGTCCGCGATGGCCGACCTGGACTTTGCGAACGCCTTCGACGACCTGGACTGAACCCCCGATTCCACACGACCCCGGCAGGTTGTCCACAGGTCCCCGTCGGCCGTGGCGTGAACGGCTAGGCTCCCGCCGTACGACACGAGCCGTAACCGGGAGACACCACGATGGCCAAGAAGCGACCCCAGACGAAGGCCCCGCGGCCACAGCTCACCGAGGGCGAGATCCCGGTCGTCGGTGCCCGTGAGCCCTGCCCCTGCGGCAGCGGCCGCCGTTACAAGGCGTGCCACGGCCGGGCCGCCGCACACGCGGTGACCGAGCTGGTGCACCGCCCGTTCGAGGGCCTTCCGGGGGAATGCGACTGGGTGGCGCTGCGTGAGCTGGTCCCGGCCGCGACCGTGGAACTGACACTCAAGGACGGTCTGCCCAAGGACGTCCCGTCGGTCACGCTCACCACGGTCCTGCCGATGGCCTGGCCCGCCCTCCGCCGCGACGACGGCACGGTCCTGCTCGGCCTGCAGAACGACACGGCGTCCGGAGACATCAGCCGCGACCTCGCCGACACCCTCCAGCAGGCCCTCACCGCCAAGCCCGGCACTCCCGTGCAGGGTCGCCGGGCGCCCACCGACGGTCCGCGGCTGCAGGATCTGCTCGCCCCTGAAGGCGCGTTCGAGCCAGTCGTGCACTCGGGCTTCGAGTTCTGGGTCCCGGACGCGGAGAACGCCACTCCTGAGGTGGCCGCCTCCCTGGAGCGGGCCAACGCCGCGGCCATCCCGACCGTGAAGCTGACCGGCGTGGATGCCGCGTACTGGTGCGAGACGCCGGAGAAGAACCACCTGCGGTGGGTCATGCCGCACCCGGAAGAGCAGTTGCTGGACGCTCTCGCTCGGCTGCACGCGGCCGGGCGGTCCAGCCTCGGGGAGGGCACCCGGCTGGTGGGCTCCTTCCGTGCTCACGGGCTCACCGTCCCGGTCTGGGACCTGCCGAGCGAGGTCACCGCACAGGACATCGAGAAGCCGGCCGCCGAGTTCGCCGAACGCCTGGCCACCGCGCTGGCCACGGACGCTCCGCTCACCGCGGACGAGCGCCGCGCGCGCGGCGGCCTCACCAACCGACAGGTCACGCTCAGCTGACCCACGGCTTCCGGCCGGCCGGGCGGCCGGCCGGAGCGAGCCTTGACGGAACGGCTGGCTCCGTCCACAACTCCCCGGCCCGGCAGGCGAGTCGGTGTCCGAATAGCCGAGCAAAACGAGAGATCGAATTTGCGAACAGCCGATCTCTTGTTACCGTTCCAGTAGCCCGGTTGCTGGTGCATCCCCCGTCGCCAGCAACCGGGTCTTTCCATGCGCCCGTCCCGGCGAGGGTGCGAAGCCGGGCGCGAGGGGAAGTGATGCGCCGCGCGTCAACGGCCCGCAGAAGCCCCGGAGTTGCTCCCCGAGCGCAGCAGCAGCGGCCCCTCGCCGGCCCGGGACGCGAACTCCGCGACCGCCGTGTAGGCACCCAAGTCGCCCTGCGTCCGTTCCCGCGGCGTCTCGCAGGTGGCCGGTTCGTCGTCGGCGCCGATCGGGCAGCGCATCTGCATGGTGCGACCGCCGGGCCCCATGAGGCTGAGCACCGAGTCCAGCGCGTCCCCGCTCGCATTGCGGTAGTAGGTGCGCGCCCAGGTGTCCTCACCCTGGGTCATCACACAGGTCTGCGCCTCGATGCCGTCGGGCGAGGTGAGTTCGGGGCCGCAGCGGGCGGCGGTGGCCAGGCCCAGGCCGAGCAGCCCCGGCACGTCGGCGGGTTCGGGGGAGGGCGCCTTGGCGTCCGGCCGGCGGGAGGGTCGTACGGCCTCGTGGTCCTGGTCGCCCACGGGCCCCGCGGACGCAACAGCCAGTGGCAGCGCGATCGCGCATGCCACCACGCCCGCGAGGGCGATCAGGCGAATATTCATGAAGGGGACGATATCGACCGGATTGGGGTGCTCGGTTCCGTGCGTGCCCGACACCCCTACAACTCGGGCGCGCTCACACCCGTACGAGTGAGGGCCTCGACCACGGTGTCCACCACGGCCTCGACGTCGGGCACCCACGGGGAGGCCGAGCCGGGCAGCGGTGCGCGCTCCCAGCGGATCTGCCCCTGACCGGTCTCGGACGGCGGCAGCGCCAGATAGCCGCCCTCGCCGTGGAAGCGGAGCGAACCGGGGACGAAGTCCTGGGCGTACAGCAGTTCACCCAGCTGCTCCATGGAGTACGGCTTCACGAGCAGCGCCCACCGGGTGGGCGAGGCCACGACCGGGCCGAGGCGCATGCCCCTGCGATCGAGGGCACTCAGGGCACGGGCGGCCGGCAGGGCGGGCAGCGACACCGCGCACGGAGCCGTCCCGCCGGTGGCCAGGACGATGGGCGCGGCGGGCCGGTTGGTCCACCACCAGCGCACCATGCGGGCGTCAGTGGTGGCTGCGAGGAGGCCGGGGTCGAAGGGGTGTGCGCCGGGCACCGTGCAGCCCGGGTCCGGGCAGGCGCAGCGGGAGCGCCCCTGCGGGTCCGCCGCCACGCCCGGGAGTACGGGCCACTGCCATTCGGTGGCGAAGGTCAGGGCCGCGCTGATCAAGTCAGGCCTCCCGTCACTGCGCTGGGACAGGAGCCTGCGTCGCCTTCCGAGGATCTCGCGCATGAGCGCTCGTTCCTTTCCGTTGCACCGCTGGCAACACCGTGGACCACATCACACCATGTGTCGATCACTTCACTGTGCGTACCTATTGGCGCATCACACCCCTGCCTCAGGCATGGGGAACCCCTATGGGCCGAGCGTTGCTGCTTCCGCGGCAGCCTCGTCCATACTGCGTCTATCAAAAGCACGGGCGTGGCGTGGGGTGGCGAAGTCTGGCGTTTTGCTGTCGCGCGTGTTTCTCTTCGCCTCCGCCACGGGAGGATGGGGCACGGCCGTCGGTGGCTAAGACGCCCGGGTCCGTCGCCAGGTTCCGGGTGATTCCCAACCACCCCTGGCCTTCACCGAGTACGTACCCATCACGACCGCTGTGACGCTCCGTGGAGCAAGGCCAGTCGACCGCAATAGACCGTTACCCGAGGCAGTTTTGAGCCAACTTCGCTATTACGCAAGAGGTCTGCTGAAATCCCACGGACACCAGGAATCCCAGCAGGACAATGCTGGACATCCCCTCACGAGTGCGTGTACATGTGGAGACACTGCTAGCGGCGCAGAATGACATGGGGGTTTGCGATGCTATCGAGCAATACGCACCGGTCGGAAAGCCGGACGCCATGAACGCCCCTCACGCTCCGAAAGTGGCTGGAATCGATTCAACGGTTCCCTCGCCCGCACACACTGTCGCGCCCGCGTCCTCGGCCTCCGAAAACGCAGCCGGCCCAGCCGTCCCCGCCCCGCACCCACCCGGCGCACTGCTCCAGGACCGCCTCGCCGGCTGGGTCTCGGACCTCACGACCCTCCACGAACTCACCGAACGCCTGGCCCGCACAGCCGTACTGGCGGACGCCCTCCAGGAAGTGCTGCGCGCCGGTTCCGCCCTCGTGGGCGCCCGGCGCGGTCTTGTCGCGCTGGAACCCGGCGACGGGCTGGGACCGGACACGACCATCGGCCTCGGTCTGGCCCGCGCCGATCTCGGCCACATCGAGACCGTGCCGCGCGGCGCGATGCCCTTCGGGCGGATCCTCGACGGTCTGCCCGGCGGCGAGGACGGCATCGCCCAGCCCGACCTGTTCGCCGAGGACGGCCTCGACCCCCGCCACCGCGAGGTCGCCGCGCGCCTCGGCTACGCCGCGAGCTACACGCTCCCCCTGTCCACGGCCACCGCCGGCCGCCTCGGTGCGGTCGTATGGCTCTACGACGAGCCCGCCGAGCCGGTCGAGCGGCAGCGCCACCTCGTCGGTCTGTATGTCCGTTACGCCACCGAACACCTGGCCCGGCTGGTCGAAGTCGAGCGCACGCGCGCGTGCATGGCGACGATGGCAGAGGAACTGCTCCCCTCACGGCTGCCGCGGGTGGCCGGCATGCAGCTCGCCGCCCGGCACCGCACCGGCCCGCGCGGCGGCGGCGACTGGTACGACGCGCTGCCGCTGCCGGACGCCGCACTCGGCCTGGCCGTGGGCTCGGTGACCGGCTCCGGCCCCAGCGCCGTCGCCGCGATGGGACGGCTGCGGGCGTCCTTGCGGGCGTACGCGGTGATGGAGGGCGAGGACCCGGTCGCCGTGCTGTCGGACCTGGAGCTGCTCCTGAGGCTCACCGAGCCCGCCCGGTCCGCCACCGCTCTGTTCGCCTACTGCGAGCCCGCGCTGCGCAAGATCACGCTGGCCGGCGCGGGTCACACCCCGCCCTTGCTGATCGGCGAGCGGCGCACGGAGTTCGTGGAGACGTCCGTGTCCGCGCCGCTGGGGATGCTCGCCTGCTGGGAGGCGCCGAGCGTGGAGCTGCAGGCGGAAGCCGGGGAGACGGTACTGCTGTACACCGACGGGCTGCTGCACCGAACCGGCGACCCCACCGACCGCGCCTTCGCCCGGCTGCACGCCGCGGCGGCCGGCGTACCGAGGAGCCTGCGCCGGGACCCCGACGCGATCGCCGACCACATCCTGCGGACCGTGCTGCCGGACGGGCGGGACGTGGGGGCACCTCCCGGTCGAGCGAATTCGAGACCGGGGGCGGACTGGGCGGAGGATGTCGTACTCCTGGCCGCTCGTTTCGAGTAAATGCCCGCTCGTGCTGAGTAGCTGTCTGCTCGTGCTGAGTACCTGCCTGCTCGTTTCGAGTAACCGGCCGCTCATGCCGAACAGCTGCCGGTGACAGGTCTTCCGGCCCCGGGCCCCTTTTCTCACGACCGTACGATGGACGGGGTCCAGTGCCGTATCTAGGAGGATGACCGTGGCCGACGAGCTCACCCCGGCTGAGTCAATAGCTGCTACCGCAGCGGGCCCGGAAGATGAGTCCGAGAAGCCGATCAAGCAGCGCAAGAACGGCCTGTACCCGGGCGTGTCCGACGAACTGGCCGAGAACATGAAGTCCGGCTGGGCCGACACGGAGCTGCGCGGCCTGGGGCCGATCGCTCAGGCCGCCGAGACCGCCGCGCGGCGTGCCGCGCTGTCGGCGGGGTTCCCGGGCGAGCGTCTGGTGATCCCGGCGGGCAACCTGAAGACCCGCTCGAACGACACCGAGTACCCCTTCCGCGCCTCCGTCGAGTACGCGTACCTCACCGGCAACCAGACCGAGGACGGCGTGCTCGTCCTGGAGCCCGTCGCGGACGGCCACAAGGCGACGATCTATCTCCTGCCGCGTTCGAACCGCGAGAACGGCGAGTTCTGGCTCTCCGGCCAGGGCGAGCTGTGGGTCGGCCGCCGGCACTCGCTGAGCGAGGCGGAGCAGCTGTACGGCATCCCGGCCGCGGATGTGCGCGAGCTGGCCGGCGCGCTGGCCGAGGCCACGGGTCCGGTCCGGGTCGTACGGGGTCACGACGCCGGCATCGAGGCCGCGCTCACCGACAAGGTCACCGCCGAGCGGGACGAGGAGCTGCGGGTCTTTCTGTCCGAGGCGCGGCTGGTCAAGGACGCGTTCGAGATCGGTGAGCTGCAGAAGGCCGTCGACTCGACCGTGCGCGGCTTCGAGGACGTGGTGAAGGTCCTCGACAAGGCCGAGGCGACCTCCGAGCGGTACATCGAGGGCACGTTCTTCCTCCGCGCGCGCGTGGAGGGCAACGATGTCGGCTACGGCTCCATCTGCGCGGCCGGTCCGCACGCCTGCACGCTGCACTGGGTGCGCAACGACGGGCCCGTGCGCTCCGGTGAACTGCTGCTGCTGGACGCGGGCGTGGAGACACACACGTACTACACCGCCGACGTCACGCGCACGCTGCCGGTGGGCGGGCGGTTCAGCGAGATCCAGAAGAAGATCTACGACGCCGTGTACGAGGCTCAGGAGGCCGGGATCGCGGCGGTGAAGCCGGGCGCGAAGTACCGGGACTTCCATGACGCCGCGCAGCGGGTGCTGGCCGAGAAGCTCGTGGAGTGGGGGCTCGTCGAGGGGCCGGTGGAGCGGGTGCTGGAGCTGGGGCTGCAGCGGCGGTGGACGTTGCACGGGACCGGGCACATGCTCGGGCTGGATGTCCACGACTGTGCGGTGGCGCGGACCGAGACGTATGTCGACGGCACGCTGGAGCCGGGGATGTGTCTGACGGTGGAGCCGGGGCTCTACTTCCAGGCCGACGATCTGACGGTGCCGGAGGAGTACCGGGGGATCGGCGTGCGGATCGAAGACGACATCCTGGTGACGGAGGGCGGGAGGCGGAATCTGTCGGCCGGGTTGCCGCGCCGCTCTGATGAGGTCGAGGCGTGGATGGCTTCGTTGAAGGGCTGACGTCGGGTTGACGGCCGGGTACGTGGTGGTACCCGGCCCTTTTGTCTGCCGGTGATTCGTGGTCGCTCGCGCGGTTCCTCGCGCCCCTGGGGACGTGCCCCGCAGGGCGTTTTCAGACGGCGCGTGTTCCAGGGGCAACCGCCAGCGCGTCCAGGAACAGCGCCCCCGCCAGCAGTCCGGCGCTCCCCCTCGGGCTCCACGCGCGCGCGTGCAGGTCGCTGTCGAACGCCAGCAGCGCCGCTCGGCCCGCCTCCGTTGCCGTACCGCCCGTCTCCAGGACGCCGCGGGCGCCTGCCTGGACATGGCGCAGCCCCAGTGGGCCTGCGGTGTGGAGGAGTTCGGTGTCCTGGAGGGTGGACATCACGGTGAGGAGGGCGTCGAGCCGGGCCTCGCCCTCTGTGACGCGGGCCGAGCGGGACCTGGTGAGGGTGTCCAGCGCCCGGCGTACATGCGGGAATCCGGCGCGGGCTTCGCCGCGGGCGCCGGCGGCGCCGTATGTGGCGGACGCCGAGGAGCCCCGGGAGGGCGTGCGCGGGGCGCGCTTGTCGGGGTGGGCGGCGATGCGCTTGGCGGTCGCGGCCACGTCGCGCGCACCGGTCCGGGGGTCGAGGGCGGCCGCCGCTACCAGCAGGCCGAGCGTCCAGAGCGCGCCCCGGTGGCCGCCGCCCGCGAGCCTCATCGAACGCTCGGTGCAGCGGCCGATCGCGCCGAGTTCGACGCGCAGCCCGGGCGTGGGCTCGCCGGTGCGGCGGGCCGCCGCGGCCATCGCGGCGAGACCCGGCGCCAGCGCCTTGGCCGACCAGCGCAGGGCACGGTGGTCTGGGCGGCCGGTGCGGGCGCCGAGGTCGCGCGGGTCGGGCAGGCCGGGCTTGGGAGCCAGGGCCAGCTGTCCGGTGAGCGCGGCCACGGCGGCCTGCGCCAGCTTCTCGTCCTCGCGGTTCGTCACCGTCGTACCTATGAGGACGCGGAAGCCGAAGGCGACGGGGCGTCGCCCGGCGGGGTGCCGGTGGGAGGCGTTCCGCCCGCGCCGGTGTCCTCGGCGTCCGGGTCGATGCCGAGGGTGAGGAAGCCCCTGTAGCCCTGGGAAGGGTCCTTCTTGTGGACGGCCTTGAGGGTGAGCAGTCCGCTGGACGCGCCGCCGCCGTCGTACACCATGTCGTTGTCGAGGGTGCTGTAGCTGCCGGAGTGCCGGGAGTACGGGTCCAGGGTGAAGATCTCCTGGGCGATCTCGTCGTCGAAGAAGAGCTGGCCGGTGTGGTTGACCTTGCCGCCTTCGTAGGTGCCGTCCTCCTTTTCGCCGCCGGTGTGCACCTTCACGTGGATGTGGCAGGTGCGCGGGGTGTACCAGCCGGGGAAGATCGTCTCGAACTTGACGACCCCGTTGGCGCCCGCGATCTGGTAGCCGCGCAGGTAGGTCTTGTCGTTGGCCGTCGAGCCGTCCTCGCTCTCGGCGGGGGCCGTACCGCCGGGGTTGGCGGTGGTGTAGCCGGAGTAGTAGCCCCAGGCGTCGCAGTGCCAGATCTCCACGGCCGCGCCGGGGACCGGGGTGCAGCCGTCGGTGGCGTCCACGACGGTGAGGCGCAGGGTCAGGGGGACACCGCTCTTGCCCTCGGTGATGTCCCTTCGCACGAGAGCACCGTCGAGGTAGTAAGGGCCTTCGGTGACGCTCGACATCAGCGTCATGCAGGCGCCGCTGCCGGCGGCGCTCGCCGAGGCGGTCGCGGTCGCTTCCGCGGTCGTCGTCGCGTCGGCGAACGCCACCTGGTAACCGGCGACGGCGAGGCCGCCCGCCGCGACCGTGCCACCGGTCACCGCGAGGGCGCGGCGCCGGGTGATCGTGTTGTTCTTCTGGTTTCCCGTCATGGCCCGGAACGTAGGGACGCAGTCCGTCAGGGAGATCTGACGGCGCTGTGCTCCGGCTGTGAATGCTGAGGAAGCTGAAGCCTCACGGCTGTGGGTGGTCTCTCGCAGCTGTGGATGGATGGTCCCTCACAGCGGTGGATGGTCCCTCACAGCGGTGGATCGTCGTGGTGCAGGATTCGCTGGAACATCCGGTGGTCGCGCCACTCGCCGTCGATGTGGAGGTAGCGCGGGGCGGTGCCGATCGGTTCGAACCCGCACTTCTCCAGCACGCGTTGGGATCCCGTGTTGTGCGGCAGGGTGGTGGCCTCGATCCGGTGCAGTCGGACGCGGTCGCGCGCGATGCGGCACACATGTTGTACGGCGGCGGTCGCGAGGCCGCGTTTCTGGTGGTCGACGGCGATCCAGTAGCCGAGGTAGGCGCTGCAGAAGGGCCCCAGGGTGATGCCGGTCAGCGTGATGGCCCCGACGATCCGGCCGCCGGACACCAGGAGCCAGGGCACGAGCCGGCCCTCGGCGAACTCCCGCATCTGTGCCGTGAGGCGTTCGGCCTGTGCCTCGACGGTGAAGAAGCTCTCCGGGCGGCGCGGCTCCCAGGGGGCGAGGGAGTCCCGGTTCTCGACGTAGGCCGCACAGAGCGCGGACGCGTCGGACGGTGCGGCGAGCCGGAGTGTCACTCCGCCCGGCAGCTCTTCGGTTCCGATCTCCATCCGCCCACCCTAAGGACCCCTGAAGAGCCGGGCGACGGGTCTGAGCAGAGCCGCACGTATGAAAAGCGCTACTCCAACGGGGGTGCGTGCGGTGCGGGTTGGCCAGGGGCCTGACGGCCACTCCTTGATGATCTTGGGCGTCTGCGTGTGACCAGGACTCTGACTAGGAGCAGTAAAATGTCACATAGCGCTGTCCGTCCTTCGCCGCGTCCCCGTCTGATCACCTGGCTGGCGACGGCCGCCACGATCACGGCCCTGCTACTCGGTCTCCCGAGCGCGTCGGTCGCCGCCGACGTCCCGACCCCGCCCGTGGGGCCGGCCACCTCCGGCCCCGAGGCCCTGATCCGCGGCACCCTCCAGCCGGATGCCTCGCCCCCGGGGGCGAACGACTGGCAGTGCCGGCCGACCGCCGCGCACCCCCGCCCCGTCGTCCTGCTGCACGCCACCTGGTCGAACGCCAACCTGAACTGGATCATGCTGTCCACCTGGCTGAAGAACGCCGGATACTGCGTCTTCGCACCGAACTACGGCGGAGAGCCGGGAGTTCCGTTCAAGGCCACCCGGCACATCCCCGACTCCGCCCGCGAAATCGCCCGCTACGTCGACCGGGTACTCGAAGCAACCGGTGCCCGGCAGGTCGACCTGGTGGGCCACTCCCAGGGCGGCGGTGTGCTGCCCCGCTGGTACCTGCGGTTCGAGGGGGGTACGAACCCGGCGGACAAGGCACACAACAAGGTCCGCCGGCTCATCGGCCTGGCCCCGTCCAACCACGGCGCCACCGCTTCCGGTCTGGGCACCCTCACCACCGAACTCGGTCTCAACCAGACGGTGTCCGCCGTGGCGGGGCAGGCGTACGCGGACCAGATGGTGGGGTCCCGGGTGCACACCACGCTCGACCGGGACGGCGACACGCAACCGGGCGTCGACTACACGGTGATCACCACGCGGTACGACGAGGTCGTCACGCCCTACCACCACCAGTTCCTCACGGCGGGGCCGGGCGCGACCGTACGCAACATCCTTCTTCAGGAGGTCTGTCCCCAGGACCGCTCCGAGCACATTTCGATCGCCTACGACTCCAATGCCCTGCAACTCGTCGGCAACGCCCTCGATCCCGCCCACGCCCGGCCCGTGAGCTGCCGCTTCTCGGCTCCCCTCCTCGGCGGCTGACACGCCATCGCGGTCACACCGCCATCGCGGTCACACCGCCATCGCGGTCACACCGCCATCGCGGTCACACCGCCATCAACCGGGCGTCCGTCTTCCACTTGAGGATCTTGTCGAAGCTCACCACCGCGCCACCACGTCCCGGCTTGTTGCCGATCTGGACGTGGTCGGCGAGTTCCCGGATGAGGCACAGGCCGCGGCCGTGCTCGGCTTCGCTGTGCGAGGGGCGCAGGCTCTGCCGGCCGGTGAAGCCAGGTCCCGAGTCGGCGACTTCGATACGGCACTTCTCGCCGTCGAGGTAGGCGGTGACGCGGTAGGCCTCCGAGGAGCCGCCGTGCCCGGTGTCGCCGCCGTGCTCCACGGCGTTCGCGCAGGCCTCGGTGAGGGCGACGGAGAGGTCGTACGAGATGTCGGGGTCGACGCCCGCGCTCTCCATCGTGCCGAGCAGGAGCCGCCGGGCGAGCGGAACGCTCGCAGCCTCGCGCCGCAGATGGAGTGACCACCAGATGCTCATGCTCCAGCCTCCTGGCCCGCGGCTCGACATACCGTTACGTATTGCCGCAAGCGCCCGGGCGTAAGCGCATCACTGACGTGATGCCGCCCATACGGCCGATGCGCCGGGGGCATTGGTGGGTGTATGTGGGGGTGCATCTGGGGGCGAGATACACCAGAAGGTGATCTTTCGGCCGTACGCCATCTTGCGGACCTGCCGTATGGGAGCCGTCGGGCCAGTGCGATGATTGGCCCGCCATGACTGCCCCCCACCAGCGCTGGGCGCGCTCCGGACAGGACCTCCGGGTGCTGCGGGCCGCGGTGTTCGCCGCGGTCTGCGTCGTGCTGGCCGCTGCCGGGCACGCCCTCGCCTCCTGCGCCACGGTGCCGCTGTGGACGCTGGGCGCGGGGTTCCTGGGGGTCTTCGGGGTGGCGGCGCCGCTCGCCGGGCGGGCGCGCTCGCTGCCGGGGATCGCGGGGCTGCTCGTGGTCGGGCAGGTGGTCCTGCACTCGCTGTTCGGGCTGGGTCAGCATGCCGCGACGGCCTCGGCCGGCTCGACGACGGGCGCCGCGAGCGACGCCTCGCTGGTGGCGCAGGCCGCGCGGCTGGTGTGCGGATCCGCCGCGGCGGCGATCAGCCCCGCGCAGGCGTACCGGATCCTCACCGAGGCGCGGATCAAGCCGGTGGGTACGCACCCGCATCAGGCGGCCGACACCGCAGCCGCGGCTCCCTCCATGTCCCTGTTGCCGTCCCTGCCGATGCTGCTCGGCCATGTCCTCGCGGCGATCGCCGCCGGATGGCTGCTGCGCCGCGGGGACCTGGCGCTGCTGCGGCTCGTCGAACTGTCAGCGCACGGGGTCGCCGAGGGGGCGCTCGTACGATCCCTGCGCGGGGCGCTCGCGCTGGCGCGTGCCCTGTGCGCCGGACTGTCTGGCACGCCGGAAGCAGGTCCGCGTCCCACGCGCACCGCGACGCCGACGCCGCCCCGGGCTCGCACCACCGCACTCCAGCACACCGTGATCAGACGCGGCCCGCCGGCCGCCTCGCTCGTTCTCGCCGCCTGACGCGACGCGCGCCCTCCCCTTCACGACGTACGGAGTACGGATCCGTAAGAGGCCGCCGTCGCGTGGCACACGCGCGTGCCGGTTTTGGTGCCGAACAGGCAACCACGCGCGCGTGTACCCCTCTTCACCACCGGAATCCGCGACTTCTCACTCGAAGTGGAGTGCCCGTATGAAGGCCTCTCGTCTCGCCGCGGCCGGCGCCGTCGCCGCCTCGGCCGTCGTCGTCCTGTCCTCCCCAGCGTTCGCGCACGTCTCCGTGCAGCCCGAGGGGACCGCCGCCAAGGGCGGTTACGCCGTCGTGGACTTCAAGGTCCCCAACGAACAGGACGACGCCTCGACCACCAAGCTGGAGATCAACTTCCCGACCGACCATCCACTGGCATCCGTGATGCCGGAGCCGGTCGAGGGCTGGAGCATCAAGACCACCACGTCCACGCTGGACAAGCCCGTCGAGAACCACGGCGAGAGGATCTCCGAGGCGATCACCAAGATCACCTGGACGGCCACCGGCAAGGGCATTGAGCCCGGCTTCTTCCAGAAGTTCCCGGTCTCCATCGGAGCGCTGCCCGAGGACACCGACGAACTCACCTTCAAGGCGCTGCAGACCTACTCCAACGGCGATGTCGTCCGCTGGATCGAGGAGCAGCAGGAGGGCCAGGACGAGCCCGAGAACCCGGCTCCGGTGCTCACCCTGTCCGACGCCGCGGAGGACGGCCACTCGCACGGAGCGGAGGCCGGTGAGGAGCCCGCCGACGACGCCGAGGCTGCCGCCGCGACCACCACCGCCGCCGCCGAGACCGACAGCAGCGACACCACCGCCCGCGTACTGGGAATCGTCGGCATCGTCATCGGCGTGATGGGCGTGGCCTACGGCGTGCTCGCCGGCCGTCGGCGCACCGACAACGCCTGAACCCTCCGCACGCGGTGCGCGCCGGGGGCGTACGGCTTGTCCGTACGCCCCCTGGGCCTGACCGGCCCGTACGCCCCCGGCGCGCGCCGGTAGTTCACACAACTGGGACATTTTTCTATGCGCAAGAAGACGTTCGCGGCGGCCGCGCTGCTCGCCGCCGCCACCCTGACCCTCTCCGGCTGCGGCAGCAGCGACGACGACTCGCCCGTCGCCGTGGTCTCCGAGGAGGCCGCCTCGGACAAGGCCGCCACCGTCCTCGACCAGCCGTTCGAAAAGCCGGACCTCGTCCTCACCGACACCGACGGCGAGTCGTACGACTTCCGCAAGGAGACCGAGGGCCACCCGACCCTGCTCTACTTCGGCTACACCAACTGCCCCGACGTCTGCCCGCTGACGATGAACAACATCGCCGTCGCCAAGAAGCAGCTGCCCAAGGCCGAACAGGACGACCTGCGGGTCGTGTTCGTCACCACCGACCCCGAGCGGGACACCGCGAAGGCGCTGGGCGAATGGCTCAAGGGCATCGACTCCCAGGTGGTCGGCCTGACCGGCGACTTCGCCACCATCCAGGCCGGCGCCCGCACCCTGGGCATCACCATCGAGCCGCCGCACGAGGAGAAGGGCAAGATGATCTCCACGCACGGCACCCAGGTCATCGCCTTCTCCCCGAAGACCGACGGAGGTTACGTCCTCTACGGCGAGGACGCCACCGTCGACGACTACACCGCGGACCTCCCCAAGCTCGTCAAGGGTGAGAACCCGTGAAACGGATCGTCCTGACCGCCACGGCCATGGTGGGCACGCTGGCTCTCGCAGGCTGCGGCGGCTCGGCCTCCGCGGACTCGGAACCCGAACTGTCCGTCGGCGCCGCCTACATGCCGCAGCCGGTCTCGGCCTCCATGGCCGCGGGCTTCCTCACCATCGACAACAAGGGCGGCACGACGGACGAGCTGACCTCCGTCACCAGCGACGCCGGCGAGGTCACCGTCCACGAGACCGTCGGTTCGTCCATGCAGGAGGTCGCCTCCCTCGACGTACCCGCTCACGGCCAACTCGTGTTCGAGAGCGGCGCGAACCACCTGATGTTCGAGAAGCTGAAGCGAAAGCCGAAGCAGGGTGAGACGGTCTCCGTCGAACTGCACTTCGCCGAGTCCGGCCCGATCACGGTCGAGATGCCGGTCAAGTCGGCGACGTACAACCCCAAGACCGGGCGCTGAGGGAGGGACCCACCTGTGACACAGACCATCGCCCCCCGCATCCGGACCCTGGTGCTGCTGCTCCTGGCCGCGACCGGGCTGCTGCTCGCCGGAGCCGGGCAGGCGTCCGCGCATGCCGCGCTGAGCGGCAGCGACCCCCAGCAGGGGGCGGTGGTCGACAAGGCCCCGGCCCAGGTGTCGCTGACCTTCACCGAGCAGGTCTCCACGTCCGACGACTCGCTGCGCGTGCTCGACCCCAAGGGCCAGCGAGTCGACAGCGGCGCCCCGTCCAACGTGAGCGGGACGACGTACTCCGTGAAGCTGCACAGCGGCCTGCCCGACGGCACGTACACCGTCTCCTACCAGGTCGTCTCCGCGGACAGCCATCCCGTCGCCGGCGCCTACACCTTCTCCATCGGCGCCCCCTCCCCGACCACCGTGTCGGTGACCGACGAGACCGTGGGCGGCGGGGTCGTCGGCTGGCTGTACGGGTTCGGGCGGTACATGTCGTACGCCGGTTTCATCGTGCTGGTCGGCGGCGCCGCCTTCGTGCTGGCCTGCTGGCAGCGCGGCTCCGGGGTGCGGGCCCTGCAGCGGCTCGTCGTCTCCGGATGGATCACGCTCACCGCGGCCACCATCGGGCTGCTGCTCCTGCGCGGCTCCTACACCAGCAGCGGGGAGGCCGGCGACATCTTCGACCTGGACCTGCTCGGGCAGGTCCTCCAGACCAAGACGGGCGCGGCCCTCGTCTCCCGGCTGCTGCTGCTCGCCGCGGCGGCGCTGTTCATCGCCGTGCTGTTCGGGGCCTATGCCCGCCCGTCTCCCACCACCACCCTGAACGACGGCGCTTCGCGCCGACTGCCTGATTCAAGGGACGACGAGGAGAAGCGGGACCTGACCTTCGGGCTCGCGGTCGGCGGGGTCGTCGTGGCCGCCGGGCTCGCGGCGAGCTGGGCGATGTCCGAGCACGCCTCCGTCGGTATCCAGGCCGGGATCGCGATGCCGGTCGACGTCCTCCACCTCCTCGCCGTCGCCACCTGGCTCGGCGGGCTCGCCGCGCTGCTCCTGGCGCTGTACCGGGCCCCCGCGGACAACCCGCTCGACACCACCGCCGTACACCGCTTCTCGACCGTCGCCTTCAGCAGCGTCGTCACGCTGGTCGCGACCGGGATCTACCAGTCCTGGCGCCAGCTCGGCTCCTGGTCGGCGCTGACCGACACGAGGTACGGCCAGCTGCTGCTCGTCAAGATCGGGCTGGTGGTGCTGCTCGTGGGCGTCGCGTACATCTCACGGCGCTGGACGGCCCGGCTGGCGGAGACCGTGCCCACGGCGGCCGAGGTCGTCGAGAAGGAGCCTGCCCGTGCCCGGGCGGGCAAGGGCTCGAAACAGGCCGACGGCGACTCCGAGCGGGCCGCGCAGCTCGCCCGGCAGCAGGCGGCCATGGACGCGGCGCGGCAGAAACGGTCACGGGACGCCGATCCGAACCGGTTCGGGCTACGCCGCTCCGTGCTCGCGGAGGCGGGCGTCGCCGTCGTCCTGCTCGCCGTCACCACCGTGCTGACGCAGACCGAGCCCGGACGCACCGAGGAGGAGGCCAAGGCCGCCACCTCGTCCGCCGCTTCTTCCTCGGACTCGGCGTCCGGGGCGCTGACCCTGGACATGCCGTTCGACACGGGCGGGGAGGACGGCAAGGGCGTCGTCACGATCGACCTCGACCCCGCGGGCGTGGGCGCGAACGAGATACACGTCTATGTCACGCGGCCCAACGGCCGGGCCTTCGACATCCCCGAGGTGAAGGTCGCCTTCACTCTTGAGTCCAACGACATCGGGCCGCTGCCCGTCGTCCCCGACCACATCACCACCGGCCACTGGTCGGCGAACGGGGTGCAGATCCCGATGGCGGGTGAGTGGGAGATCGCTGTGACCGTACGGACCTCCGACATCGACCAAGTGACCGTCGACAAGAACGCGCAGATCGGCTGAACGACCATCATGGCTGACCACACCTCCATCCCCGGGACCCGCACTCCTGACACGGCTCCTGACACGGCGGTCGCCCAGGAGGGCATCTCGCGGCGGACCCTGCTCGGCACCGCCGGTGCCACCGGGCTCGTCCTCGGGGCGGCAGGGGGTGCCGCGGGGTACGCGGCGGCGCCCTCCGAGGCCACACCGCTGACCTCGCTCGGCGCCGGGCAGGCGATGTTTCACGGGAAACATCAGCCCGGCATCACCGAAGGGCTGCAGGCCCGCGGTCACCTGATCGCCTTCGACCTGACGGCGGGCGCGGGGCGCAGCGAAGCGGCCGCGCTGCTGCGCCGCTGGTCGGAGACGGCCCAGCGGCTGATGGCGGGGGAGGCGGCGAAGCAGGACGACACGGATGTGGCGCGGGACGCCGGACCGTCCTCGCTGACCGTCACCTTCGGCTTCGGGCACAGCTTCTTCGCCCGTACCGGCCTGGAGAAACAGCGGCCGGTCTCCCTCGACCCATTGCCCGACTTCTCCTCCGACCGCCTCGACAAGGCCCGCAGCGACGGCGACCTGTGGGTCCAGATCGGCGCCGACGACGCCCTGGTCTCCTTCCACGCGCTGCGCGCCATCCAGAAGGACGCGGGCAGTGCGGCCCGCATCCGCTGGCAGATGAACGGCTTCAACCGCTCGCCGGGCGCCACCGCCCATCCCATGACGGCACGCAACCTCATGGGCCAGATCGACGGCACCCGCAACCCCAAGCCGAGCGAGTCCGACTTCGACAAGCGGATCTTCGTGCCGGCGTCCCCCTCGAACGACCCGGAGTGGATGGCCGACGGCTCCTATGCCGTCGTACGACGGATCCGCATGCTCCTCGACGACTGGGAGCAGCTGTCGGTCAAGGCCCAGGAGGACGTCATCGGGCGCCGCAAGTCTGACGGGGCGCCGCTGTCCGGGGGCGGCGAGACGACCGAGATGGACCTGGAGAAGACGGACGCGCAGGGGAACCTCGTCGTCCCGATCGACGCCCACGCGCGCATCAGCCGGCCGGATCAGAACGGCGGGGCCGCGATTCTGCGGCGGCCCTTCTCGTACCACGACGGTTTCGACCCGGACGGGGTGCCGGACGCGGGGCTGCTGTTCGTCTGCTGGCAGGCGGATCCGCTGCGCGGCTTCGTGACGCTGCAGCGGAAGCTGGACCGTGGGGACGCGCTGTCGGAGTTCATCCGGCACGAGTCGAGCGGGCTGTTCGCGGTGCCGGGTGGGGCGGCGGAGGGGGAGTACGTGGGGCAGCGGCTGCTGGAGGGGTGAGAGCGCCCGCCGGGGTGACGGTGAGGCCGGCCCGAGGGGGGCGCCGGTGAGACGCGTGGGCCGTGTCACCGGGGGCCCATTAGGGTGAGGTCATGCCAGCCAGCTATGCCTATCTCGGCCCTGAAGGCACCTTCACCGAAGTCGCCCTGCGCACCCTTCCCGAGGCGGCCACCCGGGAGCTGATCCCCTATGTGTCCGTGCAGTCCGCGCTCGACGCGGTCCGCAGCGGTGAGGCAGAGGCCGCGTTCGTGCCGATCGAGAACTCCGTCGAGGGCGGCATCACGACCACGCTCGACGAGCTGGTCGCGGGCGCCCCGCTGATGATCTACCGCGAGGTGCTGCTGTCCATCACCTTCGCGCTCCTGGTCCGGCCGGGCACGAAGCTGTCGGACATCAAGACGGTCTCCGCGCATCCGGCGGCCCAGCCGCAGGTACGGAACTGGCTGCAGAACAACCTCCCCGACGTGCACTGGGAGTCCGCGGCCTCGAACGCGGACGCCGCACGCCTGGTCCAGGAGGGCCAGTACGACGCCGCCTTCGCCGGCGAGTTCGCCGCCGCCCGGTACGGCCTGGAGGCCATGGAGACCGGGATCCACGACGCCGAGAACGCCCAGACCCGATTCGTGCTGGTGGGCCGGCCCGCCCGGCCCGCGGCACCGACCGGCGCGGACAAGACGTCCGTCGTGCTGTGGCAGCGCGACGACCACCCCGGCGGGCTGCGCGATCTGCTGGGCGAGTTCGGCACCCGGGGCATCAACCTGATGCTGCTCCAGTCCCGGCCCACCGGCGCCGGCATCGGCAACTACTGCTTCTGCATCGATGCCGAGGGCCATATCTCGGACCGCAGGGTCGCCGAGGCCCTGATGGGGCTCAAGCGGATCTGCCTCCAGGTCCGCTTCCTCGGTTCGTATCCGCGTGCCGAGGTGCAGCCGGGGGAGGTGCGGGCTCCGCTGCCGGGGACCTCGGACGAGGAGTTCGTATCGGCGTCGGACTGGGTGGCGCGCTGCCAGGACGGGCGGTTCTGAGTCCGCCCTCTTTCGGGCAGACAGACGGCAGATTGCGCGTGGGTTGCGGACCGGTTTCGGCCAGTCCTACCTGCTGATTTATGTTGTCCACAGAAGTTATCCACAGGTCCCATCTCGACCTGGGGACAAGTCGACAACGAAGCGCGACTCAGTCGACAAATCTCCATACAGCGGGCAAGTTCGTCCACAGCCCCTGTGGTCACTCTTCGTCCACCCGTTTCCTTGGGTCAATCCTTTGGGGCGACCCATTTCCACCCGAAAGTGAGCCTGGGGCTGGTTTGACGCGGGGACTTCTCGGTCTGTCGGCGCGAATCGGAATGATCACTTGCGACATCCACAGATCTTTCGCACAGCCTGTGGATAACTCAGCGGAGGTGTGGATCCCTGTGGACAGCGAACCCCTCAAGTCCCGTTCCCCGCAAGGAAATCGGGTCAACCGGGCGCCCGTCCGATGACCCGTTCCAGGGAGTGGGGCACCTTTTATTGACACATAGGGCAATTCGCCCACAACTCAACGTAAGTGGCGGTTCGGACAGCTCTCGGAATAGTGAGTCGTGTGCCGTCAGTCCGCACCGGTAGCCTTGGCCGCGTGATTGACCTTCGCCTGCTCCGTGAGGACCCCGACCGTGTGCGTGCGTCGCAGCGCGCCCGTGGAGAGGATGTCGCGCTCGTCGACTCCCTCCTGTCTGCCGACGAGCGGCGCAGGTCGTCCGGCGTCCGCTTCGACGAGCTGCGCGCCGAGCAGAAGGCGCTCGGCAAGCTGATCCCCAAGGCCTCGGGGGACGAGAAGGCCGAGCTGCTGAAGAAGGCGGGCCAGCTCGCCGCCGACGTCAAGGCGGCCGACGCGGAGCGCGACGCGGCCGACGCCGAGACCCAGGAGCTGCTGCTCCGGCTGGGCAACCTCGTCCACCCGGATGTGCCCGTGGGCGGCGAGGAGGACTTCGTCGAGCTGGAGACGCACGGCACGATCCGCGACTTCGGCGCCGAGGGCTTCGAGCCCAAGGACCACCTGGAACTCGGCCAGCTGCTCGGCGCGATCGACGTCGAGCGCGGCGCGAAGGTCTCGGGCTCGCGCTTCTACTTCCTGACGGGTGTGGGTGCGCTCCTGGAACTGGCGCTGGTGAACGCGGCGATCGCGCAGGCCACGGCCGCCGGTTTCACGCCGATGCTGACCCCGGCGCTGGTCCGCCCGCAGTCGATGGCCGGCACCGGCTTCCTCGGCCAGGCCGCCCAGGACGTCTACCACCTCGCCGGCGACGACCTCTACCTGGTCGGCACCTCCGAGGTGCCCCTGGCGGCGTACCACATGGACGAGATCATCGACGCCGACCGGCTCCCGCTGCGCTACGCGGGCTTCTCGCCCTGCTTCCGCCGCGAGGCCGGCTCGCACGGCAAGGACACCCGGGGCATCTTCCGCGTCCACCAGTTCGACAAGGTCGAGATGTTCTCGTACGTCGCCCCGGAGGACTCCCAGGCCGAGCACCAGCGCCTGCTGGAGTGGGAGAAGCAGTGGCTGACGTCGCTGGAACTGCCGTTCCGCGTCATCGACGTCGCGACCGGTGACCTGGGCTCCTCGGCCTCCCGCAAGTTCGACTGCGAGGCGTGGATCCCGACCCAGGGCAAGTACCGCGAGCTGACGTCGACCTCGGACTGCACCGAGTTCCAGTCCCGTCGGCTGTCCATCCGCGTCCGTGACGGCAAGAAGGTCAAGCCGCTGGCGACGCTGAACGGCACGCTGTGTGCCGTACCGCGCACGATCGTGGCGATCCTGGAGAACCACCAGCAGGCCGACGGCTCGGTCCACGTGCCCGCGGTGCTGCGTCCGTACCTGGGCGGCCGAGAGGTCCTGGAGCCGGTGGCCAAGTGAGCGCCGGTCTCCCCTATCGGCTCATCGCGACCGACCTCGACGGCACGCTCCTGCGGTCCGACGAGTCGGTCTCCCGGCGCACTCGTGAGGCGCTCGCCGCGGCCACGGAGGCCGGTGCCGCGCACATCGTGGTGACCGGCCGCGCGGTTGCGTGGACGCGGCACATCCTCGACGACCTCGGCTACAAGGGCCTCGCGGTCTGCGGCCAGGGGGCGCAGGTGTACGACGCCGCTGAGCACCGTCTGCTGACGTCGGTGACGCTGGACCGGCAGCTGGCGGGGGTGGCACTGGCGAAGATCGAGGCGGCGGTCGGTCCGCTGTATCTCGCGGCGAGCCGGGACGGGCTGGACGGCGAGGTCCTGGTCGGGCCGGGCTACGCGGTCACAGGGGCGCTGCCGTCGACCCCGTTCACGGACGCGTCGGATCTGTGGACGGCGCCGCTGAACAAGATCTACATACAGCACCCCGAGCTGTCGGACGACGAGCTGGCGGAAGCGTCGCGGCAGGCCGCGGGGGGTTTCGTCACCGTCGCCATGGCCGGCGAGGGCATCGTCGAGTTGCTGCCGCTGGGACTGTCGAAGGCGACGGGGCTGTCGTTGGCGGCGCGTCGGCTGGGAGTGAAGGCCGCGGAGACGATCGCCTTCGGCGATATGCCGAACGACGTGCCGATGTTCCGGTGGGCGTCGTACGGGGTGGCCATGGCCAACGCCCATGCGGAGCTGAAGGCCGTGGCCGATGAGGTGACCGCGTCCAACGAGGAGGACGGGATCGCGGTGGTGTTGGAGCGTCTGCTGGGTTGAGGCCGTCTGTGGGCTGCGGGCGGGCGAGGGTGGGCAGATCGCTCCACGACCGGCAGCTCCACCACCGGTAGCTCCACCACCGGTAGCTTCATGACCGGTCGCTTCATGACTGATCTCTCCACGGCTGGCGGCGGAAGGCAGCGGAGACGATTGCCTTCGGCCCTTTCGGCTTCGCTGAGCGGGGCCCCATCGCGGCGGAGCCGCATATCGACGGAGCCCGCGCCCCTGCCGACCGCCCCCGCGGGCAGTCGTGCCGCTGGGGCGGCACGGGTGGGCGCAGCGGCACCTCGCGCGCCGAGCCGCGCAGCCAACCCCGTGCGCCCCAGCGGATGGCGCCCCCTTCGACAAGGGGGCGAAAGGGAAGGCGGCCCACGCGAGAGCGACATCGCGTGCTCGAAGCGGCCGCCCCGGGCAGCTCCCCGTGCGGAGCGAGTTCGACGGTGGGGTAACTACACCGGAACCCGCCGCGGGCTGCCCTGTCGGGAGCTGGACGTACTGTCGTGCATGGACACCGTCCGGCTCCTCTCCCAGAACGTGGCGCCGGAGTCGTCGTCCGGCGGCGTGGACACAACCACTGTGCCTGTACGGCGAATCGGGCGCCACTGAATAAAGCGGGCCGGGGATTCGGCTAGCGCCGCCGCCACCGCCGCCGGCGCTTGCTGAAGAACCATCCCGCGGGCGGCTCGTCGGACCGCCACGGCTGCGGCTCGGGCTTCTCGTCGCGCCAGCGGGCGGCGAGCATCCGGGCACGGGCGGACGGCTCGGAGGTCTCGGCGGAGCGTATGAAGTCGTCGTCCAGGACCAACTCGCCCCAGGCGTCCGCCGACTCCGGCTGTCCGCCGCCCTGCGTCGACTCTTCTGCCATCCCCGATGCCTCCCAGCAGTGCGTCCCCCGTTTTGCCCAGTGTGCCCCGACAGGGGTGAAGTCCCTGTCAATAAGCGGGGCGTCTACTCCTCGCCCGCCAGCGTCAGCGACCGCAGCTTCTGCCCGGCGTACCAGGTGGCGAGGACGGTCACCACGACCAGCAGCACCGTGGCCGTCGGCAGTCCGACGTCCGAGGTCACCATGGATCCGCCGGTGACCTCGTGGGCGACGGCCAGCGACCACTGCTGGACGCTGAGCGTGCGCGCGCCGGAGACGAGGGAGCCGAACAGGGCCTCCCAGACCAGCGCGTAGACCAGTCCGAAGACCACCGCGTGCCGGGACACCGTGCCGAGCAGCAGGAAGAGCGCGGCATACGCGATGGAGGCGACCAGCGCGGCGACCGTGTAGGCGACGGCGATCTGCTGGCCGTTGCCGTTGAGGATGAAGCCCGCGATCAGGGTCGGACCCGCCGAGAAGACCATCGTCACGGCGATCGCGACGATCAGCTTGGTGAAGATGATCGTGGGCCGTTTCACCGGCTTGGACAGCAGATAGACGACGGAGCCGTCGTCGATCTCCGGGCCGATCGCCCCGGTGCCGGCGATGACGCCGATGATCGGCACCATGGTGGCGATCGCGAGGCCGCCCAGCAGGTCCGCCGCGGTCTGGTCGTCCGTGCCGACCAGACCGCGCACGATCACGGAGATCACGATGAGCAACACGGGCAGGGCGCTGAGGATGAGGGCCCGGCGCCGGCCGAGCAGGGCCCGGTAGGTGAGTCGGGCGACTGTGGGGTCGTACATCTTCGGCCTCCTACGCCGCGACCAGATACGAGAACACGGACTCAAGAGACTCGTCGGACGGCGACACCGTGAGCAGCCGGATGCCGTGGTCGCGGGCGACCCTGGGCAACAGCGCGGTGAAACGGCCGAAGTCGACGGCCTGGATACGCAACGCGCCCTCCGCCAGATCGACTTCGATGCCGGACGTCGACGAGTCGGAGATCAGCGCGGCCGCGAGTGCGCGGTCGTCGCTGGAGCGCACCAGATAGCGGTGCGGACGGTCGGTCATCAGGCGGCGGATCTTGCGGAAGTCGCCGCTGGCCGCGTGCCGGCCTGCGACGACGACCTCGATGTGGCGGGCGAGTTGCTCGACCTCTTCGAGGATGTGGGACGAGAACAGGACCGTGCGGCCCTCGTCGCCCATCTTCCGCAGCAGAGCCATCAGCTGCATGCGCTGGCGCGGGTCCATGCCGTTGAAGGGTTCGTCGAGGAGCAGGAGCGAGGGGTTGTGGACCAGGGCGCTCGCCATCTTCACGCGCTGCCGCATGCCCTTGGAGTACGTCGAGATCTTGCGGTCCTGCGCGTACTCCATCTCGACGGTGGCCAGGGCCTTCTGGGCGGCCTTGGCGCCGAGGCCGTGCAACTCGGCGTTGGCGACGACGAATTCGCGGCCGGTGAGGAAGTCGTACATCGCCTCGCGTTCGGGGACGATGCCGATGTGCTGGTAGATGGCCTCGTTGCGCCACACCTGCCGGCCGTCGAGGGTGACGGTGCCGGTGGAGGGCGCCAGGAAGCCGCCCATCATGTTGATGAGGGTGGACTTTCCGGCGCCGTTGGGGCCGAGGAGGCCGGTGACGCCCGGGCCGATCGTCATGGTGATGTCGTTGACGGCGACCACGTTGCCGAACCAGCGGGAGACGTGGTCGATGGTGAGGGTGGTCACAGTCCGGCCTTTCGGTAGCGGCGCATCAGGAGGCCGTAGCAGGCGGCGATCAGGCCCAGGGCGACCAGGACGTACACCACGCCCTCGCCGTTGCCGGGGCCCACCCCTCCGGGGGACGCGGCGGTCGCGCCGAGGAAGGCGGACTGGACCCCGTCGATGAGCGTGATCGGCGAGAACAGGCCGATCCAGGCGATGGCGTCGGTGGTGCCCTGTGACTCGGCGATGGCCTGGAGCGTGGAGACGGAGCCGTAGGAGATGGTCAGGACGGCGATCACGGCCGCGATGCCGAAGCCGCGGCGCGGGGTGACCGAGGCGATGACGAGGCCGATCCCGGCGAAGAGCACGGAGAGCAGAGCCACGGAGACGAGTCCCTGGGCGAATCCCTTGGTCTGGTCGGCGAAGTCGAGTTTCGCCAGCAGCGCGCCCACATAGAGCACGACCAGCGGCGCCGCGGTGATGATGAACATGGCCGAGGCGAGCGCCGCGTACTTGGCGCGTACGTAGTCGGCGGTCTCGATGGGTCGTGAGAAGTACAGCGGTACGGTCTTGAAGCGCAGGTCGCGGGAGACGGACTGGGGTGCCTGCGAGGCGACGTACAGGCTGATGACGGCCTGCATGATGATCGCGTAGCGCGTGTAGTCGACGGGCAGGTCGTTGGCCTGGGTGGCGACCGCGACGGCGACCATGATGGCCGCGGGCACGCACATCACCGCGAACAGCAGCATGGGCAGCACCTTGGACTTCACCGAGCGGCCGAGGCCGTAGGAGCCGCGCAGGGACTGCGAGTAGAGGGAGCGGGTTGCGTAGGAGCGGCCGAGGCGGGGGCCGTCGTAGTTGCGGTAGCCGATGTTGTGGATGCGGGTCTGGTCGCCCGGGGGTGCCGCTGCGGGGTGCTCAACTGCCATGGCCGACGGCCTCCTTCCGCTGTGCGTCGCTGTTCTGGGAAGCCTCGCTGGTGTCCTCGGAAGCCTCGTCCGTGAAGACCTCGGAGATGTGGTGCCTGCGCTGTTCCATGCGGACCAGACCGAGGCCGAGGTCGGCCACCACATCGCGGACGAGGTCGTAGGTCTCTTCGCCCCGTGCGGTCAGCAGCAGGAGGTGGCCCGCGCCCGGCAGGCCGCTCGCCGAGTCGAGGAGGTCCACCCCGCGCGCGTGCAGCGCTTCGCGCACCGCGCGGGTGCCGTCCGGGTGCTCGTCGGTGTCGGTGACCTCGACGGCGAGCGTCGTCGTGGTCTGGGTGAAGTCCTTGGTGGAGCTGGAGCGCAGGAGCTTGCCGCCGTCGACCACGACGACGTGGTCGCAGGTGCGCTCCAGTTCGCCCAGCAGGTGGGAGGTGACCAGGACCGAGATGCCGAAGTCGGTGTGGATCCGGCGGATCAGGCCGAGCATCTCGTCCCGGCCGACCGGGTCGAGGCCGTTGGTCGGCTCGTCCAGGAAGACCAGCTGAGGGTCGTGCACCAGGGCCTGGGCCAGCTTGACGCGCTGCTTCATGCCGGTCGAGTAGCCGCCGATCGGCCGGTAGCGCTCCTCGTACAGTCCGACATGGCGCAGGGTGTCCGCGGTGCGTTCGCGCGCGGCGGCCACCGGGAGGCCGGACATGCGTGCCATGTGGACGACGAACTCGGTCGCCGAGACGTCCGGGGGCAGACAGTCGTGTTCCGGCATGTAACCGACTCGCTCGCGGATCGCGGCGCCGTTGGCGGCGACGTCGAGTCCGAGCACTTCGGCGCGGCCTTCGGTGGCAGGGGACAGACCCAGCAGGATCTTGATCAGTGTGGACTTGCCGGCTCCATTGGCTCCGACGAGTCCGGTCACACCGGGCCCGACGTCCACGGAGAGCCGGTCAAGCGCGGTCACCCGGGGGAACCGCTTACTCAGGCTTTCGGTCGCGATCACAGTCACGTCCGAAGACGGTAGTGACGCAGACCACTCCCGTCGTCAGACTCGAGGGTCGTCCTGGCGTCCCTCTGGAGTCGTACGGGGCCTTAAGGGTCCCCCTAGGGTCGAACAACGCCGGTCGTCTTTTCCACATCAGTGGCGTTGTCCACAGGCGCGGGCGGTCCTATTGACGCAGCCCCCAACGACTGTCACATTCGCCAGTGTCAGGTTGCGGACACGTACCGTGGTCGGCGTGGACGGGTTGGGGAGGGGGACGGGTGGGGGGTGTCGGGTGACGACGGCGGCTGCCGGTGAACGCGCCGTGGAACTGCGGAAGTTCCGGACGGTGCAGCGCCTGGCGTATGAGTGCGCGGAGGCGGTCGCGGCCCGGTTGCAGCCGGGTGTGACCGAGCGCGAGGCGGCGCGGATGCAGCGCGAGTGGCTGCGAGAGCGGGGCGTGCGGGACTGGTTCCATCTGCCCTTCGCCTGGTTCGGAGACCGCACGGCGTTCGTGAACTTCCGCGTCCCGTTGCAGTTCTTCCCCACCAACCGCCGGCTTGAGCCCGGGATGCCGTTCATCCTGGACATGGCACCGGTCTTCGAGGGCTGCACGGCGGACATCGGCTACTCCGGATCGCTCGGCCCCAACCCGGTGCAGGAAAGACTGATGGCCGACCTTGAGGCGCATCGTGAGCTGATCCTGCGCGAGGTGCGCGAGCGTCGCCCGCTGCGGGAGATCTACGAGGACGTGGACCGGCTCATGGTCCGCCAGGGCTACGCCAACCGGCACCGCGCCTACCCGTTCGGCGTGATCGCCCACAAGGTGGACCGGGTCAAGGAGCGCCGGTGGTCGCCGTATGTGTTCGGGTTCGGCACCCAGTCCCTGAAGGGCCTGGCGAGCGACGCGCTGCACGGCCACCGCGAGGGCTGGTCGCCGCTGTGGTCGCGGTACCGCTTCTCCGACCACCCGCCACACCCGGGCCTGTGGGCGGTCGAACCCCACCTCGGCTTTCGGGGTACGGGCGCGAAGTTCGAGGAGATCCTGGTCGTCACCGACTCCAAGGATCCCGAGCAGGGCGCGTTCTGGCTGGACGATGACGTGCCCCACGTGCGGCGCTGGGCGGAGGGCAAGTGACGGTGCTGGAGGGGGCGCGGGAGCGCTGGGTGCGGACCGGCGGGGTCGAGCTGTGCGTCGCCGAGCTGGGGGACCCGGACCGGCCCACGGTCGTCCTCGTGCACGGCTACCCCGACAGCAAGGAGGTGTGGTCCGAGGTCGCGACCCGCCTCGCCGACCGCTTCCATGTGGTGTTGTACGACGTCCGCGGCCACGGCCGGTCCACGGCCCCGCAGCCGCTGCGGGGCGGCTTCACGCTGGAGAAGCTGACGGACGACTTCCTGGCGGTCGTGGACGCGGTCAGCCCGGACCGGCCGGTCCACCTGGTGGGACACGACTGGGGCTCGGTGCAGTCCTGGGAGTTCGTGACCGTCTCGCGGACCGAGGGGCGGATCGCGTCCTTCACCTCGATGTCCGGGCCGTCCCTGGACCACTTCGGGCACTGGATCCACGCGCGCGTGAAGCGCCCCACCCCCCGCCGGGTCGGCCAGCTGCTGGGCCAGGGCGCCAAGTCCTGGTACGTGTACCTGCTGCACACCCCGGTCTTGCCCGAACTGGCCTGGCGCGGCCCGCTCGGCAAGAGCTGGCCGCGCATCCTGCACCGCGTCGAGCGCGTACCCGGCCGCGGCTACCCGACCTCCTCGCTCCCGAGCGACGCGGCCCACGGGACATGGCTGTACCGGGACAACGTACGGCCGAGGCTGCGCAAGCCCCGCGCGGACGCCTACGCGCACGCGCCCGTGCAGCTCATCACGCCCCTGGAGGACGCGTTCCTGTCCGAGAAGCTCTACGACCAACTGGAGCAGTGGGCTCCGCAGTTGACCCGCCGCACGCTCCCCGCCAAGCACTGGATCCCGCGTACCCGGCCCGACCAGCTGACGGCGTGGATCGCCGAGTTCGTGACCGCCGTCGAGGGCGGCACACCGGAGGCGGGCGCCACGGGCAAGCACGCCGACCGGTTCGGCGGGCAGCTCGTCCTGGTCACCGGGGCGGGCAGCGGCATCGGGCGGGCCACGGCATTCGCGTTCGCCGAGTCGGGCGCACGCGTGGTTGCCGTCGACCGGGACGCGGAGGCCGCGGCGCGCACCGCCGAGCTGTCCCTGCTGGTCGGCGCCCCCGAAGCCTGGGCGGAGACCGTCGACGTCTCCGACGAGCAGGCCATGGGGAAGCTCGCCGAAAGGGTCGCCGCCGAGTACGGCGTGGTGGACGTGCTGGTGAACAACGCCGGGATCGGCCTGTCGGGCTCCTTCATGGACACCACCCCGGAGGACTGGCGGAAGGTCCTCGACGTCAACCTCTGGGGTGTGGTCCACGGCTGCCGCCTCTTCGGGAAGCAGATGGCCGAGCGCGGACAGGGCGGCCACATCGTCAACATCGCGTCGGCGGCGGCATACCTGCCCTCCAGGTCGCTGCCCGCCTACAGCACCTCCAAGGCGGCCGTGCTGATGCTGAGCGAGTGCCTGCGCGCGGAGCTGGCCGGACAGGGCATCGGCGTGACGGCGGTGTGCCCCGGCTTCGTCAACACCAACATCACCTCGACCGCACGCTTCGCCGGGGTCGACGCCGACGAGGAGAAGCGGCGCCAGAAGAAGTCCGCCCGCCTGTACGGGCTGCGGAACTACCCGCCGGAGAAGGTCGCCGACGCGGTCCTGCGGGCGGTCGTGAAGAACCAGGCCGTCGTCCCGGTGACACCCGAGGCGCGCGGCGCCCGCCTCATGTCCCGGTTCACGCCCCGCGCACTACGGGCCGTCGCCCGGCTGGAGCCACCGCTATGAGCGATCACCGGTACGCCATCACCCCACGCCGCGTGTCCTTCGACTGGACCCGCACGCCGCTGCACTGGATCCCCGGCGAGCCGACCGCGACTCACGTCTTCAACGTGCTGCATCTGCTGCTGCCGGCGGGGGAGCGGTGGTTCGTGAAGGTGTTCAGGGAAGGCCTGCCCCTGGTGCGGGATCCCGAACTCCGGTCAGACGTCAAGGGGTTCATGGGCCAGGAGGCCACGCACAGCGTGCAGCACGCGCAGGTGCTCGACCACCTCAAGGCACAGCAGCTGGACACGGCGGAGTTCACCAAGTACGCCGACTTTCTCTTCGAGCGGCTGCTCGGCGAGCGCCCACCGCTCGGCCTGCCCATACCGCAGCCGGAGTGGCTGCGCTGGCGGCTGGCGACCATAGCGGCGATCGAGCAGTTCACGGCGGTGCTCGGCGACTGGGTGCTGGCCGCCGACGCCCTGGACCGGGCCAAGGCCGACGAGGTCATGCTCGATCTGCTGCGCTGGCACGGCGCGGAGGAGGTCGAGCACCGCGCGGTCGCCTTCGACATGTACCAGCACTGCGGCGGCCGTGGCATGCCGCGCTACGCCCGCCGCCTCGCCGCGATGGCCGTCACCGCGCCGGCGATGCTCTACCTGTGGGCATGGGGAACGGCGTACCTGATACGTCACGATCCGCAGCTCGCCGGCCGCCTGCGCTACTCCCTCACCGAGCACAACACGGCTGTCCGCAAGGGCCTGTTGCCCGCGTGGCGGGAGCTGGGTGCCGCGATACCCCGGTACTTCCAGCGGTCGTACCACCCTTCGCGGGAAGGGTCGATGAGCAGAGCGGTCGAGTATCTGAGGAGGTCCCCGGCGGCGACGGCGACGGCATGAACGAAGAGGATGCCCGAGTCCCGGAACGCCTCTCCGCCGCCGAGGCGGGCACGGCAGCCGCAGGAGCCGAGACGGCCACCGCAGCCGCAGACTCCGAGGCGGCCACCGCAGCCGCAGACTCCGAGGCGAGCACCGCGCCCGCCTACCGGATCGAGGACCTCGCGCACCTCAGCGGCGCCACGGTCCGCACCATCCGCGCCTACCAGGACCGCGGCCTGCTCCCCCGCCCCGAGCGCCGTGGCCGGGCGAACGTCTACGGCGACGCCCATCTCGCCCGTCTGCGCCAGATCGCCGATCTCCTGGACCGCGGCTACACCCTGGCCTCCATCAAGGAGCTGCTGGATGCCTGGGATGCCGGGCGTGGCCTGGGCGGCGTACTCGGGCTGGTCGCCGAGGTCGACGGTCCGTGGACCGACGAGGAGGCGGTACGGATCTCCCGCACCGAGCTGGATGCCCGGTTCGGCGGCTCCCCCGACGACGCGGCGGTCGCCGACGCGGTCGACCTCGGTGTGCTGGAGCCGGTGCCCGGCGACGACGACTCGTTCCTCGTGCCCAGCCCTCAGGAACTCGCCGTGGCCGTCGAGTTGCACGCTGCCGGGGTCCCCTTGTCCGCGATCTCGGAACACCTAAGGGAGTTGAGGGGCCAGGTGGAGCACATGGCGGCTCGTTTCCTGGAGTTCACCACCGAGCACGTCTTCGCCCGCCACCTGGACGGACCGCACCGTCCGGCCGATGCGGACGCCGCCGATGCGGCCTCGCTCGTACGACGCCTGCGACCGCTCGCCCGTCAGTCGGTGGACGCCGAACTGGCCCGCGCGATACGCCTGTTAGCAGTGCGTTACCCGCGTGAGCACCTCGGCACGGGCGAGGCTGCGCACACGGGCGAGGAGGCGCGGTCCGTGACGATTCCGGCGGGGACGATGCGGGCCGTGGAGAAGCTGGTTGGTCCGGGCAAGGCGGCCGAGTTCATCGCGCTGGCCGCCGAACGGGAGGTGCGGGCACGCGCCTTGGACGATCTCGCCTCAAGTCCGGCCACTCCAGTTGATCTTGAAGAATGCCCCTGAAACGACGGCCCCTTGTCCACAGAATCGCCAATTCCCCTGTGGATAACATGACTTGGTTGTGGATCAAACATCCAACAGCAATTCATTCGCGTGATCCATGTCTCTCGCGGCACCCTGAGGGCATGGATGAAAGACGCACCGTGAAGGTGTCGAAGTACCTCTCAAAGCATCTGCGCCATCAGCCCGAGCGGATCGGGCTCGTGCTCGACGAGGGCGGCTGGGTCGAGATCGACACGCTGATGGCCGCGGCAGCCGCACACGGCTTCCGCTTCACACGGGAGGAACTGGACCATGTGGTCGCCGCCAACGACAAGAAGCGCTTCGCGGTCGACGGCTCGCGGATCCGCGCCAGCCAGGGCCACAGCGTGGAGGTGGACCTCGGGCTGTCCCCGGCCACCCCGCCGCCGTACCTCTACCACGGCACCGTGGCCCGCAGCCTGGACGCCATCCGAGCCGAGGGCCTGCGACCCATGAACCGGCATGACGTGCACCTCTCACCCGACCGCGAGACCGCGACCCGCGTCGGCGCCCGCCGAGGCCGGCCCGTCGTCCTGTCCGTCGACGCAGCCGCCATGCACCGCGACGGACATGTCTTCCACGTCAGCGCGAACGGGGTGTGGCTGACGAAGGCCGTACCACCGCAGTACCTGAGGTTCCCGGAGCGGCACTGAACTCTCTCCGGCATGATCAGTGGTATGGACCACTTCCCCACCACCGAGGCCGCCGTCACCGCCCTCCGGGAGATCGCCGCCGAGCACGCCCGCGAGATCGAAGTGAGCCATGACATCGGCGCCGACCAGACCTCGCGCCGCACGGCTGCGGGCATAGGCGCCACCACCGACCCGGACGGCTCCCTGCCCCATGAGGCATACGTCGAGTTCGGCGGCTCGCCCCGGGTGAGCGTCCGCCTCTATCCCGAGGACGACGCACTGATCACGGTCGAGGGCGTCGAATGCCCGGACATCCCGCGGGACGACGTCCCCGCCTTTCTCCGCTCCGTCTTCGGTGGGCTCGCGTACGTCACCGCGCGCCGCTTCCCGCCCGGCTATCGCCTGGTCGTGCCGCTGCCCGGAGACCGCGTGCACAAGGAGTGGACAAAGATGATCATCCTTACTCCGTGGCTGAGCAGCCGCGTACGGTGACCGTTTCACGTGAAACCCGCTCGGCCGCTTACGCTCGGCCCCGAGTCTGCGTCTGAGCACTGCGATCCTCCCTTAGCGCCGCTGACGCAAAGGCGACCGTTCGGCATGGCAGCGCGCCGATCAGTTGCGGCTGACACGCGGCTCCAGGTCTCGTCCCCGGCCGGTAGGGCTGGTGCTCGGGTTGCTCGCAGTCACTGGAGCGTAGGGTCACGGTATGCGACTGAGCACGGTAATCCTTCCCATCCACCGCTGGAGCGAGGGACACCAGCACTGGCGGCGTGCCGAAGACCTCGGCTTTCACGCGGCCTACACCTACGACCACCTGTCCTGGCGCACCTTCCGGGACGGCCCTTGGCTCGGGGCCGTTCCCACGTTGACCGCAGCAGCAACGGCTACGCAGAGTATTCGATTGGGCACGCTCGTCACGTCAGTCAAGGCTTTTTCGCCTATCGCAGGCTGACCTGCGAAGATTTCTTTCGGTAAGCTGTCACAGCTGCCCGTCTCAGATACCGATGAGCCGGACACGGTCGCCACACAACCGGGCCATGTCGTCGACGTCGGAGGTCACCATGACCACTGGGCCGGGCTGACGCAGGGCCACCTCGGCCACGGTCGCGTCGATCGCGTACTTGTGGCCGTGCAGACCGGCGGCCTTGAGCAGTTCCGCGGACGCCTTCGCCGCGTCCTCGGTCACCGGCTCGATCTTGACTCGGGAGAGCGCCCACCGCAGCCGAGGCATGTTCACCCGCGCATGGCTGACTTCCACAATGGTGTTGGCACCGATGACGAAATCGGCACCCACGGCATGGAACACCTGGAACATCGCGAGGATCTTGCGGTCCTGGGCGATCCAGGCAGAAAGCCCCTGGGAGTCCAGTACGACCGTCTCGACATGCTCTTTCACGCCGCGCTGGCCGATCCGCCCGTACCCGTCGTCCCAAAGATCCTGGAGCGCGCCTCCGCCAACTCCTCCTCGGTGAAGGCCCCGTGCTCCTCCTGGTGACGCCGCAGGTCGGCACCGAGCAGTTGGTGCCGCAGTTGCCGCGCCACCGCCTCGGCGACATAGCCGGAGACGTTGTCGGTGAGCTTCCTGAGCTCGGCGACCTGCTCGCTCGGCAGCGTCACAGTGATACGCGTGGTGTCCGCCATGACCCGAGCATACTGCGATATGCGCCCCGGGTCGTGTCGCTCGCCACACGTCCGCACGCGAGCGCACCCTGCCAGCCACACCGGGGCCATGCTTGCCGAAAGGGAACGGCCGCCGACATCCGGGTTTGAGCAAGGCTGCGCCGACCCGCCATGATGGGCCTGCTTGGTGAGCGGGACGCGGTGAGGGCCGCCTGGAACACGATGGAGCGAATGGGCGTGGCACGGGTCGTCGTACGAGAACCACGCACCAGCACGAGGATCACGCCACCGCTCGCCACACCGGAGGCAACCGCCTTCGCGGTCGCCCTGCTCGACGGCGGCTGGGCGGCGGTGTTCCTGCCCGGCGAACCCGCCCGCCTCGGACGGCTGCTGCTCTGGAAGCCCACCGGGGCAGCGGCGGCAGACGGCACAGTGCCCGAGGGCATCGAATCCGAGTCGGTGGAACTGGTACTGCCGCACGGCCGGTCGGTCCGACGCCGCAGAGTCGAGGGCTATGCGCTGCCCGCCGCCGTCGCTGTCGCCGCCCTGGCCGACGCCCGGCCGGCGCATCCGTCCGCCGCGGCCTGGCAAGCCGCCTCCCGCTTCGCGCTGCGGCTGCTCGCCGACGGCCGTCTCCATCCGGCCCTCACCGACGCCGGCTACGACACGTGGCAGGCGGGTCCCCTCACCGCCGTACAGCGGCAGACGCTGGACGCCCTCGGCGCCGCCTTCCCACCCCACGCCCACTGCCTGCCCGAACCCGGCCCGGCTCCACTGCGCATCGCGGAACCGGTCGCGCTGGTACGCCAGTTCTGCGACGCGGTCGCGGATGACCTGGTCCGTACTCCGGCCGCGCCGCTCGCGATGGGGGCGCTGCCGTACGCCTGGCGCGAGGCGCGTGCCGTGCCCGTCCTACGCGAGTGGGCCGAGGAGACCGCCGCCGCGTTCACCGCCGACATCGGCGTCTCGCTGCGTGTCGACCTGCCCGAGGGGCGGCGCCGGCAGTTCCGGGCCGTTCTGCAGTTGCACACCGCGGCGGATCCGGCGCTCGTCGTAGAGGCCGCACGGCTGTGGAACGAGCCGTCCGAGACCGAGCGCCTCCTCGGCCCTCGCGCCGAGACCGAGACGCTGCTCGCACTGCGCCGCGGCGCCCGCGTCTGGCCTCCACTCGACCGGCTGCTGAAGGGCGCCGCGCCGGACCAGCTGCGGCTGACCGACGACGAGGCGTTCGACCTGCTGGGCGACGCCACCGACACGCTGCGCGCCGCCGGTATCGACGTGCACTGGCCGCGCGAGCTGGTCAAGGCGCTCAGCGCGACTGCCGAGATCGGGCAGCGCACCGCGCCCGGCTCCAGTGCCGGTGGTCTGCTCGACGCCGACGCCCTCCTCGACTTCCGTTGGCAGCTCTCGCTCGGCGGTGAGCCGCTCACCGAGGCCGAGATGGATGTCCTCGCCGAGGCACGCCGTCCCCTCGTCAGGCTGCGCGACCAGTGGGTGGTCGCCGACCCGAAGCTGGTGGCCCGCGCCCGACGCCGCCGGATGGAATCGCTCACTCCCATCGAGGCCCTGGGTGCCGCGCTGACCGGCGAGGTGGAGCGGGACGGGGAGACGATCACCTGTGCTGCGGTCGGGGCGCTCGGCGACCTGGTCGCTCGTATCCGTGAGCCCGAGTCCCGTACTCCCGCCACCCAGCCCGCCGCTCTGAAGGCCACGCTGCGCGACTACCAGAAGCGGGGTCTGGCCTGGCTGGCGGAGATGTGCGAGCTCGGCCTCGGCGGCTGCCTCGCCGATGACATGGGCCTGGGCAAGACCATCACCCTGCTCGCCCTGCACCTGCACCGCCAGACCGACCCCACCACCGCGGGCCCCACCCTCGTCGTCTGCCCCACCTCCCTGCTCGGCAACTGGCAGCGCGAGGCCGCCAGATTCGCGCCCGCCACCCCCGTACGCCGCTACCACGGCGGCGACCGCCACCTGAAGGACCTGGCCGGGGACGAGATCGTCCTGGTCACCTACGGTGTCCTGCGCCGCGACCGCGATGCCCTCGCCGAGAACGCTTGGTCGCTGATCGCCGCCGACGAGGCACAGCACGTCAAGAACCCCTACGCCGTCACCGCCCGCGAACTGCGCGCCCTGCCCGCCCGCGCCCGCGTCGCCCTCACCGGCACCCCCGTGGAGAACAACCTCTCCGAGCTGTGGGCGCTCCTCGACTGGACCACCCCCGGACTCCTCGGCCCCCTCGCCGCCTTCCGCGACCGCCACGCCCGCGCGATCGAGTCGGGCGAGGACGCACAGGCCGCCGAACGGCTGTCCCGCCTCGTCCGCCCGTTCCTGCTGCGCCGCCGGAAGTCCGACCCGGGCATCGCACCCGAACTGCCCGCCAAGACCGAGACCGACCGCGTCGTCCCGCTCACCGCCGAGCAGGCGAGTCTGTACGAGGCTGTGGTCCGCGAGACCATGGCGAAGATCGCCGAAGCCGACGGCATCGCCCGCCGCGGACTGATTCTCAAGCTCCTCACCGCGCTGAAGCAGATCTGCAACCACCCCGCCCAGTACTTGCGCCAGTCCACACCCCTGCACGGCCGCTCGGGCAAACTCGACCTCCTCGACGAACTCGTCGACACCATCACCGCCGAGGGCGAGTCGGTGCTGGTCTTCACCCAGTACAAGCAGATGGCGGCTCTGCTGGAGAGACATCTCGCGGAGCGAGGCATGCCCACCCTCTTCCTGCACGGCGGCACGCCCGTCACCGCACGCGAGGAGATGGTGGAACGCTTCCAGCGAGGCGAAGTGCCGGTGTTCCTGCTGTCGTTGAAGGCGGCCGGCACCGGCCTCAACCTCACCCGCGCCACCCACGTCGTGCACTACGACCGCTGGTGGAACCCTGCCGTCGAGGACCAGGCCACCGACCGCGCCTACCGCATCGGCCAGGACAAGCCCGTCCAGGTCCACAAGCTCATCGCCGAAGGCACCGTGGAGGACAGGGTGGCGAAACTGCTGGAATCCAAGCGGGCGCTCGCCGACGCCGTCGTCGGCTCCGGCGAGGCCGCGCTGACCGAACTGTCCGACGCCGACCTCGCCGAACTCGTCGCCCTGGGGAGGCAGTCATGAGCCCGTCCGTCCCCGGCCCTCGCCGTGCACCCGGCCGCGGCAGGCGTGCCTTCGCGGCGACGTGGTGGGGCCAGGCATGGGTGACGGCCCTGGAGGACTCCACCCTGGACTCGGGGCGGCTGTCCCGCGGACGCACCTACGCCCGCCAGGGCATGGTCGGCGCGGTCACCGTCGCCCCCGGCGAGGTCAGGGCCGCCGTCCAGGGCAGCCGTCCGCGCCCGTACCGCTCCGCCGTCCACCTGCCCGTCCTCACCGACGCCCAGTGGCACACCCTTCTCGACACCATCGCGGCCCGAGCCGGGCATCTCGCGGCACTACTCGACGGTGAGATGCCCGCGGAGCTCATCGACGACGCCCGCCACGCCGGCGTCCCCCTGCTCCCGCGACCCACCGAGCTCGACCCCGAATGCTCCTGCCCCGACTGGGGCCATCCCTGTAAACACGCTGCCGCGCTCTGCTACGCCATCGCCGCCACCATCGACGACGACCCGTTCGTGCTGTTCGCGCTGCGGGGCCGCGGACGGGACGACGTCCTGACAGAACTGCGCGCACGCCGGACAGCGGGCCGGACCACGGACGCCCCGCCCGCTCCGGCCGGTGTCCACGCGGCCGGCGCCTACGCCGCGTGGACCGCCCTGGCCGAGCGCACCCCGGGGTGGCCCGACCTGCCCGAACCGTCCGCCCACGACACCGCGCTGCCGGTCCCCCCACCGACCGGCAGCGGTCTGGTCGGCGCGGACCTGGAGCGCCTGATGACCGATGTCTCGGCCCGCGCGGCACGGCTGTTGTCGGGCGACGCCACCACCCTGCACCTGACCCAGCACCAGGACGCCGTACGCATCGCCGCGAGCGGCCCCGGCCCCGAGTGGTTCCACCACCTGATCCAGAACACCGGCGCCAACCCCACCTCCTTCGCCCGTCTCACGCGCGCCTGGCGCCACGGCGGCCCCACCGGCATCACCGTCACTGAACAGCCCCACAGCCCGGAACCGTCGGCTATGACAGCAGCCCGTACCGCCCTGACCACGGCCCTCGCCGAGATGACCGACACCCCCGTCCGTCTCAGGGCCTGGCGCAACCGCCTCACCCTCCCCGACCACTGCATCCAGCTGCGCCTGGGGCCCGACGCCCGCTGGTACCCCTACCTCCAGGACGACGACGGCCAATGGTGGCCGGCGGCACCGGCCGACACCGACCCCGTTGCCGCGCTCACCGCGATCTGGCAGCGCACCGGGATGTAGTACAAATCCCTCAGCATTGCTCGCAGTCACCAGAACATAGGGTCGTAGGCATGCGACTGAGCACCGTAATCCTTCCCATCCACAGGTGGGGCAACTCGCGAACGCTGATCGCTGCCGCTGGCGGATCGTCCCTGCCGCCGTCCGGGGCAGCGGCGCAGTGGTGCGAGCGGTCGCTGCCGCGTGAACGGTGACTACCGACGGCCGGTGAGGAGCGCGCTGAGGTGGTCGCCGATCACGGAGACACCGGGGAGGGGTTCGTTCGCGTAGTACCAGGGCTTGCGTCGGCGTAGCAGCGCCTCACCGTGCTCGCTCCAGGTGAATCCGGGCTTCCGCAGCAGCGTCCGGAACACCGCGTCGGCTGTCTCCGGGTACGCGGCGGCCAGTCGGCGGATCGGCAGCGGCGCGATCGACTCCTCGCGCAGGTACGTGCGCAACAGGTCCTGGTGCCGCCTGCGGCCCGCGAGCGCCGGGTTCGCGAAGAGTTCCCGCAACATTCCGTAGTCCGCGTAGAAGTTGAGCCCGTCGGCCTCGTCGTAGATGACACCGATGCTGTCCGACTCCGCCAGTTCTCCCGGTAGCTCGAAGAAGGGCAGGTCCAGGCCGGGTAGCCGCCTGCCCCGGGCACGGTCGGGCTGTCCGGCGACGGCTGCCTCTTGGCGGTGGCGGTAGTAGGCGTTGAGGAGGTCCTCGGCTTCGGCAGGCGGAAGGACCAGTTCGTCGCCGCCGCAGAACTCGACGAACGCGGCCCGGTCCTCCCGCATCTGCTGCCAGCCCTGCTCGATCTTCACGGGGTTGCGGAAGACCAGTTCGGGCTGGCTGGTGGCCAGGTGGAGAGCGGCTTGGGCGATCTCGGTGGCGCTGGACTTGGGGTAACTCGACATCGCCCCGGACACCAGCCACGCCCCACCGGCCGAGTGGAGGGGTACGAGGCAGGTGTGCAGGAAGCTCCCCTTGGACACTCCACGGAACGCTCCCCGCCCCACATTGGAGTACGTGCGGTACTCCAGGTCGTCGACCAGGTTCAGCAGGACGACGGCGTCCTTCTCCTTGCGCTGGACCTCGAAGATGCCCTCGACCGGGTCACGCCAGCCGAGCAGCATCTCCCGGTCGACCGCCGTCAAGTCCTTCCGTCCAGCAACGAAGCGGTCCACCACGGTCGAACCGTCCGGCAGGCGGTACCGCAGGATGAAGTGATCAATGATCCGGATCGCCTCGCCCTCGTCCAACTGCCGCTCAGGCCCTGCAGCCTCCAGCAGGAGGGGCGTCAACCACCGGTCGAAGCGGGCGCTCTGCCCGAAGGCGACCAGCTGCCCTTTCAACTCGCCACTGCGCTCGATGAGGTCGGCCAGCGACGGTCCACCGCCGCTCTGATGCCTGCCCTGTACGACGTCAGCCACGTTCAGCCCTTCCACACAAGCCGGTCCCGCGTGGGGTGTGAGGTGCCCGGCCTCAACCGGCCCAGTGACGGTACGCCTCGATCCACTCCACGCCCTCGGGCCCCGGGCTGGACAACGGCAACTCCAGGATTCCAATCGACTGCCGCACGCCTTCGCGAGAGCACAGAGCGACGATCCTGCCGTCCGGCGTGAGGTCGATGCCGTCCACGGTCACCTCGACGCCGAGAACCGCGGTGGTGAAGGGCAGGCCGAGGTGCTCCTCAAGCATGGTGAACAGACCGGTCAGCTGCTCGTCCTCGTTGTAGGCATCGACAGTCGCCTCTTCGATCATGGCCTCAAGCTCGACCGTATCCAACATGCCCATGGGGCAACACTAGCGACCCTCGGGGTGACACCGGGCGGCCATGGCACTGCTGGTATCCCACCTCCGGGACGACGAGGGCGAATTGGTGGCCCGCGGCACCGGCCGACACCGCCCCTCTCGCGGCACCCATGACGGTCTGGGAGCAGCGCTCACCGACCTGACCGAGACATGACCGCGACCGTGAGCCGTCAGAGAGACCATCCAGACCAGGAAGCCCGAAGGCACAAGTTCACGTCGCCGAACTTCCGGCACCCGGTGACCCTCGCCAAGGAGCTGATCTCCCTCGACGACATCTCGGGCGGACGCGTCACCCTCGGCATCGGTGCCGGCGGTACCGGCTTCGACGCCACCGCCCTCGGTCAGGAGCCTTGGACGCCGCGCGAGCGTGGCGACCGGTTCGCTGAGTTCGTACTGCTGCTCGACCGGCTGCTGAGCGAGGACACGGTGTCCTACGAGGGCGACTTCTACGCGGCGCACGAGGCGCGCAACATCCCCGGCTGTGTGCAGCGGCCCCGGTTGCCGTTCGCAGTCGCCGCCACCGGGCCGCGCGGGCTGCGGCTCGCCGCTCGGCACGGACAGGCCTGGGTGACCACCGGCGACCCCAAGCTGTACGAGAACGGCACTCCTGAACAGTCGATTCAAGCCATTCGTGGGCAGGTGGAGAAGCTCGCCGACGCGTGTGCCGTCCTCGGCCGTGATGTGTCCGGGCTGGACAAGATCCTGCTCAGCGGTTTCACCCCGGACCGTGGCCGCCCGCTGCAGTCGCTCGACGCGTTCGTGGACTTCGCGGGTCGGCACCTGGAGCTGGGCTTCACCGAGATCGTGATCCACTGGCCCATCCCCGACTCGGACTTCGCCGCCGACGAGAAGGTCTTCGAGCAGATCGCCATGGAGGCGCAAGCGCAGCTGCTCTGAACCGCCGCTACGACAGCGGGGCACGGTGGGCACAAGGGTGCGGCGAGAGCCGTCATCACTCACATGTGCGGAGTCTCGCACGGCCGTGCAGGCATATGCGCGAGAATGGCCGGGTGACCTCAGCGACCAGACAGCCCGAGACCCCGGCATCCACTGTCCCGCCGCGCCTGATCGCGACCGATCTCGACGGCACTCTGTTGCGCGACGACAAGTCGGTCTCCCCGCGTACGGTCGCCGCTCTGGCCGCCGCCGAGGAGGCCGGCATCGAGGTCTTCTTCGTCACCGGCCGCCCGGCCCGCTGGATGGAGGTGGTCAGCGACCACGTCCATGGCCACGGCCTGGCGATCTGCGGCAACGGCGCCGCAGTGGTCGACCTGCACGGCGACGCCGGTGCCCACCGGTTCGTGAAGGTGCGGGAGCTGACCAGGCACAACGCGCTGGACGCCGTACGACTGCTGCGTGACGCGGCGCCCGGCACGCTGTACGCGGTCGAGCAGACGTACGGCTTCCACCAGGAGCCCGACTACCCGAAGCTGCACATGGAGGTCCCGGACCATCTGGCGCCGGCCGAGCACCTGCTGGCTGCGGACGGTCCCGGTGCCGATGAGCCGGTGCTCAAGATCCTGGCGTACCACCCCGAGCTCGATCCGGACACCTTTCTCACCCTCGCCCGTCTCGCTGTCGGCGACCGTGCCAACGTCACCCGGTCCAGCCCCAGCGCCCTGCTGGAGCTCAGCGGCCCAGGTGTCTCCAAGGCCAGCACGCTCGCCCTGTGCTGTGCCGAGCGCGGCATCTCGCACGAGGAGGTCGTCGCGTTCGGGGACATGCCGAACGACGTGGAGATGCTCACCTGGGCGGGCCAGTCGTACGCGATGGGCAATGCGCACCCGGATGTGATCGCGGCCGCGTCGGGACAGACGGTCGCCAACAACGAGGACGGGGTGGCGATCGTGATCGAGCAGATGCTGGCGGAGCGGGTGTAACGGGCGTCATCCAGGCGCACGCCTCTTACACGAGCCACGGTCAGCACTGGAGCCCGCCCCCGTACCCCAGCCCCGGTCACGAGGTGAGCGCATGTCAGCGATCGTGACGCGCCGCTGCGGCTCCGGGCCCGTTCAAGTCGTGCGCATGCGGGACGCATTGCTGCGGACGGAGCACGGCACGGGGGATCCCGCAATGCGGCGCCTGCACACCGCCGTCGCACCACCGCCGTTCCGGGGTGCATGTGCGACGGAGATCCGAGCGGATCACCACGCGGCTAGTGCACGCCTGCCAGCAGCTCCGACTCCGCCTCCCGCTCCGCCATCCGCCGCAGCGGCCCCTCCACCACGGCCAGCTCCGCATACGTGCCGCGCTGCGCCACGCGCCCCTCCTCCAGCACGATCACCTCGTCCACCGTCTCCAGACCGGCCAGTCGATGCGTGATGAGCAGCGTCGTACGGCCCTCGGTGGCGGCCAGCAGATCGGCGGTGAGCGCATCCGCGGTCGGCAGGTCGAGATGCTCGGCGGGCTCATCGAGCACCAGGACGGGGAAATCGGCGAGCAGCGCACGGGCCAGCGCGAGCCGCTGCCGCTGCCCGCCGGACAGCCGCGCCCCGTGCTCGCCGACCAGGGTGTCGAGCCCATCGGGCAGGCTCTCGGCCCAGTCCAGCAGCCGGGCCCGCTCCAGGGCGTCGCGCAGTTCGCCCTCGGTGGCGTCCTTCCTGGCGAGCAGCAGGTTCTCCCGCACCGAGCTGTCGAAGAGGTGCGCGTCCTGGGCACACAGCCCGACCAGCCGCCGTACGTCGTCGCCGTCCAGCGCACCCGCGTCCACGCCGCCCAGCGTGTATGAGCCCGCGTCCGCGTCCAGGAACCGCAGCAGCACCTGCGCGAGGGTGGTCTTGCCGGACCCGGACGGGCCGACCACGGCGATCCGGCGCCCCTCCGCCAGCGTCAGGTCGAGGCCGGCGAGGGCGTCCCGCTCCTGCCCCGGGTGCCGGGCGGCCAGCCCCTTGACGACCACCGGGAACGGCGACGCGGGCGCCTGCCGGGGCCGCTCCGGCTCTTGTACGGGCTCGGGCGCGTCCAGCACGTCGTACACGCGCTCGGCGCTCCGGCGTGCCCGCTGCCGGAACCGCACGGCCACCGGCATACCGAGCACCGCCTCGAAGGCGGCCAGCGGGGTGAGGACGACGACGGCCATGGCAATGCCGCCGAGGCGGCCGTCGGCGACCGCCTCGGCGCCCACGAGGGCAGTGGCTGCGACGGTCAGGCCGGAGACGAGCGCGGTGAGTCCGTCACCCAGCGCGGTGGCGGTGGCGGCGCGGGAGGCGATCCGGGTGAGTGTGCCGTCGGCCCGCCGTACCCCGGCGGTACGTGCGGGCAGCGCGCCGGCGATAGTCAACTCGGCGGTGCCGGTGAGCAGATCGGCCACGCGGGTGGCCAGCACTCCTCGGGCGGGGGCCAGCCTGCGCTCCGCCCGCCGGGCGACGGCCCCGGTGAGCAGCGGGACACCGGCGCCGGCTGCCAGCAGCCCTACGGCGAGAGCGGCCCCGGCCTCGGGCAGCAGCCAGGCGGTGAAGCCGACCGAGGCAGCGGACACGGCGACGGCGGCACCGGCGGGCAGCAGCCAGCGCAGCCAGTAGTCCTGCAGCGCGTCCACGTCGGAGACGAGCCGCGACAGCAGGTCGCCCCGTCGGGTCCGGCGCAGCCCGGCGGGCGCCAGCCGCTCCAGTCGCCGGTACACGGCGACCCGCGTATCGGCCAGCATCCGCAGCACGGCGTCGTGCGACACCAGCCGCTCGGCATACCGGAAGACGGCGCGGCCGATCCCGAAGGCCCGCGTCGCCGTCACCGCGACCATCAGATACAGCACGGGCGGTTGCTGCGAGGCCCGGGAGATGAGCCACCCGGAGGTGGCCATGAGCCCGACGGCGCTGCCGAGGGCGAGGCTTCCGAGCAGCAGGGCGAGTGCGAGACGTCCGCGGTGGGCGCGGGCCATGGCGCGGACACGGGCCAGAACGCCGCCGACCGGCGTCGAGAACTCTGTCTCCGGCTCCGCAGCGCGGTCGTCCGCCGCCGCTTCCTCGATGCGTTGGGCCGCCGCTCCCTTGGACGTGACCTCCACGGGAGCGTACGCCGTTGCCTCTTCCAGCCGCACGACTCGATCCGCGACCGCCAGCAATGCCGGCCGGTGCACCACCAGCAGCACCGTCCGCCCCATCGCCAGGCGGCGCACCGCCGACACGATCTCGCCCTCGGTCTCCCCGTCCAGCGCGGCCGTCGGCTCGTCGAGCAGCAGCACGGGCCGGTCCGCCAGGAACGCCCGGGCGAGCGCGAGCCGCTGCCGCTGCCCGGCGGACAGCCCGGTTCCGTCCTCGCCGAGCAGGGTGTCCAGGCCCTGGGGCAGCGCGTCCACGAACTCCAGGGCGCCCGCGTCCCGAAGCGCTTGCAGTACGTCCATGTCGTCCGCGTCGGGACGCGCCAGCCGTACGTTCTCCGCGATCGTCCCGGCGTACAGATGAGGCCGCTGCGGCACCCAGGCGATGCGCGACCGCCACTCCTCCAGGTCGACTTCGGCGAGATCCACTCCCCCGAGCGCCACACGCCCCTCAGTGGGCCGTACGAACCCCAGAAGGGCGTGCAGCAGCGTCGACTTGCCCGCACCGCTCGGCCCGACGAGTGCGACTGTCTCTCCGGGCTCGACGGCGAAGGACACGTCGGAAACGGCGTCCACGGACCGCCCGGGGTATCGGACCGTGACGCCGTCGAAACGCACAGGGCCGGCCGGTACAGCAGCGGTGCCCGACGGCGGCACCGGCGTCTGAAGCACCGCAAAGATCTCCTCGGCGGCGGCAAGACCCTCCGCCGCCGCGTGATATCGCGCCCCCACCTGTCGCAACGGCAGATACGCCTCGGGCGCGAGCACCAGGATGACCAGGCCGATGTAGAGATCCATCTCGCCATGGACGAGCCGCATGCCGATGGTCACCGCGACCAGGGCCACCGAGATCGTGGCAAGCAATTCCAGAGCGAAGGATGAGAGAAAGGCGATCCGCAGAGTACTCATGGTCGCCTGCCGGTACTCGCCGGTGATGCGCCGGATCGAGTCGGCCTGCGCTTTGGCCCGCCCGAACACCTTCAAGGTGGGCAGCCCCGCGACGACGTCCAGGAAGTGCCCGGACAGCCGGGACAGCAGCTGCCACTGACGGTCCATCCGGGACTGCGTGGCCCAGCCGATCAGCACCATGAAGATCGGGATGAGAGGCAGGGTGCCGACGATGATCGCGGCAGAGACCCAGTCCTCGGTCACGATCCTGGCCAGCACCGCGACAGGGACGACGACGGCCAGGCCCAACTGCGGTAGATAGCGCGAGAAGTAGTCGTCGAGGGCATCCACTCCGCGGGTGGCAAGCGCGACCAGGGAGCCGGTCCGCTGCCCGCTCAGCCAGCCGGGCCCGAGCGCCCCGGCCCGCTCCAGCAACCGCCCGCGCAGCTCCGACTTCACCGCCGCACTCGCCCGATGGGCAGACAACTCGGTGAGCCAGGCGACAGCGGCTCGCCCGACCGCGACAGCCACCAACAGCAGCAGAGGAGTGCTCAGTTCACCGACCGACAGCCCGTGCTGGAACGCACCGACCACCACCTCGGCGATGAGCATCGCCTGCGCGATGACCAGCGCCGCTCCGACAGCGCCCAGGCCGACGACGGCCAGCAGGAAGAGCCGGGTGGCGCGGGCGTACCTAAGCAGTCGCGGGTCGATCGGTTTCACGTGAAACACACCCTCTTCCCAAGAGGTCTCATGGGGCTCATGTAGCTCACGGAGCACATAGGACTCAGTGGGGCACTCGGGCTTGTTTCACGTGAAACACGCCCCAATTCGGACTCAGTGCACTGCTCCGGCAGCTGCGTCGGCGGCGATGTGCTGTGTGCCGATGCGCTTGCGGAACACCCAGTACGTCCACGACTGGTAGAGCACCACGATCGGCGTGGCGATCGCCGCACACCAGGTCATGATCTTCAGCGTGTAGGGGCTCGACGATGCGTTGGTGACCGTGAGGCTCCAGTCCTCATTGAGCGAGGACGGCATGACGTCCGGGAAGAGCGACAGGAAGAGCATCGCCACGGCGGCCACGATCGTGAGCCCGGACAGCGCGAACGACCAGCCCTCCCGCCCGGCCTGATTCGCCGCCAGCGCCGTGACCAGGGAGGCGACCGCCACGATCAGGGCGACCAGGCTCTGGCCGTCGCCGCTGTCGACCTGCGTCCAGAGCAGGAAGATCGACGCCAACACGGCGGTGATCAGACCGACTTGCAGCGCCAGCTTCCGTGCCCGCACCCGGATGTCCCCGACGGTCTTGAGCGCCGTGAACACCGCACCGTGGAAGGTGAACAGCGTCAGTGTCACCAGACCACCGAGCAGGGCGTACGGGTTGAGCAGGTCCCAGAGGCTGCCGACGTACTCGAAGTCCTGGTCGATCTTCACGCCCCCCACGATGTTGCCGAAGGCCACGCCCCACAGGAACGCGGGAATCAGGGAGGTCCAGAAGATCGCGGTCTCCCAGTTGCGCTGCCAGTTCTCCTCGGGCCGCTTCGCCCGGTACTCGAAGGCGACGCCCCGCACGATCAGGCAGACCAGGATGATCAGCAGAGGCAGATAGAACCCGGAGAAGAGTGTGGCGTACCACTCGGGGAAGGCTGCGAAGGTCGCGCCGCCCGCCGCGAGCAGCCACACTTCGTTGCCGTCCCAGACGGGGCCGATGGTGTTGATCAGCACCCGCCGCTCGGGCCGGTCCCGTGCAAGCAGCTTGGTGAGGATGCCGACTCCGAAGTCGAACCCCTCCAGGAAGAAGTAGCCGGTCCACAGGACGGCGATGAGGACGAACCAGACGTCGTGAAGTTCCATGACTGTGCAGCTCCCTCGGCCTAGTACGAGAAGGCCATCGGCTTGTCGGCGTCACGGGAGTCGCCGCCGATCTTCGTGGGCGGGTTCAGGTCGGCCTCGGTGAGCTCGGGCGGGCCGGCCTTGACGTACTTCGCGAGCAGCTTGACTTCGATGACGGCGAGGATGGCGTACAGGGAGGTGAAGACGATCATCGAGGTGAGGATCTCGCCCTGGGAAACGCCGGGGGAGACCGCGTCACGGGTCTGCAGGACGCCGTAGACGACCCACGGCTGACGGCCCGTCTCGGTGAAGATCCAGCCCCAGGAGTTGGCGATCAGCGGGAAGGCCAGAGTCCAGATCGCGATGCGCCAGTACCACTTGGTGAGCGTCGGGCCGAGGGGCTTCTTCCGGAACAGCACGAGATGCGGCACCTCGTCATCGGCCACCCTCAGGTGCTGCGGCAGCATGAACTTCTTGCGGGTCAGCCAGAGTCCGACCAGGCCGATGGTGAAGGACGTCATTCCGAAGCCGATCATCCAGCGGAAGCCCCAGTAGGCGACCGGGATGTTGGGCCGGTAGTCGCCGGGCCCGAACTGCTCCTGCTCGGCCTTGTTGACGTCGTTGATGCCGGGCACGTACGAGCTGAAGTCGTCCTTGGCGAGGAAGGACAGCAGGCCTGGAATCTCTATGGCGACCTTGTTGTGACCCTTCTCCACATCGCCGTAGGCGAAGACCGAGAAGGGTGCCGGTGCCTCGCCGTCCCAGAGCGCCTCGGCGGCGGCCATCTTCATCGGCTGCTGCTCGTACATGATCTTGCCGAGTGTGTCGCCGCTGACGGCGGTGAGCAGGCCGCCGACCGCGACGGTGACCAGACCGAGCCGAAGCGAGGTCTTCATCTCCCGGATGTGCCTCTTGCGGAGCAGGTGGAAGGCGGAGATGCCGACCATGAAGGCACCGCCGGTGAGGAAGGCGGCGGACAGCGTGTGGAAGGCCTGGGCGAGTGCGGTGTTCTGGGTCAGCACCAACCAGAAGTCGGTGAGCTCGGCCCGTCCCTTCTCCTCGTTGATCTTGTAGCCGACCGGGTGCTGCATCCAGGAGTTGGCCGCCAGGATGAAGTACGCCGACAGGATCGTGCCGATCGAGACCATCCACATACAGGCCAGGTGGATCTTCTTCGGCAGCTTGTCCCAGCCGAAGATCCACAGGCCGATGAAGGTCGACTCGAAGAAGAACGCGATCAGAGCCTCGAAGGCGAGTGGGGCGCCGAAGATGTCACCGACGAAGCGCGAGTAGTCGGACCAGTTCATGCCGAACTGGAACTCCTGCACGATGCCGGTGACCACACCCATCGCGATGTTGATCAGGAAGAGCTTGCCCCAGAACTTGGTCGCCTTGAGGTACTTCTCCTTCTCCGTGCGCACCCAGGCGGTCTCCAGGCCGGCCGTGAGGGCGGCCAGCGAGATCGTCAGCGGGACGAACAGGAAGTGGTAGACGGTGGTGATGCCGAACTGCCATCGCGCCAAAGTCTCCGGCGCCAAAGCCAGGTCCACGTCGTCGGTCTCCTTACGTCGCCGTGGTCACAGCGGCGGTTTGCCTCGCTCGTTCCGCGCATATCGGGATTAACCGGCCGCGCTTGTGAACGCGTTCACATTCACAAGCAATTATGACCCACTCGATTCGACTGTCCGCAAGGGGGTCCCCCTGTCGTCCACGACACGGTGGACGACAACCCCTGTTCCACGTGAAACATCCGCCCAGCCGAGCGGCCGTTGCCCCTCGTTTGCCCCATCCACCGTCCTCACGCTTGGATGGCGCCGGTCGAGGCGAGGCCGTTCGATCCTCGCGCGAGGAGGTCCGAGGGCGTGCTGGATCGGCGGTTCGGATGGCTCTGGGCGTCATACGCGGTCAGCACCTTCGGCACCTTTTTCGCCTTCGACGCCTTCCGTCTGATCGCGATCCTCGTCCTGGACGCCGGTCCGACGCAGGTGGCGTTGCTGGCCGCCGCAGGGTTGGCCGTGGGGGCGGTCGTAGCGATACCACTCGGTCCGTGGGTGGAGTTCCGCCGCAAACGGCCGGTGATGATCGCGATGGACCTGGTGCGGTTCACGGCGCTGCTGAGCATCCCCACGGCATACGCACTCGGCCTGCTCTCCTTCGCCCAGCTCGTGGTGGTGTCGGTTGTCGTCGCCGCAGCCGACATCGCCTTCATCGCGGCGAGCGGGGCCTTTCTGAAGAGCCTCATAGAGCCGCAGGACCTGCTCGTCGCCAACGGGCGCTTCGAGTCCACCACCTGGACCGCCACCATGCTGGGACCGCCGCTCGGCGGGGCCGCGGTCGGGCTGTTCGGCCCAGTGACGACCGTGACGGCCGATGCGGTGAGCTATCTGCTCTCCGCGTCGGGGATCCGTGCCATAGGCGGTAAGGAGCCGCAACCTGTGCGCGACGGCGCACCACGGCTGCGCGCGGGCGATCTGCTGGACGGCTGGCGCTTTATCCTCGCCCACCCCGCCCTGCGCCCGCTGTTCCTCAACACGCTCCTGGTCAACAGCCTGATCATGGCGCCCGCGCCACTGCTCGCCGTTCTCATGCTCGGCCCGCTCGGCTTTGCGCCGTGGCAGTACGCCCTCGCCTTCGCGGTGCCCTGCACAGGCGGCCTGATCGGCTCACGGCTGGCCCGCCCGCTGGTCGCCCGGTTCGGCCGGCACCGGATGATGCTCATCGCCGGGGGGCTGCGCGCCTGCTGGCCACTGGGGCTGGCCTTCGTCGGCCCCGGCACGGCCGGGCTCGTCCTCGTCATGGTCGTCGAGTTCGGGCTGATCATCTGCATCGGTGTGTTCAACCCGGTGCTCGCCACCTACCGGCTCGATCTGACCCCCAAGAAGCGCGTCGCCCGCACCCTGTCGGCATGGTCGATCACCGGCAAGGCCACCACCGCGGCCATGACCGCCGTATGGGGCCTGTTGGCCGCCCTCACCGGCACCCGCACCGCGATCGCGATCGCCGGTCTCCTGCTGCTGGCCACCCCGCTCCTGCTCCCACGACGCGATCACGCGCAGCGGCTTGAGCCGGACGAGGCGGCCGGTACCCGTACCTGACGTGCTTACAGTTCCTTGCGGAACCCTTCGGCCACTTTCAGGAAGATGTCGTTCCCCTCGGTCTCCCCGACCGTCACCCGCACGCCCTCGCCCGGGAACGGCCGGACGACGACGCCCGCACGCTCACATGCCGCCGCGAACGCGACCGTACGCTCCCCCAGCCGCAGCCAGACGAAGTTGGCCTGGGTCTCGGGCACGGTCCAGCCCTGGGCGCGCAGCCCGTCGGCCACCCGCGTGCGCTCGCACACCAGCGAGCCGACCCGGCCGAGCAGTTCGTCCTCGGCACGCAGCGAGGCGATGGCCGCATCCTGCGCGAGCTGGCTCACGCCGAACGGCACCGCCGTCTTGCGCAGCGCCGCCGCCACCGGCTCATGCGCGATCGCGAATCCGACGCGCAGCCCGGCCAGGCCGTACGCCTTCGAGAACGTCCGCAGCACACAGACATTCGGCCGGTCGCGGTACAACTCCACGCCGTCCGGCACAGCACCCCCTTCTCCTTCGGCGGAACGGATGAACTCCCGGTACGCCTCGTCCAGCACCACGAGCACATCGCTCGGCACCCGCTCCAGGAACCGCTCCAGCCCGGCCCGCCGTACGACCGTGCCCGTCGGGTTGTTGGGGTTGCAGACGAAAACAAGCCGCGTCCGGTCGGTGATCGCGTCCGCCATCGCGTCCAGGTCGTGCACATCGCCCGGTGTGAGCGGCACCTGCACCGAGGTGGCACCGCTGATCTGCGTGATGATCGGGTACGCCTCGAACGACCGCCAGGCGTAGATCACCTCGTCGCCGGGACCGGCGGTGGACTGGATCAGTTGCTGGGCGACGCCGACCGAGCCGGTGCCGGTGGCCAGATGGGTGACGGGGACAGCGAAGCGGTCGGACAACTCGTTCATCAGGCCCGTGCAGGCCATGTCCGGGTAGCGGTTGAAGGACGAGGCGGCGGCCGTCACGCTCTCCATCACGCCGGGCAGCGGCGGATAGGGGTTCTCGTTGGAGGACAGCTTGTACGCCACCGGGCCGCCGGCGGCCGCGGGCCGACCCGGCTTGTAGGTGGGAATACCCTCCAATTCGGTGCGCAGCTTGGGGCTCGTCTCGCTCACCGCAGTCCTCCTTGCGACCACCGGCGGCCCCTGACCGCCGCCGGCTTCCAATGCTTCTCACCTTATGAGGATTCGGCGCTGCTGCGTATGGGGCTGCGACCACCTCGTACAGCGGGAGGAGCCCACCCATCCGCCTCACTGACATCAAGGGCATCACTGCACGAAGGTGTACGAATTCTGGGGCGCACACACATATATCTATGCGCCGGTGGCTCGCGCGGTGGCGCGCATCCCCCGTGAAGGTGAGTTGAGACCTCTTCGAAACATCGGCGACTTGGCAGGTGTGCACACGCCGACAAGTCACGTGCTGGCGTGGAAGCGGTCAACCCCCTTGGTTTCTAAGGAAATTGACGGCCTATGACCTTGCAGAAACGTGCCTGTCAACGGGTGCATATGCGTCCGCACTACCCCACCGCATGAGCCCTACTATCGGCTCGCCATGACAGCAGCAGGGAAGCACCAGGTGAGCCGCGCGGAAACCTCACGTCGAGGCAGTCGGCCGGGCCGGGCAGGCATCAGAGACGTGGCCGCCGCCGCCGGAGTCTCCATCACGACCGTCTCCGACGCACTCAACGGCAAGGGCCGGCTCCCGGACGCCACCCGGCGCCATGTCCGCGAGGTGGCCGACCGACTGGGTTATCGCCCGTCGGCCGCGGCCCGAACCCTCCGTACCGGCAAGTCAGGACTGATCGGCCTGACCGTGACGACATACGGGGATGAACCTTTCACCTTCACCGAGTTCGCGTACTTCGCCGAGATGGCCAGAGCCGCCACCTCGGCCGCGCTCGCCCGCGGCTACGCCCTCGTCATCCTTCCCGCGACCTCCCGCCACGACGTCTGGTCGAACGTCGCCCTGGACGGCACCGTCGTCATCGATCCCTCCGACCAGGACCCGGTCGTCAGCGAGCTGGTCCGGCAGGGTCTGCCGGTCGTCTCCGACGGCCGCCCGGCCGGATCGCTGCCGGTCACCGCCTGGGTCGACAACGACCACGAGGCCGCCGTCCTCGGCATCCTCGACCACCTGGCCGACGCCGGCGCCCGCCGCATCGGTCTGCTGACCGGGACGTCGACGGACACATACACCCATCTGTCGACCACGGCGTATCTGCGCTGGTGCGAACGGGTCGGGCAGGATCCGGTGTACGAGGCCTACCCGGCGCACGATCCATGCGCGGGCGCCGTCGCCGCCGACCGGCTGCTCGCCCGCCCCGACCGGCCCGACGCCGTCTACGGCCTGTTCGACCCGAACGGCACCGACCTGCTCGCCGCGGCCCGCCGGTACGGGCTGCGCGTACCGGACGACCTGCTTCTGGTCTGCTGCAGCGAGTCCACTGTGTATGCCAACACCGAGCCGCCCATCACCACGCTCTCCCTGAAGCCTCGCCGCATCGGCACGGCGGTGGTCCAGCTCCTCATCGACGCCATCGAGGGGGTCGATTCGGACCAACCGGTCGAGCAGGTGATACCGACCGAGCTGATCGTCCGTACCTCGTCCCAGCGACGGTCGCCGCGTACCACCGTCAGCCCGCCGCGGTCGCCCAAGAAGGAGTAGGCAAGGGCCGTCGCCCGGCGGGCAAAGCCCGGCCCAATCGGGGCGAAAGCCGCGATGAACTGGAGTCTTGCGCTGATTCACCACCCCTGGGTCATCACATGGCGCGATCCGCATTCCTATGATGGGCCCACGACACCGCGGGCCGCTGCGACCAGGCAGTCCGATGCGGTGCAGCTGCGGCGCGATGGTGGAGGGGTCGATGACTCAGGGGGCCGGTCAGGGACCCGAGGTGGAGCGGACGGCGACGTTGCGCGACTTCCGGGTACCCGCGTATGTCCACGAGACCGGTCCGTACATCCACAGCACGCACCCCGGCGAGGCGGTCAGCCCCGTCGAGGAGCCGGTGGACTACCCGGACGGCTACACACCCACGCAGCGCGACCTGCCCGTCATCAACCGCGGTGACACGCTCCAGATGACCGTCGACCCCGTGTCCGCGCCGACCCCGCAGTCGACTGCCGGGCCGGGGCCCCTGTACGTCGTCGGAGACGTCCACGGTTATCTCGACGAGCTGGTGGCCGCCCTCCAGGAGCAGGGCCTCGTCGACACCGCGGGCAACTGGTGCGCGGGCACCACCCGGCTGTGGTTCCTCGGAGACTTCACCGACCGCGGCCCGGACGGCATCGGCGTCATCGACCTCGTGATGCGGCTGTCCGCCGAGGCCGCGGCGGCGGGCGGCTACTGCAAGGCCCTCATGGGCAATCACGAGCTGCTCCTCCTCGGGGCCAAGCGGTTCGGCGACACTCCCGTCAACTCCGGCGCGGGCACCGCCACCTTCCAGGCCGCCTGGCTGCTCAACGGCGGTCAGAAGACCGACATGGACCGGCTCCAGGACCACCATCTGCAGTGGATGGCCCGGCTGGACGCCATGGAAGAGGTCGACGGCCATCTGCTCGTCCACTCGGACACCACCGCCTATCTCGACTACGGCGACTCGATCGAGGCGGTCAACGACACCGTGCGCGAGACGCTCACGCGCAACGACGCCGACGAAGTCTGGGATCTCTTCCGCAAGTTCACCAAGCGCTTCTCCTTCCGCGACGAGGGCGGCGCCGACCATGTGCGTTCACTGCTCGATACGTACGGCGGCACCCGCATCGTTCACGGCCACAGCCCCATTCCGTACCTCCTCGGCGAAGTCGGCTCCGAGGACGGCGAGGACGAGGCCGGTCCCCATGTCATTGGACCGCACATCTATGCGGACGGGCTCGCCATCGCGATGGACGGCGGAGTGACCATGGCCGGAAAGCTGCTGGTCCAGCAACTCCCGCTGGATATCTGAGCTTTCTTAGGGCAGGCGTCCCCTCACGGAGGTACTACCGGAGACGGCGCAGGCCAAGGGGCAATTTTTGAAAATCCCCTGTCACCGTGTGCCGTCACCGCTCTACCATCGGCTTATCCGTAGCAGGCTCCCCTCCGTTTCTGCCATACGGCTCGTCAGCGTGCGAGCCCCAAGCCCTACGGAGCATCGGGGGATGCACATGAACAGCGTTCCGCAGCACCTGCTGAGCGAGGACCGCCAGGAATACGAGCGGATCCTCGATGAGGCGCTGCGCTCCGCCCCACACCGCCCTGAACTGACCGCTGTCGGACAGCGGCTCAACCCTGAGCAGTTGCGCACCATGGCTCTCAACGCCTCCGCACTCATCACCGCGGCGGCGGCCACCGAGTACCAGCACTACGTGAAGGTCCGCGAGGAACTGCGCCAGCCGGCGCCGTCCACCCCGCCGTCCGTCCGCGAATCCGGCTCCTCGGAACCGGGCGCGAACGCGGTGGGGCTCGCCGCCACCATGGGCGAGGTCGCCGAGACCGTCGGCGCGGGCGCCGTCGCCGTCGTCGCGGTCCTGGCACCCGTCCTCGCCGGAACCGCAGCGGCGATCTTCCTGCTCGTGGGCTACATCCTGCAGATGCTGGACCCCGCGCCGGAGTTCGCCCAGACCATGCTGAACACCGGGTGGGTATTCGGCGCCGTGACAGCGGTCGCGATCCTTGTCGCCGCCGTCGGACTGCTGATCACCGCCCTGCACAACAGGCCCTCGCACGCCACCGGCCCTTACGGCAAGTTGAACGGGGAGGTGGCCAGGGCCAGGGAAGCCTGGCGCGAGGCCCTGCTGGAACGCGGCATCCTGCCGTTCCTGCGGGACGCACTGGCCGAACCCGGCGCCGCCGCGGCACTGCACCGCACGGCACCACGGGCGACAACCAGCCGTATCCCGCACCTCGGCTACAACCGCCCGGGCTTCACCAGCCCCGGCGACGGCCACGCCCCGGGCCACCGCCCGAGCTTCACGAGCCCGGACTACACCAGCCCGGACTTCGGAGGCCCGGAGCACCAGCCGGAGTAGGCCGCTCCGGCATGACGCCCCTCGGCTTGCGCCCCCCACACAGGGGAGCGCAAGCCGAACACGGGGGCGTAGACGGCCTGTTCCGCCACACCACGACGGCCGCTTGTGGACAGCCTTCCGCGCTTCCCCTACCAGACGGCGAAGAATCTGCACCGCCGCCCTCTCGACCATCGTCCGGCTGTAGACATGCACCAACGCAAGATGGAACAGCGCCGGCGCAAGAGGAGCCCACCGATGAACGCGGTCGGCGCGCAGCAGGTACTGGACCACTGTCGCAGGACGCAAAGGCAGATCGTCGATGCTCTGGTGCTCCCAGCTGTGCGAGTTCAGTCGGCCAGCGGCAGATAGACCCGGTTGCCGCTCGCCGCGAACTCCCTCGACTTCTGGAGCATTCCGTCAGCGATCTCCTCGGGAGACGCTCCATCGGCCGCCGCGCGGCCGAACCGCTCGGTGATGCTGTGACTGATCTTCATGCTGCAGAACTTCGGCCCGCACATCGAGCAGAAGTGAGCGGTCTTGGCCGGCTCGGCCGGCAAGGTCTCGTCGTGGAAGTCCCGGGCGGTGTCCGGGTCGAGGGCGAGGTTGAACTGGTCCTCCCACCGGAACTCGAAGCGTGCGTCGGACAGCGCGTCGTCCCACTCCTGTGCACCGGGGTGCCCCTTGGCGAGGTCGGCTGCGTGGGCGGCGATCTTGTAGGTGATGACGCCGGTCTTGACGTCGTCACGGTTGGGCAGCCCCAAGTGCTCCTTGGGCGTGACATAGCAGAGCATGGCCGTGCCCCACCAGGCGATCATCGCGGCACCGATGCCGGAAGTGATGTGGTCGTACGCCGGCGCGACGTCCGTCGTCAGCGGGCCGAGCGTATAGAACGGAGCTTCATCACAGATCTCCTGCTGAAAGTCGATGTTCTCCTTGATCTTGTGCATCGGGACATGTCCCGGGCCCTCGATCATGGTCTGTACGTTGAAACGCTTCGCGATCTGGTTGAGTTCCCCGAGAGTTCGGAGTTCCGCGAACTGCGCCTCGTCGTTGGCGTCCGCGATCGAGCCGGGCCGGAGGCCGTCGCCCAGCGAGTATGTGACGTCGTAGGCGGCGAGGATCTCGCAGAGTTCCTCGAAGTTCTCGTAGAGGAACGATTCCTTGTGGTGCGCCAGGCACCAGGCCGCCATGATCGAGCCGCCGCGCGAGACGATGCCTGTCTTGCGGTTCGCGGTGAGCGGTACGAACGACAGGCGGACGCCCGCGTGGACCGTCATGTAGTCGACGCCCTGTTCGGCCTGTTCGATGACCGTGTCCTTGTAGATCGCCCAGGTCAGCTCCTCGGCTCGGCCGTCGACCTTCTCCAGGGCCTGGTAGAGGGGGACCGTGCCGATGGGGACGGGAGAGTTGCGCAGCACCCACTCGCGGGTCGTGTGGATATTGCGGCCGGTGGACAGGTCCATGACCGTGTCGGCGCCCCAGCGGGTCGCCCAGGTCATCTTCTCGACCTCCTCCTCGATGGAAGACGTCACCGCGGAGTTGCCGATGTTGGCGTTGACCTTCACCAGGAATCGCTTGCCGATGATCATCGGCTCGATCTCCGGGTGGTTGACGTTCGCAGGCAGCACCGCCCGGCCCGCCGCGATCTCCTCGCGGACCACCTCGGGCGAAACGTTCTCCCGGACAGCCACGAACTCCATCTCGGGCGTGATCTCGCCCCGGCGCGCGTAGGCGAGTTGGGTGACGGCCTTGCCGTCCCGGCTGCGGCGCGGCTGACGCGGTCGGCCGGGGAAGACCGCGTCGAGGTTGCGCAGGCCGCCGCGCGGCGAGGTGTGCTTGATGCCGTCGTCCTCGGGGCGGACGGGGCGGCCCGCGTACTCCTCGGTCTCGCCGCGGGCGGTGATCCAGTTCTCCCGAAGCGGGGCCAGCCCCCGGCGGACTTCGGTCTCGACGAGCGGATCGGTGTACGGGCCGGAAGTGTCGTACAGCGTGACCGACTGCCCGTTGGTGAGATGCACCTGGCGGACCGGCACGCGCAGATCAGAGCGCGAGCCCTCGATGTACGCCTTGCGCCAGCCGATGGACTTCCCGGCTTCCTCGCTGGTCGGAGTCGGCGACGGACCGTCCGCCGCGTTCTGCGTGGCGGCAGGCGTGCGTGTGTCCTTGATGGCCATGAGACCTACTCCCTACGCCGGCATTACCCGGTAACAGGTTCAGCGGTCGACGCAGCGGTTTCCGTCTGCCGACGTTTCATGGGGAACGTCACTCGATGCCGGTGACGTTCCACGTGAAACATCGCGAAGACGGAGGTCAGCGCCCTCTCAGCCCGGTGCTCCGAGCTCCCGCGTGTACAAAGGTGTCTACACGCTAGCGTCAATTCGGGCGCGCTGAACAGTGGGCCCCGGCCGTTCTTGCGATGATCGGGCGGTGACCACGACACATCAGTCCCCGTACCCACCGCCCGAGCCGCCCCGCGGCCCCGGCTCCGGAAGCGGCCCCGCAAACGGCAGCAGCCGGGGAAGTGGGCCTGTTTCCGGCGGCGGTCGCGAGACTGGAGCCGCGATCAGATCGGGCGAGTGGCATGAGCACGGGCCTGTCTCCGACACCGGACCCGACCAGGGTCCGGGTGCCGGTGGCGGCCACGATCACGGTGGCGGGGGCGGACACGGACCCGGGGGCGGCGGTGGCGGCGGGCACGGCCACTCGCACAGTCACGGTCCGGCGGCGCCCGTCTCCCAGCACCTTCGCAAGATCATCGCGGCCATCCTCATCCCGTTCGCCGCGGCTGTGGTCGTCGGGCTCGCGGTGCTGTGGCCCGGCGGAGCGCCGCCGCACGAGCGCACCGGGGTCGGCTTCGACCGGCAGACCCAGCAGGCCACGGTCACCAAGGTGGTCGAGGTCAGCTGCAAGGACGTCAATGCCTCGGGTGAAACCCCGACCGGCGACACCTCCACCGCGGAGGGTTCCTCGGCCCAGCAGCAGGCGAACGGCACCTGCAAGAGGGCGACGATCCGGGTCGACACAGGCAAGGACAAGGGCCGTACCTTCACCGAGATCGTGCAGCCGGACCAGTCGCGGCAACTGCACGAGGGTGAGAAGGTCGTGGTCGCCTACGAGCCCTCCGCGCCCAGGGACTTGCAGTACTCGGTCACCGATGTGAACCGTCGCCTGCCGATGATGGTGCTCGCCGGTATCTTCGCGCTCGCCGTCGTGGTCGTCGGACGGTTGCGGGGTGTCATGGCGCTGGTCTCGCTGGCCATCAGCTTCCTGGTGCTGAACTTCTTCATCCTGCCAGCCATCCTGCAGGGCTCGAACCCGTTGGTCGTGGCGGTGATCGGGGCAAGCGCCATCATGCTCGTCGCCCTGTACCTGTGCCACGGACTGTCTGCCAGAACGTCCGTGGCCGTGCTCGGCACCCTCATCTCGCTGTTGCTGATCGGCATCCTGGGCTCACTGTTCATCGACTGGGCGGCGCTCACCGGCAACACGGATGACAACACCGGTCTGATCCACGGGCTGTACCCGTCGATCGACATGAGTGGTCTGCTGCTCGCCGGCATCATCATCGGTTCGCTCGGTGTGCTCGACGACGTGACGGTCACGCAGACGTCGGCGGTCTGGGAACTGCACGAGGCCAATCCGGCGATGGGCTGGCGCGAGCTGTACCGTGCGGGTATCCGCATCGGCCGCGACCACATCGCATCGGTCGTCAACACCCTGGTCCTGGCCTATGCGGGCGCGGCGCTGCCGCTGCTGCTGCTCTTCTCCATCGCACAGAGCAGCATCGGCACCGTCGCCAACAGCGAGCTGGTCGCGGAGGAGATCGTACGCACGCTGGTGGGCTCTATCGGCCTGGTCGCGTCGGTGCCGGTCACGACCGCGCTAGCGGCGCTGATGGTCTCGGCCGACCGTCCGGGAGGAGAGCAGGCCGCTCCGTCCGGCGCGACAGTCGCGGCTCCGACACGAGGCGGTAGGGGGCGACGCCGCAAGCGGTGAGGGGCCGCACCCGGTTACCGGGTGTCTGCCGTGCCGGTCACCACCGGCAGACACCAAGCCCGCAATCGCTCGCTCCGTCCCGCCTCGCAAAAGCGTTCCTGCGCGGCTGCACAGCCCTGGCGAACCGTTGCCTCACCACCGCCCCCCACACCGTTTCACCGCGCTTTCACCCTGTGCTCTGCTCCTCCGCGAGGATGCGGTCCAGCGCCTCGTCGAGGTGTGCGTCGAAGTCGGCGAGGGCACCCTCCTGGCCCAACGGCACCAGCTTGTCGGTGCGGTCGAGAAAGGCCACGAGCGGTGCCGCCGAGGAACGGAACACGGCCTGGTCGCCGCCGACCTGAAGCCGGATCAGGACGTCGCCGAGCGTGTCGGTTTCGGCGGGCGAGACGCGGACGTCGCCCTCTCCGCACGGCCGGCCCACCCCGTCGATCAACAGCTCCCGCCCGAACGCCCAGGTCACGGGGGCGTCACCGGGCAGATGGAACGTCAGCCGCACGGCATAGGGATCATCGGTCTCGTAGCGCAACTCCACCGGGATACGGAAGGAGAGCTCCTCGGACACGAGAAAGCTCATCATGACCTCTGCCTGTACGGACTCGCGCATCGCCTGTCCCGTCATTTGCCATCGTCTGGCCGGGTATGGGTCCCCGGCATTGAAGGCATCTTGCTGAACGTACACGGCAGATCACAAGGAGTGAGTTTTCAGATGCTGATAGAGATCGCCAGCGAGCCCAGGAGTCGCCCGATCTCGCCTTGCAACTGCCGCACTGCGGGCAGCAGACGATCCGCTTGGTGGGCGGGCATCGAGATGGCCACGGTCGCGGCCGTGGCACCCACGGTGATCGGAATCGCCGCGCACACGGTCCCGAGCGCATACTCCTGCCGCTCCGTCACCGGTTGCGTCCGCCGCGTCCGTTCCAGGCGGCGCAGCAGCGCGTGGTCGTCTCGCACGGTGTAGGGGGTGATGGACTGCACGGGATAGCGATCGAGGTGGTCGCGGCGGGCGTCCTCGTCGAGCTGGGACAGCAGACACTGTCCGATGGCGTGCGCATGCCCGGTCTCGCGAAAGTCGGCCCACTCCTCCACCGCCGGATTGCCCGGGGTGTCCGAGACACACATGACTTCGATCTCGCCGTCCTGGTACATCGCGTAGTACACGGGTACGCCGATGGCGTCGCGCCAGACCGCCAGCGTCTCGACGACCGTGCTGCGACGTTTCTGCCGGGCGCCGCTGCTGCTCAGCCGCTCAGCGGCCTCCCCGAGGAAGAACAGCCCCTTGTCACGGCGCAGATAGCCCTCGTGCACGAGAGTGCGCAGCAGGTGGTACGCCGTGGGCAGCGCCAGGCCGGTCTCGCGGGCCAGCTGTTTGGCGGGGGCGCCGTGCGCATGCTCGGCGACCGATTCCAGGAGGCGCATGGCGCGCTGTACGGATCCGATGAGCGTCGCGGAGTGCGGCTGCTCCTCAGTGGCAGCTGTCTGCTGCCGGGGCTGCCGCTCCCGGGGGCCGGGCTGTTCCGGGGGTCTCATGCGGGTTCCCGGAGTCAGGACGGCTGCGGTGGGTGCGTGGGGGTCTGCGGGTGCGGTGTCAGCCGTGGCCAAGGGTCACTCCCGATGCGAGGGGGCAGCCCGTGCGGGGGGAAACACGGGAGGGGGTGTACGCCGCTCGCGGGGTTCGTAGCCCCGCGTCGAATTCCGGACTTTAACCGTCTGCCACCGCTCACAGTCGGCCCGCCGGGAAAACTTCCCTCGCCCGAGGGAACCGGTGATTCCTGTTACCGCTCACCGGCTCCCCTCGGTGCTCACCAGTCGCTGCGCGAGGCGGAACTCGAAGTGAACTTCCGTACGACGTAGATGAGTCCACCGACCAGTGCCACGAAGACCAGCAGCTTGAACAGCAGCCCGATGACGAAGCCGACGACGCTGGCGATCAGCCCGCCGAACACGACCAGGGCGATGACAGGCACCGCGATCCACTTCACCCACCACGGAAGTCCCGTGAAGATCTCTCGCATCGCCCTTGTCCTTACTCTCCGCCCGTCGCTGTGCCGGGTGCGTCGATGTCCGGTCCTCTCGGTACCGGATCCTTCTGGTGTCCTGCACTCGATGCTAGGACCGCGAGGGGGCACAGCGGGTGCCTCACAGCCCTTGTCCTCCCCTGATCGATCCCCTAGGGAATCCGAGGTGACAGGTCAGCTCTCGGGCGGAGAGAACACCACCAGCACCCGCAGGTCCTCGCTGATGTGGTGGAACCTGTGGGCGACCCCGGCCGGCACGTACACCACGCTGCCACGCGCCACCTGCGTGGTCTCCAAACCGACCGTGATCGCGGCACGGCCGCTCACAACGAAGTAGACCTCGTCCTGGTTGTGCGGCTTCTGTGGATCATGCTCGCCCGCGTTGAGTGCGTACAGGCCGACCGACATGTTCTGCTCCCGCAGAAACTGCAGGTAGGCGCCCTCATTGGCGGCGCGCTCCGCCTCCAGTTCATCCAGCCGGAATGCCTTCATCGTCGTCGTCCGCCCTTGTCCCACTGCTAGTGACCGATCTCGTCTGCCACGATCAGACACATGAAGAATTTCGTAGTCAAGACGATCGCCAACGCAGGCGCCCTGGCGGTCGCCGTATGGCTGCTCGACAAGATCACCCTGACCGGGGACAGCACGGGCAAGGAGATCTGGACGCTCCTCCTCGTCGCCCTGGTCTTCGGACTGGTGAACTCCCTGGTCAAGCCCATCGTGCAGCTGTTCAGTCTGCCACTGCTCATCCTGACGCTCGGCCTGTTCACCCTGGTCGTCAACGCGCTGATGCTGTTGCTCACCTCGTGGCTCGCCGACAAGCTCGACCTGAGCTTCCACGTCGAGGGCTTCTGGACCGCGGTCGTGGGCGGCCTGATCATCTCTGTCGTCTCCTGGGCGCTCCACGTGGTCCTGCCCGACAGCAAGGACTGAGTACGGCATGCCCTACCGCGTCTGCTTCGTCTGCACCGGCAACATCTGCCGCTCCCCGATGGCCGAATCCGTCTTCCACGCGCGCGTGGCGGCGGCCGGGCTCGATGAGCTCGTCGAGGTCGACAGCGCCGGCACGGGCGGCTGGCACGAGGGCGACGGAGCCGACCCGCGCACCGTCGCCGTCCTCAAGGAGCACGGCTACGCCGGCGAGCACACGGCCCGCCGGTTCCAGGCCTCCTGGTTCTCCCACCTCGACCTCGTCATCGCTCTCGACACCGGCCACCTCAAGGCCCTGCGCCGCCTCGCACCCACCGAGCAGGACGCGGCGAAGGTGCGGCTGCTGCGTTCCTACGACCCCGCCGCCCACGGCGACCTCGACGTCCCGGACCCGTACTACGGAGGGATGGACGGCTTCGAGGAGTGTCTTGAGATGGTGGAGGCGGCGAGCACGGGACTGCTCGCCGCGGTCCGCGTGCAAGTGGAGGGAGAGGCAGCGTGAACGATTCCGCAGCGGGCAGGGGTGGTCCGGCCACCGGCGAAGGCACGCGCGCGGTGCGCGCCGGGCTCCCCGAGCCGGTCAAGTACGAGCCGACGCTGCCCGGTCCGGTGTTCGCCGCGCACTACCATCTGCCGGGCGACCCGACCGGCCCGTACGCCTACGGCCGCGACGATAACCCGACCTGGACGCATCTGGAGCGCGCGATCGGCGATCTGGAAGCCCCTGGGCAGGACGGCGTCGAGACACTGGTCTTCGCCTCCGGCATGGCCGCCATCTCCTCCGTCGTCTTCTCCCAGCTGCACTCCGGCGAAACGGTTGTCCTGCCCAGCGACGGCTACCAGGCGCTGCCCCTGTTGCGCACACAGCTGGAGTCCTACGGCATCGAGGTGCGCACCGCTCCCACCGGAGGCGACACCCAGCTGGAGGTCCTCGACGGCGCCAAGCTGCTGTGGATCGAGACCCCGTCGAACCCCGGGCTGGACGTGTGCGACATCCGGCGGCTCGTCGAAGCGGCCCACGCGCGGGGCGCCCTTGTCGCCGTCGACAACACCCTCGCGACACCGCTCGGGCAGCGCCCGCTGGAGCTGGGCGCCGACTTCTCCGTGGCCAGCGGCACCAAGCAGCTCACCGGGCACGGGGACGTCCTCCTGGGCTACGTCGTCGGCCGCGACGCCGAGGACATGGCGGCCGTACGCCGCTGGCGGAAGATCGTCGGGGCGATCCCGGGGCCCATGGAGGCCTGGCTCGCGCACCGTTCCGTCGCGACGCTCCCACTGCGGGTGGACCGGCAGAGCGGCACTGCCCTCGCGGTCGCCGAGGCGCTGCGCGACTGGCCCGAGGAACTCGGGGTGCGCTACCCGGGACTCATGAGCGACCCCTCGTACAAGATCGCCTCACAGCAGATGCACCGTTATGGATGCGTCGTCTCCTTCACGCTGCCCACGCGCGCGCGTGCCGACCGTTTTCTCGGCGCCCTGCGGCTCGTCGACGACGCGACGAGTTTCGGCGGGGTGCGCTCCACGGCGGAGCGCCGCGGACGCTGGGGTGGGGATGCCGTGCCGGAGGGCTTCATCCGTCTCTCCGTCGGTGCCGAGGATCCCGAGGATCTGGTCGCCGATGTGCTGCGTGCGCTCGACGAGTCGGCCGACTGACCGCTTCTCACCGGCGCGGAGACGGTGTCCGGCTACGTACAACGGACGGTCCGAGCCTCCCCCCTCGTGGCTCGGACCGTCCTCGGTTCCGTGCGCGAAGAACCGCGCGAACAAGGCTAGTTGACTCTGTGTCAGTGTCCAATCACAGTAGCGACAGCAACCTATCGACTTATTTATAGTTGGGGCGCGGCCCAGGGGTCAGGGAAAGCGAAGAAGGGGAGGGTGCGCCATGGATCTGGCCTTGCTGCGCACCTTTGTGACCGTGCACAGGGCCGGTTCCTTCACCCGCGCCGCCGCGCTGCTCGGACTGTCGCAGCCGGCCGTCACCTCCCAGATCCGCACCCTGGAGCGGCAGCTGGGCCGCCCCCTGTTCCTGCGGCAGGCGCGTGGCGTGACACCGACGACCATCGGCGACGAACTCGCGCACAAGGCCGCGCCTCATCTGGACGCACTGGTCGAGATCGCCGAGACCGGGATCGACGACGAGTCCTCCTTGCGCACCCTGCATCTCGCCGGGCCCCCCGAGTTCACCGCCGAGCGGGCGCTGCCCGCGCTCACCGAGCTGACCGGTGAGGAGGGACAGGGCTTCGCGCTGCGCGCCTCCTTCGGGAACGCCGAGGAAACCTTGGAGGGTCTTGCCGCCGGGCATCACGATCTGGCCATCACTACGGCCCGTCCGCGTGGTGCTCTGCTCACGGCGACTCCGCTCTGCGACGAAGAGCACGTCCTGGTCTCCGCCCCGCGCTGGGCCGAGCAGATCGGCTCCGTGAAGCTGTGCCGCAAGGGGGCACCCGTCCTGAAGAACCTCCCGGTCGTGGAGGTGCACGAGTCACTGCCGTTCGTCTCCCGCTACTGGGCCTCCGTCTTCGACTCCCGACCGGCCGCCTCCGGCGCCGTCATCGTTCCCGATCTCCGCGCGGTGCTCGCCTGCGCGTCCGCGGGCGCCGGGCTCGCGGTGCTGCCCCGCTATCTCTGTGCCGACGCCTTGGATCGCGGCGATGTCGTGGCCCTGCACGAGCCCGCGGTCCCGCCGCTGCGGACGTACTTCCTGGTGGTGCGTACCGGCACGCTGGCGATGCCGCACATTGCCCGGGCCCATGAATGGCTGCAGCGGGCTGCCACGGACTGGTGCTGAGCCGCCGACCACGAGAGATCACGCCCCGAGCCCATGCGGTGACGTGCCGCGATGTTTCACGTGGAACATCGCGGGCCACATTTCTCCCATGACCGTCCGACCCGTGGTCAAGCGCACCGCCCGTGCCGTTCTTCTGGACGGTGACGACCTGATCCTCATCAAGCGCACCAAGCCCGGCGTCGATCCCTACTGGGTCACCCCCGGTGGCGGGGTCGAGCCGGAGGACACGACCGTTGTCGAAGCCCTGCACCGCGAGGTCCACGAAGAACTCGGCGCCAAGATCATCGATGTGGTGCCCTGCTTCGTGGACACCGTCGAGCACATCGGCGAGGACGGCGGCGCGACCGGAGTGAAGGTGCAGCACTTCTTCGTCTGCCGGCTGGGCTCCATGGACCCGGCCCTGCGCCACGGGCCCGAGGTGGACGAGCCCGCAGGCGAGTACGAGATCGTACGAGTGCCGTTCACCCGCGTGGGCATCGCTTCCGTGCATCTCGTCCCGCTGTCGCTACGGCACTACTTGGACGGGAACATCGAGGGCGTACGCGCGATGCACGCCCCGGACCTCGGCTGATGCCGCGCTGGGTATCAGTCCCCGGCGGCGACCAGCTCCTCCACCGAGTCATGCCGTATGCGCTCCGACGGGATACCGACGTCTCTCAGGGCGTCCACACCACTGCGGATCATTCCGGGCGGGCCCGAGAGATAGGCGTCGTACTCGGTCCAGGGGCCGTACTCGCGTACGGCGTCGGGGAGCTGGAGGTGCGCCTGCTGGTCGACGATCGCGCGGACCGAGAGCCAGGGGTGGGACTGCTGGAGTCTGAGCATGGTGTCGATGTCGTACAGGTCGTGATCGGTGCGGGCGCCGTAGAACACCTCGACCCGTCGCCGCTCGCCGTGCTCGGCTACGTCCTCGACGAGGGCCTTGATGGGCGCTATGCCGGTGCCGCCGCCCAGACAGAGCAACCCGCTGTCCGTGGTGTGGTCCACGGTCATCGAACCGGCGGGCGGGCCGAGCCGGATGATGTCGCCGGGCCGGGCGCGGTGTACCAGGGCGTTGGAGACCCAGCCTGCGGGGACGGCCTTCACATGGAACGACAGCAGGCCGTCGGAGCGGGGCGCCGAGGCGAAGGAGTAGTGCCGCCATATTCGCGGCCACCACGGTGTCTCCAGGCTCGCGTACTGTCCGGCGAGGAACGGATAGGGCTGGTCCGGGCGGACGGTGATCACCGCGACGTCCGGCGTTCTGAGATCGTGCGAGACCACCTCCGCGTACCACCAGGCCGGGGCACGCAACTCGTCCGCGGCCGCCGCGTCGATCATCACCTGCGAGATCATCGTGTACGCCCGGACCCAGGCCGCCTCCGTCTCCGCGTCCCAGATGGGCTCGGCGTACCGGCTCAGGGCGCCGATGAGGCACTCGCCGACCGCCGGATAGTGCTCGGCACGGGTGCCGTACTTGCGGTGGCCGCGGCCGAGGTTCTGCAAGTACTCGACGAGAACCGGGGCGTTGTCGATGTGCTCGGCCGCGGTGAGCAGCGCCTTGAGCAGCCGGTCCCGCTGGGTGTCCATCGCGGCCGGGAACAGCGACCGCAGGTCGGGATGGCGTACGAAGAGCAGCGCGTAGAAGTACGAGGTGACCTTGTCAGCCACCGGGCCGACCTCGGCCATGGTGCGGCGGATGAGAATGGCGTCCGGCGAGGCGGTGTCCTCCGGAGAGTTCGACCGCTGGACGGGCACGCGCTGCTCAGGGGGTGGAGGGTCGGCTGGGAGGGGCAGCGGGGGCGGGGGAGCAGCCGGGCTGCCGGCCAGAGAGGACAGCGGCGCTGCGGGGCTGCCTGGCGTGATGTCGGGGGGCGACGTGGCATCCCGTGCGGGGTCATGCGCCGGCGGCTCGACGGTGGCCGTCTCCGGCGTGCCCTCAGGGGCCATGACGGAGGCAGACTTGCCCTCCGAGGCTGTGACGGAGGGGGACTTGCCCTCCGAGGCCGTGACGGAGGCATGTCTGCTCATCGGCCGCATACCGGCCAGGCGGCTGCCCTCTGCCGCATCCTGCTCGCCGTGCGGAGTCTCCGGCGGCTTCTTGCGCGGCGTGAACCAGCCGCCCCCGCCGCCGGAAGTGCCGTTGTCGGCCGACGTGGTGGTCGGAGCGTCCATGGTGTGCCTCGCCTCGAACATCTTTCGGTCGGTCTGCGCACTTCCCCGGTCGGAAGGTGCCTGCTTTCCCCCGCAGACGGTTCTGCTGTCCCGTTCGGCGCCGCGGCCAATGCGGCCACATTCAACCCGTATTCGTGCTGCGTACGGACAAGTAGGCGAGAGTGTGACATTGGCCGCAGTACTGTCACCGCAGCATCCCACCCCGCGTGGAAGCCTCAGCCGTATAACCCGGAATGCGGGTCTTCGATCTCTCCGTCCCGTTAGGCTGCATTGCCCTGCTCGCGGCCCGGACCAAGAGCTGCGTGCCCCGCCCCCGGAAGCGAACCGGAGTCGACCATACCGGCAGCCGCCCCGATCACAAGTCCCCCCTTGCTCCCCCACGAATAAGGCGAGAGGGCGAACCAGCAATTCCCTCAATTACCGGGCATGACGCACCAATTCATAGGCTTCCCACAGATCCTTCCCCTTGTAGGAATGCGTCGCGAGACCGGAGAGCGCAGCGTCCGCGTTGACCGCGACGGAGACCGGCACCACGCCGAACAGGTCCGTGTCCGACGATGAGTCGCCATAGGCGATGCAATCGGCGCGGGCTACTCCGAACTTCTCGCACAGCAGGTCAGCGATCTCGACCTTGGCCGCAGCACTGAGCACTCCAGCAGGGTCCACAGGCTCAGTGAACGGGAGAGCGGGAAAGCGGGATCCATAGGCCGCGTGCGCGCCCCAGGCCGTGAGACGTTCGACGAAGAACGACGGCGAGAGCGAGATCACGGCGCAGTAGTCGCCCTGCGCCGTGGCCTCCGCCCAGACGTCACGGATGCGCGTCAGCCACGGTGCGCCCTCGAAGGCGGCGGACACATGCGCCTCGGTGAGATCCCTCCATAGCCCGTGCACCCTCGTCGCATACTCCGGCGGCCCGATCTCCCCCGCAGAGATCGCCTGCTCCAGCAGCACCGTCTCAGCCTCAAGTCCGAGCTGCCGTGAGATCTCCATGGGCGCGGAGGTGCCATGAAGCAACGTGCCGTCCAGGTCGAAGAGATGAAGTCTCGCCATGGGCCTTGAGGCTAATGGGACGCGCATGCGGCACTCTGCGCGAGTGCAGTCCGAACGAGCCGAGTCCGAGCGCCCAATGGCCTCCGTTCGCCCTGTTTCACGTGAAACCTCCGACACTCGTGGATGCGCTGTGCGCCTCGCCATGACATGGCCAAAAGGTCGTACAACTCCCCGGAAACAGGTGGACGCAGCGGGCACCCGTCGGACAGCCTGACCTGCGTGCCGACTCCTTTCCTCACTTCTCTGCCCATCCGTCGTCTGACGCTTCGTGACCTCACGGCCTGCGCCGACTTGTCCGAGGATCGGAGGTGGCCGCGCGAGCAGCACAAGTGGAGCTTGCTCCTCGCGGCCGGAAAGGGCTTCGGCATCGATGACCCGGCCGGAGGGCTCGTAAGCGCCTGTGTCGTCACCGAGTACGGTCCCCGGGAACGCCCCGACCTCGGTGCCATCGGCATGGTCCTGGTCGCCGAGCGGTACGCCCGCCAGGGCGTCGGCCGCCGGTTGATGCGGCACGTCGTGTCCGAGCTGGGCACCACGCCCCTGACACTGCACGCCACGCCGAACGGCCGCCCGCTGTACGAGGAAATCGGCTTCAAGGTCACCGGCCGGGCCGAAATGCTGCATGGGCACTTCACGCCGGGCGGCCGCAAGCCCGAGGTCACCACGCGTGCCGCCACCGCCGAGGACCTCACGGCGATCCTCCGGCTCGATGAGGAGGTGTTCGGCACCGATCGCACGCACCTCATCACCCGCCTGCCCGCCTTCGCCGATCGGCTGTGCGTGGCCGAAGAGCGCGGCCGGATCGTCGGATACGCGGCCGCCTGGCCCAATATGGACACGCATGTCGTGGGTCCGCTGATCGCCCATGACACGGAGACCGCCAAGGCCCTGATCGCCTCCCTGGCCGCCCATACGAACCGTCGACTGCGCACGGACATCGATGTGCGCCATGAGGAGCTGTTGGTGTGGGCGAAGGAGCGAGGTATGGCCTCCGTGGCCTTCAACGCGGTCATGACGTACGGCATCTCGGAACTGCCCGGCGACTGGACGCGGCGGTTCGCCCCACTCACGGTGGCCGCCGGCTGAGATCCCTCGATACGCCGGCACCGGTCACAAGGGCATGGGTGTGCTCTCACGGCGCTCCAGGGCGGCCGAAAGGAATGCCAGGACCAGCGCCGCAGCAGCCAGGATGGCACCCACCAGTTGGGTGCGGTGTAGCCGAGACCGCCCGCGATGACGAGGCCGCCTAGCCGGGCCGACAACGCGTTGCCGAGGGTGAAGGCGCCCATGTTCACGGCCGAGGCCAGGGTCGGGGCGCCGTACGCCTGGTCGAGGACCCGCTTCTGCAGGGGTGGGACGGTGGCGAAGCCCAGGGCACCGACGAGGACGATCGTGACCGCCGCGAGAACCTTGTTGTGCGCGGTGAGCGTGAACAGCGCGAGGACGACCGCGAGGACGCCCAGCGAGACATACAGCATGGGCATCAGGCCCGGTCGGCGTACTTGCCGCCGACGAGATTGCCGCCCACCATGCCGAGGCCGAAGAGGAGCAGCAGCCAGGTGACAGAGCCGTCGGCGAAAAGCCGGCGACGTCAGTCATCATCGGCGCGATGTAGGTGATGGCCGCGAAGACGCCGCCGAAGCCGAGCACGGTCATCGCCATGGCGAGCTGCACCTGGGCCTTCTTGAACGCGGCCAGTTCGTCGCGCAGGCGCACGCCTTCGGGCTTGCACAGGCCGGGGACGAGAGGCCGACGACGCCGAGAGCGGCGACGCTGCGCGAGGCCCTCGACGAGGCCGCCAGGAATCCCGAGCTGGCTCCGCTGGTACGTGTCGTGGAGTCGCTGAACCTGCCCGCATAGGGTGCGGGCATGGGAGATCTTGAAATACGTCCCGCGGTCAAGGACGACGTCCCCGCGATCGTGGCCATGCTCGCCGATGACCCCTTGGGGGCCCAGCGCGAATCCCCGGACGACCTGACCCCCTATCTGGCGGCTCTGGAGCGCCTCAGCGGCGATCCGAACCAGCACTTGGTCGTGGCCGTAAGGGAGGGCCGGATTGTCGGGACCCTGCAGTTGACGATCATCCCCGGGCTGTCCCGGAAGGGATCGACCCGCTCGATCGTTGAGGCAGTACGCATCCACGCGGACGAGCGCGGCGGCGGTCTCGGTACACAGCTCATCGAGTGGGCGGTCGACGAATCACGGCGCCGACACTGCCGGTTGGTGCAGTTGACGTCCGACGCCTCCCGCACTGATGCGCATCGCTTCTATGAGCGGCTGGGCTTCGACGCCTCGCATGTGGGGTTCAAGCTCATGCTGTGACGGAGGGGCCCTGTTTCACGTGAAACAGGGCCCCTCTCATGTCCTACGCGCCCGTCCCCTGGTTACCGAATGCCCCGCCAGCCTGCCGGATCGACTCCACCTGGTACAGAAGCCGCCTCGTCGTACGGCTGACGTGTGAACACGAACGACCCGAGGTCCAGATGGTCCACTGTCCCGTCCGCCCGCCGTACGGCCCGTAGAAGCTCTCCGGCGTAGTAGCTCTCCAGGCCGGTCCAGGTGCCGTCGCCGTTCGACCGGAAGCGCGAGCGCCGGCCGGTGCCGGACAACGGCTCCAGTGAAACCCCCTCGGCGGCCGTGAGCCGCAGGGCGAAAGCGTGCGTCCCCCAGTACCACTGCCCCGTCAACTCCAGTGCGGACCGGTCGACTTCCGGCAGGGGGCGCCAGGGTTCGGGAATGCGCGGCTCAGCGTCGGCGACGATGCGTACGAGGTCGGGGCCGACCGTGCCCAGCAGGGGCCCGGACGTGCAGTTGGCCAGCACCACCGACGCGACGTCGTCCTCCACGCTCATCGTGAGGTTCGCCAGGAAACCCGGCAGCGAGCCCGAGTGCCCCACGAGCAACCGGCCGTCCCTGCTCTGGAGCTGCATGCCGAGACCATAGGTCACACCGTCCACGACATCCGCCACCTCAGCGGGTGCCGCCGGCGTCCACATCTCCCGTACCGTCTCCGCGCTCAACACCTGGCTGTCTCCCTTGGCGAGGAAGACCGAGAATCGCGCCAAATCGCCGGTCGTGGACCAGAGTTGACCGGCCGCAGCCATCCGTCCGAGGTCCTCGGCCGGCTCGGGCGACATCACATCGGCCCAGGGATGCACGGCCCAGCCACCCGCATGCGGCGCCTGAGGTTGAGCACTCGTGCGGTTCAGGCCCAGAGGTTCGAGCACTTCACGCCGTAGTACGTCCTCCCAAGCAGCTCCCCGCAGCTTCTCGACGAGCGCGCCCAGCATCGTGTAGCCGGGGTTCGAGTAGTGGAAGCGGCGGCCTACGGGATGCACGAAGGGCTGCTTTCCGAGCACGTCGGCGAGATCGGGGCGCAGGGTCCCTGGTATTCGCTCCCACCAGGGCGCGGGCGACTCGGCCGCCAACCCGCTTGTGTGCGCGAGGAGATCGGCGATCGTGGCCTCCCCCGCGCCGGTACCCGGCAGATGCTTCTCCAGCGGATCACCGAGGTCGAGCACTCCCTCATCGCGCAGCCTCAGCACAAGAACGGCTGTGAAGGTCTTGGTGATCGAGCCGATCCTGAACTGCATGTTCTCGTCGGGCGCGTGTCCGTCCACTGAGGTCCGGGCACCGTGCCACACCGTCCGCCCGCCCCGTACGACAGCCGCGACCAGCGACGGCGCACGTCCTTCGGCCTGGGCAACCGCGATCCGGTGCAGCAGCGCCCTGCGCGTGCCGGGAAGAAGCTCATCCTGAGTTGTCGTCATACTCCTCAGTCCATCCGCCGGGACGGCACACGTCGAGCGCATTTCCGCGTGCCCGCCCGTCGGATGAGGCTCGGTAGCTGGTGGCCATCGCGGCGGCGCGGTCGCGTAGGGAGGTGCGCAACGACTGCGGGCCCAGGGCTTCCGCGTCCGTGCTGAGCTGCCACAGCGCCCACTCGGCGTGGCGTGAATCCTGGAAGGTCACTTCCAGCCGCAGCCAGCCGTCTGTGTCGGGGGCTTCTGCGCGGACGGCCAGCGCGGTGTCCAGCAGGTCCTCACGGCGTGCCGGGTTCACCCGCACCAGCACGGTGATGTGGTCGCCGCCAGAGAGAAACTACGCCGAGCGCTCCCGCCAGATCCGGTCCAGATCGACCCGGTTTGGCCGCTGTGCCGTTTCGGGGAGCTCCTCGGCGGCCAACATCCGCGACAGCCGGTAGGTGCGGTCCGCGCCAGATCTCGTGGCCAGCAAGTAGCCCCGGTCGCGTACCGTGACCAGGCCGATCGGGTCCACCGTGCGCCACCGTGCTGTCTGGCCCGCGGCCGCGTAGTGGATGCGCAGCTTGTGTCCGGCGAGCACCGCGCGCCGCACCTCGATCATCGTGGCGTCGGGTACCTCCTCAGTGACCAGCCGGCGTGAGAGCAGATCGGTCTCCGGGTCGACGAGAAGTCGCTGGACCGCATCGCTCGCGGTGGCCCGGTGGCCCGGTGGCTTTCGGGCAGCGCGTCGACCACCTTTCGCATAGCCGAAGCGAGCGCCGAGCCGAGGCCGAATACCTGCTCGCCGCGCCCCGATCCGGCGGTCAGCAAGGCAAGGGCTTCGTCGTGGTTCAGACCGGTGAGCTCGGTCCGGAAGCCGGGCGACAACGCGAATCCGCCGTACCGGCCACGTTCGGCGTAGACCGGGACGCCGGCCGCGGACAGCGCCTCGATGTCGCGCAGCACGGTGCGGGTGGACACCTCCAACTCACGGGCCAGCGTGTCCGCAGTCAGCAGACCGCGCTGACGCAGTAGCAGCACCAGCGAGACCAATCGGTCGGCGCGCATGCGAGGACGTTATCGAAATACGTGACCAAGGATGTCGTGTTTTGTTGCGAGGCTCGTCAACACGACGTCGAAGCTGACGGCTACCGAGCCGATGGCCGTACGTACTCCCCGTAAATCGAATGGAGCTGACGTGGCAATGGAACGAACGGCGGTCAACCCGGTGACGTGGTCTGCCGAGTTGGGGTTCAACCAGGGGGAGGTCGTCTCCGGGCACACCCGGACCCTGTACGTCTCGGGGCAGACGGCGATGAGCGACGACGGCAGGCCCCAGCATGACGGCGACATGGCGGGGCAGTTGGCGCTGACCATCGCCAACCTGGAGGCCGTGCTCGACGAGGCCGGCATGTCTCTCGCGAACCTCGTCCGCCTCAACGTCTACACGACCGACGTCGACCTGCTTTTCCAGCACTACGGCGTGCTGGCGGCGCGGTTGGGCACCGCCGGGGTGGCGCCGACCACCACGATGCTCGGGGTGACGCGGCTGGCGATCCCCAGCCACATGGTCGAGCTTGAGGCGACCGCCGTCGCGTGATGCGACCTCGCCGCCTCTGCCACCAGTGCCGGCCGGACCGGCACAAGGAGCAGGCAGATGACCCTACAGCCGTCGAATCAGGTCTGTGCCATGTCCACGAAACGCGAGTAGTGCCCCTGGAAGGCGACCGTGATCGTAGCCGTCGGGCCGTTACGGTGCTTGGCCACGATCAGATCGGCCTCGCCCGCTCGCGGCGACTCCTTCTCGTAGGCGTCCTCGCGGTGCAGCAGGATCACCATGTCGGCGTCCTGCTCGATGGAGCCGGACTCACGCAGGTCGGAGACCATCGGCTTTTTGTCGGTCCGCTGCTCGGGACCACGGTTCAGCTGGGAGAGCGCGATGACCGGGAGCTCCAGCTCCTTGGCCAGCAGCTTGAGGTTACGGGACATGTCCGAGACCTCCTGCTGACGGCTCTCGGCCCGTTTGGAGCCACCGGACTGCATCAGCTGGAGGTAGTCGATGACGACCAGCTTCAGGTCGTTGCGCTGCTTCAGTCGACGGCACTTGGCGCGGATCTCCATCATCGACAGGTTCGGGGAGTCGTCGATGTAGAGCGGGGCGGCCGAGACGTCCGGCATCCGGCGGGCCAGGCGCGTCCAGTCCTCGTCGGTCATAGTGCCGGATCGCATGTGGTGCAGGGCGACGCGGGCCTCGGCGGACAGCAAACGCATCGCGATTTCGTTGCGGCCCATTTCGAGGGAGAAGATGACGCTCGGCAGGTTGTGCTTGATCGACGCGGCGCGCGCGAAGTCGAGCGCGAGCGTGGACTTGCCCATGGCAGGACGCGCGGCGATGACCACCATCTGCCCCGGGTGCAGCCCGTTGGTCAGCGAGTCGAAGTCGGTGAATCCTGTGGGCACACCGGTCATCTCGCCGCTGCGCGAACCGATCGCCTCGATCTCGTCGAGCGCACCTTCCATGATGTCGCCGAGCGGCAGGTAGTCCTCACTGGTGCGCTGCTCGGTGACCGCGTAGATCTCGGCCTGGGCGCGGTTGACGATCTCGTCGACGTCGTCGTCGGCCGCATATCCCATCTGGGTGATACGGGTACCCGCCTCGACCAGGCGGCGCAGGACGGCCCGCTCGTGCACGATCTCGGCGTAGTACTCGGCGTTCGCAGCCGTCGGCACGGTCTGGACAAGGCCGTGGAGATACGACGCACCGCCCACCTTGTTGATCTCGCCGCGCTTGGTCAGCTCGGCGGCGATCGTGATCGGGTCGGCCGGCTCTCCTTTCGCATAGACGTCGAGGATCGCCTGGAAGATCGTTTCATGCGCGGGCTTGTAGAAGTCGTGGCCCTTGAGGATTTCGACGACGTCGGCGATGGCGTCCTTGGACAGAAGCATGCCGCCGAGGACGGATTGCTCGGCGTCGAGGTCCTGCGGCGGTACACGCTCGAAGGAGGTGCCCCCGCCGTCCCAGGTGCCGTTCTCCCGGCCGCGGTCGTGCTGTTCGTCGCGGCCACGGCCTCCGTCGCCGCGTCGGCGAGACGCGGGGAGACGATCACCTGGACCGGTATCGGCCCACGGGTCGTCCAAGGGCTCGGAAATACTCACCGAGCCACCTCCTCCCGTCCGCCCAGCGGACCTCGCCGCGCCTCTCTTTTCTACGGCACGGCACTGACAAATAAGAGGCCCAACTCCGCTTCTGACGCGTCGGATTTGTGATGGTTTTCGAGCCGACGGGCGGAGTAGGCGTCGGACCACCGTAGGCCCCGCGGCACCGTCAGCCAATCTGGTTATCCACAGGCCATGTGGACGACGGTCCCGATGCTGTGGAGAACTCCGCAAAACCTGTGCACGACACGGTGGACAGGCCTGTGAACAAGCCCCCGCCCCCGCCACACAAACGGCTTTGACCTGCACTTTTACCATCCACCGGCTGTGCAGAAGAAAAAACTTCTTCGCCGGATCAAGATCGCTTCAAACCGCACACAAAGCTACACCGGCCGAGACAGTCAGTAAGGGTCACTAATACATTGCATCTCTTACCTGTGGACGGTTAGATTGATGCTCATGACACAGGCCCCCGCGACCCCCAGGACTGTTCGGCGACAGCACGATCGAGAGATCGTCGCACTGGCCGTCCCGGCCTTTGGCGCACTTGTCGTCGAGCCCCTCTTCGTCATGGCCGACAGCGCGATCGTCGGCCATCTCGGCACGGCGCAGCTCGCCGGACTCGGGGTCGCCTCGGCCCTCCTCGTGACAGCCGTCAGCGTCTTTGTCTTTCTCGCCTACGCCACCACGGCGGCCGTTGCCCGACGCGTCGGCGCCGGCGACCTCCAGTCCGCCATCCGCCAGGGCATGGACGGCATCTGGCTCGCGCTACTCCTCGGCGCAGCCGTCGTGGCCGTCGTCCTGCCTACGGCACCAGCCCTCGTGGACCTCTTCGGTGCCTCGGACACCGCGGCGCCATATGCGACCACCTATCTGCGGATCTCATCGCTTGGCATACCGGCCATGCTCGTCGTGCTCGCCGCGACAGGGGTCCTGCGCGGACTACAGGACACCAAGACGCCTCTGTACGTCGCAATCGCTGGCTTCGTCGCCAATGGCGTCCTGAACGTGGGACTCGTTTACGGCGCCGACCTCGGCATCGCCGGATCCGCCTGGGGCACTGTCATCGCCCAGTGCGGTATGGCGACGGCCTACCTCGTGGTGGTCGTCCGGGGCGCCCGCAGCCATGGCGCTTCGCTGCGCCCCGACGCTGCCGGGATCCGGGCATCCGCGCAAGCAGGCCTGCCCCTGCTGGTGCGCACGCTTTCCCTGCGGGCGATCCTGATGATCGCCACGGCCGTAGCAGCCCGCCTCGGCGATGCCGATGTCGCGGCACACCAGATCATCCTGTCCCTGTGGAGTCTGCTCGCCTTCGCGTTGGATGCCATAGCGATAGCCGGGCAGGCCATCATCGGACGCTATCTGGGCGCCGGGGACACCGAGGGTGCCCGCGCCGCATGCCGACGCATGGTGGAGTGGGGTGTCGCCACCGGAGTCGTCCTGGGACTGCTGGTCATGCTCACCCGTCCACTGTTCCTGCCAGTGTTCACCAGTGACTCCGTGGTCAAAGACGCCGCCCTGCCCGCTCTGCTGGTGGTCGCCCTCTCACAGCCGATCTGCGGCATCGTGTTCGTCCTGGACGGCGTCCTGATGGGCGCGGGAGACGGACCCTACCTGGCATGGGCGATGGCGGTCACCCTTGCGGTCTTCCTCCCCGTCGCGCTGCTCATCCCCACACTCGGCGGAGAACTCACCGCAGTCTGGGCCGCCATGACACTGATGATGACCGTCCGGATGCTGACCTTGTGGCTGCGCACCCGCTCGGGCCGCTGGATCGTCACCGGCGCGACGCGCTGAGGGTTTCACGTGAAACATGAGCAGATGGAGGCCCGCCACGAGCAATGGGCTCATGAGGCGCCATCGACCGAAGCTCCGCCCCCTGACCGGCCGCATGCGGTCACGTTGTTTCACGTGAAACACCCGGCAAGCAGAGAGGGCCGCTCCCCGAAGGGTGCGGCCCCACACACTGCTCTCGCGAGCGCAGCACTTACGCCGCGACGACCTCGATGCTGACCTTGGCGGCAACCTCGGGGTGCAGACGCACGGACGTCTCGTGAGCGCCCAGGGTCTTGATCGGTGAACCGAGCTCGATCCGTCGCTTGTCGACCTCGGGGCCACCGGAAGCCTTGATCGCGGAAGCGATGTCGGCCGGAGTGACGGAACCGAAGAGACGACCGGCGTCGCCGGAGCGGACAGCCAGGCGGACCTTCACGCCCTCAAGCTGGGCCTTCACGGTGTTGGCCTGCTCGATGGTCTGGATCTCGTGGATCTTGCGAGCACGACGGATCTGCTCGACGTCCTTCTCGCCACCCTTGGTCCAACGGATCGCGAAGTTCCGCGGAATCAGGTAGTTGCGAGCGTAACCGTCCTTGACGTCGACGACGTCGCCCGCGGCACCGAGGCCGGAGACCTCGTGGGTCAGGATGATCTTCATGTGTCGGTCACCCTTCCCTTATCGCGCGGTGGAGGTGTAGGGCAGCAGCGCCATCTCACGGCTGTTCTTGACGGCCGTGGCGACATCACGCTGGTGCTGCGTGCAGTTGCCGGTCACGCGGCGGGCACGGATCTTGCCGCGGTCGGAAATGAACTTCCGCAGCATGTTCGTGTCCTTGTAGTCCACGTACGTGACCTTGTCCTTGCAGAAAGCGCAGACCTTTTTCTTCGGCTTGCGCACAGGCGGCTTCGCCATGGTGTTTCTCCTGTGTGATCAAGAAGTTTGGGGTACGACCCGCCTTCGGCCACGGGCACCTGGGCCCGAAGTTCTAGAAGGGGGGCTCGTCCGAGTAGCCGCCGCCACCGCCGCCGGAGTTTCCACCCCAGCCACCGCCGCCGCCCTGCTGGCCACCGGCGGGAGCGCCGGTCGCCCACGGGTCGTCGGCGGAAGCACCGCCACCGCCCTGCTGACCGCCGCCGGGGCCACCGCCCCAGCCGCCGCCACCCTGGCCGCCACCGCCGCCGTAACCACCCTGGCCACCGCGGCCGGCGGTCTTGGTGACCTTGGCCGTGGCGCTGCGCAGGCTGGCGCCGACTTCCTCGACATCCAGCTCGTAGACCGTGCGCTTGACGCCCTCACGGTCCTCGTAGGACCGCTGCTTCAGCCGGCCCTGCACGATGACGCGCATGCCTCGCTGGAGCGACTCGGCGACGTTCTCCGCCGCCTGACGCCAGACCGAGCAGGTGAGGAACAGGCTCTCGCCGTCCTTCCACTCGTTCGTCTGCCGGTCGAAGGTGCGGGGCGTGGACGCGACACGGAACTTCGCGACCGCCGCACCAGAGGGGGTGAAGCGCAGCTCGGGGTCATCGACAAGATTGCCGACGACCGTGATGACGGTCTCGCCTGCCATGGGGAACCTCTCGGCGGGTTTGCTGCTGCTGGCTGCTAGTGCTGCTACTCAGAGTCCCGAGTTCAGCTGAGCGGGAGAGCTCAGTGGGTCTCGGGGCGGAGGACCTTGGTCCGGAGGACCGACTCGTTCAGGTTCATCTGGCGGTCGAGCTCCTTGACGACCGCAGGCTCGGCCTGCAGGTCGATGACCGAGTAGATGCCCTCGGGCTTCTTCTTGATCTCGTACGAGAGACGACGACGGCCCCAGGTGTCGACCTTCTCGACCTTGCCGTTGCCCTCGCGGACGACGGAGAGGAAGTTCTCGATCAGGGGGGCGACAGCGCGCTCCTCCAGATCGGGGTCGAGGATGACCATCACCTCGTAGTGACGCATATGGAACCCACCTCCTTTGGACTCAGCGGCCACGGTCGTTCCGTGGCAGGAGGGTTGTGATGCGTACGCAACGGTATCGGCCGCCACTGACAATCGGGGGTTCCCCTGGGAATTCCGAGCCGTGGCATGGGCATACACCGGTGCAGAGGGTAAAGAGTACCCGCACACCTGCTTCCGGTTGAAATCCGGTCGCTGGAACCGACAATCTGTACACATCGGGTGTGTATGGCGCTACGATGCGCCGTCTTCCGCAGGAGGTGCCCTATGGCACAAGCATTGCGACCCAACACCGTCGGAGGCCTCTTCGCCACCGACGGCAAACCCCACCCGCTCCAGGACACGCTGCTCGCGGTGACGCTGGTACTGGGGATCACGTCCTTCGTCACGGCGATGTTCCACAGCCTGCACCTGCTCAGCTCCTGGACCGGCCTGGTGGGGATCGTCACCGGCGCCTACGGGCAGTGGATCTCCGTTACGACCCGCGAACGCTTCGGCCTGATCCTGGGTCTTGGAGCGGCAGGTGTCGGCTTCTTCCTCGGCATGGCACACGGCGGTCTCTTCGGCGGGGTCTTCGGCTGACGCCTTAGAACACCCTCCTCTCAACACCGTGGAACGCCTCGGTGGCCAACAGGCCGGGGCGAAGCTGCCGTACGCCCAGTCGGGGCGCGCGCAAGGCGCAGTAGGCTTCGGCGCTAGAGCCGGAGCCCCTGTACCCATGGGGACAGACCAGCCCGAGGAGCGCCCCGAATGAGCCTGACCCTGAGGACGATCAGTCGCGAGCACCATCTGGCATACATCCAGAGCCTGCCAGCGGCGAGCCACATGCAGGTCCCGGCATGGGCCGACGTCAAGGCGGAGTGGCGCTCCGAGAGCCTCGGCTGGTTCGACGACCGCACCGGTGAACTGGTCGGCGCAGGGCTCGTCCTCTACCGGCAACTGCCCAGGATCAAGCGCTACTTGGCCTATCTGCCCGAGGGCCCGGTCATCAACTGGTTCGCGCCGAATCTCACCGAGTGGCTGGAACCGATGCTCGCGCACCTCAAGCAGCAGGGTGCCTTCTCCGTGAAGATGGGCCCCCCGGTGATCATTCGGCGCTGGGAGGCCGGCTCCATCAAGCAGGGCATCCAGAACCCGGACGTGAAGCGCCTGCGCGACATCGAGGCCGACTTCATCGAGCCGCGCGCCTTCGAGGTCGCCGACAAGCTCCGCCGTATGGGCTGGCAGCAGGGGGAGGACGGGGGCGCCGGCTTCGGTGACGTACAGCCCCGGTACGTGTTTCAGGTGCCGCTGGCCAACCGCTCCCTGGAAGACGTCCACAAGAACTTCAACCAGCTCTGGCGCCGCAACATCAAGAAGGCCGAGAAGGCTGGTGTCGAGGTTGTCCAGGGCAGCTATCACGACCTTGAGGAATGGCAGCGGCTGTACGAGATCACCGCTGTGCGTGACCACTTCCGGCCCCGCCCGCTGTCGTACTTCCAGCGCATGTGGACGGCCCTCAACACCGAGGACCCCAACCGCATGCGGCTGTACTTCGCGCGCCACAACGGTGTGAACCTGTCGGCCGCGACCATGCTGGTCGTCGGCGGGCACGTCTGGTACTCCTACGGCGCGTCCGACAACATCGGCCGCGAGGTCCGGCCCTCGAACGCGATGCAGTGGACGATGCTGCGCGACGCCTATGCGCTCGGCGCCACCGTCTACGACCTGCGCGGTATCTCCGACTCGCTGGACGAGACCGACCACCTCTTCGGCCTGATCCAGTTCAAGGTGGGCACGGGTGGGCAGGCCGCCGAATACCTCGGCGAGTGGGACTTCCCGCTCAACAAGCTGCTCCACAAGGCGCTCGACATCTACATGTCCCGCCGCTGACACACCACAATTTGCTTTCACATCTCTGATACACCGCAGCCACGAGAAAGGTTCCAGGTCCGGCCATGGCGCTCACGCTCTACGTCGACACCGCGCGCTGGCGGGCGCACCACAAGCACGTGCAGGAGCAGTTCCCGGGCCTCGTCCCGGTCTGCAAGGGCAACGGCTACGGCTTCGGGCACGAACGTCTCGCCGAGGAGGCCACCCGGATGGGCTCGGAGGTCCTCGCCGTCGGCACGACGTACGAGGCCGCGCGCATCAAGGACTGGTTCGGCGGTGACCTGCTGGTGCTCACGCCGTACCGGCGTGCCGAGGAGCCGGTGCCGCTGCCGGACCGGGTCATCCGCTCGGTGTCGTCGGTGGACGGCGTGTACGGCCTCGTGGGCGCCCGTGTGGTCATCGAGGTGATGTCCTCGATGAAGCGGCACGGCGTGAGCGGGCAGGACCTGCCGCAGCTGCACGCCGCCATCGAGAACGTCCGTCTGGAGGGCTTCGCCATCCATCTGCCACTGGACCGCACCGACGGCTCGGACGCCGTCGAGGAGGTCATCGGATGGATGGACCGGCTGCGCGCGGCCCGCCTGCCCCTGCACACGATGTTCGTCAGCCACCTGAAGGCCGAAGAACTCACCCGCCTCCAGCAGCAGTTCCCGCAGACCCGCTTCCGTGCCCGCATCGGCACCCGGCTGTGGCTGGGCGACCACGAAGCCACCGAGTACCGCGGCGCGGTCCTGGATGTCACCCGCGTCTCCAAGGGCGACCGCTTCGGCTACCGGCAGCAGAAGGCGGCCTCGGACGGCTACCTGGTGGTCGTGGCGGGCGGTACGTCGCACGGAGTGGGTCTGGAGGCCCCGAAGGCGCTGCACGGCGTCATGCCCCGCGCCAAGGGCGTCGCCCGCGCCGGCCTCGCCACCGTCAACCGGAACCTCTCGCCGTTCGTCTGGGGCGGCAAGCAGCGTTGGTTCGCGGAGCCGCCGCACATGCAGGTCTCCATTCTCTTCGTGCCCGCGGACGCCCCGGAGCCAAAGGTCGGCGACGAGCTGGTGGCCCATCTGCGGCACACCACCACACAGTTCGACCGGATCGTCGACCGCTGAGCAGCGGCACGACAGCAGGAAAGGCCGTACCCGGAAACACCGTGTACGGCCTTTTACGTGGCCCGCGTACGCCGCGTTCGCTCAGAGCGAACGCTCCTCGGACGGCCCAGGGCCTGTGCCGCCCCACTCCACTTGAGTTCCCTCGAACGGAGCCGCGTGCCGAGGGGGATGGGCGGCCGCGCCGAGCACGAAGACGTCTTCGGCGCCGTCGAGGACGCCTCCCGAGGGATCGTCGTCGCCGGCCCTGCGCACCACGTCCCGCTCCGGCATGAGGATGTCACGCACGATCAGCACGCACAGGTACAGCGTCCCCAGCAGGTGCACGCCGATGGCCCAGTGGTAGCCGTCGGTCGGAAGGCCCTTGTGGGCGTCTCCGCTGGTCGTGTAGGCGAGGTACAGCCAGATGCCCAGGAAGTACGCCACCTCGCAGGCCTGCCAGATCAGGAAGTCCCGCCACTTCGGCCGGGCCAGCGCGGCCAGCGGGATCAGCCACAGGACGTACTGCGGCGAGTAGACCTTGTTGGTGAGGATGAAGGCCGCGACGATCAGGAAGGCGAGCTGGGCGAAGCGTGGACGGCGCGGTGCGGTCAGGGTGAGCGCCGTGATGCCCGCGCAGCACACCAGCACCAGCAGCGTGGCAAGCGTGTTGACCGTGTCGGTGCTGAGCGGGTTGGTCGAGTTCTGGGCCATGATCAGCCAGAAGGAGCCGAAGTCGACGCCCCGCTCCTGGCTGAACTCGTAGAACTTCGACCACCCTTCGAAGGCGAACAGCATCACCGGCAGGTTCACGACCAGCCAGGCGACGACCGCCCCTGCCAGTGCCGTACCGAACTCCCGCCATTTACCGGCCCGCCAGCAGAGCACCAGCAGCGGCCCGAGCAGGAGGAAGGGATAGAGCTTGGCGGCCGTGGCAAGCCCTAGGAGAACCCCGAAGGCGAGGGAGCGGCCCCGCGACCACATCAGCATCGCCGCGGCCGTCAGAGCGACAGCCAGCAGGTCCCAGTTGATCGTGGCGGTCAGTGCGAAGGCGGGCGCCAGGGCGATCAGCAGACCGTCCCAGGGCCGCCGGGCGTGCGTACGGGTCACGCAGACGGCGATGACGACGGCGCACACCATCAGCAGCCCGGCATTGACCATCCAGTACCACTGCTCCTGGTCCTGGATGCTGCCGCTGCCCGGCGTGAGCCAGGCGGCCACCTCCATGAACACTCCGGTCAGCACCGGGTATTCGAGGTACTGCATATCGCCGGAGAGCTTGTCGAAGTACGGCACCAGCCCGTCGGCGAACCCGCGCCCCTGGTAGAGGTGCGGGATGTCCGAGTAGCACGCGTGCGTGTACTGCGAACTGGCACCGAAGAACCAGGCGCCGTTGTAGCAGGGCGCCTTCTGGACCAGGCCGAGGGCGAACATGCCGATCGCCACCAGCGCGATGACTCTCACGGGGGTCCACCAGGACGTCCCGAGCAGGGCACGTCGGCCGATGGGGCCGCCGATCAGCTCACTGCCGGTCGCCGCGACCTCGTCGGTCTTGGTCGGCGGTACCGGCTCCGGCTCGTGCACGCTCGCTTGCGTCGATTCTGCGCTGGGCATGGGGCACATCCTGCCGTACCGACCTAGGAGTACGTCGAGGGCCGCCGCACCTCGTGGGTGCGGCGGCCCTCGTTTCACGTGAAACATCCGGGTGTTTCACGTGAAACAGTCACACCGGACGATCCGGCACCTAGCCTGTTGACCCTCCGAAAAGGCCCCCGTTGCCATTGCCCTGGTTTCCATTCTCGTCGCCCGTATCCGTAGGCGTCGGTGAAGACGTCACACCGCCGTCCGTACCTCCGCTGTTCGCACCTCCCGTTTCGGAGCCGCCCGAGTCGTCACAGCCAAAGAAGCCACAGGTCTCGGATGTCGAGGGCGAGGGAGAGGCGAGGGACTCACTGGGCGTCGGAGTCGGCGTCGGGCTCTCCTCCTGCGTCTCGGTGAAGGTAGGAGTGGGAGTCGGCGTCGGCTCATTGACGATCTCACCGATGGGCTTGGGCGTCGGGAACTTCTCCACAGGCTCGCCCTTCAGCGCCTCTTCCATGTAGTCGTGCCAGATCTGCGCCGGGAACGAGGCGCCATGGATCGAATCCTGGTCGCCTGTGCCGTACATCTCCAGGAACGTACGGTTCTTCTTGGTCTCATCGTCGTCGTAACGGAACATCGTGATCGACGTGGACAGCTGCGGGGTGTAGCCGACGAACCAGGCGGACTTGTTGCCGTCGGTGGTACCGGTCTTGCCCGCCACGTCGCGCCCCGTCAGCTGGGCGTTGGTACCCGTGCCCTCGTCGACGACCGTCTTCAGGACGTCCGTGACGTTGTCGGCGACGTCCTTGGTGAACGCCTGCTTGGTCTGCGTCTCGTGCGTGAAGACCGTGCCGTCCTTGCTCGTGACCTTCTCCACGGAGTAGGGGTCACGCTGCTCGCCGCTGGATGCGAACGTGGCGTACGCACCCGCCATGCGGATCGCACTGGGGTCGGAGGTGCCGATGGAGAACGTCGGATAGTCGGTGCCGGACAGGCTGTCCTCCTTGAGGCCCGCGTTGATGGCGGCCTCCTCCACCTTGTCCAGGCCGACGTCCATGCCCAGCTGCACATAGGCGGAGTTCACCGACTCCCGCATCGCCTCCCGGAGGTCGATGTCGTAGTTGGGCGGACTGCCGTACGACTGGTCGCCGTCATTGACCTGCAGCCACTCTTTGCCCTCCTCGTTCTTCCAGACGTCTCCGTTGTACTCCTCGATCTTGAGTTTGTTCTTGCCGCTGTAGAGGCTCTTCGGGGACACCTGGGTCCGCTCGTCCTGTGCTTGGGTCGGACCCAGATCCGGGTCCCGCACACCCCACGTCATCCCTGCCGCGAGCACGAACGGCTTGAACGTCGAACCGACCTGGGCGCCGGTGACGTCGGCGTTGTTGGTGAAGTGCTTGGTCGCGTCCTCACCGCCGTAGATGGCCTTGATCGCACCGGTCTTCGGGTCCACGGAGGCACCGCCGAACTGGACGTGCGTGTCCGTCTCAGGACGCTTCTCGGGGTCGATGTTGGCCTTCTGGACCTTCTTGACCGAGTCCTCAAGCTCGTTGACCTTGTTCTTGTCGAAGGTCGTGTAGATCGAGTAGCCGCCCTGTTCCAGATCGCTCTGGGTGATGTCCGTGTTGTTGACCACATACGCCTTGGCAAGGTCGACGAGGTAGCCGACCTGGCCGCTCAGCGCCGCGTTCGAACGCGGACTCTGGGTTCGGGGAAGCTCGGTGTACTTGGCCCGCGTCGCGGCATCCAGATGGCCGTACTCGACCATCTTGTCCAGGGTGTCCTGCATCTGGATCTCCGCCCGCCTGCTGTTCGCCTCGGGCGTGGCGGCGGGGTCGATCGAGGTGGCACCCGCCGGGTCGTAGTACGTGGCGCCCTTGAGCATCGCTGCCAGGAAGGCGCACTGCCCCGCGTTCAGGTCGATGGCGTCCTTTTTGAAGTACGCGCGCGCCGCCGCCTGGATGCCGTAGGCCCCGCGGCCGTAGTACCCGGAGTTCAGGTAGCCGGCCATGATCTCGTCCTTGGAGAGCTGCGAGCCCACCTTGATGGAGACGAAGATCTCCTGGACCTTCCGGGAGACGGTCTGCGACTGGTCGTCGAGCATCGCGTTCTTGACGTACTGCTGGGTGATCGTGGAGCCACCCTGCGTCGCGCCGCCCCTGGCCATGTTGAACACGGCGCGGGCGATGCCCTTCGGGTCGATGCCGCTGTCCGTGTAGAAGGTCTTGTTCTCCTGGGAGATGACGGCGTTGCGCATATCCTCGGGGATTTGCGAGAGATTGACGATCTGGCGATTCGTCTCGCCACCCGTGGCGACCATCTCGCTGCCGTCGGCCCAGTAGTAGACGTTGTTCTGCGCCTCGGCGGTCTTGGCGATGTCGGGGATGTCCACCATCGCGTACGCGATGCCCGCCGCGGCCACGAGGCTGCCGAAGAAGCCGATGCACAGGCCGGAGACGAGCTTCCAGGACGGCACCCAGCGACGCCACCCGTACCTGTCGGCCCGGGGGTAGTCGATGAGCCGTTTCCTGCCAGGAGGAACCGATCGCCCTCTGCCTCGTCCGGGACCGGCGCGTCCGCCGCTCTGGGCCGGGTCGGCTGCTCTGCGGCGACCGCCTGAGCTTCTCTGGGCCGCACGCCGGGCCTCGGCGCGGCCGCCGTACGGCCGCTCCTCGGCTCCCGACCCGGAATCCGACCCGTACGAGTCGGAAGGAGACCCGGTGGCGCCTCGCGGTGCCGCGCGGCGGCCGGTGGGCAAGCCGGACTGGCCGCGTCGGGCCGCGGCACGTCCGCCTCCCTGCGGCTGCGGCGGTTTGCGGCGGTGCTCGCTCATCGAACGACTACTCCTAGGGCAGGCGCACCGTGGCGCGCCTGGAAACGGCGGCAGGTTTCCGGTCCCCCCGAAGTACGGATGTGGTCGGTCCCGCATTCACCCGTACTGCACCGGGGACGAGGACGTCCCCAGGCGTCACTCGGTTCCCGGTGGTCTGCATGCCGCACAGACTACGCACCGTCAAAACCCACCTAGCCCCGAGGTTCACCCCAAACCAGGCAACTTACTTCCTACGAATCGGTGATGTGATCCCGTTCACCGTCCTCCCTCTTGTCGCATCCGGAAGGCCGTTCTATCGTCGTGATGTATCGAGTCGATACATCAGCTCGACATAAGGACCGTCAAGGCGCCCCGTCGCAAGGGCCGCGGCAGGGAGGAGGCGACGATGAGCCGGCGTTCCGGGATCCTCGAATTCGCCGTACTCGGCCTGCTCCGCGAATCCCCGATGCACGGCTATGAGCTGCGCAAACGACTCAACACATCACTGGGAGTGTTCCGTGCGTTCAGCTACGGGACGCTCTACCCCTGCCTCAAGACGCTGGTCGCCAACGGCTGGTTGATCGAAGAGCCGGGGAGCACCGCCGAGGACGCCCTCGCCGCGCCTCTCACCGGACGCCGCGCCAAGATCGTCTATCGGCTCACGGCGGAAGGCAAAGAGCACTTCGAGGAGCTGCTCTCGCAGACCGGGCCCGATGTGTACGAGGACGAGCACTTCGCCGCTCGCTTCGCCTTCTTCGGGCAGACGTCGCGCGACGTACGCATGCGCGTGCTTGAGGGGCGACGCAGCCGGCTGGAGGAGCGCCTGGAGAAGATGCGCGCCTCCCTGGCGCGCACCCGGGAGCGCCTCGACGACTACACGCTTGAGCTCCAGCGCCACGGGATGGAGTCCGTGGAGCGCGAAGTGCGCTGGCTGAACGAGCTCATCGAGAGCGAGCGGGCCGGACGGGACCTCCGTGGTTCCGCCTCCGGGGGGCCCGCTCAGCAGGACACCACATCTGGAGAGTCGGGCGGCCTGCCCCGGTCCGGGGACACCTCCCGGCCGGATACGCCCGACGACACCGCCACGTGAGGTCCCGTCAGGGCCTCACTCGTACACACAGGGAGCAACCGGAATGGGTTCGGTTCGCGTAGCCGTCGTCGGCGTGGGCAACTGCGCCGCGTCGCTGGTGCAGGGAGTCGAGTACTACAAGGACGCCGATCCGGCGTCGAAGGTCCCCGGCCTCATGCACGTGCAGTTCGGCGACTACCACGTCCGTGACGTGGAGTTCGTCGCCGCGTTCGATGTCGACGCGAAGAAGGTCGGCCTCGACCTCGCAGACGCCATCGGCGCCTCCGAGAACAACACCATCAAGATCTGCGATGTGCCGAACACCGGCGTGACCGTCCAGCGCGGCCACACCCTCGACGGCCTCGGCAAGTACTACCGCGAGACCATCGAGGAGTCCGCCGAGGCGCCGGTCGACGTCGTCCAGATCCTCAAGGACAAGCAGGTCGACGTCCTCGTCTGCTACCTGCCCGTCGGTTCCGAGGACGCGGCGAAGTTCTATGCCCAGTGCGCCATCGACGCCAAGGTCGCCTTCGTCAACGCCCTCCCGGTCTTCATCGCCGGCACCAAGGAATGGGCGGACAAGTTCACCGAGGCGGGCGTGCCGATCGTCGGCGACGACATCAAGTCGCAGGTCGGCGCCACCATCACGCACCGCGTCATGGCAAAGCTGTTCGAGGACCGCGGCGTCATCCTCGACCGCACGATGCAGCTGAACGTCGGCGGCAACATGGACTTCAAGAACATGCTTGAGCGTGATCGCCTGGAGTCCAAGAAGATCTCCAAGACGCAGGCCGTCACCTCGCAGATCCCCGACCGGGAACTCGGCGAGAAGAACGTCCACATCGGCCCGTCCGACTACGTCGCCTGGCTCGACGACCGCAAGTGGGCGTACGTCCGCCTTGAGGGCCGCGCCTTCGGTGACGTCCCGCTGAACCTGGAGTACAAGCTCGAGGTCTGGGACTCCCCGAACTCCGCCGGCGTCATCATCGACGCCCTGCGGGCCGCGAAGATCGCCAAGGACCGCGGCATCGGCGGGCCGATCCTCTCGGCGTCGAGCTACTTCATGAAGTCCCCGCCGGTCCAGTACTTCGACGACGAGGCCCGGGAGAACGTGGAGAAGTTCATCAAGGGCGAGGTCGAGCGCTGAGAGCGGTCGTCTCTTGACCCGTTGAGGGTCCCTGGGTCGTATGGCCCGGGGGCCCTCCCCATATGTGAGGCTGAACCGCATGGCCGTCGTCCGTGACCTGCGCATCCTCCTGCGCTTCCAGGGCTTCCGGCGCCTGCTCGCCGTACGCCTGCTGTCCCAGGGGGCCGACGGCGTCTACCAGGTCGCACTCGCTTCCTACGTCGTCTTCTCGCCGGAGAGACAGACGTCGGCCGCCGCGATCGCCTCCGCGATGGCGGTCCTGCTCCTCCCGTACTCCCTGGTGGGCCCCTTCGCAGGCGTCCTGCTGGACCGCTGGCGCCGCCGCCAGGTTCTCCTGTACTGCAGCCTGCTGCGCGCCCTGCTGGCGTCGGTGACGGCCGCCCTGATCGTCAGCAACGTCCCTGACTGGCTCTTCTACGTCTCCGCCCTGTGCGTCACCGCCGTCAACCGCTTCGTCCTGGCGGGCCTGTCCGCCGCACTGCCCCGCGTGGTCGACGCCGACCGGCTGGTGATCGCCAACTCCCTCTCCCCGACTGCCGGAACGCTCGCCGCGACCGCCGGCGGCGGCCTCGCCTTCGTCGTGCGGCTGCTGGTCGCCGACTCCGACGCGGCCGTGGTGCTGCTGGGTGCCGTGCTGTATCTGTGCGCGGGGCTGGCCTCGCTGAGCATGGCCCGGGACCTGCTGGGCCCCGACCGAGAGCTGGTCCAGCCTCGCCTCGCCGCCGCGCTCTCCGGCACCGCACGCGACCTGGCAGCAGGTGTACGTCATCTTGCCGCCCCTCAGCGCCGGGAGGCGGCATGGGCGCTGTGCGCGATGACGATGATGCGGTTCTGCTACGGCGCCCTGACGGTCATGCTGCTGATGCTCTGCCGGTACGCCTTCACGTCCACCTCAGACGACGGACTCGCCCTACTGGGGCTTGCGTTGGCCATTTCCGGCGCCGGTTTCTTCGCGGCGGCGGTGCTGACGCCCTGGGCAGCGGGACGACTCGGAGCCGGCCGCTGGATCGTGGTGTGTGCGGCGGCGGCCTCGGTCCTGGAACTCGTCCTGGGCCTGCCGTTCGCCACGGCTCCCATGCTGGTCGCGGCATTCGTCCTGGGCCTCACCACCCAGGGGGCGAAGATCGCCACGGACACGATCGTGCAGTCCTCGGTCGACGACGGCTTCCGCGGCCGGGTCTTCTCCGTCTACGACGTCCTGTTCAACGCCGCGTTCGTCGGAGCCGCCGCTGTGGCTGCCTTGATGCTGCCGCCGGACGGTCGGTCGGTGCCGCTGGTGATCACGGTGGCCGTTATCTACGGGGCAGTTGCCACCACTATGAACCGCTTTGAACGCCAGTAAGTGTCACATCAGTGCCACAGAGTCACTCCCGGATACGGAGTTGTCAGTGGGGGCCGGTAGCTTACGTGCGTCTTATTTCGACGCCATGTCCGCGTCGCCCATCCTTTTCAGGGGGACCCCGTTGACAACTCCGCCGCCCCAGGGCCAGAACCCATTCGCGCAGGGCCAGAACCCGTACGCCCAGCCGCAAGGCCAGGCCCCGTATCCGCCCCAGGGCGGCTACCCGCAGCATCAGGGCCAGCCCGGCTTTCCCCCGCAGCCCGGCTTCCCTCAGCAGCCCGGCTTTCCCCAGCAGGGCGCCTCGCCCTATGCGCCGGTCCCGCCACAGCCGTCCGGTCGCAAGCTCAGCTTCAAGACGATCAGGAACATCGTGGTCGGCATAGTCGTCATCGGCGTGGTCATCGGCGGCATCATCGCCAGCCGGGATGACGCCAACACGGCCGCGGTGGGCGACTGCATGCACCGCGGCAGCACCAGCAACAGCGACCCGGACCTAGAGGTAGTCGAGTGCAGCTCTTCGGATGCTGAGTACGTGGTGCTGGCCAAGGTCGAGGGCTCGTACACCACTGACACCGAGGCCAGCTCCCAGTGCGAGGCCAAGGCCAAGGACTTCCAGTACGTGTACACCGAGAGCGGTGACGGCAGCGACTTCCTGCTTTGCCTGAAGGACTACACCAAGTAGGGCAGACATCGAGGGGGGCGGTGTTTCACGTGAAACACCGCCCCCCTCGCGCGTGCTGCACGGGGTCATGTTTCACGTGAAACATGACCCCGTTTCCATATCCTCAGCCCTGCTCTGCCCACCACTCCTTGAGTGCCGCCACCGCCGCGTCGTGCTCCATCGGCCCGTTCTCCAGCCGAAGCTCCAGCATGTGCGTGTACGCACGCCCAACGGCCGGCCCCGGCCCAACGCCCAGGATCTCCATGATCTGGTTGCCATTGAGGTCGGGGCGGATCGCGTCCAGCTCCTCCTGCTCCTGGAGCTGGGCGATGCGGTCCTCCAGTCCGTCGTACGCCCGGGCCAGAGCCGCTGCCTTGCGCTTGTTCCGCGTCGTGCAGTCCGAGCGGGTCAGCTTGTGCAGGCGGTCGAGGAGGGGGCCGGCGTCACGGACGTAGCGGCGGACCGCGGAGTCCGTCCACTCGCCGGTGCCGTAGCCGTGGAAACGGAGGTGGAGTTCGACCAGACGGGAGACGTCCTTCACGAGTTCGTTGGAGTACTTCAGCGCCGTCATCCGCTTCTTGGTCATCTTCGCGCCGACCACTTCGTGGTGGTGGAAGGAGACCCGGCCATCGCCCTCGAAGCGACGGGTGCGGGGCTTGCCGATGTCATGCAGCAGCGCGGCGAGCCGCAGGGTGAGGTCGGGGCCGTCATCCTCAAGTGCGATCGCCTGCTCCAGGACGATCAGCGTGTGGTCGTAGACGTCCTTGTGCCGGTGATGCTCGTCGCGCTCCAGACGGAGCGCCGGGAGTTCGGGCAGTACGTGGTCGGCCAGTTCGGTGCCGACCAGCAGGGTCAGTCCCTTGCGCGGGTACGCGGAAAGGATCAGCTTGTTCAGTTCGTCCCGGACCCGCTCGGCCGAGACGATCTCAATGCGCCCGGCCATCTCCTTCATCGCCGTGACAACCTCGGGGGCCACCTCGAAGTCGAGTTGCGCGGCGAAGCGCGCGGCCCGCATCATCCGCAGCGGATCGTCCGAGAAGGACTCCTCGGGCGTGCCCGGCGTGCGCAGCACACGCTCCGCAAGGTCCTTGAGACCACCATGCGGGTCGATGAACTCCTTCTCCGGGAGCGCGACCGCCATCGCGTTCACCGTGAAGTCACGCCGGACGAGGTCTTCCTCGATGGAATCGCCGTATGACACTTCGGGCTTGCGTGACGTCCGGTCGTACGCCTCGGACCGGTAGGTGGTCACCTCGATCTGGTAGCCATCCTTCTGCGCCCCGACGGTACCGAAGGCGATCCCGACCTCCCACACGGCGTCCGCCCACGGGCGCACGATCTTCAGGACGTCCTCCGGGCGGGCATCAGTCGTGAAGTCGAGGTCGTTGCCGAGCCGGCCGAGCAACACGTCCCTGACCGATCCACCGACCAGGGCGAGTGAGAACCCGGCTTCCTGGAAGCGGCGAGCGAGGTCGTCGGCGACAGGAGCGACCCGCAGCAGTTCACTGACCGCGCGGTGCTGCACCTGGCTCAGGGCACTGAGGTTGTCTTCGTTGGCGTTCGGCACAACAGAAGAGGGTACGTGGCCCGGGCGACCCCGAGCGCCCCCATTAAGCAGGGAAGACATCACGGCTGAAGGGGGAAGACATCACAGCCCAAAGCGGACGGGCACGTCGCCTCCCTGATACGCGCACAAGATCCGTCCTTGCGGTGCGCGGGGGACGCGCCTCCTTTATACGGGAACATACGGGACAGCCCGACGCCGCCCACCGATCTTGTGGAGCGGTCCGCGGCACTTCCCCTCAGCGCGCATCGTTACCATGCGTGGGCGGACATTCCAACGACCACTGACGACGACGAGGGACGGACGAGCGCGTGGCCGAGGCGGCAGAATTCCAGGGGATCAGTCCCTCACCTGCCCGCCGGTGGCTGCGGCGCACGGGAGCACTGCTCGCCGGGGCGCCCCTGCTGACCGGGCTGATCCAGCTGTCCGCAGCCACGCCTGCGGACGCCGCCGGGCAGACCTCCGTGAAGGCCGCCTCCGGTTCGAGCACGGTGGCTGTTGCCGTCGACTCACTCACGCCCAGCACCCCCGTAGAGGGCGACACCCTGACCGTGTCCGGCACGGTGACCAACAACGGCAAGCAGGCCGTCACCGGCGCCGAGGTCGATCTACGCCTGGGCCCGCAACTGACCACCCGCTCGGCCGTCGACAGCGCCGCCCAACGCACCGGCTACCAGGAGGGTCTCGACGGATCACCGGTCGGCGGGGAGTACGTCGAGGAGTTCTCGAAGCTCACGCCGGGCGTCTCCGAGCACTTCAGCATCTCCGTGCCGGTCGACAAACTGGATCTCGGCTCGGACGGGGTCTACCAGTTCGCCGTCTCAGTCTCCGGCGAGACGTCCGCGCAGCCGTGGGAGCAGGTGCTCGGCATCCAGCGGACGTTCCTGCCCTGGCAGTCCGGCGAGGCCGACACCAAGACGAAGACGACCGTCCTGTGGCCGCTGATCTCCACGGTCCACATGACGGCGGAGACAGGATCGAACGAGCAGCAGACGCCGGTCTTCCTCAACGACGACCTCGCCAAGGAGATCTCCCCGGGCGGCCGGCTGGACCGGCTCCTGTCCCTGGGCAAGAACCTCGACGTCACCTGGGTGATCGACCCGGATCTACTGGCATCGGTCGATGCGATGACACGCGGCTACCGGGTGAAGAACGAGGACGGCACCACCACAGCCGGCACCCATCAGGCGGTCGCGAAAGAGTGGCTCGCCAGGCTGCAGGAGGCTGTGGTCGACAAGGAGGTCGTCGCTCTGCCCTTCGCCGACCCGGACCTGGCCTCGATCGCCCACAACGGCACCAGTGTCACCGGCTCGCTGAGCCACCTCAAGGAAGCCACTGACGTCGTCGCCAACACGGTCGAGCCGATCCTCCACGTGCAGCCGATCACAGACTTCGCCTGGCCCGTGGACGGAGCCGTCGACCGGTCGATCGTCAAGGTCGCCACCTCGGCCGGAGCAGACAAGGTGATCGCGCGCAGCGACAGCCTGGAGGAGACGGGCGGCCTGCCGTACACGCCCTCGGCGGCACGCCCCATCGGCGGGGGCACCACCGCGGTGGTCGCAGACGCGCGGCTGTCGACGGCCTTCCAGGGCGATCTGACGAAAGCGTCGGCCTCCACGCTCGCCGTGCAGAAGTTTCTCGCGCAGAGCCTCACGATGAACCTCCAGACGAACATACAGCGCAGCGTCGTCGTCGCACCGCAGCGCATGCCGACAGCCAGCCAGGCGCGTGCGATGGCCGAGGCGGTGACAACGCTCCAGGGCGGTGCCTGGTCCGAGTCCCAGGAGCTCACGGCGGCCGCAGCAGCCGAGCCGGACGAGGGCGCCACCACGAAGGTGCCGTCGGGATCCGCCTACCCCTCGTCGCTGCGTAAGCAGGAGCTGCCGCTGCCGGCCTTCCAGCAGATCGCGACGACGCAGGACAAGCTCGACAACTTCAAGGTGATCCTCAGCGACCAGTCCCGTGTCGTGACCCCCTTCGGGCGGGCCATGAACCGTGAGATGTCCACCTCCTGGCGCGGCCGTGCCGACGAGGCGGAAAGCTTCCGCGCCGACGTGGCGGAATATCTCGACAGCCTCGCCGGCCAGGTCACACTGATCGACAAGTCCGAGACCAAGCTCTCCGGACGCAGCGCCACGATCCCCGTCACCGTGCAGAACAACCTGGTGCAGAGCGTCGACCAGCTGGTGCTGCGCCTCACCTCCACCAGCCCGAACCGGCTCCAGATCGGCGGCGCTTCCTACGAGGAGCAGCCCGTCACGGTCTCCGGCGGGCACAGCCAGACGGTGAAGTTCACCACGTCGGCCAAGGCCAACGGCCGAGCGACGGTGATGGCCCAGCTGTACACAGAGGACGGCCAGCCGTACGGAGCGCCGGTCACCTTCGACGTGAGGGTCACCGAATTCACGGCCACGGTCATGCTGGTCATCGGCGGCGGTGTCCTGCTGCTCGTCCTGGCCGGCTTCCGGATGTATACCCAGCGCAAGCGCGCCGCCGCCCGTGAGGCCGAGGGGGACGGCCCTGACGAGGCGGGCGAGAGCGACGAGAGCCCGCAGAACCCCGAGGGCCCTGAAGACCGTCTCAAGGAGGAGTCTGGCGCCCGACCCCGGGCAGGCGACCCGAAGCAGCCGAGTGACCTGACATCGGACACCCCAGCGGAAAGCACAGACCCGTCCGGCACGGGTGAGAGAGTGGACCGTTGAGGATGTCGTGGCTGGTGGGCCCGGGACTGATGAGGTGGGGTAACCATGAACGCGCCATACGACGGTGACCGCGGCCAGCCCGCGGGCAGCTCGGGGTACCCCGAAGACCTGCCGCCCGAGCACGGCCAGGTGCCGCCGCAGCATCCCGCGGACATGTACCTCCAGGACGCCTACAACCAGGACGCCTACAACCAGGATCCCTACAACCAGGATCCCTACCGGGCTCAGGACCTCTCGGCCCAGGACCCGGTCGCCGAGGCGCTCTACGACCGCGCCGCGCACCCGCCACCTCCCCCGGGCACCTACCCGCCACCACAGCAGCTCTACGCCCAGCCGCCGCAGTCGCCGTACGCCCCCGACCCGCACGTCTGGGCCCAGACCCCGGCTCCCGAGCCGAGCGGCCCGACCCTGTACCTGCCGTACGGCGACGATCCCCTCACCACCCAGTACGTCGGCGTCGACGACCTCGTCGCCTACTCCTCCGGGCAGCGCCACGAGCCGGACGCCTTCGCGTATCTCTTCCGGGACCAGCAGCAAGGCAGCGGCCATCCGCAGTACGAGCCCGCGTCGGTGCCCGGTCAGTACCCGGCGCAGGAACAGTACGGCCAGTACCCCGCGGCGACACCGCCGCCGCCCGTGCCTGAGACCGCCGCACCTGAGACCCCTGCTCCCGCGCCCTCCCGTGCGGCGACCAGGAGGCGCAGACGGGCGAGCGGCGGCCTGCTGAAGTCGAGCGCAGTCATGGCGGCGGGCACGATGGTCTCCCGGCTCACCGGGTTCGTCCGGTCCGCGATGATCGTCTCGGCGCTGGGCCTGGGCCTGCTGGGCGACTCGTTCCAGGTGGCGTACCAGCTGCCGACGATGATCTACATTCTGACCGTCGGCGGCGGCCTCAATTCCGTGTTCGTCCCGCAGCTCGTCCGGGCCATGAAGGACGACAAAGACGGCGGCGAGGCGTACGCCAACAGACTCCTGACCCTGGTCGTGGTGATCCTCGGTGTCCTCACCGTGCTCGCCATGCTGGCCGCCCCCCTCCTGGTGAGGGCCTTGTCGACCCCCGTGGCCAACGATCCCTCGGCGAACGACACCGCCGTCACGTTCACGCGGTACTTCCTGCCGTCGATCTTCTTCATGGGCATCCACGTGGTGATGGGGCAGATCCTCAACGCCCGTGGCCGCTTCGGCGCGATGATGTGGACGCCGGTCCTGAACAACATCGTCATCATCGTGACGTTGGGCGCGTTCCTGTGGGTGTACGGCACCGCCGAGCACTCCGGCATGCAGGTCACGAACATCCCGTCGGAGGGTGTGCAGCTGCTCGGCGTCGGCGTCCTCCTCGGGCTCGTCGTCCAGGCCCTCGCGATGATTCCGTACCTGCGCGAGACCGGGTTCAGGCTCCGGCTCCGCTTCGACTGGAGGGGCCACGGCCTCGGCAAGGCCGCGATGCTCGCCAAGTGGACGATTCTCTTCGTCCTCGCCAACCAGGCGGGCGCTCTCGTCGTGACGCAGCTCGCCACCGCGGCCATCACCGACTCCGGCGTCCCCGGCACCGGCTTCAGCGCCTATGCCAACGCCCAGCTCATCTGGGGCCTCCCGCAGGCCATCATCACCGTCTCCCTGATGGCTGCCCTGCTGCCTCGGATCTCCCGCTCGGCGGCCGAGGGCGACACGGGTGCCATCCGTGACGACATCTCGCAGGGCCTGCGAACGACAGCGGTCGCGATCGTGCCGCTCGCCTTCGGTTTCGTGTCGCTCGGCATCCCGATGTGCACGCTGATGTTCGGCTCCTCCGGCACGAGCGAAGCAACGAACATGGGCTACATGCTGATGGCCTTCGGCCTCGGCCTGATTCCCTACTCGATCCAGTACGTCGTCCTGCGCGCCTTCTACGCCTACGAAGACACCCGCACCCCGTTCTACAACACGGTCATCGTGGCCGCGGGCAACGCAGGAGCGTCAGTGCTCTGCTACGTCCTGCTCCCGGCCCGCTGGGCCGTTGTCGGCATGGCGGCCTCGTACGGGCTGGCCTACGCGATCGGCGTCGGCATCGCCTGGAACCGGCTGCGCAAGAAGCTGGGCGGGGACCTCGACGGGACACGTGTGATGCGGACGTACACCAGACTGTGCATCGCCTCGGTGCCCGCGGCGCTGCTCAGCGGCGCAGCCTGCTACGCCATCGGCCACTCGCTCGGCCAGGGCGTCATCGGCTCCTTCGCCGCGCTCCTCGCCGGCGGAGCCGTACTGCTGGGCGTCTTCTACGTGGCTGCCCGTCGTATGCGCATCGCGGAGCTGAACTCACTCGTCGGCATGGTCCGCGGGCGTCTGGGGCGCTAGGGCCGGGGTAGGCGCACAACCATCGACCCCCACCGTGTGTCGTGCATAGCGGCGGACTGTGGGCACAATTGGTTTCGGCGTCGGACAGCGCGGACGGAAGTCGAACGGCGCGCAATGGATGGGGAGGCAGGAACGACGGTGGCGGAACGGAGCACGGCTGCCGTCGACGTGGCAGACAACAGCGGCGACGAGCCGCTGACCGCACAGGCGGACCAGTCCACGGCCGACGGGGTGGCCAAGAATCGGGAGCTGGACACGGACACCGACGAGGCACAGGGGAGCGGCGGGACCGAGCGTCCCGGGAAAGCCTCACCGCCGGAGCTGCACAGCGGCCACAAACTCGCCAGACGCTACCGCCTTGAGGAATGCGTCACCCGTCTGGACGGATTCAGCAGCTGGCGCGCGGTGGACGAGAAGCTCCGTCGCGCCGTCGGCGTCCACGTCCTGCCCGCGGACCACACCCGGGCGCGTTCCGTCCTGGCGGCGGCCCGCTCCTCCGCCCTGCTCGGTGATCCCCGGTTCGTCCAAGTCCTCGACGCCGTCGAGGAGAACGATCTCGTCTACGTCGTCCACGAGTGGCTGCCCGACGCCGTCGAGCTGACCGCGCTCCTCGCTCCCGGGCCACTGGAGCCGCACGACGCCTACCAGATGGTCAGCCAGGTGGCCGCCGCGATGGCCGCCGCCCACCGTGAGGGCCTCGCCCATCTGCGCCTGAACCCCAACGCCGTCCTGCGCACCTCGTCCGGTCAGTGGCGTATCCGCGGCCTCGCGGTGAACGCCGCGCTGCGCGGCATCAGTTCCGACACCCCGCAGCGCACCGACACGGAGTCGATCGGCGCCCTGCTGTACGTGGCGCTCACCCAGCGCTGGCCGTACGAGAGCGACGCCTACGGCCTGTCCGGGCTGCCCAAGGACGTCGGTCTGATCGCCCCCGACCAGGTGCGCGCCGGCGTCCACCGCGGTCTGTCCGAGCTCGCCATGCGCGCACTCGCCAACGACGGTGCGACCGCCTCCCGCCACGAGTCCCCGTGCACCACGCCGGAGGAGCTGGTGAAGGCGATCGGCGAGATGCCTCGCATCCGCCCACCGGAGCCGGCGTTCACGGCCCCGCCCGAGTACCAGCGCACGACCTACCATCAGGGCACGTACGGCCGTCAGGCACCACGCCCCGGAGTCCCCCAGCCGGTGCAGGCGCCGCCGCCTCCGCTGCAAAGCCGTACCGGCAAGGCGCTGAAGTGGGCCGTCTCGGCTCTCCTGATCGCGGCTCTGGGCCTGGGCAGCTGGCAGCTCGCCGATGCGCTCATGGACCAGGGCAACACGTCCGAGGACACCAACCAGACGCAGACGACGGAAGACAACGAGAAGAACACCGACAAGCCCAAGCCGGTCACGACGCTCCCCATCGAGGGTGCCAAGGAGTACGTGGCCGAGGGCGAAGCCCAGCATCCCAGCGACGTGGACCTGACGTACGACAGCAGCACAACGACGGGATGGCGGACCAACAGCTACGACGACGGCCCGAAAATAGTGATCAAGCCCGGTGTCGGCATCGTCTACGACCTCGGCTCCGCTCAGGAGGTGTCGACCGCGACGCTCTCCCTCCGCTACGGCGGCGATCACACCACCGTCAAGCTGTACGCGACCGACACACTGGATTCCTCCACACCGTTGAGCTCGATGCAGGAGCTGGGCGAGGCCACCACGAGCAGCACCTCCGCAAAGGTGACGGTCGACAAGCCGGTGAAGAGTCGCTATCTGCTGGTCTGGCTGACAGCGATGCCGTATTCCGGAGAAGATTCCGTCAACTACAGCCAGGCCGGCTACAAGCAGGCCATCACCGACGTGAAGTTCACCGGCTGACAGCTCACCCGCATCCCAGGGGAGGGGGTCCGATGGCAGATGGCACCGCATACGGCGACGCAAGCGATCAGGACCTCCTCGCTCGCCATGTGAGCGGCGACCCCGATGCCTTCGGCGAACTCGTACGGCGCCACCGTGACCGGCTCTGGGCCGTGGCACTGCGGACGCTCGGGGACCGCGAGGAAGCCGCTGACGCGGTCCAGGACGCCCTTGTCTCCGCCTACAGGGCCGCCCAGACCTTCCGCGGCCAGTCGGCCGTCACGACATGGCTCCACCGCATCACGGTGAACGCCTGCCTCGACCGCGCCCGCAAGGCGGCCTCACGCAAGACCGCTCCGGTCGATGACACCGAGCGCCTGGAGCAGTTGCTGGAGCCGCATGAGTCGGCCTCGGCTCCCGCGGAGCGCAACGATCTCAACCGCCAGCTCCTCGAAGCGCTCGGTACGCTTCCGCCGGACCAGCGCGCGGCCCTCGTCCTGGTGGACATGCAGGGCTACCCGGTCGCCGAAGCCGCCCGTGTCCTCGACGTTCCGACCGGCACCGTGAAGAGCCGCTGCGCCCGCGGCAGAGCCCGGCTCCTGCCCCTCCTCTCTCATCTGCGGCAGGAAGACGGCGACGACAGAGAACCCGGCCGGGGACGGAACCGGATGCACGGGACCTCCGTCCCACCAGCAACGGATCCGCATGACACCGGGTCCCGCGATACAGGACCCAGTGATTCAGCAGCTGTGAAGGGCGGAGGTGGGCGAGCGTGACATCCACGACAGACACGGCCGGGCACCCGGACGTCGCTGAGATCTCCGACCTCACCGAGGGCCTGCTGGCTCCAGACCGGACCGCAGACGTACAGCGGCATCTGGACGAGTGCGTGCTCTGCGCGGATGTCCACGCATCGCTCGAAGAGATCCGGTGCCTCCTCGGCACGCTGCCGGGTCCACAGCGCATGCCCGACGATGTTGCGGGCCGTATCGATGCCGCCCTTGCCGCTGAAGCTCTTCTCCAGGCCACCGCACCCGATAGTGCGAGTGACCCGGCACCCGTCGACGCTCCCACGCCCGACCACCGTGCTCATGTTTCACGTGAAACATCGGTGTCTGTAGCCCGTCCCGCAGGGAACGCCCGCGGCACGACCACGGGTCCTGGCCGCAAGGGCCGCAGGAAGGGCATGCGCCGCAGGGCCACCGTCCTCGGTGCCGTCTTCGCAGTGGCCGCTCTGGGTTTCGGTTCCGCGCTGGTGGCGTATCTGAACGACGGCGATCCGTCCAGCGATACGAACACCGCCGCCGACACCTTCTCCGAGGGGAAGCTGGAGAACCAGGTCGCCGATCTCCTTGCCGAGGACCAAGGCCGCGGAAACGACTCCCGTGCCCCGCGCACTTTCGGTACGGAGTCGGCTCCTGCCAGCGAGGGTCCCCAAGTCTTCAGGGAGCCCACAGTCCCGCCATGCATCCAGCAAGGCATCGGCAGCAACGACACGGCGATCGCGACCCAGAACGGCACCTTCCAGGGGACGGACGCCATGCTCGTCGTGCTGCCCGACCCCGCCGACCCCACTCGGGTCGTTGCCTACGTCATGGACGCCACGTGTGTCGCCCACCCGTCGCCCGACAACACGGCCAAGGTCCTGTTGAAGCAGTCCTACACGCGCTCCTGAACGCGAACGCTTCGTCTGTGTCCTGCGTGGTATCCCGTACGGTGTCCACCCTCCGTGTTCCCGGGCACACCGGGAATGCACGCCCCTTAGGATCCGTTGGGTGGGGTGAGAGTTCGAGAGGGCTCCACCGGCCGTACTGACGAGTCCAGAGACGAGGAATCAAGCCGTGAGCGACGTTCGTAACGTGATCATCATCGGCTCAGGGCCCGCCGGCTACACGGCGGCGCTGTACACCGCGCGCGCGTCGCTGAAGCCGCTGGTGTTCGAGGGCGCCGTCACCGCGGGTGGCGCCCTGATGAACACCACCGATGTGGAGAACTTCCCGGGCTTCCAGGACGGCATCATGGGCCCCGAGCTCATGGACAACATGCGCGCCCAGTCCGAGCGCTTCGGTGCCGAGCTCGTCCCGGACGATGTGGTGGCCGTCGACCTGTCCGGTGAGATCAAGACGGTCACGGACACCACCGGCACGGTCCACCAGGCGAAGGCCGTGATCGTCGCCACCGGCTCGCAGCACCGCAAGCTGGGCCTGCCGAACGAGGACGCCCTCTCCGGGCGCGGGGTCTCCTGGTGCGCCACATGCGACGGCTTCTTCTTCAAGGACCAGGACATCGCCGTGATCGGCGGCGGCGACACCGCGATGGAGGAGGCGACCTTCCTCTCCCGCTTCGCCAAGTCCGTGACGATCGTGCATCGCCGTGACACCCTGCGGGCCTCCAAGGCGATGCAGGAGCGCGCCTTCGCCGACCCGAAGATCAACTTCATCTGGGACAGCGAGGTGGCCGAAGTCCAGGGTGACCAGAAGCTGTCCGGCCTGAAGCTGCGCAACGTCAAGACCGGTGAGTTCTCGGACCTGCCGGTGACCGGCCTGTTCATCGCAATCGGCCACGACCCGCGCACCGAGCTGTTCAAGGGCCAGCTCAACCTGGACGAGGAGGGCTATCTGAAGGTCGACGCCCCCTCGACGCGCACCAATTTGGCCGGTGTCTTCGCCGCCGGTGACGTCGTGGACCACACCTACCGCCAGGCGATCACCGCGGCCGGCACCGGCTGCTCCGCCGCCCTCGACGCCGAGCGCTTCCTCTCCGCCCTGGCGGACGAGGAGCAGGCCGAGCCCGAGAAGACCGCTGTCTGACCCTCATCCGCCCCACGCACCGACCAGTTAAGGAGCCCGCCGTGGCCGGCACCCTGAAGCATGTAACCGACGACTCTTTCGAGCAGGACGTCCTCAAGAGCGACAAGCCCGTTCTGGTGGACTTCTGGGCCGCCTGGTGCGGTCCGTGCCGCCAGATCGCGCCCTCCCTTGAGGCGATCGCTGCCGAGTACGGCGACAAGATCGAGATCGTCAAGCTGAATATCGATGAAAACCCGGGTACGGCCGCCAAGTACGGCGTCATGTCCATCCCGACGCTGAACGTCTACCAGAACGGCGAGGTCGCCAAGACCATCGTCGGCGCGAAGCCGAAGGCCGCGATTGTCCGCGACCTTGAGGACTTCATCGCCGAGTAGTCGATGTTTCACGTGAAACACGAATGGGCCAGCCTCTTAAGGCTGGCCCATTCGGTTGTCGGAGGGTCTCTACAGCGGTCGCAGCACCGGCTCCTTCTGAACGGCCCCCAGCAACCGGTCCAACGCCATCTCCACGTCTTCCTTCCAGGAGAGCGTCGTCCGCAGTTCCAGACGCAATCGCGGATATGTGGGGTGAGGCCGGACCGTCTTGAAGCCCACGGCCGTCAAATGGTCAGCGGGCAGAACACAAGCAGGCTCCGACCAACGAGCGTCACCGAAAGCTTCGATCGCCTTGAAGCTCCGGCGCAGCAGATCCTTCGCGACCGTCTGCACCATCACTCGGCCCAGTCCCTGGCCCTGGTAGCCCGGCATGATGAATGCGGTCATCAACTGCACGGCGTCGGGTGATACAGGGCTCGTGGGAAACGCCGTCGAGCGGGGGACGTAGGCGGGAGGGGCGTAGAGCACGAAACCCACAGGCACCTCGTCGACGTACACCACGCGGCCGCAGGATCCCCAGTCCAGCAGTACGGCGGAGATCCAGGCTTCCTTCTCCAGGCCCGGGGTACCCGCCTTTACCGCGGCTTCGCCGCTGACTGGGTCCAGCTCCCAGAAGACACACGTGCGACAGCGCTTGGGGAGGTCCTGAAGGTTGTCCAGCGTGAGCGGTACGAGCCGGCGCCCCATGAAGGCTGTTCCTCGCTTCCTTCGCCCGCCGCGTCGCGGGCGGCCGTCAGAGCGCTTCGCTCCCGGAGCAGGCTGCCGACGAATCCGCCGACGGCGCCCAGTCCCAGGCCCGCGCTCACCAGTCCGGTGCGGCTCACCGTTCGCATGACCCCTGCCTCCCCTGAGAGGTACTGCCGGGTGGATGCGCCATACCCGAACGCATCGTATCCACGATTGCGATTCGATCGAAACTGCCACAAAGCAAAGAGCGGGCCGTGTCCGGTGTGTACCGGACACGGCCCGCTCTGTTGACCGGCCTACGACCCGGGCGGCCGGAGGCTCAGGCTTCGGAATCCTCAGCGTCGTCCTCGTCCAGAAGACTCTTCTGCAGGACAGGACCCTCACCGGGCGCCAGTGAGCCGAGGATGCGTTCAAGATCCTCTATCGAGGCGAACTCGACCGTGATCTTGCCCTTCTTCTGTCCCAGGTCGACCTTCACTCGCGTCTCAAAACGGTCCGAGAGACGAGTCGCGAGATCGGTCAGAGCCGGAGAGACCCGGGCTCCAGCCCTCGGCCCCTTGGAACGCTGGGCCTTCTGCGGGCGGGATCCCATCAGGGTCACGATCTCTTCGACAGAGCGGACCGAGAGCCCCTCGGCCACGACCCGGTAAGCCAGCCTCTCCTGCTCCTCCGGATCGTCGACGGAAAGGAGCGCCCGCGCATGCCCGGCGGAGAGCACACCGGCGGCCACCCGATTCTGGACCTTCGGTGAGAGCTTCAGCAGGCGCAGGGTGTTGGAGACCTGCGGGCGGGACCGGCCGATACGGTCCGCCAGCTGATCGTGCGTGCAGTTGAAGTCCTTCAGCAGCTGATCGTAGGCAGCCGCCTCTTCGATCGGGTTCAGCTGAGCACGGTGCAAGTTCTCCAGGAGGGCATCCAGGAGAAGCTTCTCGTCGTCCGTGGCCCGTACGATCGCCGGGATCGCGTCGAGGCCGGCCTCACGACAGGCCCGCCAGCGCCGCTCGCCCATGATGAGCTCGTACTGAGTGGGGCCAATCTGCCGTACGACGATCGGCTGGAGGAGACCGACCTCCTGAATGGAGGTGACAAGTTCGTGCAGAGCATCTTCGTCGAAGACCTCACGCGGCTGCCGCGGGTTCGGGGTGATCGCATCGAGAGGGATCTCCGCGAAGTGGGCGCCCATGGGAGGCGCGGGCGCCTCCGCCGCGCCGTTCACCGTCGGCTCCTCGGTTTCACGTGAAACAGGCGGCAGTGTGGCCACCTTGGCCGCGGCCACGCCACGGTCGGCCGTCAGCACCGGTACCGCCGTCGGGGACGCGGCAGCAGCGCCCCCCACCGCTGGAGGCACCGTCTTCTCCGTCGGGGCAGCGGGGATCAGTGCGCCGAGACCACGGCCCAACCCCCTCCGTCGCTCGCTCACTGGATCCCCTCCACCATGCTCGGGTCGCTCTGGGCACCGATGTGGGCGTGCGTCGCTTCGTAACTGACGCCCACGCCCTTCAACGCGATTTCTCGTGCCGCCTCAAGATAGGACAGGGCACCGCTCGATCCGGGATCGTAGGTCAGCACCGTCTGTCCATAGCTCGGCGCCTCGGAGATACGGACCGAGCGAGGAATGCTCGTCCGCAGCACCTCGCCGCCGAAGTGGTTGCGCACCTCGTCCGCGACCTGGGACGCCAGACGCGTCCGGCCGTCGTACATGGTGAGCAGAATCGTCGATACATGAAGGGCGGGGTTGAGGTGCCCCCGCACCAGATCGACATTGCGCAGCAGCTGACCCAGACCTTCCAGCGCGTAGTACTCGCACTGGATGGGGATGAGCACCTCCGCGCCGGCCACCAGCGCATTGACCGTCAGCAGGCCGAGCGAAGGCGGGCAGTCGATGAGGATGTAGTCCAGCGGCTGCTCGTAGGCCTGGATGGCTCGTTGCAGCCGACTTTCCCGGGCCACCAGAGACACCAACTCGATCTCCGCACCGGCGAGATCGATTGTGGCGGGTGCGCAGAAGAGGCCCTCGACATCAGGGACCGGCTGAACGACTTCCGAAAGTGGCCTACTCTCGACCAACACGTCGTAGATGGAAGGAACTTCGGCGTGATGGTCGATTCCCAGGGCGGTGGACGCATTGCCCTGAGGGTCGAGGTCGATCACCAGGACACGGCTGCCATGCAGGGCCAGCGAAGCGGCAAGGTTGACGGTCGTCGTCGTCTTGCCCACGCCCCCCTTCTGGTTGGCGACCACCATGACCCGGGTCTGCTCAGGCCGTGGCAGGCCCTCGCCGGCGCGGCCCAGAGCCTCTACCGCCAGTTGGGCAGCACGACCGATGGGAGTGTCGTCCATCGGGGGCGGTGTTTCACGTGAAACATCGCCCCCCATCGATTCGGTACGGGGACCGGGGACCGGATCGGTCATCGGTCCCGCGATGTTGGCGTCGGACCGCAAGGATTCACTCTCCTCGACATCAGGCTCGCAATGAACAGAGCCTCCCATGTCTTCGGGGTCGTGAACCAGTGAGGCCTGTTGTTCTGTGGAGAATTCCACCTCTGTGGACAACTCTGTGACCCCTGAGGGGGATCGAGAGTCGCCGGAATCGGAAGCTGGCGCCTCACCGAGGGATCCGAGAGGCCTTCGGTCGCGGGGTTCGGCCGCGGCGCGGCCGCGACTGATGATGCCGTGCAGCAGTGAGCGACGTTTCACGTGAAACACGATGCACAGCAGCCCTGGCCAGACTGTCGCGACACTCCGGCATGCGTAGGTTTGGCAGCTTGTGTGGAGTACGTGTCGTCGTCAGGACGGATCAGTAGCGCCCGTTCCTGTGCCCACCCATCTCAACGGCGACGACGTGCTCGCCCCGTCCGGGCCGCCTTCGCGCGCTTCGCCGCGAAACGCACGCCTCCAGGACTCTCGCCGACCTCCACACGGACGACGGTGGACATCGGATCCACCACTCCCTCGCCCACATGGAGGATGGACGTCTCCACGGCTCCGAGCTTGCTCAGCGCCGTGGATGCGCTCTTGAGTTCCTCCTCGGCGGCGTCGCCCTTGAGCGCGAGCATCTCGCCGTACGGGCGCAGCAACGGGATGCCCCACGCGGCCAGTCGGTCCAGTGGCGCCACAGCACGAGCCGTCACGACATGCACGGGCGCCAGCTTCCCCATGACTTCCTCGGCTCGACCGCGCACGACCGTCACATGATCGAGCCCCAGCAACTCCACGACCTCGGTCAGGAAGTTGGTGCGGCGCAGCAGCGGCTCCAGCAGCGTAATCTTCAGGTCCTCCCGGACGAGAGCCAGAGGAATGCCGGGCAGACCGGCACCCGAGCCGACATCGCACACGGTCACCCCCTCGGGCACGACCTCGGAGAGCACCGCACAGTTCAGCAGGTGTCGCTCCCAGAGGCGGGGCACCTCACGCGGGCCGATCAGACCGCGCTGCACGCCCGCCTCCGCAAGCAGCTCGGCATAGCGCACGGCATCAGCGAAGCGATCGCCGAACACCTCGCGCGCCTGCTCGGGCGCAGGGGGAAGCTCCGCTGCCTCCGTCACGGGGGACCGTCCTTCCGTACCGCATCGGCGCACCGAACGCCGACCACGAGAACCACCAGAACTATCAGGCTGACAAAGTTCGGCCCCGCCTGCCGGGCAGACGGGGCCGGAGGACCGTAGGGACCGATCAGGCAGGAAGTACAACGACGAAGCGCTGCGGCTCCTCGCCCTCGGACTCACTGCGCAGACCCGCGGCCTTGACCGCGTCGTGCACGACCTTGCGCTCGAAAGGACTCATCGGCTTCAGCTTCACGGGCTCACCGCTGCTCCTGACCTCGGCAGCGGCCTTCGCACCCAGCTCGGAGAGCTCCGCGCGCTTCTTGGCCCGGTAGCCCGCGATGTCCAGCATCAGGCGGCTGCGGTCCCCGGTCTCCCGGTGCACGGCCAGGCGCGTGAGCTCCTGGAGCGCCTCCAGCACCTCGCCGTCACGGCCGACCAGCTTCTGCAGGTCACGGCTGCCGGAGTCGCTGATGATCGACACAGCCGCGCGGTCCGCCTCGACATCCATGTCGATGTCGCCGTCGAGATCGGCGATGTCCAGCAGACCCTCAAGGTAGTCCGCCGCGATCTCGCCCTCCTGCTCCAGGCGGGTCAGGGTGTCTGCACCCTCGGCAGCGGCGGAGGTGGTGCCTTCCGTCACGGGATGGACTCCTTCTTACTTCTTGGTCGGGGACTTGGGCCGCTGCGGACCCTTGCGCTGCCCGGACTGGGCCTTGCTGCGGCCGCCACCGGAGCCGGGCTTCTGCTGCGCGGCCTTCTTCGGGGCGGGCTTGGCATCCTCGGGCTCGTCGGACTTGCTCAGTGACGTCTTCGGCCCGGAGGACTCCCCAGCCGCCTTTGCGCCGCCGGCCTGCCGCTGGGACTTGCTCTGCCGCTTCGGCTGCTGGCGCTTGGGCGTGGTGGTGGTCGGCGTGCCGTCCTCGGTCTCCAGGACGGTCGCGGTCTCGCTCTTCACCACGGTGCCGTCAGTCTGAGCCGCGAGGCCGGCCTTGCTCAGGCCGTTGATGAACTTCCGCTCGTACTCGTTGCGGTCGCGGCCCTTGGCCACGATGGCCTTGACGATGGCCTTCTCACCGCGGCTGCGCGTCTTGCCATGGTGCGTGACGTGCTTGTGCAGGCGCTCCAGGTACGCGGCCTGAGCCTTGGAACCGGGAGTCGGGTTGTTGCGGATGACGTACATCTGCTGGCCCATGGTCCACACGTTGGTGGTCAGCCAGTAGACGAGGACGCCCACCGGGAAGTTGATGCCGAAGACGGCGAACATGACCGGGAAGATGTACATCAGCATCTTCTGCTGCTGCATGAACGGCGTCTTCACCGTGGTGTCGACGTTCTTCGTCATCAGCTGGCGCTGCGTGTAGAACTGCGACGCCGACATCAGGACGATCATGACCGCGGTGACGATGCGGACGGTGGTCAGCGAGGCGTCGAGCGCGGCGACGTCCGACGAGCTGTCGGTGAACTTCGCCGCCAGCGGGGCACCGAAGATGTGCGCCTGCTGCGCGCTCTCCAGCAGCCGATCGTTGATCACGCCGACGGTGTCGTTGTTCGCGATGCTGTTGAGCACGTGGTACAGCGCGAAGAAGAACGGCGACTGCGCCAGGATGGGAAGGCACGAGGAGAGCGGGTTGGTACCCGTCTCCTTGTACAGCTTCATCATCTCTTCGGACTGACGCTGCCTGTCGTTCTTGTAACGCTCCTGGATCTTCTTCATCTCGGGCTGGAGCGTCTGCATCGCCCGGGTCGCCTTGATCTGCCGCACGAAGAGCGGGATCAGGCAGATTCGGATCAGGATCACCAGGGACACGATGGACAGGCCCCAGGCCCACCCGGTGTCATCGCCGAAAATGGCGCCGTACACCGTGTGGAACTGGACGATGACCCAGGAGACAGGTGTCGTGATGAAGCTGAAGAGGCTGGCAATCGTGTCCACTAATCATGCTCCTTGGGCATGGGACGGGGTCTCTGCGGCCGGGCTCGAAGGAATCTGCCCCTCGGTGGCCGTTTCGGCGGCGGAGTTCCCGCCCCTGCGTGTGCGCCAAGCGTCACGCAGCATTTCGTGCCACCGCGGTCGCTTACGCGGCGGGACATGGTCCACGCCGCCCAGCGACCACGGATTGCACCGCAGGATGCGCCAGGCAGTGAGTGCCGTTCCCTTGATCGCACCGTGCCGGTCAATGGCCGTGTAGCCGTAATGGGAGCACGACGGGTAGTACTTGCAGACCGGCCCGAGCAGCGGACTGATCGTCCACTGATAGAGCTTGATCAGAGCAAGCAGCGGGTACTTCATCGTGCGCCCCCTCCCAGCAGCCGCCGCAGAGCGGCATCCAGGTCTTGGGCCAGTTGTCCATGGTCGGCGTCGCCCGCGCCGGGCAACGCTCGTACGACTACCAGGCTACCGGGGGGCAACAGGGCGACTCGCTCCCGCATCAGGTGACGGAGTCTGCGCTTCACTTTGTTCCGTACGACCGCGCCGCCCACCGCTTTGCTCACGACGAAACCCGCACGCGTCGGGGGAGCGCTCTCCCCAGGCGCGTGCGGGTCCGTGGCATCGCTTCGAAGGTGGACGACGAGCGTCGGGCGTCCGGCCCTGCGTCCTCGTCGTACCGCGGTCGCGAAGTCCTCGCGCCGCCTCAGCCGGTTCTCGGTGGGCAGCACGATGTCATGACCTGACCGGGATCAGGCGGACAGACGGGCGCGACCCTTGCTACGGCGGGACGCGAGAATCGCGCGGCCGGCACGGGTGCGCATACGCAGCCGGAAGCCGTGGGTCTTCGCGCGGCGACGGTTGTTCGGCTGGAAGGTGCGCTTGCTCACTCGGGGGCTCCAGAAATCAATCGGTGGTGGCGGGTGCCGTCCTGGCTGTCACCGTGCGCCCACGAGTAGCTCGCATCACGCCCGAGTGCACCGCTTCCCGATCACCTTCAGCGATCTGTGCCCATCGGAGGCAGGCGGCAGCAGCCATCGACAACTCGACCTGGTTACGGTACGCGGGGCTACGCCATCCGGTCAAACCAGCGGCCTGCGGGAGACACTATCCACAGCCTGGGGACAACAACTTGAACCGCACCCGTCGCCCTGACTACCGTGGCTGGACTCCGATTCGCCCGTCCCATCCGATGTGCATCCCAACCCAGTCCCGGAACCACACGTTCGTGGGACCCACGAGAGAGCGTGCCCTGTGGCTGACGTACCTGCCGATCTTGCCGCAGTGTGGCCACGAGTACTGGAGCAACTCCTCGGAGACGGACGCGGGCAGGGCGTCGAGGCGAAGGACGAGCGCTGGATCCGCCGCTGCCAGCCCCTGGCGCTGGTCGCGGACACCGCCCTGCTCGCCGTACCGAACGAATTCGCGAAGGGCGTACTGGAGGGCCGTCTCGCGCCGATCGTCAGCGAGACGCTGAGCCGTGAATGCGGCCGCCCGATCCGCATCGCGATCACCGTCGACGACTCCGTCGGCGAAGCCCCCTCCCCGCCCCCGCGCCCCCGCTACGAGGAGCCTGAACTCCCCTCCTCCCAGTACGAGGGCTACGGCCGCCACCGCGCCGACGACCGCTCCGGCACCGCCAGCGATCAGCTGCCCCCGCCCCGCACGGATCAGCTCCCGACGGCCCGCCCCGCATATCCCTCGGAATACCAGCGCCCCGAGCCCGGCGCGTGGCCGCGCGGATCCCAGGACGACTACGGCTGGCAACAGCAGCGGCTCGGCTTCCCGGACCGCGACCCGTACGCATCGCCGTCGCAGGACTCGTACCGGCCCCAGGATTCCTACGGCTCTCAGGAGTCGTACTCCCCACCTCCCCAGGACGCGTACCGCCAGCCCGCCCAGGACTACCGCCCGCAGTCCATGGAGCGCCCCTCCTACGACACGCAGCGCTCCGACTACGAGCAGTCCCGCTCCGACTACGACCAGCGTGACGTCCGCCGGGAGCTTCCCGAGCCGCCGTCCGGCGCCGGTCATGTGCATCGCGGCGGACCGGTCGGACCCACGCTTCCCACGACCGGCGCCCCCGGCCCGCTGGCCGCGCAGCCCGCGCCGGCGACCGGTCCCGGCGAGCCGACCGCGCGGCTGAACCCGAAATACCTCTTCGACACGTTCGTCATCGGCGCCTCCAACCGCTTCGCGCACGCGGCGGCGGTGGCGGTCGCCGAAGCGCCCGCGAAGGCGTACAACCCCCTCTTCATCTATGGGGAGTCGGGGCTCGGCAAGACGCACCTGCTGCACGCGATCGGGCACTACGCACGCAGCCTGTACCCGGGCACGCGCGTGCGGTACGTGAGCTCGGAGGAGTTCACCAACGAGTTCATCAACTCCATCCGCGACGGCAAGGGCGACAGCTTCCGTAAGCGGTACCGGGAAATGGACATCCTGCTCGTCGACGACATCCAGTTCCTCGCGGACAAGGAGTCGACTCAGGAGGAGTTCTTCCACACCTTCAACACGCTCCACAACGCCAACAAGCAGATCGTGCTCTCCAGCGACCGGCCGCCCAAGCAGCTGGTCACACTGGAGGACCGCCTGCGCAACCGCTTCGAGTGGGGGCTGATCACCGACGTCCAGCCGCCCGAGCTGGAGACCCGTATCGCCATCCTTCGCAAGAAGGCGGTGCAGGAGCAGCTCAACGCCCCGCCGGAGGTGCTGGAGTTCATCGCCTCCCGGATCTCGCGCAACATCCGCGAGCTGGAGGGCGCTCTGATCCGGGTGACGGCGTTCGCGTCGCTCAACCGGCAGCCGGTGGACCTGGGCCTGACCGAGATCGTGCTCAAGGACCTCATCCCCGGTGGCGAGGACTCGACGCCGGAGATCACCTCGACGGCCATCATGGGCGCGACCGCCGACTACTTCGGCCTCACGGTCGAGGATCTGTGCGGCAGCTCGCGCGGCCGCCAGCTCGTCACGGCCCGCCAGATCGCCATGTACCTGTGCCGCGAGCTGACGGACCTGTCACTGCCGAAGATCGGCGCGCTGTTCGGCGGCCGCGACCACACGACGGTGATGCACGCCGACCGCAAGATCCGCAATCTGATGGCCGAGCGGCGCTCCATCTACAACCAGGTGACCGAGCTGACGAACCGCATCAAGAACGGCTGACGACCACAGGGTTACGGCACCGAGGGCGCCCTCCGGAGAAGATCCGGAGGGCGCCCTTCGTCATGCCGCGGCAGCCCGGTGTTCGATTGCGTGCCGGGGTTACGGCCCCTCTCCACAGATTGGTTGACTTTCTGCCGTCCACACCCTGGGGACTGGGGAGTTGTCCAGATCCTGTCCACAGGTGCCCCTGTCGACAGGACATCAAGGCAGGTCAAGTGGCTGTGGATTGGTGGACGAAGGATCTCCACACCCTGTGGACAGGGGCACAGTCCACAGGGTGTGCACGAAGTTGTCCACCGGCAACCCACAGGCTGAGGCCGGTTGTCCCCAGTGAGGGTTCACTTCTCCACATCGCTGTCCACTGTTCGGCAACGCGACGCGCCTCCTCACCGGGACGAGTGAAAGGCGTCACATCAAGCTGCCGGCATGGGCTGTGGGAAAGGTGACCAAAGCTGGGGACGGCGCTGGGGAGAAGTCACCCCAGGCTGTGCATGGCGTGTGCAGAACTTTCCGTTCTCCACAGACTGGTTCAGTTGTCCACCGGTGTCCCCCACAGGGCCCGTGGACAAAATCTCGGCGTTGACCTGGGAAAACAAGGTTATCCACGGTATCCACAGCCCCTACTACTACTCCCAACTAGAGAGAGCTGGGAATCCGTTTCGAAGGGGGCCCTGTGCACAACTCACTCTTCGGCGCCCGACTGCCCCTCGTCACGACTTGACCCCGAGAGGCACCTACTGTCAGTGCCGTGCGTCAGACTGTTCCCCGGTGTCCTTCCCCTCCCAGGGGCCGACGACACCGAGACAGACGACGAAGCCAGGCAGGCCGAGAAGCGCCGGCAACAGCAGGAGGCGGCAACAGTGAAGATCCGGGTGGAACGCGACGTACTCGCGGAGGCAGTGGCCTGGGCGGCGCGCAGCCTCCCGGCCCGTCCGCCGGCGCCTGTCCTCGCCGGCCTTCTGCTGAAGGCCGAGGACGGCCAGCTGAGCCTGTCCAGCTTCGACTACGAGGTCTCCGCGCGGGTGTCCGTGGAGGCCGAGGTCGAGGAGGAGGGCACGGTCCTCGTCTCCGGCAGGCTGCTCGCCGACATCTCCCGCGCCCTGCCCAACCGCCCGGTGGAGATTTCCACAGACGGTGTACGGGCGACGGTGGTCTGCGGCTCCTCGCGATTCACACTCCACACACTGCCTGTGGAGGAGTATCCGGCGCTGCCGCAGATGCCGACGGCGACCGGCACCGTCCCCGGCGAGGTCTTCGCGTCGGCGGCCTCTCAGGTCGCCATCGCCGCGGGACGTGACGACACGCTGCCCGTCCTCACCGGTGTGCGCATCGAGATCGAGGGCGACCGGGTCACCCTGGCCTCCACCGACCGCTACCGCTTCGCGGTCCGTGAGTTCCTGTGGAAGCCGGAGAACCCGGAGGCGTCCGCGGTCGCCCTGGTGCCCGCCAAGACGCTCCTGGACACCGCCAAGGCGCTGACCAGCGGCGACAGTGTGATCCTGGCGCTGTCCGGCTCGGGCGCGGGCGAGGGCCTGATCGGTTTCGAGGGCGCCGGTCGGCGTACGACGACGCGGCTGCTGGAGGGCGACCTCCCGAAGTACCGCACGCTGTTCCCGACGGAGTTCAACTCGGTCGCCGTGATCGAGACCGCCCCCTTCGTGGAGGCCGTCAAGCGTGTGGCCCTGGTCGCCGAGCGCAACACCCCGGTGCGGCTCAGCTTCGAGCAGGGTGTGCTGATCCTGGAGGCCGGTTCCAGCGACGATGCACAGGCTGTGGAACGGGTGGACGCTCAACTGGAGGGCGACGACATCTCGATCGCCTTCAACCCGACGTTCCTGCTGGACGGCCTGAGCGCCATCGATTCCCCGGTGGCCCAGCTGTCCTTCACGACGTCCACCAAGCCCGCGCTGCTCAGCGGCAAGCCGGCGCTGGACGCCGAGGCGGACGAGGCCTACAAGTACCTGATCATGCCGGTCCGGCTCAGCGGCTGACCGCGACCGACGAGAACACCGCAGGTCGGGGCATACGTTTGAGCGCGTATGCCCACAGGTGGGCGTGAGAGTCCGGGTTTAGGCTCGGACATGGGTACGAAGGTGCCTCACACGCCACACAGCAACCTAAGGAACAACTGATGGAGCTCGGTCTCGTCGGTCTCGGCAAGATGGGCGGCAACATGCGCGAGCGGATCCGCCGCGCAGGCCACACCGTCATCGGATACGACCGCAATCCGGACCTCGCAGATGTCCACAGCCTCTCTGATCTTGTGGGCAAGCTTGCGGGTCCGCGCGTCGTATGGGTGATGGTCCCGGCCGGTGCACCCACCCAGTCGACCATCGACGAGCTGGCCGAGCTGCTGGAGCCCGGTGATGTCGTCGTGGACGGCGGCAACTCGCGCTGGACGGACGACGAGAAGCACGCCGAAGAGCTGGGCGCCAGGGGTATCGGCTTCGTCGACTGCGGTGTCTCCGGCGGCGTCTGGGGCCTGGCGAACGGCTATGCGCTGATGTACGGAGGCGACGCGGAGAACGTCGCCAAGGTGCAGCCGGTCTTCGACGCCCTCAAGCCCGAGGGCGACTTCGGCGCGGTGCACGCCGGCAAGGTCGGCGCGGGCCACTTCGCGAAGATGGTCCACAACGGCGTCGAGTACGCGATGATGCAGGCCTATGCCGAGGGCTGGGAGCTCCTGGAGAAGGTCGACTCCGTGACCGATGTCCGGGAGGTGTTCCGTTCCTGGCAGGAGGGCACGGTCATCCGGTCCTGGCTGCTCGACCTCGCGGTGAACGCCCTCGACGAGGACGAGCACCTGGAGAAGCTGCGCGGTTGTGCACAGGACTCCGGCGAGGGCCGCTGGACTGTGGAGGCCGCCATCGACAACGCCGTGCCGCTGCCCGCGATCACGGCCTCCCTGTTCGCGCGGTTCGCCTCCCGGCAGGAGGACTCCCCGCAGATGAAGATGATCGCGGCGCTGCGGAACCAGTTCGGCGGGCACGCGGTCGAGAAGAAGTAATCCACAGGGCTGCTGAGCGGTCCACGACACTGGGGGAGGTCGGCGAACGACCATGCACGTCACGCATCTGTCGCTGGCTGACTTCCGCTCCTACGCCCGGGTCGAAGTTCCGCTCGACCCGGGCGTCACCGCCTTCGTCGGCCCCAACGGGCAGGGCAAGACGAACCTCGTCGAGGCGGTCGGCTACCTCGCCACCCTCGGCAGCCACCGCGCCGCCTCCGACGCGCCTCTCGTCCGCATGGGCGCCGACCGGGCGGTCATCCGTGCGCAGGTCAAGCAGGGCGAGAGGCAGCAGCTGATCGAGCTGGAGCTGAATCCCGGCAGGGCGAACCGCGCCCGCATCAACAGGTCCTCGCAGGTCAGACCCCGTGACGTGCTGGGCATCGTACGGACCGTGCTGTTCGCGCCCGAGGATCTTGCCCTGGTCAAGGGCGACCCCGGGGAGCGCCGCCGCTTCCTCGACGAGCTGATCACCGCCCGTTCCCCGCGCATGGCCGGTGTGCGCTCCGACTACGAGCGTGTCCTGAAGCAGCGGAACACCCTTTTGAAAACTGCCGCGTTGGCCCGCCGGCACGGTGGCCGTGCCATGGATCTGTCGACCCTCGACGTATGGGACCAGCATCTCGCGCGCGCGGGCGCCGAGCTGCTCGCCCAGCGCCTGGACCTGATAGCCGCGATCCAGCCGCTGGTCGACAAGGCGTACGAGCAACTGGCCCCCGGTGGCGGTCCGGTGGGCCTGGAGTACAAGCCGTCCGCGCCGGGTGAGGCGCACACACGCGAGGACCTCTACGCGCAGCTGATGGCCGCGCTCGCCGATGCCCGCAAGCAGGAGATCGAGCGGGGCGTCACCCTCGTAGGGCCTCATCGAGACGACATGCATTTCAGACTCGGTCAGTTGCCGGCCAAGGGGTACGCCTCCCACGGTGAGTCGTGGTCCTTTGCGCTGGCGCTGCGGCTGGCGTCGTACGACCTGCTCAGGGCCGAGGGCAATGAGCCGGTGCTGATCCTCGACGACGTGTTCGCCGAGTTGGACACCCGGCGGCGCGAGCGGCTGGCCGAGCTGGTCGCCCCTGGTGAGCAGGTGCTGGTGACGGCCGCGGTCGACGATGACGTACCGCACGTGCTGACGGGGACGCGGTACACCGTGTCGGACGGGACGGTGGAGCGCGCATGACAGCCGACGATTCCCAGAGGGCACCGGGGCAGGGGGCACCCGAGCCGTCCGGCGTCGATCTCGCGCGCGTGGCGTTGCGCGCCGCGAAGGAGCAGGCACGCGCGCGTGGGGAGGCCGCGCAGCAGAGGAAGCAGGCACGCCGCGGTGGTCTGCGCTCCGGCGCGCGCGCCGACGGACGCGACCCCATGGCGCTCGGGGCTGCGATCAACCGCCTCATCACCGAGCGGGGTTGGGAGGCCCCGGCCGCGGTGGGCGGTGTGATGGGCCGCTGGCCGCAGATCGTCGGCGAGGACGTCGCGAAGCACTGTGTGCCGGAGCGGTACGACGAGGACGAGCGGGTGCTGATCGTGCGCTGCGACTCCACGGCCTGGGCGACGAACCTGCGTCTGCTCGCCCCCACGCTGGTGGCCCGCCTCAACGAGGATCTGGGCCACGGCGCGGTGCGGCTGATCAAGGTGAACGGCCCGGGCGGTCCCTCTCGCCGCTACGGCCCGCTGCGCGCCCCGGGCAGCACGGGACCCGGCGACACCTATGGGTGACGGACATCACGTCGGGGTGTGCGATCAACGCGCGTCGACGCCCGCGGCGTACAGCGGACGCGGTCGCGAATCCCGACCTGACTCCGAAGTAGCCAAGGGTTGACAGTCGGAAGCGCTGAGTGCCGCTGTGAGCCTCTTGGAGCCCCGCTCCGTATATGGGGACCCGGTGGAGACCGATTCAGGGCGCCACATGGGGACTCAGGTACCGGCAAAGCCCCATCACTGTCGGCGCTACCGGTAGACTGGAAGCTAATCCCGCCCCAGCCGTGGGGACCGTCCGGGAAAAGCTGAGCAACACCGATCAAGGCTGATCAAGGCTTACCAACGCAACATGCCGCAGCCGCTCCGGCAACCCTCCCCGGAGGGGGGACCCGCAGAGCCTGGCTCGTGCTGTGCCAGAAAGGGCGCTTCGTGGCCGATTCCGGCAACCCCAACGAGAACATCCCGTCCACCGACGTCGGCGCCAGCGCCGCGGTGACTTCGTCGAACGGCGAGGTCACCGCCTCGTACGACGCCAGCGCCATCACCGTCCTCGAGGGTCTGGACGCGGTCCGCAAGCGACCCGGTATGTACATCGGCTCGACCGGTGAGCGCGGACTGCACCACCTCGTGTACGAGGTGGTCGACAACTCCGTCGACGAGGCGCTGGCCGGCCACGCGGACACCATCGAGGTGACGATCCTCGCCGACGGCGGCGTGCGCGTCGTCGACAACGGCCGCGGCATCCCGGTGGGCATCGTCCCCTCCGAGGGCAAGCCGGCCCTGGAGGTCGTGCTGACCGTGCTGCACGCGGGCGGCAAGTTCGGCGGCGGCGGCTACGCGGTCTCCGGTGGTCTGCACGGCGTGGGCGTCTCCGTGGTGAACGCGCTGTCGTCGAAGGTCGCCGTCGAGGTCAGGACGGACGGCCACCGCTGGACGCAGGACTACAAGATGGGCGTCCCCACGGCACCGCTCGCCCAGCACGAGGCCACCGAGGAGACCGGCACGTCGGTCACCTTCTGGGCCGACGGCGACATCTTCGAGACCACGGACTACTCCTTCGAGACGCTCTCGCGGCGCTTCCAGGAGATGGCGTTCCTCAACAAGGGTTTGACCATCAAACTCACTGATGAGCGCGAGTCGGCGAAGGCCACCTCCGGGGCGGACGAGGCCGGGGCGGACGAAACCGCCGAGGTCAAGACGGTCACGTACCACTACGAAGGCGGCATCGTCGACTTCGTGAAGTACCTCAACTCCCGCAAGGGGGACGTGGTGCACCCCTCGGTGATCGACCTTGAGGCCGAGGACAGGGACAAGGCCCTCTCCCTCGAAGTCGCCATGCAGTGGAACAGCGGCTACAGCGAGGGCGTGTACTCCTTCGCCAACATCATCCACACCCACGAGGGCGGCACCCACGAAGAGGGCTTCCGCGCGGCGCTGACGAATCTGGTCAACAAGTACGCGCGCGACAAGAAGCTGCTTCGTGAGAAGGACGACAACCTCACGGGCGACGACATCCGCGAGGGTCTCACCGCGATCATCTCGGTGAAGCTGAGCGAGCCCCAGTTCGAGGGCCAGACCAAGACCAAGCTGGGCAACACGGAGGCGAAGACCTTCGTTCAGAAGGCGGTCTACGAGCACCTCAACGACTGGCTGGACCGCAACCCGAACGAGGCGGCGGACATCGTCCGCAAGGGCATCCAGGCCGCCACCGCGCGCGTGGCCGCCCGCAAGGCGCGCGACCTCACCCGCCGCAAGGGCCTGCTGGAGTCGGCGTCCCTGCCGGGCAAGCTCTCCGACTGCCAGTCGAACGACCCCACCAAGTGCGAGATCTTCATCGTCGAGGGTGACTCCGCCGGCGGCTCGGCCAAGTCCGGCCGCAACCCGCAGTACCAGGCGATCCTCCCGATCCGAGGCAAGATCCTCAACGTCGAGAAGGCGCGGATCGACAAGATCCTGCAGAACCAGGAGATCCAGGCGCTGATCTCCGCCTTCGGCACCGGGGTCCACGAGGACTTCGACATCGAGAAGCTGCGGTATCACAAGATCATCCTGATGGCGGACGCCGATGTCGACGGCCAGCACATCAACACCCTGCTGCTGACGTTCCTGTTCCGCTTCATGCGGCCGCTGGTCGAGGCCGGGCACGTGTTCCTGTCGCGTCCCCCGCTCTACAAGATCAAGTGGGGCCGGGACGACTTCGAGTACGCGTACTCCGACCGCGAGCGCGACGCGCTGATCGAACTCGGCCGGCAGAACGGCAAGCGCATCCGCGAGGACTCGGTGCAGCGCTTCAAGGGGCTCGGCGAGATGAACGCCGAGGAACTGCGCATCACCACGATGGACCAGGAGCACCGCGTCCTCGGCCAGGTCACCCTCGATGACGCCGCCCAGGCCGACGACCTGTTCTCGGTCCTCATGGGAGAGGACGTCGAGGCACGCCGCCAGTTCATCCAGCGCAACGCCAAGGACGTCCGCTTCCTCGACATCTGAGTCGGTCTCAGCTGACCGCACCAGGAAGGATCTTCACCAGCAATGGCCGACGAGAACACTCCAGGCACTCCTGAAGACGAGGGCTTCACCCTGCGCGTCGAGCCCGTCGGGCTTGAGACGGAGATGCAGCGCTCGTACCTCGACTACGCGATGTCCGTCATCGTCTCCCGCGCGCTGCCGGACGTCCGGGACGGGCTCAAGCCCGTCCACCGACGCGTCCTGTACGCCATGTACGACGGCGGCTACCGTCCCGAGCGGGGCTTCTACAAGTGCGCCCGTGTGGTCGGCGACGTCATGGGCAACTACCACCCCCACGGCGACTCCTCGATCTATGACGCCCTGGTCCGCCTCGCCCAGCCGTGGTCGATGCGCATGCCGCTCGTCGACTCCAACGGCAACTTCGGCTCTCCGGGCAACGACCCCGCGGCCGCCATGCGCTACACCGAGTGCAAGATGGCGCCGCTGTCGATGGAGATGGTCCGCGACATCGACGAGGAGACCGTCGACTTCACGGACAACTACGACGGCCGCTCCCAGGAGCCGACCGTTCTGCCGGCCCGCTTCCCGAACCTGCTGATCAACGGCTCGGCCGGTATCGCGGTCGGCATGGCGACCAACATCCCGCCGCACAACCTGCGCGAGGTCGCGTCCGGCGCCCAGTGGTACCTGGAGAACCCCGAGGCGTCGCACGAGGAACTGCTCGACGCCCTCGTCGAGCGCATCAAGGGCCCGGACTTCCCGACCGGCGCGCTCGTCGTCGGCCGCAAGGGCATCGAGGAGGCGTACCGCACCGGCCGCGGCTCCATCACGATGCGCGCGGTCGTCGAGGTCGAGGAGATCCAGGGCCGCCAGTGCCTGGTGGTGACGGAGCTGCCGTACCAGGTCAACCCCGACAACCTGGCGCAGAAGATCGCCGACCTGGTGAAGGACGGCAAGGTCGGCGGTATCGCGGACGTCCGTGACGAGACGTCGTCCCGTACCGGTCAGCGTCTGGTCATCGTGCTCAAGAGGGACGCGGTCGCCAAGGTCGTACTCAACAACCTCTACAAGCACACGGACCTGCAGACGAACTTCGGCGCCAACATGCTGGCGCTGGTGGACGGGGTGCCCAGGACGTTGTCGCTCGACGCGTTCATCCGCCACTGGGTGACGCACCAGATCGAGGTCATCGTCCGCCGGACGCGCTTCCGCCTGCGCAAGGCCGAGGAACGCGCCCACATCCTCCGCGGCCTCCTCAAGGCCCTGGACGCCATCGACGAGGTCATCGCACTGATCCGGCGCAGCGACACCGTCGAGATCGCGCGCGGCGGCCTGATGCAGCTCCTGGAGATCGACGAGATCCAGGCCAACGCCATCCTTGAGATGCAGCTGCGGCGCCTTGCCGCCCTGGAGCGCCAGAAGATCGTCCAGGAGCACGACGAACTCCAGGCGAAGATCAACGAGTACAACGAGATCCTCGCCTCGCCGGTCCGCCAGCGCGGCATCGTCAGCGCGGAGCTGGCCGCGCTGGTGGAGAAGTACGGCGACGACCGCAAGACCATGCTGGTGCCCTACGACGGTGACATGTCCATCGAGGACCTGATCGCCGAAGAGGACATCGTGGTGACCGTCACCCGCGGCGGTTACGTCAAGCGCACCAAGACCGTGGACTACCGGGCCCAGAAGCGCGGCGGCAAGGGCGTGCGCGGCACGAAGCTCAAGGAAGACGACATCGTCGACCACTTCTTCGTGTCGACCACCCACCACTGGCTGCTGTTCTTCACCAACAAGGGCCGTGTCTACCGGGCGAAGGCGTACGAGCTGCCGGACGCCGGCCGTGACGCGCGCGGTCAGCACGTGGCGAACCTGCTCGCCTTCCAGCCGGACGAGGCGATCGCCGAGATCCTCGCGATCCGCGACTATGAGGCGGCGCCGTACCTGGTCCTCGCCACCAAGGGCGGTCTGGTGAAGAAGACGCCTCTGAAGGATTACGATTCGCCGCGTTCCGGTGGCGTCATCGCGATCAACCTCCGTGAGACGGCGGACGGTTCGGACGACGAACTGATCGGAGCCGAACTCGTATCGCCCGATGACGATCTGCTTCTGATCAGCAAGAAGGCGCAGTCGATCAGGTTCACCGCCACGGACGACGTCCTGCGTCCCATGGGCCGTGCCACCTCGGGTGTCAAGGGCATGAGTTTCCGCGAGGGCGACGAGCTGCTCTCGATGAATGTTGTTCGACCCGGTACGTTCGTGTTCACTGCCACCGACGGTGGGTACGCAAAGCGGACCGCTGTCGACGAGTACCGCGTCCAGGGACGCGGCGGCCTCGGCATCAAGGCCGCCAAGATCGTGGAGGACCGCGGATCGCTCGTCGGTGCGCTGGTGGTCGAGGAGACCGACGAGATCCTCGCCATCACGCTGTCCGGCGGTGTGATTCGTACGCGAGTCAACGGGGTCAGGGAGACGGGCCGTGACACGATGGGCGTCCAACTGATCAACCTGGGCAAGCGCGATGCCGTGGTCGGCATCGCACGCAACGCCGAGGCGGGACGCGAGGCGGAGGAAGTCGACGGCGACGTGGCCGTGGACGAGACCGCCGAGGGTGCCGCGACCACCGGCACGGACGAGGGCGAGGCGCCCTCGGACGAGTAGCGCGAGGAGTGAGTCATCGTGAGCGGAGCCACGGGCGCCGGACCGACCGGTACGGAGAGGGACGGCGGCGGCCGTGGCTCCGCCGCGCGTGGGACGGACTCGCACACGACCAACCTGCAAGCGATCAAGTCGTCCCCGACCGACTCGCACTCGCCTGACACTCATGGATCCCAGGGGAGAACTGTGACGGACACCCGCGGCTCGCAGACCCAGCAGTACGCGGCTGGGGCGGGCCCGGCCGCACCGGGCACCCAGCCCCAGCCGTCGGCCCAGCCCGCCGCCCAGGCGGCGCCGCAGGCGTCGGCCTCTCCGCTGCCGGGAGAGCGCCGGCAACAGCAGCCCTCCGGCCCGTACCACCCGCCGCAGGCCTACCAGTCGACGGAGGCGCCCGCCGGTGCCGTACGCCGGCCCCGCACGGGCGCGCGTACGACGCCCCGCATCCGCAAGGCCCGGCTGCGCGTGGCGAAGGCCGACCCGTGGTCGGTCATGAAGGTGAGCTTCCTGCTCTCCATCGCCCTGGGCATCTGCACGATCGTCGCGTCGGCGGTACTGTGGATGGTCATGGACGCGATGGGCGTCTTCTCGACGGTCGGCGGAACGATCTCCGAGGCCACCGGCTCCAACGAGTCGAACGGCTTCGACCTCCAGTCTTTCCTGTCCCTCCCGAACGTCCTGATCTTCACGACGATCATCGCGGTCATCGACGTCGTCCTCGCCACGGCCCTGGCGACACTCGGCGCGTTCATCTACAACCTGTCAGCGGGCTTCGTCGGTGGCGTCGAGCTGACGCTGGCCGAAGACGAGTGACATTAACCGGCAGCGCCGTTTCAAACCTCGGCCGACGGTCCTCCACCTATCGATTTTGGGACTGCCCACGTCGTGCGCTAATCTTCAGGAGTCAGCGCGCGGGGCATACACCGCAGAGCGCGGCGGGGCTATAGCTCAGTTGGTTAGAGCGCATCCCTGATAAGGATGAGGCCACAGGTTCAAATCCTGTTAGCCCCACCAGCGAGAAGACCCCCGGTCCACAGGGCCGGGGGTCTTCTGGCATCAACGGTTGACATCAACTGCTGGGGGAAGTGGTGGGTTGGGGTGGCTTGTCACGTTCCGCACGTCCCGCGCCTGCATCACCGGAAAGGATCGTGATGACGTAGGCGTCACCCCTGTGGCCCGTCTCTGTGAAGGGCGTCGCCCTGGACGCACAGCACCGCGTCTAAAGCAGGCAGGGCTGGTCCTGGCCGGCTGCGGGGGGTGGGTGAGCGGCTCGTGTTCTGTGCTCTGCGTTTTCTGTTCTGTGTTCTGTGTTCTGCACATCGTGCTCAATCCTGTGCTTCATGAGAAAGGCCCGGCCGCTCGGGTTGAGCGGCCGGGCCTTGGTCCGGGCGGTGCTGTACGCAAGTTCGCCGTTGCGGGATGGGGGAGGAAGAAGCGGCGCAGGGGTCAGCGCTGGAGGGGCGTAGGGGGATCGGCCGGGTCGCAGAGGGAGGCGGCTTCCAGTGCCGCGTCCACAACCGTGTCCGTCCGCGGTCGGTGTCGGCAGCTGGGGGACTTGCCGTGAGCCTCGGCGCGGATGCGTTGCTTCATGGTGGGGGGCAGAGAGCGGGACCAGGCCCACGGGATCGGCGGCGCCGTCACGTGCGTGGCGCTGTCGCTCGGTGCCTCGGACTGCGCTACGGCCGCGTTCGCGGTCGTGGTGACGAATCCGAGCGCCGTGCACAGCGCGAGGAAGGCGGTGACGATGGCGGTCCACAGCTTCATGACCTTGTTCCTGGCCATGGCCCCTCACTTTCGGGTTGGGCGATTTGCGTACTTTCCTCATGATGTTTATGTGGCTCGCGAAGTGGTGGACCGACGCCCGTTGCGCCTTGATGTTCTGATCAACACCACCCGGATGGGTGCATATGGGAAGAAAAGCGAAATAAAGTCACAAAGTCGCCGTCCGTGGCCGTGTGATCACCGTCCGATCGGAGCGGTGTCGTCCGCTTCTACTGCGGTGTTCGGGACCGGAGTTGGCTGCCGACACAGGTCACCGATCGATATCGGTCGGTGTGTATAGTCGGGCGCCAGAGGTCCCCTACGTCAAGGAAAGACGAGGTCGCGCGGTGAAGAAGCTTCTCCTGGTCGCACTGGCCGCCATCGGCGGGCTCCTCGTGTACCGCCAGATCCAGGCGGATCGCGCCGAGCAGGATCTGTGGACGGAGGCGACTGACTCCGTGCCCACGGGTTCGTGAGTATCGACATCGGATTCTGAAAACCCCGGCCGCCGAGCGGTCGGGGTTTTGTGTTGCGAGGCATCCCCGGATCTGGCATGGGGTGCGATGTGCTTCGCGGTGCCTTTGAGGCGGGTGTTTCGGCCGCTCGTACGGATTACGCCGATGCCGCATCCCCGAACGGGGCAGGATGGGCCACGGTCCCGGGTCCGGCGACGACGAGGGGGGCGTGTGATGGGGCTGCGTACGACGTGGGGGCGGGCCAGGGCATGGCCCGGTCGTCGTCTTCGTCCGTCGCGGTACGCGCGCGTGGCTGTTGTGGCAGCCGTCCTCTGTGCGGCGGCGGTCCCGGCGGGGGGTACGGCGCTCGCCGCCGGGGCGTCGCCCGGATCGTACGAGTTCGACGAGGACGCGCGGCCCGTCGAGGGGGCGACGGGCACCACGGAGGCCGAACGGCTGGACGTGGCCACGACGTACCGCAGTTCCCTTCCACAGGGCGGCAAGCTCTTCTACCGCCTCGAACTCGACGCCACCTCGAATGTGTACGTCTCCGTGACCGCCGTCCCGCGCGCGGACGCCACAGTGACCCCCACCGACAGCCTCAAGGTGTCGGTGCAGAACGCCAACAGCCGCTCCTGCTCGTACGACACCGCCACCTTCGGCAGCCGCAGCCCGCATCCCATCGTCGCCTGGGGAGAGCGCGAGGCCGCCCCAGGCGGCTCCTCCTGCGAAGGCGCGGGCACCTACTACGTGGTCGTCGAGCGCGTCGACCGGAGCGGTTCCACACCCGGCGCCTGGGATCTGGAGCTGGCCCCCGTCTCCGAACCACGGCTGAGGCAGACCGGTTCGACCGAGGCACCCGAGGACTGGAACTCCGCCTCGCCCACACCCCCGCTGAGCGAGGCAGAGCAGCGCGAGGGCGGCGGCGGCTTCAGCCGGGCGACAACCATCGGTCAAGGCGTCTGGCGCGACCACCCGCGGCCCGGGCAGACCCTCTTCTACAAGGTGCCGGTCGACTGGGGACAGCAACTGTACGCAACCGCCGAGCTGGGCAGTTCGAGCAGCGATGGCAGCCTCGTGGCCTCCGCCCTGGACATGTCCCTCTACAACCCCGTACGCGCCCACATCGACGACGTCAGCCTGCACTACAACGGCAGCCAGAAGTCGGAGTCGCTCGATCCGCTGCCACCGGTCGCGTACGACAACCGGTACGCCAATAGGTCCGACCCAGTCAGCGGCATGCGGTTCGCCGGCTCGTACTACCTCGTAGTCCATCTCGCCGAGCAGATGGCCGAAGAGTTCGGCGACGGGCCCTTCGGGCTGACGCTGCGGATCCGTGTCAGCGGCACGGCAGACGCCGGGCCGCGTTACGCAGGGAAAGCCGAGCCACCGAACCTCTTCGACGTCACGGCACAGGAGCAGACGGCACAGGAGCAGGAGGCCGTCATCGAGGGCGGCTCCGGCGGGTCCGGGAGCGGGGACGCCGCGATGACGGTGGTCGCCGTGAGCGGGATCGGCGCGGGCACGGTGCTGGTGGCGGTGCTCGGGGTGTGGACGGTGATGGCCCGGAGGCGGGCGCGGGCCTGGTAGCGGTCCCGCCTGCGGGCTGGGGCGGCCCGAGGGTTGGGCTCAGATGCGGGTCAGCGCCCAGAACCCCACCGCATAGCAGGCCAGAGCAAGCAGCAGCAGCGGGACGGCCACTTTCGCCGGCGGACCGGGGCGGCGGGGTGGCCGGGCTGCGCGGTGCCGCGGTTGTGAAATCGCCTGCGCGGAAGGTGGAACCCGCGCGTCTTGAGCGGTGTACGAAGCAGTAGAGGCATCGGCGCGCTGCTGCGACACCGGTGTCAGGGCCTGAGTGGAGTGGCGCGGTGTGTGCGGCTGAGGGGAGGACAGGACACGCGTGGAGTCGTAGGGGGAGAAGGGGGCAGGGCTGGGGTGGCTGTCCTCGGCTGCCTGCGGATGGGGCTGCTGGTGCTGGTGCTGCGAGTGTGGGTACGGGTTCTGGTGCAGTTCTGGATGCTGCTGAGCCGGCGCCGGGGGATGGGGCGCGGGCTGTGGTCGGGGGGAGGAGCCGGTGGGCTGAGGGGGCGGCAGATGGAAGCTGCCGGTGTCCGACATGCTGGACGGCTGCGAGCCCGTCGGCTGCTGGGGATCGGTGCCCTGCCGTGGACCGCCGACCCGCTGCTGAGGATCGGACACCTGCCGCGGATCGGACTCCCGCCGCAGATCAGCCCGTACGACGGCGGCGCCCGCACCGGTCGGTACCGAACCCGTGCCGGTGCCGTTCGACCCGGAGCTCGTATCAGAGCTGTTCGGCACGGAGGCCGCTTCGCCGCGCTCGGCAGCCTGCCCTGGCCCGCCGCTCGGCGGCTCCACTCCCCTTGCCGGTTTGAGTGGACCGCCGGGGCCGAACCCCGGGGGAAGCGGGCCTATCTGGTCGAAGATCTCGATCAGCTCGTCGTCGGGGCCTGCCTCCGGAAGGAGTTCCGCGGCCGAGGCGAGCGCCTTGCGTGCCCCCGTGGCCGTCCGGAACCGCGCCTGCGGGTCCGGCTGGAGCAGCATGGCCACGACCTGCCACAGCGGCTCGGGAACGCTCTTGGGCGCCCCCGGAGTCCCGTGCTCCGCGAAGTACTGGATGAGGGCCTTGGCGTCAGGTTTCGCGCCCTCCAGCAGATACAGCGCCACCAGTCCTACGGCGAACAGGTCCGCGGCAAAGTCCGGTTCCGCGCCCATCATCTGCTCGGGCGCCAGATAACCCGGCGTGCCCACCACGAGATTGGTCTCCGTCAACCGCGGCTCACCCAGCCGCATGGCGATGCCGAAGTCGGACAGCCGCAGCCGAGGCCGGCCCGTACCGGTGGCCTCCAACAGGACGTTGGCGGGCTTGATGTCGCGATGCACGACGTCTTCAGCGTGCACGGCGGCCAGCCCCGAGAGGAGCTGGTCGAGGAGGGTGCAGACGAAGCGAGCGGGCAGAGGACCGTAGTCCCCGACCAGATGGACCAGCGAACCCCCGGCGACCAGATCCATGGTGAACATGACCTTGTCGTCGTCGGCGGCCCAGCTGGCGGGCGCGAGCACATGCGGGTGGTCGATCCGCAGTGCCTGCTCCCGAACGAAGCGCAGCAGCGAGTGCGCGTCGCTCTGCTGCAGCACCTTGGCGGCGACATAGCGGCGCCTGCGATGGTCCCAGGCACGCCACACAGCACCTACGCCGCCGCGTCCGATCGGGTCGGCCAGTTCATACCGGCCGGCGAAGACCTCACCCATGGCTGTGCGTCGCTCCTCCCCCTTCGGCTGTCCCTTGCTTCCCCCTCAGAGCGTGTTACGACTCCTGCCGCCCCCTGTGCGATGAGCGATACGCCCGTGGATCGCGTCCCCCGTGTTCCGCGAATCCCCTTCAGTCCCGTCCTCGTCCTCGGCTGTCGACCCGGCTACCGAACCCCCTTCGGTGACCGGGGCGCCGGTTCAGCTCTGGTGGGACTGGTAGTGCGCCACCGCGTCGGAGGTGCGGCCCGCGCCGTACACCCGGAGGAACTCTGCCAGTTCCGGGTGGGCCGGGGCGAGGGTGTCCGCCGCCTCGATGATGTCTCCCGCGGCCGCCACGGAGCGCAGCAGCGACTGGATCTCGCGGACCACCCGCTTGACCGTGGGCGCCCCCGAACTGCTGGTCGTGGTCGTGGTGTTGCTGAGCACCGAGCCCCCCTGCGACTTCTTGATCTCTTCCATGCGCTCGGTCGCCTCGGCCGCACTGACGCTGCCGTCCGCGACCTGACCGGCCAGGTCCTGGAGCAGCTGCACCCGCTGGACCACGGCGGGATTGCCGATCTTCGCCCGCTGGCCGCTCATCAGCTGCGACAGCATCGGTGCGGACAGGCCCAGTACCCCCGCGAGGCGAGCCTGGTTCAGGCCAAGATCTTCTATCAGCTTACGGAAGAGTGCCCCCAGCGGCTCCCCGTACCAGTTCCGCTGCAGTTCCCGCGCTCTTGCGGTGGCTTCCTGCTGTACGGCGTCCATTGCGTCTCCCCATCGCTTTCCCCAAAACGGCGGTTCGCTGTCGCGAACCACGCCGAGCATCTTACGGAGAGTGGCGGTCCACCGGGACCCCTAATCGTTTTGCGAGATACCGGGGGCGACCCGGTACTCTGGTCTGCGCGCCCGCCGGTATGTGGTTCTTCCGGTCGGATGCTTGTTTTCCGGGGCCTTAGCTCAGTTGGTAGAGCGCTGTCTTTGCATGGCAGATGTCAGGGGTTCGACTCCCCTAGGCTCCACACCTCGGACCGGCCAGGTGCCTCAGCGGCGCCTGGCCGGTTCTTTTGGCGGGCCGCCTTCCAGGGGTGACGTGCGTCACGCGGACCGGTCCGATGTCGTTGCAGTTATTTGCGCAAAGAGATGGCGGCCGGTGAAGCCGACAGGGTGGCCGCGGACGCGATCGGCCGCGCGGGCGTGAGCACGCCCCGACGTGCAGGCCTTGTGAGCTGGTGCGTACGCGTAAAAGTAGCCAGCAGAATACGTTCCGTTAAGGAAGTCTGTGCCGAACCTGCACACTCGGTCCGTTGCAAACGTCATCGAGAGTGGTGGGCGTAAACACATGCCCGGTTCGACGCCCCGCGACTGTTCCACGTGAAACATCGCGGTGGGGCGGGAGACCGTCAAGTCTCCCGCCCCACCGCACACTCTGCGCGACCAGCCGGAACGCTCACCGTCCCTCTTCGCGCTTGGCGGCCTCCTCCTCAGCCTCCTTGGCCTGCACTTCGGGATCGAGCGCGGACTGGCCGCTGCCGTCCACCGAGGTCAGCCGGTCACCCTCGGGCACCTCCGTCGCGGCGGGCGGCTCGACCAGCCAGTCAGGGTTGGCCTGCTTGTCCCACCACTTCCAGGCGGCGAAGGCGCCGGCCCCCAACACACCCAGAACCGCCAGCGCCCTGGCGATCCGGCCGGCCCTGGCACGCCGCTCATGCCTGCGGGCCAGCTTCTGGATGTCCTCGGCCGAGACATGGTTGCGCAGCGCGGCCAGTGCGGCCGCGCTCCGGGCGGCGGCCTCGTCCTTGACGGGCACAGCCACAGCCACCGCCTGCTCAAACCGCGGCTTGGAGTAGTCGGCGGCCTGCCGAGCAGCCTTGCGAGTGCGGACGGCGGCCTCATGGGCGGCATGGTCGACCTTCGGCGGTACATGTGCGCGGGCCTGTTCCAGGCGCGGTACGACATGCGTGCCGTACTGGGCGCGGGCCTGCTCGGCGGCCAGCGACACCTTCGGCGCGAGCCGTACGCGCGCCTCGTGCGCATAGTGCGTGGCCCTGTCCTTGGCCGTGTCGGCGTAGGGCGCCACCACTTCCGCGGCGTGCAGCACGCTGTCCTTCGCCGAGCCGGTCGCGGCGCGCACGCTGTCGATGCGGGTCACGGGATCCTCCTCCTCGGTGGCGTACGGTATTTCGGCTATCCACCCTTTTACGGATCATGCCTGCCGAGGAGCCCCGGGGCATGTGAGGGCGGGCATCCGGGTCATGGCTCAAGTGCAATAGCGGATGAATACGGGGCAACAGGAGCTTGTCGTCGACAATGCCACGGATCGTCGCTTCGCGCCCCCGGCCCAGGCCCAGTCGCCCGGATTTCTCGCAAGCGACACGCAGGCAAACCGGTCCGGAACCGGGCGGCGGGCGACGTACGGCGCCGACCGTGCGAGGATCAGGGGATCACAGGAAGACAACGGAAGGCAGATCGTGGCTGAGCAGCTCTACGCCACCCTGAAGACCAACAACGGCGACATCGAAGTCCGGCTCCTGCCGAACCACGCCCCCAAGACGGTCCGGAACTTTGTCGAGCTCGCCAAGGGCGAGCGTGAGTGGACCAACCCCGCCACCGGCGAGCGGTCCACCAACAAGCTCTACGACGGCACGGTCTTCCACCGGGTGATCAGCGGCTTCATGATCCAGGGCGGTGACCCGCTGGGCAACGGCACCGGCGGTCCCGGCTACCAGTTCGAGGACGAGTTCCACCCGGACCTCTCCTTCGACAAGCCCTACCTCCTGGCCATGGCCAACGCCGGTCCGGGCACCAACGGCTCGCAGTTCTTCATCACGGTCGCCCCGACGACCTGGCTGAACCGCAAGCACACCATCTTCGGTGAGGTCACCGACGGCGCGAGCCAGAAGGTCATCGACGCCATCGTGTCGACGCAGACCAACCCGCGCACCGACCGCCCGCTCAACGACGTCGTCATCGAGTCGGTCGTCGTCGAGACCCGCGAAGGCTAGGACACACTCCCGGCCCGAAGGGCCCGGTACCTCCCACAGGGAACCAAACGCCCCGCTCATCCGTAAGGATGGGCGGGGCGGTTCATCTGCGTACGACCACGAGGGGATCTCATGGACCAGGCGCCAGGCAGCCCACAGGGCCCGGAAAACCAGGGGCCCGCCCAGAGCGCACCCGTCTGCTACCGGCACCCGGACCGCGAGACCGGCGTGCGCTGCACCCGCTGCGATCGCCCCATCTGCCCCGAGTGCATGGTCAGCGCCGCCGTCGGCTTCCAATGCCCCCACTGCGTCCGTGAAGGCACCGGCACCGGCGTCTCGCCCACCGCATCCCGGCCCCGCACCATCGCCGGCGGCACCGTCACCGCCGACCCCCGACTCCTCACCAAGATCCTCATCGGGATCAACCTCGCGGTCTTCATCGCGGTCCAGTCATCGTCGTCGCTCCTGAACGACCTCGTCCTCATCGGCGAATGGCCCCCCGCCCCCTTCACGCCCACCGAAGGCGTCGCCGAGGGCGAGTGGTACCGCATGTTCACCGCGATGTTCACGCACGAGGCCGTCTGGCACATCGCCTTCAACATGCTCAGCCTGTGGTGGCTCGGCGGCCCCCTCGAAGCCGCCCTCGGCCGGGCCCGCTACATCTCCCTCTACCTGATCTCCGGACTGTCGGGCAGCGCCCTGACCTACCTGATCGAATCTCCGACCACAGCCTCGCTCGGCGCATCCGGAGCCATCTTCGGCCTCTTCGGCGCCACCGCCGTCCTCGTCCGCCGCCTGAACTACGACATGCGGCCGATCATCGCCCTCCTGGTGATCAACCTGATCTTTACCTTCGGGTGGAGCAACATCGCCTGGCAGGCCCACATCGGCGGACTTGTCGGCGGCCTGCTGATCGGCTATGCCATGGTCCACGCCCCGAGGGAGCGGCGGAATCTCATCCAGTACGGCAGCTGTGTGCTGCTCCTGGCCGTGATCGTCGGAGTGACTCTGTTGAGGACAGCCCAGCTCACGTGATCCCCAGCATTGTCCACAGCATGTGGCGGATCTTGTGCACGCTGTGCGGGAACAGGTGTGCCCCCTGTTCCTGACCTTTGTTTCCGCAGGTCAGGCAGGGGGCGAACATGTTTCCGAATCTGTCGTGCGACAGTCGTACCGGCGTCAACGCTCGGTGGGTTATCCACAGATCGTCGTTCTTTATCCCCAGGCGGCGTGTGGAAATCTTTACAAGCTGTGGATAACTCACCGGATAGCCCTGGGCAGAGCTGTGTTCACCGGCCTGTGGCCGCTACTTCCACTGGGTCGAGACACCGAATCCGGCGGCGATGAAGCCGAAGCCCACGACGATGTTCCAGTTGTCCAGACCGTCGATGGGCAGTGAGCCGTCGGTGACGTAGAACAGGACGATCCATGCCAGGCCGAGGAGGAACATGCCCAGCATGACGGGCGCGACCCAGGCACGGCTGTTGAGGTTGAGGGCGGTCGCCTGCTTCGCCGGAGGCGGCGTGTAGTCGGCCTTCTTGCGGATACGTGACTTCGGCACGAGGGTCTCTCCTGTCGATGCGCTGCGTGGCCGCGCAGGGAACTGGGGTGGGCTCCGGGGCAGCGTACAAGGGGACTCTTAGCGCTCCCCCGGGCGTCCGTTAGCGTAGTGCTTCCGCGGTGCCGAAGGAGATAAGGGTACGTTGAGCAATTCTGCCGACTCCCCCGGGACAGGATCCAGTCCTGCCCGCGAACGCCGTTTCCGGCCCGTGCGGGTGCTCACGGCGGGCGTCTTCGCTCTCGCGGGGCTCATCTTCTTCACCAGTTTCAATACTGCCAAAGGCACCAACATCCGTACGGATGACTCCTTGCTGAGGCTGTCCGACCTGATTCAGGAGCGCAGTCACAACAACGGCGAGCTCGACGAGTCCAACGCGGGCCTGCGGGACGACATCGACGCGCTCGCCGGGCGGGACGACGGCGGCAGCAAGGCCGAGGACGACAAGCTGGCGGGCCTGGAGAAGAACGCGGGCACCCAGAAGCTCACCGGTGAGGCGATCACGGTCACCCTCAATGACGCTCCGCCGGACGCCACCGCCAAGCTCCCCGGCTACCCCGAGCCGGAGCCCGACTACCTGGTCATCCACCAGCAGGACCTCCAGGCCGTGGTGAACGCGCTCTGGCAGGGCGGTGCCAAGGGCATCAAGGTCATGGACCAGCGGCTGATCTCCACCAGCGCCGTGCGGTGTGTGGGCAACACCCTGATCCTTCAGGGCCGCGTCTACTCGCCGCCGTACAAGATCACGGCGGTCGGGGACCCGGAGGAGCTGCAGAAGGCGCTCACCGCGTCTGCGGCGATCCAGAACTACATGGTGTACGTCGACGTCTACGGGCTCGGCTGGAAAGTCGAGGAGAACGGGCCGGTGACTCTGCCGGGTTACTCGGGCACAGTGGATCTGCAGTACGCCCAGCCCGTGGAGTGAGTCCGTTCAGGAGCTGCCGGTGCGTGTCGTCGTCAGGACCGTCAGCGAGCTCTGTATCACCGTAGGCACCTTGATAGTCCTGTTCGTCGGCTATGTGCTGTTCTGGACCGGCGTGAAGGCCGACAACGACATGGGCGAGCAGATCGACCAGCTTGAGGAACAGTGGGCGCGCGGTGCTGTACGGTCCGCGCCGACGACGGCGCCCGGCGCTTCAGCCGCGCCCGCTGAGCCGGCGCCGTACGAGAGCGGCGAGGCTTTCGCGATCATGTACATCCCGCGTCTTGGTTTCACGTGGAACAAGCCCGTGCTGGAGGGCACCGCCACCGACACCCTCAAGAAGGGCCTCGGCCACTACGCGCGGACCGCCCAGCTCGGGCAGAAGGGCAACTTCTCGGTTGCCGGGCATCGGCGCACGTACGGAGACCCGTTCAAGGACTTCCCAAAGCTGAGGCCGGGGGATGCGGTGGTGCTGACGGACGGGGCGACGTGGTTCACGTACAGGATCGACAAAGGGCCCTACAAAACCGTGCCCACAGACGTTGAGGTGATCGATCCTGTGCCGCGTAAATCGGGATACACGCGTGCGGGCCGCTATCTCACGCTGACCACCTGCGAACCGGAGTGGGGACACAGCCACCGGCTGATCGTCTGGGCGCATCTCGACTCCACCCAGCCTGTGGAGGCCGGGAAACCAGAGGCCCTGCGCCGTTAGTCTGGTGCGGGTACGGCGTGAGTCTGGGGCCGTGGTGCGACGGAAGGGACGGCATGTACGGCTGGATCTGGCGGCATCTGCCGGGGAACGCATGGGTGAAGGCGCTGCTCTCGCTCATGCTGGTCGTGGCCGTGGTCTACGTCCTCTTCCAGTACGTCTTCCCGTGGGCCGAACCGCTGCTTCCCTTCAACGATGTGACGGTGGACAACCAGTGAGCGCGCGCATTCTCGTCGTCGACAACTACGACAGCTTCGTCTTCAACCTGGTCCAGTACCTGTACCAGCTGGGTGCCGAGTGCGAGGTTCTGCGCAACGACGAGGTGTCGACGGCGCACGCCCAGGACGGCTTCGCCGGGGTGCTGCTGTCGCCGGGCCCGGGTACGCCGGAGCAGGCCGGGGTCTGTGTGGACATGGTCCGGCACTGCGCCGCCACCGGGGTGCCCGTCTTCGGCGTCTGCCTCGGCATGCAGTCGATGCAGGTGGCGTACGGCGGTGTCGTGGACCGTGCGCCCGAGTTGCTGCACGGCAAGACCTCGCTGGTCGAGCATCAGGGCAAGGGCGTCTTCGCGGGTCTGCCGACGCCCTTCACGGCGACCCGCTATCACTCCCTGGCGGCGGAGCCCGAGACGGTCCCGGCCGAGCTCGAAGTCACCGCCCGTACGCACGACGGGATCATCATGGGCCTGCGTCACCGCGAACTCCCGGTCGAGGGCGTGCAGTTCCACCCCGAGTCGGTGCTGACCGAGCACGGTCACCGGATGCTGGCCAACTGGCTGGTGGAGTGCGGCGACCAGGGTGCCGTGGCGAGGTCGTCGGGGCTCGCCCCGGTGGTGGGCAGGGCCTCGGCGTGACCGCCCTGCGTCCCGAGCGCGAGTCCGGCGCGGCAGCCTACGGCGACGCCGGCGACCAGGGGACCTCGTACGGAGAGCAGCCGTACGGGGCGCCAGGCGCGTTCGAGGACTGGCAGGGAGAGAACCGGCAGGACCAGCAGGACCGGCAGGGCGGGCAGGGGGCGTACGGCCAAGGAGTGCGGGAGGGGTACGGCCGGAAGCCGCGGGCGTACGGGGTGGAGGACACGCAGGCGTACGCGGCGCAGGAGGCGCATGCCTACGCGGCGCAGGAGCCGTACACACCGTCGTCGTACCGGCGTTCTGCCGACGACGCCGCGTATCGCACGCCTGGCGGTGACGCCCCGTATCGCACGCCCGTCGACAACGCCTCGTACCAAACCCCCGTGGACGACGCTTCCATACTGTCCGGCGGTGAGCCCTTCCTGCCTCCCGTCGACGAGGAGACCGTCGCGCTGCGGATACCCGATCCGCCTCCCGCAGTCGGCGACGGCGAGGCCATATCGGCTTCTGACGCGTCCTCCGCCGCGTCGGCCACCGAACCCGCCCCGGGCGGCCGAGCGGCCCGCAGAAAGGCAGCCAAGCGCCGTCACGGGCGGCATGGCGGAGCTCGGGAGACGCAGGAGGGGGCATCTCCGGCCGAGGCGGCGGACGACCGGCCGCTGTCGCGCGTGGAGGCTCGTCGGCGGGCGCGGGCGAACAAGCCGAGCGCCGGTGTCATGGCCAGCCGGGCGATCGGTGAGGTGTTCATCACCACCGGTGTGCTGATGCTGCTGTTCGTCACCTACCAGCTGTGGTGGACGAACGTCCGGGCGCATGCGCAGGCCGGGAAGGCGGCGAGCGACCTCCAGGAGGACTGGGCGAGCGGGAAGCGCGCTCCGGGGACCTTCGAGCCGGGGCAGGGTTTCGCCCTCCTGTACATGCCGAAGCTGGACGTGGTGGTGCCGATAGCCGAGGGCGTCAGCAACGAGAAGGTGCTCGACAAGGGGATGGTCGGCCACTACGGCGAGGGCGCGCTGAAGACGGCGATGCCCAGTGCGAAGACCGGCAACTTCGGGCTGGCGGGGCATCGCAACACGCATGGTGAGCCGTTCCGGTACATCAACAAGCTTGAGCCGGGCGATCCGATCGTCGTCGAGACGCAGGACGCGTACTACGTCTACAAGATGGAGTCGATCCTGCCGGTGACCTCGCCGAGCAACGTGAGCGTGCTCGATCCCGTGCCCAAGGCCGCCGGTTTCACCGGGCCCGGCCGGTACATCACGCTGACGACCTGCACGCCGGAGTTCACCAGTAAGTACCGGATGATCGTCTGGGGCAAGATGGTCGAGGAACGGCCGCGCAGCAAGGGGAAGCCGGATGCGCTCGTCTCGTAAGGGCGGATGAACGTGGCAGCGACCACTGACGACACCGAGCACGCAGAGCGCACCGACGCGCCCGAATCCGCGCCCGCCCCGCGCCGCCGTGGCCCCGGGCGGATCGCCATGGCGGTCAGTGTCTTCGGCGAACTCCTCATCACGGCGGGCCTGGTGCTCGGCCTGTTCGTCGTCTACTCGCTGTGGTGGACGAACGTCATCGCGGACCGGGAGGCCGAAAAGCAGGCCGACAGGGTCCGCGACACCTGGGCCCGCGACGACGACTCCGGCTCCGTCGCCTTCGACAGCAAGAACGGCATCGGCTTCCTGCATGTCCCCGCGATGAGCAAGGGCGAGATCCTTGTCGAGAAGGGCACATCCTCCAGCGTCCTCAACGATGGCGTCGCCGGCTACTACGTCGACCCCGTCAAGGCCGCCCTCCCCACCAGTGACAAGAACGGCAACTTCAGCCTCGCCGCGCACCGCGACGGCCACGGCGCCAAGTTCCACAACATCGACAAGATCGACAAGGGCGACCCGATCGTCTTCGAGACGAAGGACAACTGGTACGTCTACAAGGTCTACGCCGTCCTGCCCGAGACCTCGAAGTACAACGTCAAGGTCCTCTCGCCCATCCCGAAGGAGTCGGGCAAGAAGAAGGCCGGCAAGTACATCACGCTGACGACCTGCACGCCGGTGTTCACGTCCCGGTATCGCTATGTGGTGTGGGGCGAGTTGGAGCGGGTGGAGAAGGTGAACGAGGAGCGGACGCCGCCGAAGGAGTTGCAGTGAGGTGACTGGCCTTCCGAAAGAGGGCCAGTCACCTAGCATGAAGGAGGCCCGAAGCCGCAACCAACTCTTGCGACTTCGGGCCTTGTGCGTCACGCCGTGCTCACTCCAGAACCCTCAGCGGTTCCCCCGGTGCTCCACACCGGCGTCGCCCGTCGGCCGTGAGCCCGATGATGTCGACGCCCCGGTCCCCGCGGCCGCCCTGGACGACTACGTTGGTGCAACCGTCCCGGAGCAGCAGCTTGGCGATGTGGCGCTCGAAGGTGCGGCCGTTCATGGCGTCCATGGCAGCCATGACACCCACGGCAGGCCGGTCGTCTCGTACCCCTTCGAGCCGCTGCAGCCGGGCGTGGTGCTGGTGGAGCCGTCGTTCGATGCGCTGGACTCCCGCCCGCAGGGCGATCAGCTCCTTGCGGTGCTCGCCCGACGTTTCGATCAGAGCGTTGAACATCGGGACGACGGTCTTGCCCAGGATGTGGGCGATGCGCTGGTCGATGCGGTCATCGAGAGTCACTGGGCCTGTGTGGACAGAGTTTTCCACAGGCTGTGTACGCGCCAGGTGCTCCATGTCGAGGAGGTACACACGCACCTGACGTGCGGTTTCGCTGTCGCGGAGCAGCATGGCGACGTTGAGGACGGCTCGGCGGGGAAACAGCGCGAGGGCTCGAGAGCGCGACTGAATCCCACTGACCTCCTTGAAGGATGTCAGTTCTGCACCTGACAAAACGCGGTAGCCGCTGGCTGCCATCTCGTCTCGATGATCGAGCACGAGGGACTCGATGGCCTTGAGCCCCACCTCGAAGTACGCCGCCACCATCGCCGTCGTCACATGCATCCCGTCCGGCAGCAGTGACAGCACCTTCACTCGGTCGAGCACGTCCGTGCGGTCGAGCACGTCCGTGCGGTCGAGCACGCTGCCGCGCAGGGCCTGCGATTCCAGTAGAGCCTGTTCGTTGATCACGGTCTGCCTTCCGCTCGTGTCGTGGCCGTATGGCCAGGGCAGAGCTCTGATGCCCCACCCCACCCGATCAACGAGTCGTGAAATACGAAGACACGATCGAGGTGTGTACGGCTATGCGGAGCTGCACAACAGAAGCAAGTGGGCCCTGCCAGAAGTCCCGGCAGGGCCCACTCACGTTGCGGCGAGGTCAGTCGGAGTCGTTGCCTCCGATGATGCCTCCGTTGCCGTTGCCGTTGCCGAAGCCGACGGTCGTGAGGGTGATCGTCGTGCCGGCCGGGTCGCCGACCGGTGTGTTCGCGCCGGGGTCCTGGGCGGTCACGATCGCGGTGTCGCTCTGGTCGCTGCCGTTGGCGAACTGGATGTTCGTGAAGCCCTGTGCCTGGAGCGTCTGCCTGGCCTGCGACACCGTCCCTCCGACGACGTTCGGCACCGCGGTCTGCTGCTGGGCCTTGCCGATGTTGATCTGGATCGTGGAGTCCTTGTCGACCGACGAGCCCGCTGCCGGCGTGGTGTTGATGACCTTGCCAACCAGGTTCGGGTCGGCGGTCTCGACGTCGACGCAGTTGCCGGTGAGGTTGTTGGCGTCCATCTGGGCCTTGGCCGCGTCACAGGACTGGCCGGTGACATCCGGGACAGTGGCCTTCTCCTCGGCCTTGGAGATGGTGAGGGTGATCGTCGAACCCTTCTCCACCTCCTGGCCAGGGACCGGATCCTGCTCCAGGACGGTGTTCGGGGCGTCCGGAGACTCCCGGGTCTCCGTCTTGACGACGAGTTGGTAGTCGTCGCCCTCAAGCTTTTCCTTGGCCTCGTCGAGGCTGAGGTTGATCACGCTGGGGATGGTGACCTTCGGCGCCCCCGTGGACACCACGACCTCGACGGTGCTGCCCTTCTTGACCTCGGTCGGGGGCTGGGGGTTCTGGGAGCAGATGGAGCCGCTGGGCGTGTTCTCGCACGCCTTGTTCGTGGGGTTGAGGGTGAGTTCCGCGTTGTCGGCCAGCTTGCGGGCGTCTTCCAGTGTCTGGTCGACGAAGTTCGGCACCGCCACGGTGTCGTTGCTTGCGCCGCCGCTGCCGTTGACCACCCACGTCCCGATCAGGACCGCACCGACCAGCACCAGCACACCTGCGATGACCAGCAGGACCGTCGATGTGTTCGACTTCTGGCGTCGCCGGTCCGGTCGGTCGTCGTAGCCGAAGCCGCCGTCGTCCGGGTTCATCGGCGGCAGCATCGACGTGGCGCCGGCGTCGGCGGAGCGCAGGGCCGTGGTCGGCTGGTCGTCGGGGTAGCCGCCGTAGCCGACGGAGCCCATCGCGGCGGTGGCGGCGACCGGCTGGCCGTCGAGGCAGGCCTCGATGTCGGCGCGCATCTCGTCGGCGGACTGGTAGCGGTAGTTGGGGTCCTTGGTCAGCGCCTTCAGGACGATCGCGTCTATTTCGGGCGTGATCTCGGGGTCGAAGACGGAGGGGGGCTGGGGTTCCTCGCGTACGTGCTGGTACGCGACCGCCACCGGGGAGTCGCCCACGAACGGCGGGCGGACCGTCAGGAGCTCGTACAGCAGGCAACCCGTCGAGTACAGGTCCGATCGTGCGTCGACCTGCTCGCCCTTCGCCTGCTCCGGCGAGAGGTACTGCGCGGTGCCGATGACGGCGGAGGTCTGGGTCATCGTCATGCCGGAGTCGCCCATGGCGCGGGCGATGCCGAAGTCCATCACCTTGACCTGGCCGTTGCGCGTCAGCATGACGTTGGCGGGCTTGATGTCGCGGTGGACGATGCCGTTGCGGTGGGCGTACTCCAGGCCCTGGAGGATGCCGATGGTCATCTCCATGGCGCGCTCCGGCAGCAGCTTGCGGCCGGAGTGCAGCAGCTCACGGAGCGTGGAGCCGTCGACGTACTCCATGACGATGTACGGGATCGACACGTTGTCGATGTAGTCCTCGCCCGTGTCGTAGACCGCCACGATCGCGGGGTGGTTGAGTGAGGCGGCCGACTGGGCCTCCCGGCGGAAGCGGGCCTGGAAGGACGGATCGCGTGCGAGGTCCGCGCGCAGCGTCTTCACTGCCACGGTGCGGCCGAGGCGGGTGTCATGGGCGAGGTAGACCTCCGCCATGCCACCGCGGCCGAGCACCTGGCCCAGCTCGTACCGGCCGCCGAGGCGACGCGGCTCTTCCATAAGCTACCTACCAGCCCTCTCCGTCGGTCCCGGTCCGCACTCGTGTGCGGATCGGAGACTGCCGTCCGGGCCTACCGTACCCGGCTCGCTCTGTGTGACCTGGCCAAGCCCGTCAGCCGATACAGGACCGGTATCGCAACGTGCGGCGATGCGAAGGCGACGTGACGGGGTTCTCACCGCTTGCTGTCGATGACCGCCTCCATCACGCTCTTGGCGATGGGCGCCGCGAGGCCACCGCCGGAGATGTCGTCACGGACGGCATCCTCGTCCTCGACGACCACGGCCACGGCGACCGGCGAGCCCTCGTCGGTCTTGGCGTACGACAGGAACCAGGCGTAGGGGTTCTCGCTGTTGTCGACGCCGTGCTGGGCGGTACCGGTCTTGCCGCCCACGGTGACGCCGTTGATCTGCGCGTTCTGGCCGGTGCCGTCGGAGACGACGGTCTCCATCATCGACTGGAGGATCTGCGCGTTCTTCGCCGACAGCGGGCGGCTCATCGGCTCCGGTTCGGTCTTCTCGACGGGGTCGAGGTTCGGCGCCTGGAGTTCGTCCACCATGTACGGCTTCATCAGCTCACCGTCGTTGGCGACGGCCGAGGCGACCATGGCCATCTGCAGCGGCGTCGCGGCGGTGTTGAACTGGCCGATGGAGGACAGTGCGGTCTGCGACTGGTTCATGTCGTCGGAGAAGACCGACGCGCTGGAGCGGACCGGCGTGAACTGCTCCTCGGTGAAGCCGAACTTCTTGGCCTCTTCCAGCATCTTGTCGTTGCCGAGGTCGGAGCCGATCTTGCCGAAGACGGTATTGCAGGAGTACTGCAGGGCGACCCGGAGCGTCGCGTCCTTGCAGGGGATGTTGCCCTCGTTCTCCAGCTCGGTGGTGGTGCCCGGCATGGTCCACGGCAGCGGCGAGTTGGTCTTGCTGTCGGCGTCCGTGTACAGGCCGTTCTCCAGCGCGGCGGCCGCGGTGACGACCTTGAAGGTGGAGCCGGGCGGGTAGACCTCGCGCAGCGCCCGGTTCAGCATCGGGTCGTCGGGGTTCTCGTTCTTCTGGAGCTTCTTCCACGCCTCTTCGTCGGAGGTGCTGCTGCCGGCGATCGTCGAGGGGTCGTACGACGGGTAGGAGGCCAGCGCCAGGATCTTGCCGGTGGATGGTTCTATCGCGGCGACGGCGCCCTTGCCGCCCTGCGCCGCCAGGCCTTCGTACGCGGCCTTCTGCGCGGCGGCGTTGAGGGTGGTGACGACGTTGCCGCCCTCCTTCGGCTCGCCCGTGATCATGTCGAGGGTGTTGCGGAAGAAGAGCCGGTCGTCGTCGCCGGTGAGGATGCCGTCCTCGATGGACTCCAGCTGGTTGGCGCCGTAGGCCTGGGAGACGAAGCCGGTGACGGGCGCCCACATGGCGCCGTCCTTGTAGGTGCGCTTGTACTTGAAGTCGCCCTCCGTCGTGGCGTGGCCGGTGATGGCCTTGCCGTCGACGATGATGTCGCCGCGCGGGGTGGCGTAGCGGGCGATGGCGACGCGGCGGTTCTTGGGGTCGTCCTTCAGCTGGTCGGCCTGGACGTACTGCAGCCAGTTGTCCCGGATGAGCAGGGTGAGTACCAGGAGTCCGCAGAAGATCGCGATCCGGCGCAGGGGCTTGTTCACGGGCGGACCACCTGGGTCATCTCGGCGTCGGGGTTGGGGGCGGGAGCGGGTGCCGGACGGCGGGCGGTGTCGCTGATCCTGATCAGGACGCCGATGAGCGCCCAGTTGGCGATGACGGAGGAACCTCCGTACGCCAGGAACGGCATCGTCATACCGGTCAGCGGGATCAGGCCCATGACGCCGCCGGCGACGACGAAGACCTGGAGCGCGAAGGCGCCGGACAGGCCGATGGCGAGCAGTTTTCCGAACGGGTCGCGGGCGGCGAGGGCGGTGCGCACGCCGCGCTCGACGATCAGGCCGTAGAGCAGCAGCAGTGCCATCACGCCGGCCAGGCCCAGTTCCTCGCCGAAGGTGGCGAGGATGAAGTCGGAGTTGGCGGCGAACCGGATGAGTTCGGAGTGGCCCTGGCCCCAGCCGGTGCCGAGGGTGCCGCCGGAGCCGAAGGCCCACAGTGCCTGCATCGCCTGCTCGGAGTGGCCGGCGACGCCCTGCTGGCTGAGGGTGTACTCGCGCATCGGGTCGAGCCAGGCGTCGATGCGCTGCTGGATGTGCGACTCGAAGCTGGCCACGCCGACGGCGCCGACCGCGGACATCAGCAGACCGAAGACGATCCAGCTGGTCCGCTCGGTGGCGACGTACAGCATGATGATGAACATTCCGAAGAACAGCAGCGACGTACCGAGGTCGGTCTCGAAGACCAGGATCAGGATCGACATCGCCCAGACGACGAGGATCGGGCCGAGGTCGCGGCCGCGCGGCAGGTACAGGCCCATGAAGCGGCGGCTGGCGAGGGCGAGCGCGTCGCGCTTGACCATCAGATAGCCGGCGAAGAAGACGGCGAGGGCGATCTTCGCGAACTCACCGGGCTGGATGGTGAAGGAGCCGATCTGGATCCAGATCCTGGCGCCGAAGACGTCCAGCCCGAGGCCCGGGACGAGCGGCAGGAGCAGCAGGATCAGCGCGCCGACCATGGAGATGTAGGTGTACCGCTGCAGGACCCGGTGGTCCTTGAGGAAGACCATCACGACGGCGAACAGCGCGATGCCCATGGCCGTGTACAGCAGCTGGTTGGTCGCCTTGCCGCCGGCGACGTTGATTTCCCGCAGCAGCGCGGACTGGTCCAGCCGCCAGATGGCGACCAGCCCGAGTCCGTTGAGCAGCGTGGCCAGAGGCAGCATCAGCGGGTCCGCGTACGGGGCGAACTTGCGTACGACGAGATGGGCGACGCCGGCCAGGAGGCCGAGGCCCAGGCCGTAGCTCAGCAGGCCGGCCGGGACCTCGTCGTTGATGGCGAGGCCGACGTTGGCGTAGGCGAAGACCGGGATGAGGACGGCGAACACCAGCAGGGCGAGCTCGGTGTTGCGCCGGCTCGGCGTGCCGATCGCGCCGATCGTGGACGTGTGGTGCGTCGACGTGTTGGTAGAACTGCTCATCGTGTGACGGGGCCTCTCACGGCTTGCCTACTGCGTACCGCACTGCGAGACGACCTTCTGCTCTTCCTCCGAGAGAGTGGGGCCGGGGGTGGGAGTGGGTGCGGTCGGGGACGAGGACGGGGCGGTGGACGGGGAGTCCGAGGGCGAGCCCGACGGGTTGGGAGTCGGTGTCGCCTTGGACGTGAGGGAGCTTCGGGTGGTTCCCGTGGTGCCTCCGGCCTCACCCTGGCCGGTATTGGAGTTGTTCTCGCTCTCGGCCGCCTGCTGCTCGGACCGCTTCTTGCACGCGGAGGCCTGCACGGCCAGTTCGTCGATCTTCTTCTGGGCCTGCTTCAGATCACCTTCGGCGATGGTGTCCTCGACGAGTTTCTGCTGGTACGGCGGCAGGTACTTGAGTTCGATCTCGGGGTGGTCCTTCTCCACGTCCGACAGCGAGACCCAGGCGAGGTCCTGGCTGATGCCCCGGTACAGGGCGACATGCTCGTCATTGACGCCGACGTAGTACTGCGTCTGCGTCCAGCGCCAGCCGCCGTAGAGCCCGCCGCCGATGACGGCGAGCGTGAGGGCGCCGTAGAGGGATCTCTTCAGCCACTTGCGGCCCCGCCGCGGTTTGACGAAGTCGTCGTCGGTGTAGTCCCCGAAGCCGCCTTCGGGGATGTAGCCGGTGGTGTCGCCGGTGCTGGGCGGGCCGAACTCGCCGCCGCCCTGGCCGGGGACCTGGCGGCCGAGTCCGGAGGCGCGTCCTGCCGGGGTCTGCATGATGCCGTTGTCGTGCAGGTGGTTCTGGTTCTCGGCGACGGCGCCCACCACGACGGGGGTGTCGGACAGTTGCCCGGCGAGGGTGTCGCCGGTGTCCAGGTCGAGGACATCGGCGACGATGACGGTGATGTTGTCGGGGCCGCCGCCGCGCAGCGCGAGTTCGATCAGCTGCTGGACGGTCTCCTGCGGGCCCTGGTAGCTGGCGAGGGTGTCCTCAAGCGTCTGGTGGGAGACGACGCCGGAGAGGCCGTCGGAGCAGATCAAGTAGCGGTCGCCGGCGCGGACTTCGCGGATGGAGAGGTCGGGCTCGACGTGGTCGCCGCTGCCCAACGCCCGCATCAGCAGGGAGCGTTGGGGGTGGGTGGTGGCTTCCTCTTCGGTGATGCGGCCCTCGTCGACCAGCCGCTGCACCCAGGTGTGGTCCTGCGTGATCTGGGTGAGGACGCCGTCGCGGAGCAGATACGCGCGCGAGTCGCCGACGTGTACGAGCCCGAGCCGCTGGCCGGTCCACAGCAGGGCGGTGAGGGTGGTTCCCATGCCCTCCAGCTGCGGGTCCTCTTCGACCATCGCGCGCAGCTGGTCGTTGGCGCGCTGTACGGCCGTACCGAGCGAGGTCAGGACGTCGGAGCCGGGGACGTCGTCGTCGAGGGCGACGATCGTGGAGATCGCCTCGGAGGAGGCGACCTCGCCGGCCGCGGCGCCGCCCATGCCGTCGGCGATGGCGAGCAGGCGGGGCCCTGCGTATCCGGAGTCCTCGTTGCCCTCCCGGATCATGCCTTTGTGCGATCCGGCGGCGAAGCGCAGTGACAGACTCATGCGCACCTCGCCCGTCGGCTCCGGGTACATCCGCACGGTGCCCACCCTCCGGTCGGGAGCGCGCCGGGGTCCGGGGTGTGGACCGCCGCTGCGTGCTCGCTCCGCTCGTGCTCTTTCATGACGTAGCACTACTTCCGCAGCTCGATGACGGTCTTGCCGATGCGGATCGGTGCGCCCAGCGGGATCGGTGTAGGGGTCGTCAGCCGGGACCGGTCCAGGTATGTGCCGTTGGTGGAGCCCAGGTCCTCGACGATCCACTGGCCGTCGCGGTCCGGGTAGATCCTGGCATGGCGGCTGGAGGCGTAGTCGTCGTCCAGCACGATCGTGCTGTCGTGCGCCCGGCCCAGGGTGATGGTCTGGCCCTGCAGCGCGACGGTCGTGCCGGTGAGGGTGCCCTCGGACACGACGAGCTTCGTCGGGGCGTTACGCCCCCTGCGACCGCCGGGGGCGGGCTGCTGGCGCTGCTGCGGGGGCGCCTGGCGCTGGGCCTGCTGCGCCCGGCCCGCCTCCCGGCGCGAGCCGCGCTGGGTGACGCGCGTTCCGAACAGGTCGCTGCGGATGACCTGCACGGCCACGATCACGAACAGCCACAGTACGGCCAGGAAACCCAGCCGCATGACCGTGAGGGTCAGCTCTGACATGCCCCCGCTTCACCCTTCGGCTTGCCGGTAAATGATGGTGGTGCTGCCCACGACGATCCGCGAGCCGTCGCGGAGCGTAGCGCGGGTGGTGTGCTGCCCGTCCACCACAATGCCGTTGGTGGATCCGAGATCCTGGATCGTCGAGGGCGTTCCGGTCCGGATCTCGCAGTGCCGGCGGGAGACGCCGGGGTCGTCGATCCGCACGTCGGCGTCGGTGCTGCGGCCCAGCACCAGCGTCGCGCGGGAGATCTGATGGCGGGTGCCGTTGATCTCGATCCAGTGGCGGGTGCGGCCGCCGGCCGCGGGGGCCGGGGGACGCTGGCCGCCCGCGGGCTGCGGGTAGCCGTAACCGCCGGGGCGGCCGCCGGGCGGCGGCGCGGACGGCATGGGCGGGGGGCCCGCGGGCGCGGCGGGCTGCGGGTAGCCGTATCCGCCGCCGGGGCGGCCGGCCGGCGGGGGCGCGGGGGCGCCGGCCGGGGCCTGCTGGTCGGTGGAGCCGGCGAGCGTGCGGCTGCGCACCCGGTACAGGCCGGTGTCGAGGTCGTCCGCCTTGTCCAGGTTGACCTTGATGGGGCCCATGAAGGTGTAGCGCTGCTGCTTGGCGTAGTCGCGCACCATGCCGGCGAGCTCGTCCCCGAGCTGGCCGGAGTAGGGGCTGAGCCGCTCGAAGTCCGGCGTGCTCAGCTCCACGATGAAGTCATTGGGTACGACGGTGCGGTCGCGGTTCCAGATGGTGGCGTTGTTGTCGCACTCGCGCTGGAGTGCTCCCGCGATCTCCACGGGCTGCACCTCGGACTTGAAGACCTTGGCGAAGGTGCCGTTGACCAGACCTTCGAGACGCTGCTCGAACTTCTTCAGGACTCCCATGGGGCACCTCCTCTTAGGCTGCTGTCCTGTGTACTGCTTCTTACCTGGTACTGCTTACTGATCGTATCCACGCGCCGGTGAATCGGCTGGTTCCCCCTGTCGGCCCATTCCGACGGTTGTCGACGCCTGACGAAGTTCCCTCCTCAGGTCCCCTTCGAACTCCCTCGGGGACACGGTCCTGCCAAGGATCGTAGAGGCGGCCGCAGACAAGTGTCCCGCACCTGACTGTGGACCCCGACCGGCTTCTGGGGAGACGGCCGGTACCGGTACGAGGTTGATACGTGAACCGGTACACCTTGATACGTAGCCCGGCGTTCGGAGGTTTGCCGCCCGGCCCGGCCGGTGGCCCAGACGTCGCTGGTCGGCGGCTTCCCGGGGATAAGGGATGTGAATCCACCCTGGCCGCCGTGCTAGTGTTCTGGGTGTCGGAAGGCGCCGGACCCCAAGCGGGAAGGGCCCGAGGACACACCCAATGCGCGGGTGGCGGAATAGGCAGACGCGCTGGATTCAGGTTCCAGTGCCCGCAAGGGCGTGGGGGTTCAACTCCCCCCTCGCGCACCAGGGGGCACCGACGAAAGTGTCCTGATAGCACCGACGAAACGGGCTCATCGTGATCACGATGAGCCCGTTTCGTTGTGTCTGTGCAGGTTGGACGCGGTGTGAGACTGCTTACACGCATGACTGCCCGGCGGCTGGAGAGCCGCCGGGCAGTCGGACTTCTCTTCCTGGTCTTCGTTTGTTGATCTTCAGCGCGAGGGGTTGAGTGTGAGTTGACTCACTGGTCGGACTGGGACTCCTCGGGGGCGGTCGTGTAGCCCTTCGGGGTCCAGGTGCCCAGGGGCTTGGTCTTGCGGCGGCGGGTGGGCCGACGGTGGGGGCGGTCGCCGTTCAGGGCTACGGCGTCGGCCCAGGCGGTGAGTTTGCGCTTGTTGGCGTGGGCGAGCTGGAAGGCGAGGAGGAGTGCCTGGGCGGCGATTCCGCGGATGCGACGGGTGCCGGGGTTCTCGAGGCGTTCGCGGAGGGTGTCCTTGGCGTAGCCGTTGATGCCCTCGACTTCGAGCAGTTGCTTGTAGCCCAGCGCGATGTCCTCGGCGCTCAGGTGGGGGTCGCTGCAGCGCAGGAGGTACTTCCCGTCGAGGTTCTCCTCCGCCTTGATCTTCGCCTGGTCGACGCGGAGCTTGCCGGCCGGGGTGGCCCGAAGGTAGCGGTTCAGGCCGGGCTTGTCGGCGATCTTCCCGCGTAGTTCGCCGCGCTTGAAGTCGCTGAGCTTGTCGGTGTCGGCGATCAGGTCGGCGAGCTGGGTGACGAGTTGTTCACGCATGTGCCGGTCGCGCTCGGCCGCTTCGGGGTTGTAACAGATCACGAACCGGTCGGTGTCGGATATCCGCACCTCCTTGACGCGCATGTTCTCGCCGACGTCCTGGTAGCGGCCCTGCCGGGACAGGGCGGCCTGCACCTCGGGACTTCCGGAGCGGAGCTTCTCGCCGATGATGTAGGCGTGGTCGCCCTTGCGCAGGTAGCGGCGGTTGGCGGCGGAGGAGAAACCGCGGTCTGCCACCCACACGATCTTGGACAGGGTCCAGTCCCGCATCTCGTCCTTGACCTGGCGGATCAGCGTCTGGTCGGAGGCATTGCCCGGCCAGCACCAGCAGCGGACCGGTATCCCGTCCCGGGTGACCGCCATGCCGATCACGATCTGCGGCAGGTCGTCGCGGGAGTCCTTCGACTTGCCGTAGGTCCGAAACCCGGCCTGCTTGGCCTCGTTGTCGTCCACATCGTCGGCGTCCAGGCGCCGGCCCGCGTCGTTGCGGGCGAGGGGCTCGTCGGGCTCCTCCAGTTCGAAGTAGGTGCTGGTGGTATCGAAGAACAGCAGGTCGACTTCCAGGTTCAGCAGGTTCGCGACCTCGTCGAACACCTGCTTCTCCAAGTCGTCCTGCACCTCGTGCAGCCAGTCCATCGCCCGGTAGCAGGGCTGTTCGCCGGTCTCGGCCAGGCCGTCGATGTGCACGTCGTTCGTGATCCACTCCGCCGCCGCGAGCTTCGACGACGGGGCCAGCGCCCGGTTGGCGACCAGGGCGAACAGCACCCGCTCGGTCGCGGTCATGTCCCGGCGCCGGCCTCGCTTGGGCTGCCCGACCCGGCCCACGATCTGGTCGATCCGCAGCCGGCGCCACAGCTGGTCGAGCACATAGGCGCCGCCGAACGGCACCGAGGAGACGAACTCCAGGTCCGACGCCGCGGTTGCGGCCAGCGCGTCGCCCGGCTCCAGCAGCTTCGATAGAGACATGACCAGACGCCTGACCGCCTCGCGGTCCAGGTCGTCTTCGCGGCCGAAGGTGAACAGCACCTTCGGCACCGCCCGCCCCTTCACCGGATCCCACTCGTTGTGGGCCAGATGCAGGTACCGGACCGTGCCGGACTTGTTCTCCCGCTTCGTCGTCCTCACGTACATGGATCCAGACGATAGGCCGAAGTAGCAGGCCAACACAGGTGAATCAGAAAAGTCGTGTCTCTAGGCCATTCCAGCCGTTTGCGCCGTCCGTACCCCGATGACCTGCACCTTCAGCCCGCAAGAGCCTCCAGGACCCTCGAATTACGTCGAACCCAGGG
>NZ_WJBG01000157.1 GCF_009709555.1 Streptomyces blattellae | reverse complement strand
GGCAATTATCTGGGGACGTCGGTTATGGCGGGTCGGGCCAATGAGAGCTGATGGATGGCGGTGCCGCAGGGGCTGAGGCCGGTGATAACTACAGGTTCTCCAGGAAGGTGAGCAGGCTGTCGGTGGGCCGGTAGCGTTTGGTGGCGGTGTCGCGGGGTGCGGTGCGGGCCAGGGCGCGTTCCTTCATGGCCAGGTCGGCGTGCAGGTAGACGTCGGTGGCCTTGGTGCTGGCGTGTCCGAGCCAGAGCGCGATGGTGGAGGTGTCGACGCCGGCGGTCAGCAGTGCCATGGCCGCCGTGTGGCGAAGTGTGTGCGGGGTGACGTTCTTGCCGGCCAGGGTCGGGCATCGTTCCGCGGCCGCGGGCAGGTGCTTGCGGAGGAGGTCGGCAACGGCATCGCGGCTGAGGTGGCCGCCGACGCGGTTGGGGAACAGTGGGTCGTCCGGGGCTGCGTTGCGGGCGGTGATCCATCGTTGGAGGAGGCGGGCGGTGGGTTTCGCCAGCGGGGTGCAGCGCTGTTTGCGGCCTTTGCCGGTGCAGCGCAGGTGGGCGCCGGTGCCGAGTTCGGCGTCGGCGCAGGTGAGTGCGGTCAGTTCCGAGACGCGCAGTCCGCTTTGTGTCGCGACCAGCAGCAGGAGGTGGTCACGTCGTCCCAGGAGGGTCGACTGGTCCGGGACCGCCAGCAGAGCCTCGGTCTCCTCGTGGCTGAGGAAGCACACGAGTGTGCAGTCGCGGCGCTTTTGCGGGATCGCCAGGACGCGCTGGATCAGCAGGGCGTGTTCCGGGCAGCGGTAGGCGGCATAGGCGAACAGCGAGTGGATCGCGGCCAGTCTGGCATTTCGGGTGGTCACGCTGTTGTTCCGGTCGTGTTCGAGATGATCCAGGAAGCCGCCGACGAACACGGCGTCGATGTCGGTCAGTTCCAGCGCCGACGGCGGGCGGCCGAGCTGACTGCGGGCGTACTCCAGCAGGAGGCGGAACGTGTCGCGGTAAGCCGCGACGGTGTGGGCACTGACCCGGCGCTGGGCCAGCCGCTCGGTGAAGAAACCCTGCATGACAGGGGCCAGAGTGGTCACGGTGATTCCTTCCGGGTCCGGTCGAGGCGTTCGGCCGCGGCTGTCATCAGCTGCGGGCAGGCGTGCAGGTACCAGTAGGTCGTTGCCGGGCTGACGTGCCCGAGGTAGGTCGACAGCGCCGGGAGCCGGTGGGCGACGTCGGCGTCGGCGGCGTACCAGTTCACCAAGGTGGTCACGGCGAACGTGTGGCGCAGGTCGTAGAGGCGAGGCGTGCCCGCGCCGGGCGGGGCCGTGATGTCGACTGCCTTCAGCAGCCGGGTGAAGGTCTTGCTCGCGTTGGTGTGGTTGAGCCGGGTCCCGGCTCCGGACAGGAAGAACGCCTCGGTGGACGGGCGTGGACACAGTTCGTCGCGTCGGCGCTGGTAGTCGGCGAGTTGCCCGACGGTGGTGGGGTGCAGAGGGACCAGCCGGGACTTGCCGAACTTGGTCCCCCGCACCAGCAGGACACCGCGATCCAGGTCCGGGTCGGCCCGGTCCAGTCCCATCGCCTCTCCGGTGCGGATACCGGTCGCGGCCATGAGCCCGATGAAGGACTCGAACGTCGCCGCGCGAAGAGGGTGGGCCAGGTGCCGGGCCGCGTGGATCAGCGCGGCGATCTCCGCCTGCGAATACAGATACGGCGGCGTCGTCCGCCCGGCGCGACGAGGCAGCAGGCCAGGCGGCGGGATCTCGACGAGCTCATCGAAAGCCGCCAGGAAGCGGGCGAATCCGCGGATCACCGTCAGCCTGGCCGCCCACCAGGCCGGATCGGCGCCGTCCGGCAGTACGGCCCACTCCAGTGCGGCCCGGACCGTCAGGCGCGAGTGGCCGCGCTCGTCCAGGAAGCCGACGAACTGGCCGAGCATCCGGCCCTCGACCTTGAGTTTGTAGCCCAGGCCCCGGCGGATCGCCAGATAGCGTTCGGCGTGGTCCCGGATGCCGTTCACCGCTCGCTCGCAGTCGGCCAGGGACGCACGACCGGTGCCAGCGCCGCCATGTCGACCTTCGCATAGATCGCCGTGGCGTCCTCGCCGTGGTGACGCAGCAACTGGGCCGCCTCGCCGAGGGTTCCGCCGCCGGCCAGCACCTGGCAGGCGGCGCGGTGTCGCAGCTGGTGCGCGGCGACGACCGGTATGCCGGCGCGGCGCGAAGCACAGCGCGGCACCATGACCACGGACTGCCGTGCCATCGGCGCGTCCGGACCGACGGTGCGCAGGAACACCTCGCGGAACGCCGACGGCCGCCGGCCGTGCCGCAGCCAGTCGGCCAGCGCCGCGCCGACATCCGCGGGCAGCGGCATCCGGTCAACCCGTCCGCCCTTGCCCCGGACCACCAGCTCGCCACCGCGCCAGTCCACATCCTCCAAGCACAGCCGCGTCACCTCGACCGCCCGCAGGCCCAGCCGTGCCATCAACAGCAGAATCGCGAAGTCCCGCCGTCCTGATGCGGTGGTCCGATCACAGCTTTCCAGCAGGAGAGGCACCGCGTCCGTGCCGGACGGCAGCCGGCTCAGCCGCCATCCCGCGACCGACGGCACCGCCGCGGACAAGTCCCGGTCAACGGCTGCGGTCACGAACAAGAACCGCAGCAGTGCCCGCAGACTCGACGTCACCACCTTCATCGACGCGGTCGCGTACCGCTTCGAGGTGTCCAGGACGAAACCGGCCACCGACTCCGGGCCCAGCCCATCCAGCCGAAGCCGGCCCTCGACGAGCTGCGCTGTCAGGAACTTGCGGGCGACGTCGACACGTCCGCGAACCGTACGCTCGCCGAGCCGGCGCTCACGCAGCAGATAGCCGCGGAACTCCTCCAGCACACCCTCGACCGGGCCCCCGACCGCGCCATGCTCCTGCGGCGGGATGACACCGGCATCCCGCAGAAAGCCGAGCATCAGCTGCAACGACCGATCCGTCAGCCACCGTCGGTGCCCGGCGTCCCGCCGTGCCTGGACGAATTTCCCCACCCGTTCCGCGGTCAACTGCCCCGGAGCCAGCCCCTCGCGTTCCAACCAGCGGCTCAGGTCCGCCAGTACGTAGGCGTGATCCTGAGAGGACCGCGGCGTGAACCCGCGCCGCACCAACTCCAACCGGAACGGATGAACCCACAGGGCCAGCGGCCCCGACACCCGCACCGGATACCGACCATCTGTCGCTGCCTTGACCATGAGCGCGCCTCCTTCGGGAACCTCTACGAAGGAGACCGCGCAGGACCGCCGTTATGACGCCCTTCTCCGAATCCGCCCACCGTCAGCCAGCCATAGCCACCCGACCCGCCATAACCGACGCCCCCAGATAATTGCCCCCGTCGTAGCCGCGGCTGTCGGTGCCGACGACGGCATCTGCCTTGACCGACTGCGAGTCGATCACCCCGGCCGTGGGCTCGGCATCCCGGCCCAGCTTCTCGCGCACCTGCGCGCGCAGCCGGTCGTGGAACTCCTTGACCAGCGCATTATCGCGCCAGCGGCGGAAGAACGCGTACACCCGGTCCCATGGCGGGAAGTCCACCGGCATGGCACGCCACTTGATGCCGTTGTCGACCAGGTAGCGGATCGCGTCCAGCATCGCGCGGTGGCAGTACGCCTCCGGCTGCCCGCCGCGGCCGCGCATCCAGCCCGGCACCGGCAGCAGCGGGCGGGCCTGGGCCCACTCGGCGTCGGTCATGTCGGTCGGGTACCGGCGCTCGCGCGCCCCGTTGTCGGCGGCGTTTCCGAACCGGTGAGCCAGACAGTCACACTCCCAGGTGACCGAAGTGGACTGCCAGGGCATCGACACGGAAGACTGCGGCACCGGGGCCTCCTGATGTTGCTCGGTGATTAGACACCAACGAGCTGTTCAGGAGGCCCCACTCGTATGCGCTCAGCGGTCCGCGACCACCCGATCGAGACTCCCGTTCGAAGCGCATCTCTCAAGATCGAAAAGACAACAGCTTCTGAGCCACATTGCCGCCCGCATCCCGTTCCAGCTCGTCCCCAAGAAGCATCCCGACCACGAGGGCCACCAGCGCATGTCCTGCCCGGCCGCCGCCGGACGCGTCCAGTGCCCCCTCAAACCCGCCGGCCTCGGTCGCGACCCCCGTCTGCCCCTGGCCGACCCCGAGCCGTCTCCCGCCGGACCGGCCAAGATCTGCGCCCAGCCAGTCGATCACCATGCCGCCGGAGGTCGGAGCCCAGCACCACCAGGTCTTCCCCTATGGCGGCGAAGACTGGCAGCGCGTCTACTTCCGGCTCCGCAACAGCGTCGAGGGCTTCAACGGCTTCGCCAAAGATCCCCTCTACGAGGCGATCGAGCAGCCCGGCACCCGCCGCATCCGCGGCATCGCCGCCCAGACGATCCTGCTGGCCTTCCAGCTCGCCCACGCCAACCGCCGCAAGATCGACCGCTGGCTCGCCACCATCCCGCCCGACGGGCACCCACCGCGGCGACGGCCCACCAGCCGCCGCCCGACCAGGCCCCTCGGCAGCTGGACCCCCACGGGCCACCTCACCCCTCAGTGAGAGAGACCTCACACCGCAAGGAAAATCACACAACGAACAGACCATCCTGGCGCCACCGAACCCCGGGCCAACCGGACACGCGCCCGCACAACCGATCCGGCTCCCCACCACGACGGCAAACCAAAACGGTCCTCATCGTGATCACGATGAGGACCGTTCCGTCACTGCTCAGAACACCGATTCGTCGGTGTCCCCTGGTGGGGCACCGACGGAACTCGCCGGTCAGGCCATACGAGACCGACTCGTAAATCGTTTCCCGCGCTGTTGGCGCAGATTTCCCACGGCGCAGATCAGGGCTTCAGGACCCTCAGCACCCTCAAGACATGCGCCTGTAGTCGCCAAGAGCCCTTTGGCAGCCCGCGTCACTATGCCCGAACTCACTTGCTCCCTCTGCTCCTCTTTCCCATCCAGGACTGGCAGACCCAGCGGGCGAGTGCTCCTACCAGGACGGCGACAATGATCGCCCCCCAGTCGATGACGTGCGGAAGCCCAGGAAAGAAGGCGAAGAAGGCGAGTGTCACGACGAGACCCGCCACGAACGCGGCGATCCCAGCCGACCGCCGTCGCGCCTCCCAACGCTGGTCCCGCCCCTGCTGTTGATCAATCATGAACAGCTCACTTCGTGATGTGGTGGCACTGGCTCACTCGGCGCACCCCGTTGACGTGGAGATGCGCACACGCCTTTCCATAACGAGGAAGCGTCTGGGGAGAGTTGTTCCGCATCGGATCGATCTTGCACTCGGGGTGCGTTCGCCCCCGGGAGGTCCTGTACGTCTTGTTGTTGGTGTCCGCGTACGTGAAGTCGATCCGCCAGTTGCAGAAGCCGGTGCTGAGCGCCGCGACAAAAGCACAGTCGACGCCAGCGTTCTGATAGGTGATCTTCTTCCCACCACCTCGGATGATGTGTGTGAACATGCAGCCGGTCGGAACCTTCATGGTCATGCCGCCAACGCTGTACTCGAAGGTTCGGACAGGAGTCGATCCGACAGCGCCAGCCTGCGCCGCCGAGGAACTCGTCAGCACGAAAGCGCACGCGGCAGCAACAGCCATGAAGAGCCTGGATCGATGAGGCGCGACCATGAAATATCCCCTTCCGGTGGAGAATCCCTCCGACCGAAAAGAACTCCAACGCCGCGATCATGTTTCTGACCAATGGGATGGTTCACCGACTTGAGTGATCAAGAGGTAGTGCGCTGACCAGCCGATTCGTTTCTTCAGCTCACCCCATTAAGTTGCCCGTCAGCCACCACAGGCAAAGCTTTCTGGACGCGACTCAGGCGTGGCTCCACGGCCGGATCGCGCAGAGGTCCCAGTCGAAGCGGCGTAGTCGCGCCTGCTCGACGTAGGTGGCCGTGTCGCCGTAGTTGATGTTGAGGTGGCGTCCGAGGACAACGGTAGCCACGCTGCCCGCTCCGGCGGCCTTCAGAGCTGTGGAAGCGGACTGGGCGTGGTTGCCAGTGGTCCAGGTGTCGTCGATGAGCAGGACGTTTTCGCCCCAGAGCGGCGACGACGTGTAGCGCTCTGCGGAGGCAGCGCGGCCTAGCGCGGAAGCATCAGAGGTTGGCGTGAGCAGGTCGCGATAGCGGTCACTGGTGACGCCGACCATGTCGGCGACCATGTCGCGGAGGGGGTGGTCACTGCGGCCGCTGGTGCTGGGCACAGTGGTGACCGTGTCGAAGCCGGATACCGCGCAGTGGTGCGCGATGCAGCCTTCATGCAGGGCGAGAAAGCGCCACAGGACAGCCGCCAATCCCATGCGGAAGTACTGCTGCTGAGGTCCGACAGCGTTCTTGTAGCGCCACAGCTCGTTGGCGTACTGCTCGCCTTTCAGGGCCAGGCTCAGGGGGACGATTACATCGGCGACACCCTCGCCGAGGATGTCGCCGGCCTGCTGGCACTGCCAGCAGGTGGGGTAGCCGGCGTTCGCCGTGCCGCGGCAGACCTGGCAGACGCCTGGGCCGGGCAGCAGGGGATGGACGAGGAAGTTGGCGTAGCGGGCGGACAGCCCGACGACGGTTGCCACCCGGATCCGCCGGTCAGGCCCAGGTGAGCTCGCCCGTAACGGGGACGAGAGAGTCGAGTTCGGAAAAGACGTCGTCAGGGCCGTCGATGACGGTGGTGTTGGGCCTGGTCGCGTACTCCCGTGCCCATTCGTGGGCCATCAGAGAGCGCATGAGGAAGACCCGTCGACCGTGTTCGAGGGCGAGGCGGGCCTGCATGCGGGCCCCGCTGCGGTACGCCGCCTCGACCACCACGGTGGCGAGGCTGTAGCCGCTCATGACGGCGTTACGCATGGGGAACGAGGTCTTCGAGGGCGGAGCGTCCGGCCAGAACTGGGAGATCAGCATCCCTCGCTCGGCGATCTCCTGCTGGAGCCGGGCGTTCTGCGCCGGGTAGGAGCGCCGCAGGCCGGTGCCGACGACGGCGACGGTCCGTCCGCCGACGGCGAGAGCGGTTCCGTGCGCGGCGGTGTCGATGCCGGCGGCGAGGCCGCTGACCACTGTGACGCCGCGCTCGGCGAGCCCTCCCGCAATGGCCCGGGCGTGGGCGATGCCCTCCGGGGTCGGAGTGCGAGTGCCGACGACCGCGACCCGGAGATCGTCGCTGACGGGGGTACCGCGCAGGAACAGGAAAGGCGGTCGCTGGTGGACCAGCCTCAGATACAGCGGATAGTCCTCGTCCAGGATCGTGACCAGCCGCATGCCCTCGCGCTCCCAGGCAGCGATCTCGGCGGCGACAGACTCCAGATCCGAAGCGGGTTCTGTGTCGAAGAGGGCGCCCTGTCCCGAGGCGTCGAGGGCGTTCTCCAGTACGTCGCGCGCGCTTCCGACTGTCTCGATCTGGTCGGTGAGTTCAGGCCAGGGGCGATCACCGCGTCGCAGGAGTGCGACGAGGGCGGCTCGCTCCAGTTCCTGGTCCATGTCGCAAGTATAGGAAGAGCGCCTGAGCCGGGCAGCGGAACATGAGGGAGATCCGAGGGCTTCGACCTGGTACTGAGGGTTCCGGCCAGTGACTGGTCTGACAAGCGCGAGGCACAGTCCGGCCTATAGCCTGGGCAGGTCGTGGCCGGCGGACGTCAGGGGTGGAATGAGCGGCGAGGGGGAACGCCGGGCTGCGGTGGTCGAGTACTGGCGGGCAGTGGAGCTGTTCAGTCCGCAGAAGGTTCCGACTGTGTCGTCACGGGAGCGGGTCTACGAGGTAGCGGCCGACCGCGCTCTGCCCTGGGAGGACGGTCATCCCGCACGGAGTCTTCCGCTGGATCCCGGGTACGTCCGGCAGCACATCGTCTACGGCGGCTGTTTTGCCCTCGCGGACGTCCGCGACACCCTGCTGGAGATCTTCGGCTGGGACGAGGAGGACGTGGACGGGCGGATGGACGGCGATACCGCCCTGTTCGCGCTGACGGTCACGGATGACGGTCGGCTGTTGCTGGACTCCCCGGTGTTCTCCGCGTGCGGCTGGGCAACCGGCCGGGCACTGAGTCCCGGGCCGGGCGGCGGACGATGGCTGGACGGCTTCGAGGAGGACGTACAGCCGTGGCTGGCCCGGGCCGCCGAACTCGGAGAACCGCCCATACCCGAGACGCCCCACGCGACGGGCAGTGCCGAGCTGTTGATCGACACTGTGCTGCCCGACGCCGCGATTTGGCGTCCCGCTGGGGTGTCGAAGACGCGCTGCGCCCCTTCGGACTGCGGATCCGAACGATCGCGGTGCGGGAGGACCGGGCAGAAGACAGCGATCAGCAGGACTTTCTGAACAGCTTCATCGCCGACGACCTGAAGCAGGTGGCCACGGCGCTGCCCGTGTCCGGCCCCGGCGCACCCCTTGATGCCTATCTGACCCCGAACGCGGAGCTGAACACTGCCCGGCGTATTGATCTGCGTGTGCGGCCCGAGGAGGCGCTGGCCGGGGTGGAACCCCAGGCCACCCCGCTGGGCCGCTGGCCCGCGGAGACCGCGCACCCCCTGGCGCTGAGCCAGCAGTTCGCTGTGAACTCGATCAAAGCCGAACTCGCTGGCGGTGGTGGCCTGTTCGCCGTCAACGGGCCACCGGGTACCGGCAAGACCACCATGCTTCGCGACAGCATCGCCGACCTCGTCGTGGAGCGGGCGGTGCGGCTGGCCGGGCTGCGGCTGCCGTCGGCCGCGTTCTCGCAGACCGTCCACCGGTGGAAGAGCGGCGAGTACACCCGTACCGTCACCGAGCTGCTGCCGGAGTTCACCGGCTTCGAGATGGTGGTGGCGTCGGCGAACAACGGGGCGGTGGAGAACATCTCCACCGAGATCCCGGCCCGCGACGCGCTGGGCGCGCAGTGGCGCGAGGACGCCGACTACTTCGCCGAGCAGGCCACCCGGCTGCTGAAGGGCGTCCCGGCATGGGGCGCCGTCGCAGCCCGGCTGGGCAGCAAGAAGAACCGCATCGAGTTCGTCAACCGCTTCTGGCACGGCAAGGAGAAAGGCACCGACCAGAACGCGCCCGCCACCGCACACCGTGCCCGCCCCGGCGCCTGGAGCGACAGCGGCCAAGGGCTGTCCCACCTGCTGCGCACGTACGCCACGACACCGCAGACCGGCGTGTGGCGCCAGGCCAGGGACCGCTTCCAGACCACGCTGGCGGAGGTGACGCGGCTTCGCGGCGAACGGGACGCGGCAGCCGCCGCCCTCCGCGCCCTGCCTGCCGCCCGGACGGCCGTCGAGACCGCGCAGTCGGCCGTCACCGAGGCCGCCGACGCGCTCGCACGACGCCGGGAGGCAGTGTCAACGGTCGATCAGGCGCTGGTCCTGGCGCAACAGACGTGCGAGAGCGCCGAGGGACAACGCAGGGAGCATGCCGGCCGCAGTCCCGGCTTCTGGATCATCCTGTGCACCTTCGGCCGAGCCGCCCGCGACTGGCACGCTGAGGACCAGGATCTGGCCACGCAGGAGCGGGACGCTCAGGCCGTACGGCAGGAAACGGACTCGGCCGCTGGACGCGCGCGGGCAGCCGCCGATCGAGCCGATGTCGAACTCGGCGAACGACGGCAGTCCCTCACCAGCGCAGTGGAGCACGCGCAGGCTCTGGACCGTACGGTGTCCGAGGCCCGGGCCGCCTGGGGCGCGCACGTACCGCAGGATGCCTGGCTCACGGACGACGGCACCCGGGAGCTGGCCGCCCCCTGGGCCGACCCGGAGATCACCCGGGCCCGGTCCGAGCTGTTGTTCGCCGCGCTCGACCTGCACCATGCGTTCCTGCGATGCACCGCCAAGACCATGCGGGCCAATCTCATGGCCGCCATGGATGTGGTCATCGGCGGCGCGCCCGCGACGCTCGGCGCGCCTGCCCGCCACGCTGCCTGGCAGAGTCTGTTCCTGGTCGTCCCCGTGGTGTCGACGACCTTCGCCTCCCTGGACCGCGTGTTCGCCGGGGTCGGCCGCGGGGCGCTGGGCTGGCTGTTCATCGACGAAGCCGGACAGGCCACTCCCCAGATGGCCGTGGGCGCGATGTGGCGTGCCCAGCACACCGTGGTGGTCGGCGACCCCCTCCAACTGGAACCGGTCGTCTCCTTGCCCTGGACCGCCCAGCAGGCGCTGCGGCGCGACTACGGCGTCGACGAGGAGTGGGTACCGGGCCGGACCTCCGTCCAGCAACTGGCGGACCGCGGCAACCGCTTCGGCACCACACTGCCCGCCGAACTGCCCGACGGTTCGACCGAAGTCTGGGTCGGCGCACCGCTGCGCGTACACCGCCGCTGCGACGACCCCATGTTCACCATCAGCAACGCCATCGCCTACGACGGCCTCATGGTCAGCGGCACCCCCGACCGCGGCCCCTTCAGCTACCGACCTGCCAGCTCCTGGGTGGACGTCGTCTCCACTCAGGCGGAAGGCCACTGGATCCCGGAGGAAGGCCGGGCACTGCGCCAGATCCTGGAACGCCTCGCCGCCACCGACGGCATCGATCTCGCGAAGCACGTATACGTCATCAGCCCCTTCCGCGCTGTCGTCGCCGGCGCCCGACAGGTGTGCCGTGGCCTGCTCCCCATGGACCGGGTGGGCACCGTCCACACCACCCAGGGCAAGGAAGCCGACATCGTCATCCTGATTCTCGGCACGGACCCCGCCCGCCCCGGTGCCCGCGCCTGGGCAGCCTCCCGCCCCAACCTCCTCAATGTCGCGGTCAGCCGCGCCAAACGCCGCCTCTTCGTCATCGGCAACCGCGACGCCTGGCGCGACCAACGCCACTTCACCACCCTCGCCGCCGAACTGCCCCACCACACCTGGCACCCTTTCGGCACGTGACAAGGCTGGGCGCAGACTGGCAGGCAGCGAAGTCGGTTGCCCGGTGCGATCTACATAGAGGGCGGGTAGAGAGCATCGTGGCGGGCGATCAGGGCAGTTTCGACAAGGGCAGAGGCGTGCCAGCCTGCACGTCATCGCTCCGCTTGACGGGTGGCGGCAGCAGATGTTCGTGACAGCTTCCGCCGTTCTCTGGGCGTGGGGCCCGACCGACGGCTGATCGTCTTCAGTTCGACCTGGGCGCCGCATTCCCTCTTCGCCGGTTCGGGGGAGCCGAATGAACCTCATTGAGTAAGCCGGAGAGCAGGGCGGAGCTCGTTGCTGAAGACTTCGAGCAGAAAAGGACCGAGTTTGGACGCAGCTCAGGTACCCGCAGGTCCAGGGGGACGGCCGTCGGCAAGGTGTAGCGTGGGCGGGCGATGCGCCAGCTTCCCTCTGGTTCGCCTGCTTGCTCGGCGATGAGTGTTTTTCCTCTCTCATGAAGGCGGGACGAAGGCGGGCGCGGATGTCAGGGCCCGGCTAGTCGACGTTCACGGCGCGGTCCAGCAGGACCTGGGCGTCGTCACTGGGGGTCATGAAATCTCTTTCGAAGGGTGTGGGGCAGGGGATCCCAGCGCGTCCTGAGCTGTCCACTCGTTCCGTTCGGCAAGCACACCAGCTTGGAAACGGCTGTCGGCCCCGAGTGTCTCCATGATCTCTGCCCTGGGTTCGACGTAATTCGAGGGTCCTGGAGGCTCTTGCGGGCTGAAGGTGCAGGTCATCGGGGTACGGACGGCGCAAACGGCTGGAATGGCCTAGAGACACGACTTTTCTGATTCACCTGTGTTGGCCTGCTACTTCGGCCTATCGTCTGGATCCATGTACGTGAGGACGACGAAGCGGGAGAACAAGTCCGGCACGGTCCGGTACCTGCATCTGGCCCACAACGAGTGGGATCCGGTGAAGGGGCGGGCGGTGCCGAAGGTGCTGTTCACCTTCGGCCGCGAAGACGACCTGGACCGCGAGGCGGTCAGGCGTCTGGTCATGTCTCTATCGAAGCTGCTGGAGCCGGGCGACGCGCTGGCCGCAACCGCGGCGTCGGACCTGGAGTTCGTCTCCTCGGTGCCGTTCGGCGGCGCCTATGTGCTCGACCAGCTGTGGCGCCGGCTGCGGATCGACCAGATCGTGGGCCGGGTCGGGCAGCCCAAGCGAGGCCGGCGCCGGGACATGACCGCGACCGAGCGGGTGCTGTTCGCCCTGGTCGCCAACCGGGCGCTGGCCCCGTCGTCGAAGCTCGCGGCGGCGGAGTGGATCACGAACGACGTGCACATCGACGGCCTGGCCGAGACCGGCGAACAGCCCTGCTACCGGGCGATGGACTGGCTGCACGAGGTGCAGGACGACTTGGAGAAGCAGGTGTTCGACGAGGTCGCGAACCTGCTGAACCTGGAAGTCGACCTGCTGTTCTTCGATACCACCAGCACCTACTTCGAACTGGAGGAGCCCGACGAGCCCCTCGCCCGCAACGACGCGGGCCGGCGCCTGGACGCCGACGATGTGGACGACAACGAGGCCAAGCAGGCCGGGTTTCGGACCTACGGCAAGTCGAAGGACTCCCGCGACGACCTGCCGCAGATCGTGATCGGCATGGCGGTCACCCGGGACGGGATACCGGTCCGCTGCTGGTGCTGGCCGGGCAATGCCTCCGACCAGACGCTGATCCGCCAGGTCAAGGACGAGATGCGGGACTGGACCCTGTCCAAGATCGTGTGGGTGGCAGACCGCGGTTTCTCCTCCGCCGCCAACCGCCGCTACCTGCGCAAGGGCGACCACGCCTACATCATCGGCGAGAAGCTCCGCTCCGGAAGTCCCGAGGTGCAGGCCGCCCTGTCCCGGCAGGGCCGCTACCAGGACGTCGGCGAGAACATGCGCGTCAAGGAGGTGCGGATATCCGACACCGACCGGTTCGTGATCTGTTACAACCCCGAAGCGGCCGAGCGCGACCGGCACATGCGTGAACAACTCGTCACCCAGCTCGCCGACCTGATCGCCGACACCGACAAGCTCAGCGACTTCAAGCGCGGCGAACTACGCGGGAAGATCGCCGACAAGCCCGGCCTGAACCGCTACCTTCGGGCCACCCCGGCCGGCAAGCTCCGCGTCGACCAGGCGAAGATCAAGGCGGAGGAGAACCTCGACGGGAAGTACCTCCTGCGCTGCAGCGACCCCCACCTGAGCGCCGAGGACATCGCGCTGGGCTACAAGCAACTGCTCGAAGTCGAG
>NZ_WJBG01000156.1 GCF_009709555.1 Streptomyces blattellae | reverse complement strand
GGCGGGCACCACAGGGTCAGCAGCGCGAGGATGCCGAGGACGGCGGAGATGTTGCTCAGCCAGTCGCCGATCGTCTTCAGCAGGTCCTTGTGCCGGGCGCACCATTCCTGGATGGCGTGTCCGAGTTTCTGGAACTGGTCGCCCAGGCGTTCCCAGAACCCCGGGTCGGGTGGTGCGCTTTCGGTCGCTTTGCGTAGCCGGCTCGCGACCCCACGGGCCTGGGCCTGGTGCTGTTCGAGCAGCCGCTCCGCTTGCTTGATGATCTCTTCGAGTTCACGCTGGGCCTGGTCCAGCTGTGCTGAGGCTGTCGACAGTTCACCGTCGGCCTGCTGGAGGCGGGTGCTTGCCGCGTCGATCTTGGCCTGGGCGTCCTGCAGGGCGGGGCCGGTGAAGTACTGGCCGCTGAGGCGGAAGGAGGGGTCGGACGCCGCCTGGTTGTAGCGGTTGGTCGCGGCGTCCTTGGTCTTCTCCGCGGAGGCGACCTGACCCTTGGCCTGCTTCGCCTGGGCCTCGTACGTACGGGCTGTGCTCTGGTAGTCGGCCAGCGCCGCACGCCACTTCGACAGTTCCGACGATGCCGTGCTCATGGCCTCGTGGCTGTCCTTCAGGTAGCGGGGCAGTTCCCCGACCTTCTTCGAGAACGCGGAGGCGGCGTCTCCGGCCCAGGTGATGTTCCCGGTCAGGCGTGTGATGGTGTTCTGCGCGTTGTCGAGTGCGGCTGCTGCCCTCTTGGTGCGGGCGGCGAGGGAGTCCACGTTGCCGGGGTTGCCCGGTGCGGGGTCGAAGCCGAGCGCGGGGTACGAGTCGCTGCTCACCGGGTGCCGCCCTTCCCGGCGAAGCCGTCACGCAGGGCCGTCTCGACATCCCGGTACGTGTCGCGGGTCTTCTTCAGCCCGTCCTCGATGCCCTGCGTCCCCTCCGCGATCTTCGTGATCGCGTTGTCCCAGCTGTCGTGGAACTCGTCGCAGGCGTTGTCGAGTTCCTTGCTTCCCGTGGTCTTCGGGCCCGTGTCACGCAGCGCGTTCAGCGCCGCACGCATCTCGTCCTGACTCCGGTGAAGTTCCCTGACCAAGGTGTCCAGCTCGGATATGTCTACCTTGAAGCCCGCTCCCATGGCGCCGACGTCCCCCTGTCTCACGCGGTGCAGTTACTGACTGCTGCAGCACGATATCCAGCAGGCGCCGGATGGTCGGTCGGTGGGTCTTCTCGTTCGCAGAACGTTCACGGCCCCTCCGCGCCCGCCTGCCGGCCGACAAGTTCTCCGCCGGGACTCCACCGCTGACCGCGCCGTCGAAATCCGTCCCCGACGACCCCGACTACCGTGCCGTGGCCGACTGCCTCTGCGACGACGTGTACGCCGCCGACATCTGCGGCAAGCGCGCCGAGAGTCTGCCGAGAGTCTCAAGGACGGCTACGTCATGTTCGGCTTCGCCGCCACCGCCGAATTCACGCACGAGCGCCCCGCCCGCGCCCCGCCCGCGCCAAGGGCCCCAACCGCTACGCGTCCTCGGCGAGTTCCAGCCAGCGCAGCTCCAGTTCCTCCCGCTCTCCGGTCAACTGACGCAGCTCGGCGTCCAGTTCGGCGACCTTCGCGAAGTCCGTGGCGTTGCCGGCGATCCGGTCGTGCAGCTTGGTCTCCTTCTCGGAGATCTTGTCGAGCTGCCGCTCGATCCTCTGCAGCTCCTTCTTGGCGGCGCGCTGGTCGGCCGCGCTCGGCCCGGCGGCGGGCTTCACCGCGACGGGCGACGCGGCGGCCACCGCCTCCTCCATGCGCCGGCGCCGCTCCAGGTACTCGTCGATGCCGCGCGGCAGCATCCGCAGCGTGGCGTCGCCGAGGAGGGCGAAGACCCGGTCCGTCGTCCGCTCGATGAAGAACCGGTCGTGGGAGATGACGACCATCGAGCCGGGCCAGCCGTCGAGGACGTCCTCAAGCTGGGTGAGGGTCTCGATGTCGAGGTCGTTGGTGGGCTCGTCGAGGAAGAGGACGTTGGGCTCGTCCATGAGCAAGCGCAGCAACTGGAGGCGGCGCCGCTCGCCACCGGACAGGTCACCGACCGGCGTCCACTGCTTCTCCTTGTTGAAGCCGAACGTCTCGCACAGCTGCCCGGCGGTCATCTCGCGTCCCTTGCCGAGGTCGACGCGCTCCCGCACCCGCTGCACGGCCTCCAGCACCCGCAGGTCGGGGTCGAGTTCGCCGACCTCCTGGGAGAGGTAGGCGAGCTTGACGGTCTTCCCCACCGCGATCCGCCCACCGGCCGGCTGCGCCTCGCCCTCGGTCCGCGCCGCCTCGGCCATGGCACGCAGCAGGGAGGTCTTTCCGGCGCCGTTGACGCCGACGAGGCCGATGCGGTCGCCGGGCCCGAGCTGCCACGTCAGATGCTTGAGCAGCACCTTCGGCCCGGCCTGGACGGTGACGTCCTCCAGGTCGAAGACCGTCTTGCCGAGCCGCGAGGACGCGAACTTCATCAGCTCGCTGCTGTCCCGCGGCGGCGGTACGTCCTTGATCAGCTCGTTGGCGGCCTCGACCCGGAAGCGGGGCTTCGACGTACGGGCGGGGGCGCCGCGCCGCAGCCAGGCCAGCTCCTTGCGGACCAGGTTCTGCCGCTTGGTCTCCTCGGTGGCGGCGATGCGCTCGCGTTCGGCGCGTGCGAAGACGTAGTCGGAGTAGCCGCCCTCGTACTCGTGGACCGCGCCCCTCTGCACGTCCCACATGCGCGTGCAGACCTGGTCGAGGAACCAGCGGTCGTGGGTGACGCACACGAGCGCCGAGCGGCGCTCGCGGAGGTGGTTCGCGAGCCACGAGATGCCCTCGACGTCGAGATGGTTGGTCGGCTCGTCGAGGACGATCAGGTCCTGCTCGTCGATGAGCAGTTTGGCGAGCGCGATACGGCGGCGCTCACCGCCGGAGAGGGGGCCGATGACGGTGTCGAGTCCCTGCGGGAACCCGGGCAGGTCCAGCCCTCCGAACAGCCCGGTGAGTACGTCCCTGATCTTGGCGTTGCCCGCCCACTCGTGGTCGGCCAGGTCCCGGATGACCTCATGGCGGACGGTGGCCGCCGGGTCGAGGGAGTCGTGCTGGGTCAGCACGCCCAGGCGCAGCCCGCCGGAGTGGGTGACCCGTCCGGTGTCGGCCTCCTCCAGCTTGGCGAGCATCCGGACAAGGGTGGTCTTGCCGTCGCCGTTGCGGCCCACGACGCCGATGCGGTCCCCCTCGGAGACGCCGAGGGAGATCCCGTCGAGCAGGGCACGGGTGCCGTACACCTTGCTGACGTTCTCGACATTGACCAGGTTGACGGCCATTTCTCTCCTGCCACGGGGGTCGATCGACCCTCCAGGGTAGTCGGCGGCGTGGTGTGCGGTCCGGTCGGCGGGGGTTCCCCGGCGGTGGCCGAAACGCGGGGGCCGGGTCCTTTCTGGCTTCGCCTGATCGCCGATGCGTCCCGCGAAGGAATTCGCGGGACGGCTGAAGGTCCGCAAGCTAGCCGTGTGCGGCGAGTTCGCCTGACGGCGTCTCGGCGCCTCGGACACGGTCGATCACATGGTCGGGCTGGACGAGTTCATCTGCGCGCCAGGCCACGTGCTGGTCCGGGCGGACGAGTACCATCCGTGCCTCGAACAGGTCGCGCAACTGAGGGTCGGGCAGATCGAGTACCCGGACGGGAACGCCGGCAGCGGCGGCCGCCTTCAGCAGCGGCTCGGCGTCCGGGGCGTCGGCGCCCAGGCGCAGCAATGTGAAGTCGGGGCCCAACAGGTCGTACAGGCATCGCTCCTCATCGATCCAGACATGCGGGGCGAGGTGCCCGGGCCGGGCTGTGGGCACGTATGTGCTCACCTCGTTCGGTGTCGGATCGGTCTGGTCGGGCACGACCACCGGTGAGTTCTCGTAGCGGTAGCCGAGCTGTACGCCGAGGCTTGCGAATTCACGCACCTTTTCGGCCCTGACCGCTTCGGCCACCTGTTTCCGTGTCCGGTCGCCGTCCACTCCGGGTTCCTCGACTCCGAGGACGGGCAGCTGTGCGGGATTCCGCTCGAAATTGTGAACGGCCTCGTCGACGACCCGCTGGTGGACGGGCCGACGTTCTGCCTCGTAGCTGTCCAGGAGCGCCGTGCCGCCCCAGCCGCTGAGCACGGCGGCAAGCTTCCAGCCCAGATCCACCGCGTCGCCGACCCCCATGTTCATCCCGTACCCGCCCGTCGGCGGATGGAGATGGGCGGCATCGCCCAGCAGGAAGACCCGCCCGAGGCGGTATCGCTGCGCGATCAGCCGCGCTGCCGTCCACGAGCCGTTGGCCACGACCTCACAGGGGACTTCCCGGCCGACAGCCCGGAGGAAGGACTGACGGATCTCGTCATCCGTGAGTCGCCCCTCAGCCGGCGCCTCGATCAGCTGGAACCACCAGAGGCCGGAGGTGTCCAGTGGGCCGAGGGCCGCAGGCGTGTCCGGGTTCAGCGTCCAGTAGTGCGCGGCAGGCCGATCGCCGACGACCGACCACAGCGTCGGGGCTCGGAACACGGCCGCGGCGTTGTGGGCGAGCACATCGTCGCCATCCATCTCGACGCCGAGCTGCTGCCGGACGACCGAGTGCGCCCCGTCACAGCCGGCCAGGTAGCGGCAGCGAATGCGCAGGCTTTTACCGGTCGCTGATTCCGTGGCGTGCGCGATGACATGGTCTGCCGTCTGTTCGATCCGCTCGACGGTGACACCGGCGGACCAGGTGACGTTCGGCAGGCTGCCCGCTCGGGCACGCAGCACATCCTCCAGCACATTCTGAGGCACTTGCTGAGCGGGCTCCGGATACGGCAAGTCATGATTCACCGTTGTCGAGAATCCGTTCGAGAAGCGGAACAGCTCCCACCCGGTGAGCCTGGTGACGAAGGCGATGTCGGAGGGGAAAGTCGGCGGCAACGGTGCCGCCGAGCGTACTTCGTCGGCTAGCCCCCATCGCCGCATCAGTGTCATGGTGCGGACGTTGGTCAGCTTGGCCTTCGGTTGCGGCGTCTTCGACGTCCGGCGCTCGACGACTTGGCAGCGGATGCCCCGACTTCCGAGTTCGACGGCCAACGCGGTGCCGACCGGCCCACCTCCGACGATCAGGACGTCGACGCTCAGTTCGTTTGACTCACTGGTCATGACACTGCATCTCCTTTGGCCAGCCCGCACGGGGCTGCGTCCCGAACGTGCACATCAGTGCATCGCTGTCTTTCAGAACTTCCCGAGTGGCATCCGGTCCCGGCGCGCTCCGTCCGCCGGGGTCGTTCGCACCGCGTCACGCCCTGCGACACCGTCACGGGTGATGCACCGCGGCGCCCACGACCTCACGGCCTGAACCCGGCCTGAACCCGACCTGCATCCGGCCTGCATCCGACCTGCGGAAAACTCGCGCAGAGTCTCCTCAGTCCCGTGGGGCCGCTCCGCCCGGAGGCTGACCCAGCAGATACGCCTTCGCCCACTGCGCGAGTTCGTGGAGCGCGGGTTCGAGCGCCGCCCCGACCTCCGTCAACCTGTACGTGACCCGCAGCGGCGGCCCCTCGGCCACCTCGCGCACAACGAGCCCCACGGCGCCGAGTTCGGTGAGCCGGTCGGAGAGCATGCGCTCACTGATCCCGGGGATCGACCTGCGCAGGGCGGCGAAATGCGCTGGACCGTCGATCAGCACGGCCACGATCTGGCCGCTCCAGCGCTTTCCGAGCAACTGGAAGACGCGCGTGATGCCGTCGTCGACCTTCTTGCACGCTCCCACCTCGCGACCCCGCTCGGTTGTCATGCCCCTCAGCGTACTACCCTTTGATACTGAGGTAAAGAAAAGTAAGTGGCTATGCTATTCATAGTTGCATACGAACTATTGGCCCACCCGGCCCACACCACCCCCCTCTGGAGAACCCCATCGCCACCCTCCTGCACATCGACTCGTCCGTGTTCACCGACGGCGCCTCAGCGTCCCGCGCCGTGACCGACGCCTTCCGACGCACCTGGGAAGAGCAGCATCCGGACGGCACGGTCATCTATCGCGATCTCGCCGCAAGCCCGGTGCGGCACATCACCGCCGAGGCGCACACCGCCGGCTTCGCCGACCCCGCCACCCACACGCCCGAGCAGGCCGCGGCCTTCGCCGAGCGCGTGCGGCTGATCGAGGAACTGGAGCAGGCGGACGCGGTGCTGATCGGCGCACCGATGTACAACCTCTCGATCCCCTCGACCCTCAAGGCCTGGCTGGACAACGTGGTCCTCACGGGCCGCACCTTCGGCACCGAGGAGTCGAAGGTGAAGGGCACCCCGGTGACCGTCGTCGCCAGCCGCGGCGGCTCCTACGCCCCCGGCACCCCGCGCGAGGGGTTCGAGTACGTACAGAACTACCTGACCGCGCTCTTCACCGACCTGCTCGGCACCGAACTCGACTTCATCGTCCCGGAACTGACCATGGCCCCGCACAACCCCGCGATGGGCGAGCTGATCCCGAAGTACGAGGCCTCCCGCGAGCGTGCCCTGAACGACGCCGCCACCCGGGCCAAGGAACTGGCCGAACGTCTCGCGGCGTAGCACCCGGGGGCCGCACCGACGCGCATGTGATCGCCCTCAGAGCGAGACGGTCAACACGGCCCCGCACACCGGGAAAGCCCCGCTGGTCCTCCTTCAGTTCCAGTGGTCGTCGCAACACCTCAGCTCAAGGGGTGCGATGGACTTCGAGATCCGGAAGAACCGAGGACCAGGGGGCGGTGGCCCGGCGGGCTGTCGGACATGGCCGAGGGCCGCTCCAAGCCGGCGCTACGGTCATCGGCTCGGCCGCCACCGGCGTGCCCGCAGCGCTGGGCGGACTCGTGAAACTCGTACGGACCCTGCCAAGCGGGCCGCCGACGTCCTGGCCTGCTTCGTGGTGGGGGTGCCAGACGTCAGGACCGGGCGGGAGGGGCGGCATGACCCGTGG
>NZ_WJBG01000155.1 GCF_009709555.1 Streptomyces blattellae | reverse complement strand
CCCCGAAGGGCATGCTGGCAACACAGGACAAGGGTTGCGCTCGTTGCGGGACTTAACCCAACATCTCACGACACGAGCTGACGACAGCCATGCACCACCTGTACACCGACCACAAGGGGGCGCCTGTCTCCAGACGTTTCCGGCGTATGTCAAGCCTTGGTAAGGTTCTTCGCGTTGCGTCGAATTAAGCCACATGCTCCGCTGCTTGTGCGGGCCCCCGTCAATTCCTTTGAGTTTTAGCCTTGCGGCCGTACTCCCCAGGCGGGGAACTTAATGCGTTAGCTGCGGCACCGACGACGTGGAATGTCGCCAACACCTAGTTCCCACCGTTTACGGCGTGGACTACCAGGGTATCTAATCCTGTTCGCTCCCCACGCTTTCGCTCCTCAGCGTCAGTAATGGCCCAGAGATCCGCCTTCGCCACCGGTGTTCCTCCTGATATCTGCGCATTTCACCGCTACACCAGGAATTCCGATCTCCCCTACCACACTCCAGCCAGCCCGTATCGAATGCAGACCCGGGGTTAAGCCCCGGGCTTTCACACCCGACGTGACAAGCCGCCTACGAGCTCTTTACGCCCAATAATTCCGGACAACGCTTGCGCCCTACGTATTACCGCGGCTGCTGGCACGTAGTTAGCCGGCGCTTCTTCTGCAGGTACCGTCACTTCCGCTTCTTCCCTGCTGAAAGAGGTTTACAACCCGAAGGCCGTCATCCCTCACGCGGCGTCGCTGCATCAGGCTTGCGCCCATTGTGCAATATTCCCCACTGCTGCCTCCCGTAGGAGTCTGGGCCGTGTCTCAGTCCCAGTGTGGCCGGTCGCCCTCTCAGGCCGGCTACCCGTCGTCGCCTTGGTAAGCCATTACCTCACCAACAAGCTGATAGGCCGCGGGCCCATCCTTCACCGCCGGAGCTTTCAACCACCACAGATGCCCGCAGTAGTGATATCCGGTATTAGACCCCGTTTCCAGGGCTTGTCCCGGAGTGAAGGGCAGATTGCCCACGTGTTACTCACCCGTTCGCCACTAATCCACCCCGAAGGGCTTCATCGTTCGACTTGCATGTGTTAAGCACGCCGCCAGCGTTCGTCCTGAGCCAGGATCAAACTCTCCGTGAATGCTTCATCACGGGAGCGGAACAATCGGAGGAATAACCCGACCATTCACAGCGTCCTCGCTGTATTCTTCAAAGGAACCTCGCCCCGACCAACCGGCCGGAGACGGGGTATCAACATATCTGGCGTTGATTTTTGGCACGCTGTTGAGTTCTCAAGGAACGGACACTTCCATCGTACTCACCCGAGACACTCTCGCGGCTTTCCTCCGGGCGCTTCCCTTCGGTCTTGCGTTTCCGACTCTATCAGTGTTTTTCCGGCCCTCCGACCATCGCCCTGCAGGCATGCAGAGGATGACCCCGAGATAGGATCTGACAAGTTGGTTGCTGCCAGGCCGGGACGCCAGGTCGCGTCGCCCGGCCTCAAGCAGGTGTACGACTGTACACGGGGCCCCGAAGCGGGTGCAAATTGATTGGGCTGGTGGTCTAGACCACCACGCGGTAGCTTTCATGCGGAACCCGCACTTCATCTGACATACGCTGCTGCACAGTGCGCCGTCCGGGACAGACAGTGACGGTGACGGTCCGTGCATCTCCACCCCCGGGAGGCTTCCCATGACCACCGTGACGTCCCCTCTTGCAGGACGTGCCATCGGACTGGCCGCCGTGCCGGATCCGGTCTTCTCCGGGGCAATGGTCGGCCCCGGCACGGCGATCGACCCCGTGCGTGAACCTTCCGAGGCGGTCTCGCCCGTGGACGGAGTGATCGTTTCCCTTCACGCGCACGCCTTTGTCGTCGTCGACGAGCAGGGGCACGGTGTGCTCACCCACCTCGGCATCGACACGGTCCAGCTGAACGGCGAGGGCTTCGAGCTACTCGTCAACAAGGGCGACACCGTGCAGCGCGGTCAGGGCATCGTGCGCTGGAACCCGGCTGCCGTCGAGGCCGCTGGCAAGTCCGCGGTGTGTCCGGTCGTGGCGCTTGAGGCCACGGCAGAGGCGCTCTCCGACCTCCGTGACGAAGGCGATGTGAAGGCCGGCGACAGTCTCTTCGCGTGGAACTGACGTCCGTGCCTTCGTATGACAGCAAGTAGGGACAACCATCGCGGCGGCGGGACCCGCCGCACAATCGGAGACGGGTGAGATGGAGACAACGCTGCGAGGCGTCGGCGTGAGCCATGGTGTGGCGATCGGCGAGGTTCGGCACATGGGAACGGCGGTCCTCGAACCGCCTGCCAAGCAGATTGCGACGGAGGACGCGGAGCGTGAACAGGGGCGTGCCCGCAAGGCCGTGGAAGCTGTGGCGGCCGATCTGATTGCGCGCGGCAATCTGGCGGGGGGCGAAGCCCAGGCGGTGCTTGAGGCGCAGGCCATGATGGCTCAGGATCCCGAGCTGATGGCGGATGTGGACCGTCGAGTCGCGGTTGGCAGCACTGCCGAGCGTGCGGTGTACGACGCGTTCGCCGCGTATCGCGAGCTGCTGGCGGGTGCCGGCGAGTACCTCGCGGGTCGCGTGGCCGACCTCGACGACGTGCGGAATCGTATCGTCGCCCGGCTGCTCGGGGTGCCGATGCCCGGCGTTCCGGACAGCGATCACCCGTACGTTCTCGTCGCTCGTGACCTGGCGCCTGCCGACACGGCGCTGCTGGACCCGACCCTTGTCCTCGGTTTCGTGACTGAGGAGGGCGGGCCGACCAGCCACAGTGCGATTCTGGCTCGGGCGCTCGGGGTGCCGGCTGTCGTGGCGCTTCCGGGGGCCGGTGAGCTGGCCGAGGGCACCGTGATCGCCGTGGACGGCAGCACCGGCGACATTTTCGTGAACCCGAGCGACGAGAAGAAGGCTCAGCTTGAGGCCGCGGCCGCTGAGCGCAAGGCCGCGCTGGCCGCCTCGACCGGACCGGGTGCCACGGCTGACGGTCACAAGGTGCCGCTGCTGGCGAACGTCGGTGGTCCGGCGGATGTGCCGGCCGCTGTCGAGGCCGGAGCCGAGGGCGTCGGTCTGTTCCGTACCGAGTTCCTCTTCCTCGACGACAGCAAGAACGCGCCGTCGGAGGAGAAGCAGGTCGATGCTTACCGGCAGGTGCTTGAGGCGTTCCCCGAGGGGCGCGTCGTGGTACGCGTGCTGGACGCCGGCGCGGACAAGCCGCTGGACTTTCTCACGCCCGCCGACGAGCCGAACCCGGCGTTGGGTGTACGCGGTCTGCGGACGCTGCTCGACCACCCTGAGGTGCTGCGCACCCAGCTGACGGCGCTGGCGAAGGCCTCGGAGGGGCTGCCGGTCTACCTTGAGGTCATGGCCCCGATGGTGGCAGACCGTGCCGACGCCAAGGCGTTCGCCGATGCGTGCCGTGCCTCTGGGCTGCAGGCGAAGTTCGGTGCGATGGTCGAGATCCCGTCGGCCGCGCTGCGGGCTCGCTCGGTCCTGCAGGAGGTCGAGTTCCTTTCGCTGGGGACCAATGACCTCGCGCAGTACACCTTCGCCGCCGACCGACAGGTGGGGGCCGTGTCCCGGCTGCAGGATCCGTGGCAGCCCGCACTGCTCGACCTGGTGGCGCTGTCCGCCGAAGCGGCGAAGGCCGAGGGCAAGAGCTGTGGTGTCTGCGGTGAGGCGGCGTCCGACCCGCTGCTGGCGTGTGTGCTGACCGGTCTGGGGGTCACCTCCCTTTCAATGGGTGCGGCGTCGATTCCTTATGTCCGGGGCACTCTCGCGAAGTACACGCTGGCCCAGTGTGAGCGGGCTGCCGCGGCGGCGCGGGCTGCGGAGAGCGCCGAGGGGGCGCGCAACGCGGCACAGGCGGTGCTGTCCGGCGAGTAGTCGGAGGCAGCGGGCCGTCTTCGGCTCTTGATGAGGGGCGCCCCGCCTTCGGGCGCCCCTCGCGCGTTCAGTGGTCGTGCCCCTTCGTGGGTCCGCCCCCGTCCAGGCCGAGATCGGGTGGCGTGCAGTAGTCGACGCCGGATTCCGGGGAGATGAGGTCTCCGGATTCGATGTCGGTGCAGTAGGCGTCGAAGACCTCGCCTGCGGTGAGGGGTTCGAGGCCGTCTCCGCGTAGACGCCAGCCGTAGATCCGGTCGGGCGTGTCTGGCGCGCTGGTCCGCATCACGAGTCCGCCCGGGCTTTCGGTGGCGAGGCCCAGGGCCAGGACTGTGGTGAATTCGAGAGCCTCGGCCTCGTCCAGCTGCATGGTGCCGTCCGAGCCCCCGTCGGCGTGGAGGACGGAGACGAGTGTTTCCGGTGTTCCCGCGACGCTGCAGACGAGGTGGCGGGAGCCTGGCTGAGCCGTGTCGAGGATGCGGACGAGGAATTGTGATGCGCGGACGAAGGCCGCACGGCCGATGTCTTCCCCACAGGACGCGCAGGTGCCGAGGCGGGCGAGCAGTGTGGACGCGTACTCCCAGGTGGCCTGGCGTACGGCCTCGTCGATCAGGGTCGGGACGAGGTCGGCGAGGGACTGGCCTTGGTAGGGAACCGTAGGTCCGGTGGCGGCGAGTTCGGCTGTGAAGCGGGTGCGGCTCGTCGGGATGTCGGGATCCAGGCCCGCGTCCGCGCAGAACTCGGCGTACTCCTGCGGGTCGAAGAGCGCGACTGTCGTGTGGCTGCCCTGAGAGGCACGCGTCTTGAGGAGCGCCTCCACTTGTTGAAGGTATGTCCTGTGGTCGTCGAAGGTGAAGGTGCGGTAGCGCCGCATGGCGCGGAAGTCGTGCTCGTCCGTCAGCAGGCCGACAGTCGAATTGATGCACATTTAGCCGGGCGTTCGGCACCGAAAGACCCCGCCGCCGGGAGGCTTCCTGGTCCTCGCGGGCGGCGGGGCCGGGCCGTGCACCGGTCACCCTGCTCGCGGAACCACAGCTTCAGGACCGTGCGCCCGACATATGTGTGTGCGCGGCAGTCACACGGGGTGCGCAGCGGCTCGGCGAACAGACAAAGAACCCGCCCCGCCAGAGGCTTCCTGGTCCTCCAGCAGGGCGGGCGTATGAGGCGACTCGATGACCCCGTCGCCGAGTGACCACACCGGAGAGGCCTGGATCACGCCGGAGTGGCTTGTGTTCACATTACACGTGGCATGCTATGGCGTACTACGTATGCTGTATCTCGCCTGATGCGCCATGGCACCCCTAGCTTGTCCCGGTGATCGACTTCGCCCCGGACGTGCCGAGATGGCGCCAGGTATACGCGGTGATCCGTCAGCGCATCGCCGACGGCACCTACCCTCCCCGCACCCGCATCCCTTCCGTCGTCGGGTTGCAGCACGAGTTCGGGATCGCCGGAGTGACCGGGCAGAAGGTCCACCGCCAGCTGCGGGAGGACGGCCTCATCTACACCGAGCCCGGCCTCGGAAGCTTCGTCGCCCCGCGTCCGGATACGGCCGCGCCGGACGACTGACATCCCATCTCACCGTTGAAGACCCCGCCCATCCGCCACGGGGGAGGCAGACGAGCGGGGCCGGTCTGTGCAACCCGCCCCAGGCTCGACCTGTCCAGGGTGGGGACCTGGGGCGGGAGTCTTAGGGAACTACCATTCGGCGCCGCAGTCCCCGCACCTGTAGATCGCCCCATCCGACGTCTCCGGGATCTGCTGGACATTGCTGCTTCCGCAAGGGCACTTCATCTGGTCCTCCTGTTGGTGTGGCGCAGGAACCTCTCCTCCGCCTGGTGGTCCCGTTGCCCAGAAGGGGTCGGGGACCGCTCCCGCCGGGCGTTTGCAGAGCCCGGCGGGAGGGGCGTTCGGGGTGCGACCCTGACCCTGCGGTCGCCGCCGTGGGGCCCCATCCGGGGCGGGGGCAGCAGGATCAGCCGCTGGATCGGCCCGCGCTGGCGCGGGCGATCAGGACGCGGGCCAGTATGCGCGTGGCCACCGGGTCCGGGCCGACGAGGTCCGCGTGCGCGCGGTGCGCGTAGACGTCCCAGCCGGGGCCGGAGTTGCCCGGTTCGTGGCCGAGGTACACGGCGTCGTCGGGGTCGGTGATGAGGCCGTCGCAGTGGCGGCAGATGTGCACGGCCGCGGTCATGTGTTCCCGCCGAGGTTCTCGTAGTGGTCACAGAGGGCGGCCACGGAGCGTGCGAGCCGCTGCGCATGCGCGATCCCAGCGGGCAGTGTGCGGCCCGGCTCAAGGCCGAGTCTCATCCTTGCTTCCCCGATACACGCCAGAGCGCAGGCGCGCGGCACGTCGTCCTCGGGGAGCTTGCGGGCGGCGGTCTCCACCTCGGGGATGGTGAGCATGATGTGCCCGCGCAACTGGAGGGTGATCGTGTCCAGCTCGTCAGGCATGGGCAGCTCGGAATCTTCGGCGAGGAGCCGCCGCGCGGCGGCGCGCATGGTCTCCAGGTCGACGGGTGCCCGCTCTGCCGTGGCGGCGGGCGGCGTGGTACTTCTTGGCATTGTCGGCGCTCCCTCGAAGCGTTGGCCACGCCCCGGGAGGCCTCCACCTCGCCGGGGTCTCGTACATGGGGCTTCTTCGCCGTCTCGGAACCCGGCGTCCCCCTCGGGGGTGGGAGGGACGCCGGGCCGTCAACTACCGCCCGACGGGGGGTGCGAACGGCTTGTAATCACCCAACCCCTGTGCGCCGCTCGGGGTAAGGGAGGACAGTGGAAGACCGGTTGAACTGGTTGAACACGACTCGGGGGTTCGCATGCCACGGCAACCACGCACACCGAACACCGCCCTTGCGGCTCTCATGCAGACGGGAGGGATCGGAAACGCGCAGCTCGCACGCAGGGTGAACGCCGCCGGCCGCGAACTCGGCGTCACCCTGCACTACGACAAGACGACCGTCTCTCACTGGCTCGCCGGGTCGGTACCCAAGCCACCCGCCCGGCCAGCGGTGGTCGAAGCGCTCTCGCGGCTACTCGGCCGCCCCGTAACGTGCGCTGAGATCGGCTGGCCCGATGCCGGACCGGCCGACGAGCACAACGACGTCGTCACGGGAGTGATAGACCTGAGCAGGGCGGACATGGACCCCTCTCGCCGAGGGGTCCTCAAGGGCGGCATGTACGCGGCGGCACTGGCAGTGCCACGGTTCGAAGACGTGGCAGGGCGCATGGATGCCGTGGCCGCGGGACGGACCCTGCACATCGGCCGTAGCGATGTCGAGACGGTGCGCACCATGACGGACAAGGTCGCCGACATCCTGGACCAGGTCGGCGCCGGGCACGCCCGACCGATGGCCGCCGCCTTCCTGGTCAACACCGCCGGCCCTTACCTGCGCGCGTCCGGCACCGACCAGGTACAGCGCGACATGCGGGCCGCCGTCGCTGACTTCGTGTACCTCACCGGCTGGATGGCGATGTACGAGGACCAGCAGGGCCTCGGCCAGAAGTACTACCAGCGGGCCCTCGAACTCGCCGGGGCCGCCGAGGACCACGTGACCTTCTGCCGCACACTGCGCGGGATGAGCCTGCAGGCCACCCATCTCGGTCACGGGGTGAAGGGGCTGGAGCTGGCCGACGCCGCCGCCGAGGCCGCGCCCGCCGCTGGACCGCGCCTGGTGGCGTTCCTACGCGGGCAGCAGGCGGCGGCGGCCTCGATGACCGACGACCGGCGCACGGCCCTCGCCCGCCTGCAGGAGACCGAGACGGCGCTATCCCGGGCAGACAACCACCGGGACGCCGTGGGCGGTTACGACAACGCCGCGTACTTCTTCCACGAGGCGCATGTGCGCTGGCATCTCGGCGACCAGGCCGGGTCTATCGCGTCCCTGCGTCGTTCGAATGCCGCTCGCGACCCGCTGGAGCGGCAGGGCCGCCTGCACTGCCTCGGCGTGATCGCCGAGCGGCAACTGCGCATGAGGCATGTCGAGGCCGCCGTCGCGACCTGGGGCACGTTCCTCGACGAGCACATGACGATCTCTTCTGCACGAGGCGACCAGCACTTGAAGACCATGCTCAAGGCTCTCCCTGCCTACCGCGGTGTCTCCCGAGTCCGCGATCTTGAGGACCGCGCCCGGCATGTGGCCGCCCTCAAGGCAGCCTGAACGCAGAAAAGCGCCCCCAGCCACGGTCGTGGTGACCGTGGCTGGGGGCGCAGTGTCGTTTCAGCGGGCGAAGAGGGCGAGGGCGCCCGTCGCCGCACCCGCCACGCCGGCGAGGACGCCGATCGTGGGCATGGGCCAGCGGGCACGTTCGAGGGTGCGGATCCTGAGCTCATGGTCCTGAACATCC
>NZ_WJBG01000154.1 GCF_009709555.1 Streptomyces blattellae | reverse complement strand
GCCTTCGCCCGCTGAAGCGTCGACTGCGCCGTAGCGTCGTTCTTCTCCAGCGTCGACTTCAGCAAAGCGATGATGTTCCGCACCTCGTTCGAGGCACTGTTCCACCGCTGCTCCTTGCCGTGGTACTCATCCGCCACCCCATCCGCCGTGAAGTCCGCCATCGCCGCCTTCACCTGACGGTCACGATCATCGATCACCGACTCCAGACGAGCGATCACCGCCTGGATATTCGCCTGCGCATCCGACGACGCACCCGTGTCATACGACCGACGATCAGCACCCGCACCCGCCATCACACACCACACCCCGAAAGACGAACCAAACCCCACACAGAGGTCCTGACAGAACGAAGCCCACGCTCAGCGGAACCGCGCCGCATCAAAGTTCGCAGCCCCCATCTGCTGCCGCGCGTTGTCCCCCTGCTCCTGATCACCCGAGGAAAACGCCGAATCCATACCCGACTGACCGCCCACAATCGCCGCCAGCGACCCGTTCAGTTCCCTCGTGATTCCGTCCGCCCGCGCCTTGAACTGATCGAACATCACCCGACCCGAACCGTTGAACCTGCCCTCCAGCGGCGCCGCCGCCTGCACCAACTGCTGGATCAACACACCCAGATCGTCACTCGACCCCCGCGAACCACGCTGCAGGTTCTGCAGCGTCTGCGCACCCATGTCGAACTTCATACCGAACTCGCCTCCCCCATCGGGCTGCTACGGCGGACCCATCGGATCCTCAAGACCACATGTCCTGCATTACATCTCTACCAACTCCCTGATTGCTCATGCAATCGAGTGTCTGAGGTAGTTACAGAGGCAACACAAACCCAGACCAATACAGGGTGCGCGTATGCGAACAAACAATCAGGAGAGGGACGTTGCGGGCGATACGGGCGGTGGGGGCGCCGCCGTCGGCCCCTGGCGGCAGATCAGCAGCAGGGCCCGGTCGTCGTTCACGTCCTTCGCCACCGCCTCGATGAGGTGCCAGGCCGCGCCGTGGAAACCGCCGGCGACATAGCGGTCGGCCTCGCCGGTGAGGCGGTCGATGCCCTCGACGATGTCGCGGTCGGATGTTTCCACCAGACCGTCGGTGAACAGCATCAACACGTCGCCGGGGCGCAAAGAGCCCTTGACCGGGTCGAACTGGGCGCCGTCGTACACCCCCAGCAGCGGTCCCTCGGCCGCCTTCTCCTCCCAACGACCGCTGCCCGCGCTGAGTTGGAGCCCTGGTGGATGCCCGGCGGAGTACAGCTCGTAGTCGCCGGAGTCGAGGTCGAGGACGAGGTGGATGGAGGTGGCGAAGCCCTCGTCCCAGTCCTGGCGGAGGAGGTAGCCGTTGGCGGCGGGGAGGAAGGCGTGCGGGGGCAGGCTGCCGAGCAGGCCGCCGAACGCGCCCGACAGCAGCAGTGCCCGCGATCCGGCGTCCATGCCCTTGCCGGAGACGTCGGTGAGGACGACCTCCAGTGTGCGCCCGCCGTTCGTCCGCGCGGCCACCACGAAGTCCCCGGAGAAGGACTGCCCGCCGGCCGGACGCAGCGCCATCTCTCGGTGCCATCCGGCCGGCAGGCCCGGCAACTTGCTCTGCACCCGGATACGTTCCCGCAGGTCGAACAGCATCGTGCCGCCACGCCGCCAGGGCACGCCGACCCGGCTGCGGAACTGCGCGATCAGTAACCCGAAGAACCCGCATGCGGCGACCACGAGCACCACACCCGGCGTCACCCGGGACGGCCCTTCCGTGTACGGCCCGAGCTTCACCGACTCCACGATCAGCGCGGTCGCCGCCGCCGCGTAGAGGCCGAGCAGGCTGGCGGGGCGCAGCAGCAGCCCGCCCGCGACGATGGGAAGGACCAGGGCGGCCGGTGAGAACCACACGGAGTTGGCGAGCGTGGCGGCGGCGATCAGCGGGATGGTCAGCAGCAGTCCGGCCAGCGCGATCCAGTCCGAGCCGTCGCCGCGGAAGTAGTCGACGGCGCTTCTGCGCAGGCTGGTGCGGACCCGGTGCCAGTGCATCTTCAACCGGGCCGTGAACGTCTCGGCCGCTGTGCGCCGCTCTCGTCCTGCTGCCATTAGTTCGGGACCCTATCCATCCGACCAGCCGCTTGGCACGGGAGGTCCCACTTGTCCCCCGTCCGAGGCTCGACTTCACAGTGAACTTCACAGAAACCCATCGCGCCCCCGCCCCGGCGAAATTCCCTGGCTCCTTTCACAGCGCCCTGATAGGCATGGGCCATGGGCACAGAGAGCGCGACGGACGCCGTGACGGATTTGCGGGTGCTGCGGCAGGACGAGTGGAACGTGTGGTTCGACACCCTGATCCGCGCCTTCGGCGGGGTCCCGGAGTCGGCCGAGGAGCAGGAGCTGTGGAACTCCCTCACGGAAATGGACCGTTCGATCGGCGCCTGGGACGGTGACCGGTGCGTCGGCACGGCCGGGGCGTTCACCTTCCGGCTGACCGTGCCCGGCGGCGCCTCGGTGCCCACGGCGGGCGTCACCATGGTCAGCGTGGCCGCCACCCACCGGCGGCGCGGGGTGCTGACGGCGATGATGCGGCGGCAGTTGGACAATGTCCGCTCCTGGGGCGAGCCGCTCGCCGTGCTGACCGCCTCCGAGCCGGAGATCTACGGGCGGTTCGGGTACGGCGTCGCGACGTTTCACGCCAACGTCGAGATAGACACGAGCCGTGTACGGCTGTCCGTGCCGCCCGGCACCGATGACGTACGGCTGCGGTACGCGGCGCCGGCCGAGGCGCTGGACGCGTGTGAGGCGGTGTACGCGCGGGAGGTGTCGCTGCGGCCGGGAATGCTGGCCCGGCAGCCCGGCTGGGAGCGGCTCGGGGTGCTGGATCCGGAGCGCGAGCGGGAGGGAGCGTCACCCCTGCAGTGTGTGGTGGCGGAGCGGGACGGCGAGGTCGTCGGGTACGCGCGCTTCCATGTGAAGCCCGAGTGGGACATCACCGGGCCCAAGGGCACGGTCCAACTGCGGGACGCCTACGGGCAGGACCCCGCGGCGCACGCGGCGCTGTGGCGTTTCCTGTGCGATATCGACCTCACCTCGACGCTGAGTGCGCGCGGGCGGCCGTTGGACGAGGCGTGGCAGTACCTGGTGTCGGACATCCGCCGGTGCTCGCTGCAGGTGCGGGACTCGCTGCACGTACGCCTGGTGGACGTGGGGGCGGCGCTGGAGGCGCGGACGTATCTGGCCCCGGTGGACGTGGTCTTCGAGGTCGAGGACGCGTTCTGCCCATGGAACGCGGGGCGTTGGCGGCTCACCGGCGACGCGAAGGGGGCGTCCTGCGCACGCACCGAGGACGCGGCCGATCTCGCCCTCTCCGTACGGGAGTTGGGGGCGGCCTATCTCGGCGGCGTGACCCTGGCCGCGCTGGGGACGGCCGGGCGGGTGCGGGAGCTGCGGGAAGGGGCACTTTCGGAGGCGTCGGTGGGGTTCGCGTCGACCGTGGCACCCTGGCTGCCACACGGCTTCTGACAGCCGGTCAGCTCTGCCTGTCAGCCCCGCAGCCCCGCCCGCAGCCCCGCCGGCAGCCCCGCCGGCCAACTTCTCACCGACAGCCCCACCCGTCACTCCCGCCCGGCAACTCCGCAGGCAGCCCCACCGTCACCCCCACCCGACAGCCCCGCCCGGCAACTCCGCAGGCAGCCCCACCCGACAGCCCCGCCCGGCAACTCCGCAGGCAGCCCCACCGTCACCCCCACCCGACAGCCCCGCCCGGCAACTCCGCAGGCAGCCCCACCGTCACCCTCGCCCGTCACCCCCGTCGGCGGTCCCGGCGGTCCCGGCGGTTCTAGCGGCTTTGGCAGGTCGGGCACCAGAAGAGGTTGCGGGCGGCGAGATCGGCGGTGCGGATCTCGCCGCCGCAGATGTGGCAGGGCAGGGTGGCCCTGCGGTACACGTAGACCTCGCCACCGTGGTCGTCGACGCGGGGCGGGCGGCCCATCGCCTCCGGCGTGTGCTCCGGGCGGACGGTGTCGATGCGGTTGTTGCGGACGCCCTCACGCATCAGCTCGACCAGGTCGGTCCAGATCGCGTCCCACTGGGCCGGGGTGATGTCCTTGCCCGCGCGGTACGGGTCGATGCCGTGCCGGAAGAGGACCTCGGCGCGGTAGACGTTGCCCACGCCGGCGATGACCTTCTGGTCCATGAGGAGCGCGGCGATCGTGGTGCGGCTGCGGGAGATGCGCCGGTAGGCCGCGTTCCGGTCGGCGTCCGTGCGCAGGGGGTCCGGGCCGAGGCGGGCGTGTATCGCGTCCTTCTCGGCATCCGTGATCAGGGCGCAGGTCGTGGGACCGCGGAGATCGACGTACGACGTGCTGTTCGCGAGGCGGAGGCGGACGGTGTCCGTCGGCGGGGGTGCGGGGGCGTCACCGAAGTTGACCTTGCCGAAGAGGCCGAGGTGGATATGGACCCAGTCGGCGTCCCGGAAGCCTAGGAAGAGGTGCTTGCCGTGGGCGTCGGCGCTGCGGAGGGCTCCGCTGTGGAGGAGGGCTGCGGCGTCGGAGAACTTGCCCTGGGGGCTGGTGACGTGTGTTGCCCGGCCGGCGAAACGGTCCGCGTAGTCCAGCGCCAGCCGGTGAATCGTGTGACCCTCGGGCACGTCCCGCAATCCTTTCCCACCCGCCCGCCTGTGTCGGTCTGCGGACAGGCGGGCCCTCGAAAGAGCCTCTGCTGCTGCGGCTCGAAAACCCTCTACTGGTGCGGGTGGTGCGCCGGGATCGGCGGCAGGTCGCCCGTCGTCTCGTAGTCGCCCAGCATCTCGATCCGCCGCAGATGGCGCTCGTCGCCCGAGAACGGTGTGCCGAGGAAGGTCTCGACGAACTTGGTCGCCTCGTCCGCCGTGTGCATGCGCGCGCCCACCGCGACGACGTTGGCGTTGTTGTGCTGGCGGCCGAGCGACGCCGTCTCCTCGCTCCAGGCGAGAGCCGCGCGCACGCCCTTGACCTTGTTCGCGGCGATCTGCTCGCCGTTGCCGGAGCCGCCGATCACGATGCCGAGGGAGTCGGGGTCGGCCGCGGTGCGCTCGGCGGCGCGGAGGCAGAAGGGCGGGTAGTCGTCCTGGGCGTCGTAGATGTGGGGGCCGCAGTCCACGGGGTCGTGGCCGGCCGCCTTGAGCCAGTCGACGAGGTGGTTCTTGAGTGCGAAGCCCGCATGGTCGGAGCCGAGATACACGCGCATGGGGAGAGTGTGACACGGCTGTTTTCGGGCAGCAGCCCCGGGGCCGGGCCAAGGAGCGTGCGATCAACCCCATAGAACCTCAGGAAAACCTCAAGTAACAATCTGGATTCAAAGGTTCAATAATCGATACACCTCAGATTCACTGGATCGATTCGTACGCCCCGTGCCCCGCTCGCACGGCAATCTGCTCGTCCGGCGCAAAGGAAATCCCCCATGACCTCGCAGCCGACCCTCTCCAACGCCAGCAAGGACCCTGGGGCCACCGGCGAACCCGGTACCGGCCTCCAGGCAGGTCTCAAGAACCGTCATCTGTCGATGATCGCCATCGGCGGCGTCATCGGGGCCGGGCTCTTCGTCGGGTCCAGTTCCGGTATCGCCACCGCCGGACCCGGCATCCTCCTGTCGTACGCCCTCGTCGGCACGCTCGTGGTGCTGGTGATGCGGATGCTCGGTGAGATGTCGGCGGCCAACCCGACCTCGGGTTCGTTCTCGGCCCACGCCGACCGGGCGCTCGGGCGCTGGGCCGGGTTCTCCATCGGCTGGCTGTACTGGTTCTTCTGGGTGGTCGTGCTGGCCGTCGAGGCGACCGCCGGCGCGGTGATCCTGGAAGGCTGGGTCCCGGCCGTCCCGCAGTGGGCCTGGGCGCTGATCGTGATGGTGGTGCTGACCGCCACCAACCTGGTCTCCGTCGGCTCCTACGGCGAGTTCGAGTTCTGGTTCGCCGGGATCAAGGTCGTCGCGATCGCCGCGTTCATCGTCATCGGCGGTCTCGCCGTCTTCGGGCTGCTGCCGGGCGTCGACAGCGAGCAGGCCGGGCTCGGCAACCTCACCGACCACGGCGGCTTCCTCCCGAACGGGCCCGGCGCGATCCTCACCGGTGTGCTGCTCGTCGTGTTCTCCTTCATGGGCAGCGAGATCGCCACTCTCGCCGCCGGTGAGTCCGAGAACCCGCGGCAGGCCGTCACCAAGGCCACGAACAGCATCATCTGGCGGGTCGCCGTCTTCTACCTCGGCTCGATCTTCGTCGTGGTCTCCCTGCTCCCGTGGGACAGCAAGTCGATCGCCGTCGACGGTTCCTACGTCGCCGCTCTCGACTCCCTCGGTATCGCGCACGCCGGTCAGATCATGAACTTCATCGTGCTGACCTCGGTACTGTCCTGCCTCAACTCCGGCCTCTACACGGCCTCCCGGATGGCCTTCTCGCTGGGACAGCGCGGTGACGCGCCCAAGGCCTTCGCCAGGACCACCAGCCGTGGTGTGCCGCTCACGGCGATCATCGCGTCCGTCGTCTTCGGCTTCGTGGCGGTCTTCTTCAATTACGAGTTCCCGGACTCCGTCTTCCTCTTCCTGGTCAACTCGTCCGGGGCCGTGGCGCTGTTCGTCTGGCTCGTCATCTGCTTCTCGCAGCTGCGCATGCGGAAGATCATCCAGGCCGAGGCGCCGGAGAAGCTGGTCGTCCGGATGTGGCTGTACCCGTATCTGACCTGGGCCACCGCCGCGCTGATCGTGTTCGTCCTCGGCTACATGCTCACCGACACCGAGCACGACGGACGCGAGACGGTGCTGCTGTCGCTGCTGGTCGCCGCGGGCGTACTGGCCGTCGCCTTCGCGAAGGAGAAGATGACCCGCACGACGCGGATTCGTTGATCACGCAGACCGCAACCGCTCCCGCAGCATCCGCGCCCGCGCGTGGGAGTTGTGGCGACGCGGGGCGCGCAGTCAACCGCCCCAGACCCGCCTCCCGAACCGGGAAGCGGGACAGGACGCAAACACAGCACCACAGCCAGTGGCGCCCGTCGGGCAAGCCCAGGACTTTCAGTCCCGGGTCGTTGACTGCTTGTTGACGAACTTCCAGGCCGCCGGCAGCACACCCATCGCCAGAGCCGCCTTGAGGGCGTCGCCGATCAGGAACGGAGTGAGGCCGTCCGCGATCGCCGCGGACGCGGACATGTCGGCGGCGACGGCGAGATACGGCACGCCGATCGCGTAGATGATCGCCTCACCGAGCAGCATCGCGCCCGCCATACGCGGTACGGAACGGTCGGCGCCGCGGCGGGCCAGGGCGCCGACGGCGGTCGCCGCCAGCATCATCCCGACGATGTAGCCGAAGGAGGCGGAGGTCCCGGAGGAGCCGCTCGCGAACCACGGCACACCGGCCAGGCCGGCCAGCGCGTACACGAGCAGCGAGAGCAGGCCGCGCCCGGCGCCGAGGCTCGTGCCGACCAGCAGCGCGGCGAAGGTCTGGCCGGTCACCGGCACCGGGGAGCCGGGCACGGGCACGGCGATCTGGGCGGCGAGGCCGGTGAGCGCGGCGCCGCCGAGCACGAGCGCGGCGTCCCGGACGCGGGAGGCGGGAAGGAGGTCGGCGAGGACCTGCCCGGTGCGGGCGGGGGCGAGGGCAGTGGTGCTCATGGGGACTCCGGGTGAGGACGGTTCGGGACACCGCGACGCTAACCCAGGGCATCTGAGCCCATCACCGTCATCGCTCGACAAAGGCGGAAGCACGGCTGTGGTGGACTCCTGACAAAGAGTGCGGCTACACGCGATCCGGCGTGACACCGGTCACTGAGGTGGAGCCGTGTACGTCACGAGGAGGGCGAAGACGGGGCTGTGGGGTCTCTCCAATCCGGGTCTCCTTGCTGCTGGATTGTTATTGCAAGTTATGTGCAGCAAGGCTTTGAGGGGTCCTTGGCGAGCTTGGAGAGCCTGGGGACCTTCATTGACGCCCTGACCCGCCGGAACGTCCTGCCTCGTGATCGTCTTCTCAACGTCCACGTGCGGCAGGCGGATGAAGGAGCAGGCCCCGCGAGGACGTGACTCGCGGGGCCGGCTCATGCGTCCATGGCGCTACGGCAGGTCCGGCTCGCAGGGCACATTGAGGGAGAGAAGGGCCGCGGAGCCGTCGGTGTTCACGCGGAGTTCGCTGAGCGCCGTGTTGCGGAGTTTGGGGAAGACGCGGCGGTAGTCGCCCAGCGGGATGGACAGAAGGCTGCACAGCACCAGGCGGAGGAGGGTGTTGTGGGCGACGACGAGGACCCGTTCGCCGGGGTGGGCGGCGGCGATGCGGCGCAGGGCTGCCGTGCCGCGGGCCGCCGCGGCCACCGGGTCCTCGGCCCCGGGGAAGGGGTTCGCTGCCGGGTCGGCGCGGAACGCCTTCGCGTGGTGCGGGTGCTCGGCCGCGAACTCGGCGAGCGTACGGCCCTCCAGGACCCCGAAGTCGCATTCGGCCAGGGCGGGTTCGCGGTGCGGGGTGAGGTGCAGGGCGCGGCAGGCGGGCTCCGCGGTGGCGATGGCCCGGGAGCGCGGGGACGTCCAGATCGCGTCGACCGGATGGGCCGCCGCCCAGCGGCCGAGGGCCTCGGCCTGGGCGCGGCCCGTGTCGGTCAGGCCGATGTCGCTGACTCCGGCGTAGCGGTTCTCGCCGTGCCAGACGGTCTGGCCGTGGCGGGCCAGGAGGAGGGCGGTGGCGCTCATGGATCGGCAGTATCCATGGTGAGCCGTGCGCGGGCGTGCGCCGCGACCGGCGACGGCAGCCAGCCGCGCGCCTCCAGCTCGTCGACGAGCCGGGCGTACGGTTCGGCGAAGCGGGCCGTGCGGTCGGGGCGGGGGTCGACGACGGTCCGGATGCGCACCATCCGTTCGGCCGTGCCGGCGAGCGAGGTGCCCCCTCCGGTGCCGTACGCCGCCAGCGCGGCCATCCCCAGCGCCGGTTCCGTCCGTTCCGGTACCCGCGCCGTGCGGCCCAGGACGTCGGCGCGCAGCTGGTTCCAGTACGGGCTGCGGGCGGCGCCCCCGGTGAAGGTGAGCGGGCCGTCGAGCGGGGCGCCCAGGTGGTGCAGGTAGTCCAGGCAGAGGCGTTCGGTGTAGGCGACACCCTGGAGCAGCGCGGCCCACAGGTCGGCGTCGCAGCTGGGCTGGCCGAGCACGACGGCGGTGGCGCCCGGGGCCAGGAACGGGAAGCGTTCGCCCGGCGACGCCAGCGGGTAGGCCACCGCGCCGGACGGTTCGAAGGCCGCCGCGGCCGCGTCCATGGCGGCCGGGTCGGCGCCCGAGAACGCGGCGGTGAGCACACCCGCGCCCACGCTGGACGCCCCGCCCGGCAGCCAGCCCCCGTCCGGCGCACGGTGGTTGTAGACGACGCCGGCCGGGTCCCGGACCGGTTGCGAGGTGGCGCCCTTCAGCACCAGCGTCGTGCCGAGCACCGAGTTCCAGGAGCCCTCGCGCAGCGCGCCGGAGGCGATCTGGGCCGCGCAGCCGTCGGTCATGCCGGCGATCACCGGGGTGCCGGCGGGGATGCCGGTGGCCTCGGCGGCGGCCACGCAGACCTCGCCGAGCCGGGTGCCGGGCCGTACGACGTCGGGCAGCGTCCCGTCCGGCAGGCCGAGGATGTCCGGCCAGGCGTCGCGCTCCACGTCGTAGGCCGTCTTCAGCGCATGGCTGGAGTCGGCCGGCACACGCCGGCCCACGAGCCGTGCGGTGATCACGTCGGGCTGGTGGGTGAGCCGTCCGGGTCCGTACGTCTCCGCCAGCCACCGCGCCTTCGGCAGCGCCCAGGTGTTCTGCACCCGCAGCCCCGCCGCCCGGGCCTTCGCTCCCTGCTCGGCGGCCCGTCCGTCGTCGTACATCAGGGCCGGGCTGACCGGCTGCCCGGAGGTGTCGGTCAGCAGTACCGTCCCGGACGTCCCGCACACCGCGATGCCGCGCACCGGCGCGGGACCGGGCAGCGCGGCCCTGGACGCCGCGCACACCGCGTCCCACCACTCCCCCGGATCCTGCTCGTGCCGTACGCCGTCACGCCACCCGGCCAGCGGGGCCGTACCGCTGCCCAGGACCGTGCCGTCCCCGGCGACCAGCAGCGCCCGGACGCCCTGCGTGCCCAGGTCGATCCCGAGCCACGACTCCATCGCACCTCCCACACCTGGCCGTGAACTTCTCACTTTGCACCGAGATTTCCACCTGTGCGAGGGATTGACGCTCTTCTTCAGCTGTTACACCCTCTGTAACCATTCGGCTCGACGCGTTCACTGCTCACGGCCCGCGGCGCACCCGTACACGGATGCCCTCGTCGTCGACCCCGAATCCTTCACCGGGAGAGGAGGCATCGACGTCGTCCACCGGGACCTCGACGGGTTCGAACGGCAGGGAATCGTACGGAAGCGGAGGTCGTCGAGCCGGACGCGGGGCGGGCCCGAACCGGCTCGTGGCACCTGAGACGGAGAACGCTGTGATGTTCAGACGGTGCCCGAACTGCGGTGGCGGCCCTCTTCAGGAGTTCCGCGAACTCCATGACGCGGAGAAGGAGATCGTCCGGCAGCAGAAGGACGAGTTTCCGCCGGAGGCCTACATCCGGTGCGCCCGCGACGGCTGCAGACGGTTCCAGCGGAAACTCAGGTGGGACGACGGCGGGAACTTCCCCGAATGATCCCTACAGGTTGCTGAAGTCCGGCCCCTTCGTCCGCGTGCGCTTGAGCTCGTAGAAGCCGGGGACCGAGGCCACGGCGAGGGTGCCGTCCCAGAGGCGGGCCGCTTCCTCGCCCTTGGGGGTGGGGGTGACGACCGGGCCGAAGAAGGCGAGCTGCTCGCCGTCGGCGCCGGGTACGGCGATCACCGGGGTGCCGACGTCCTGGCCGACCTTGTCGATGCCCTCCTTGTGGGAGGCGCGCAGCTCGGTGTCGAACTCGAAGTCCTCCTGGTCGAAGTAGTCGATCAGGTCGGCGGGCAGGCCGGTGTCGGCCAGGGCGCCGACGACGGCCTCGCGGGTCGGGCCCTCGCCCTGGTTGTGGATGCGGGTGCCGAGCGCGGTGTAGAGGGGGCCGACGACATCGGCGCCGTGCTTCTGCCAGGCCGCGGTCACCACGCGAACCGGCTGCCAGGCCGTCTTGGCGAGCATCTCGCGGTATTCCTCGGGCAGCTCGTCGATCCTCGGCTCGTTCAGCACGGCCAGGCTCATGATGTGCCAGCGGACCTCTATGTCCCGGACCTTCTCCACCTCCAGCACCCAGCGAGAGGTCATCCAGGCCCAGGGGCACAGCGGATCGAACCAGAAGTCGACGGGGGTCTTGTCCGACATGTCTCTCCTCATGAGGCAGGCGGGTCTCCGCGGAACGTCTGAACAACGCCGCTGCCCGCCCGGTCATTCCCTGATGCCGCATGTCAGAGCCGCATGGCAGGATCAGCGCTGTCCGCATACTGAACACATCCCCGAGGGAGTGCCGCCCGTGCCCGGTGAGAATCTGTCCCGCGACGAGGCCCGGGAGCGGGCCGCCCTGCTGTCCGTCGACGGGTACGACGTGTCCCTCGACGTGCGTTCCGCCACCGGCGACGGGGACTTGGACGACCAGGCGCCGCGCACCTTCCGCTCGGTCACCACGATCCGCTTCCGCTGCGCCGAGCCCGGCGCCACCAGCTTCGCGGACCTGATCGCGCCGAGTGTGACCGCCGTCTCCCTCAACGGCAAGGACCTGGACCCCAGCGAGGTCTTCGACGGCTCGCGGATCACCCTGGAGGACCTCGCCGCCGACAACGAACTCGTCGTCGACGCCCAGTGCGCCTACTCCCGCACCGGCGAGGGCCTGCACCGCTTCGTCGACCCCGAGGACGGCGAGGTCTACCTCTACACGCAGTACGAGCCCGCCGACTCCCGCCGCGTCTTCGCGGGCTTCGAGCAGCCGGACCTCAAGGCCCCGTTCCGCTTCGAGGTGCGGGCGCCCGAGGAGTGGACGGTGTGGAGCAACGGCGTCGGTGAACTCGCGGACGGCGTATGGAGGTTCGCGGAGACCAAGCCGATCTCGACGTACATCACCTGCGTCGTGGCGGGGCCGTACCACTACGTCACGGACTCGTACTCCCGTACCTTCGCCGACGGCACGGCGCTGGAGATCCCCCTCAGCGCCCTGTGCCGCAAGGGACTCGCCCCCTACTTCGACGCCGACGACGTGTTCCTGGTGACCAAGCAGGGTCTGGACTTCTTCCACGACCACTTCGACTACCCGTACCCCTTCGGGAAGTACGACCAGGCGTTCGTGCCCGAGTACAACCTCGGCGCGATGGAGAACCCGGGACTGGTCACCTTCCGGGAGGAGTTCATCTTCCGGGGCAAGGTGACGCAGGCGTCGTACGAGGGCCGCGCGAACGTCGTGCTGCACGAGATGGCGCACATGTGGTTCGGCGACCTGGTCACCATGGAGTGGTGGGACGACCTGTGGCTGAAGGAGTCCTTCGCCGACTTCATGGGCGCGTTCGCGCTGGTCGGCGCGACCCGCTTCCAGGACGGCTGGATCACCTTCGCCAACCGCCGCAAGGCATGGGCGTACCGCGCCGATCAGCTGCCGTCCACCCACCCCATCACGGCCGACATCCGCGACCTCCAGGACGCCAAGCTCAACTTCGACGGCATCACGTACGCCAAGGGGGCGTCCGTACTGAAGCAACTCGTCGCGTACGTCGGTCAGGACGCGTTCCTGGAGGGCGCACGGCGCTACTTCAAGCGGCACGCTTACGGCAACACGCGCCTCGGCGATCTGCTGTCCGTGCTGGAGGAGACCAGCGGCCGGGACATGGCGGCGTGGGCGCGGTCCTGGCTGCAGACGGCGGGCGTGAACTCGCTGACTCCGCAGGTGCTGCTGGACGCGGAGGGGCGTATCGACGAGCTGGCGGTGGTGCAGGAGGCCCCCGCTGTGCTCGATCAGCCGACTCCGTCGGCGGGCCACCCCGAGCTGCGCCCGCACCGTGTCGCGGTGGGCCTGTACCGGCGGGCCGCGGGCGGCGGCCTGGAGCGGTACGCGCGAGCCGAGGTGGACGTCGAGGGCGCGCGTACGGTGGTGGCGGAGCTGGCGGGTGCGGCGGCGCCGGAGCTGGTGCTGGTCAACGACGACGACCTGACGTACTGCAAGATCCGCTTCGACGCGACCTCGCTGGAGACGCTGCGGGACGGACTGGGCGACCTCACCGACCCGCTGGCCCGCGCCCTGTGCTGGTCGGCGCTGTGGAACATGACGCGGGACGCGCTGCTGCCGGCGCGGGACTTCGTGGACCTGGTGCTGCGGTTCGCGGGCCGGGAGTCGCAGATCGGCGTGGTGCAGATGCTGCACGCGTGGGCGGAGTCGGCGCTGGTGCACTACGCGGCACCGGAGTGGCGGGTGCGGGGTGGTGCGCGGCTTTCCGAATGCGCCGAGCGCGAGCTGTACCGCGCCGAGCCGGGCAGCGAGCACCAGCTGGCGTGGGCGCGCTTCTACGCCCGGACGGCCGAGGACGCGGGAGCCTTCGAGACACTGCGGGGCCTGCTGGACGGCACGTCGGCCGTCGAGGGACTGAAGGTCGACCAGGAGCTGCGGTGGGTGTTCCTGGAGCCGCTGGTCGTGCACGGGTTCGCCGACGAGAAGGCGCTGGACGCGGAGCTGGCCCGGGACGACACCGCGTCCGGCAAGCGCCACCAGGTCCGCTGCCTCGCCGCCCGTCCCTCGGTCGCGGTCAAGGCGCAGGCCTGGGCGCAGGTCGTCGAGTCCGACGCGCTGTCCAACGCGCTGGTCGAGGCGACGATCGCGGGTTTCTCACAGCCGTCGCAGCGGGAGTTGACCGCGCCGTACGCCGAGAAGTACTTCGCGGCCATCGAGCGGGTGTGGTCGGAGCGGTCGATCCAGATCGGGATGGACGTGGTGCGGGGGCTGTTCCCGGGGCTGCAGGACTCCGAGGGCACCCTGGCCGCCACGGACGCCTGGCTGTCGGCACACGAGACGGCGGCACCGGCCCTGCGACGGCTGGTGCTGGAGGCGCGGGACGACCTGGCGCGGGGGCTGCGGGGGCAGGCATGTGACGCGGCGGCGGCGTCAACCGCATAGGACCTTTGGCCAACGGTCACGGCCTCCGTGACCGTTACGGAATTCAGCCAATAGCAGCCGTAACCCCTGGCCCAACCCGAACGGACCAGGGGTTTTCCCTGCCTACTCGGCACCCGAACACCCGTCCTTTAATGCCACGTTGTCCGCTTTTGTCGACGGGCGTGTAACAGCGGTTAAAGGTCGGATCGGACGCGGAAGCCTCCGGTTCATGAACCACAACACCCCGCTCTCCCCCCGCCCCCTCCGTCACCTCTCCGAGGTGCACCGCCGCGTCATGACCGCGGCTCAGCTCCGCTCGCACGGTGTGTCCACGGCCGACGCGAACGACCAGTGCCGGCCCGGCGGCACCTGGCAGCAGATCCTGCCGGGCGTCTTCCTGCTCCACCCGGGCCCGCCGACCGGCGAGGAGCGGCTGCACGCGGTGCTGATGTACGCGGCGCGCGAGTCGTCCCCGGGCGTGCCGGCCCAGCCGGGCGCGGACGACCCGCACCGGCCGGTGTACGCGGAGGCGATGATCACGGGCCACGCGGCGCTGGCCCTCCACGGTTTCACCTCCGCTCCCCCACTGCTGTCCCTGGAGACGCTCGACGTCCTGGTCCCCCGGCTGCGCCGGCTGCGCTCGACCGGGCCGGCCCGGATCGTCCGTACGGCGGCCCTGCCCACCCCGCAGCACGTCGCGGGCGTCCCGGTCGCCCCCGTGCCCCGCGCGCTCGCCGACGCGGTCTCGGGCCTCGCGGACGCGGGCGCCGTACGCCGTCTCCTCACCGAAGCCGTGCGCGGCGGTCACTGCGAACCGGCCTCCGTCGTCCGGGAACTGAACAACGCCAAGCTGCTCAGCCGCCCGCACGTCGTCGACGCGGTGGACTCCCTGCTGGCCGAGGGCCGCGCGATCGCGGAGGACCGGCTGTACCGCATGGTCAGCGAGTCCGGCCTGCCCGACCCGGTGTGGAACGTCGACCTGCGGCTACCCGGTGGACCCCACCTCGGCGGCCTGGACGCGTACTGGCCGGAGCAGGCGGTCGCGGTGGAACTCGACACCCGGGCCCCCCGCCAAGGCCTTCGGCACGACGACGACGCCCTGTGGTCCGAATACGCCCGCAAGCGCGAGCACTTGGAGCGCCTGGGCATCACCGTCGTCCACATCACGCCGAAGAAGCTCCGGGACTCGACGGAGCAGCAGGCGACGGTCGTCCGCACCGCCCTGATGGCGTCGGCGGACCGCGATCCGGCCGCGTATGTCGTGGTGCTGCCCCGGTAATGCCAGACCGGGACCGGCATCAGGAGGGGAGAGGAGTCACCGTCCAGGTCGATCGTCAGCGCCGCGTCCAGCGCCTTGGCCAACCGGGTAAGCAGCGGCAAGCGTGGGCACGGAGTCGCCACCCTCGATGTTGGAGATCTACGGCTACGTCGACGGCAGGTCGGAGGGCACACGGACGTACAGGCAGCAGCAGCGCTCCCGGGTGAAGAAGCGGGAGCGGTACTACACCCGGGGTTCGACGTACACGGCGTACGGACCGGCGGGGTTGGCAGCGGACAGCCGGTGACACATCCCAGGCCGGGCCCAGCGGCGATGCTGGCGCCTCGTCTATCACATCGGTCCCACCGGTCCCGGCTGGGGAGGTGATTGGCGCATTTGTCTCACGCAGGTGGGGCCTGTCCTGGGCTTCCGCGCCGCTGGAGTGAGACAAATCTACCAATCCCTTGCCCGCCGGCAACCGATCAGAGATCCAGGGCCGGGGCACCACAGCCAGCGGCCGCCACAGCCCCGGCCCACCCCGACACCAAGCCTGCCGCCGAACCCACCGACGCACACCCACAACACTCGCGCCCCCACGCACAGCAGCGACCGACCCACCGCCTGCCGCCAGGCCTCCCCGGTGTGCCCCGCCCAGCCGACGCGTCCCGCACCAACCACTCACCGCAAGCCGCCGACCTCACCCGGCATGCCGCCACCCGGCGGATGCGCCCCACACCCCCAGGCACCGCTCGCCGCCAAACACACCCGGCGTCCCCCGACCCGCGATCGCGTTCCCCAACCCCGACCCACCGCCCGAGCGACCCGAGAGGTCGGCCCACCTGGGCCCCGCTTTCCTCCCGGCCGCTCGCTCGCTCCCCTCGCGTGCTGGAGCGAGCCGAGTCAAGGGTGGCCCGGAGGGCCATCGCCGAAGGCGACGCGCAGCGCCCTTTACTCGGCTCGCGGAAGCACGACACTGGTGAAGAAGCGAGTGGCCGACGGTCACCTTGTCATCGCCGTCAACCGTGCCCGGACCGTCTTGCCGACGTCCGCGCGCAGGAACCACTCCAGCTCGGCGGCGAGTTGGGCCACGACCAGCAGCCCCCGGCCGCCCTCCCCGTCGGGCTCCTCACGGATCTCCGGAAACGCGCGCACCGGGTCCGACACGTCGATAACCAACCCGCCATCCTCCAACACAGCCAGCCGCAGCCACAGTTGATGCCCTACGACCTTGGCGTGCCGTGCGGCGTTGGCGACGAGTTCGGAGGTGACGAGGACGGCGTCGCCGATGTCACCGGGCCAGTTCCACATCGTCAGCAGACGGCGGACGTGGAGGCGGGCGAGGCGGACGCTGGGGAGGGTCATGGGGTAACCCATGGACCAGTCGTGCATGGGGGTGCCTTCCGTGGGACGGGCTTCTCAATCACGGTGACGACACTGCAAATCGAGCTGCAATCGAAACTGCTCAGAAATTTCTGAGCAGTCAGAAATGGACTATGCCCGCATCTGCACAAGCAGCTGCACGGGTCGTACACGCCGTGTCACACTCGGCACGCAAGGTCAAACGACACGTACAACAGCACGCGGACGGTGCACATGGCAGCAAAGCGCGGGCGGACCGGCCAGCGGCTCGAACTTGGCCTTCAACTGCGCCAGTTGCGGGAGAGCTGCGGCCTCGGTGATCGCGGAGGCGGGCTCACCCGGAAGCAGGCGGTACAAGGGCTGCGCGTCTCCGAAGCCACGCTGCTGAGGATCGAGACCGGGGCGTTGAACTTCCGGAACGTCGGTGATCTGCGCAAGTTGTTGGACAAGTACGGCGTCAACGACGAGGACGTCATCGAGTCGCTGATCAACCTCAATCGGGAGTCCGGCCATCAGGACTGGCTGACGCAGTTCCGTGGCCTCATGCCGACCGGGATGCCGTCGTTCGTGGGCCTTGAGCCGGAGGCTCGCAGCATGCGGGCGTATCACCCCACCCTGGTGTATGGCCTGCTTCAGACGCAGCGCTATGCCCATGCCCTCCTTGAAGCGCACAAGCCCGTCGAGGAGCACACCTCCGAGTTCGTCCGCAGTAGCGTGGAGCTACGAATGAAGCGCCAGGAAGTGCTCACCAGGGAGGACCCCGTCAAGCTCCGAGTGATCCTGGGAGAGGCAGCACTCCGGTATCCGGTCGGAGGCGCCGAGGTGATGCACGAGCAGTTCGAGAAACTCGTGACGATGTCGTCCTGGGACCACGTCACCGTCCAGGTGCTGCCTTTCCGGCCCGGTTACCGCTCCGCCAACGACTTTGCGATCCTCGACCTCGGCGACGATCTCCCGCCGCGTGTCCAGATCGACAGCGCCTGGGGCGCGACGCACACCTCGGACAAGCGCCGTGAAGTCGACCGCTTCGTCCGCCGGTTCGACGCCATGACAGCATCGGCGCTGCCACCTGAGGACACGCCCGGCTTCCTGCACCGACTAGAACGAGAGCTGTAGCCATGCCCACGCATCCCACTGCCCCCGAACTCGCGCCGGACTACGCCTGGTTCAAGTCGTCGTACAGCGACGGCACCGGCCAGAACTGCGTCGAAGTCGCCCACCTCGCCCCCGCCATCGCCATCCGCGACTCCAAGAACCCCACCGGCCCCGCCCTCTTTCTCCCCCTCACGGCGTGGACCGCGTTCATCACCAACCTCCGCGCCTGACTTCCGGCTCCGCGCGCCAATTGGCAGGTTTGAGCCAGCCTCCCGTGCCCCCTTGCTGGGAGCCCGTGGCCCAAACGTGCCAATCACTCACGCTCGCACGGTTCAGACCTTCTTCAGCACCAGCTCCGCGTTCCGGTCCCCCGGCTCCCCCGCCTGGGTCGTGCTGGCGCCCGGGGCGTTGAAGGAGAGTTCGCGGTAGAGCGCGGCCAGGCCGGTCTGGGAGAGGTCGGTGAAGTCCGTGCGGTGCGGGGCCGCGGATTCGATGAGGGTGGTGAACAGGGACAGTGTGCCGTCCTTGTTGTCCACCACCTCGACGACCCGGGCGAGTTGGGGGAAGTCCACGTGGGAGGCGGTGGAGATCTCCCAGAAGGAGTGGCCGCCCGATGCGGTGTGCGGGGTGATGACGTTCCGGTGGATGTGGCCGTTCACCCAGGCGACGACGTTGGTGTGGCGGCCGAGTACGGCGAGGACGTCCTCGCCGCCGTGCCGGCGGTCGTTCGGGCGGGCCGGATCGGGGCGCAGGTTGGTCATCGTGCCGCTGGTGTGGTGGCTGAAGACGAGCGCGTAGGAACCCTTGTTCTGCCGCAGCGTCCGCTCCAGCCACCTCAACTGGCTCGCTCCGACGGACCCGTTGTAGTGGCCGCCCGCGTCGGTGGTGTCGAGGCTGATGCCGATGACGTCGTCGGAGATGCGGAAGCTGTAGTACTGGGTGCCCGCCTCGACGTTCGCCGCGGAGTAGCCGTGCCCGGCCGGGCCCACGCCCTGGTACGCCGGGTCCAGGTGGGCCTCGACGTACTCGGCGGCGGTGAACGGGGCGCGGTTGTCGTCCGGGGTGACCGAGCGCAGGTCGCGGGAGTGCGCCCGCAGCAGATCGCGGAACCAGGTCCCCTTGGGGTCCGTGTCGCCCTTGAGCGTGTCCTGGAGCTTCTTCGCCTCGGACGCCGACAGGCTCATCAGCTTCTTGCCGCCGACGGCGAACTCGGCGAGGTAGGAGTCGCCGTGGCCGTATGTGCCCAGCGGCATGGCGTCGTGGTTGCCGACGGTGGAGTACCAGGGGATGGTGAGGCCGGGGCTGTTCATCTCGCGGATCGCGGCGGCCAGAAAGCCCTCGATGTGCGGGAAGCCGAGCTGCTTGTCGGCGTCGCGGGCGGTGGAGTCCGGCTGCCAGTACTGCTTGAGGCCGCTGTTCTGGACGCCCTCGTAGTGCCGCGGGTCACCGGAGTCGGGGGTGACCCGGCCGCCGCTCATGATCGTCAGGAACCACTCCAGCTCGGACTTGGCATTGTTGTCCGTGTTGTCGCCGGTGGTCATGGCGAAGTGCAGCGGGGAGCCGGTGACGGGGGCTCCCCGCAGCGCGTTGACCCGCTCCACCAGCGAGATCGCCCCCGGCACGGTCAGCGCCTCCTGCGGCCGCCAGGCGTGCACGTCCGTCGAGCGGAGGAACTCCAGGCGCAGCGGGTGCTGGCTGTCGATCAGATGCAGATCGGTGAGCTGTACGAACGCGGCAAGCGCGGTACGGCGGCCCGCGCGCCCCGACTTCGGCGCGGCCAGCTCGCTGCGGACGACCCGCTGCCAGCCGGGGCCGGACCCCAGTCGCCGGTAGCCGGAGGAGGTGCGGGGGGCGGCGACCTGGGCGAGCGTGGTGCCGTGCGTGTAGGGCGCCAGGGGTGCGGCGGTGACCGGCTCGCCGGCGGTGGCGCGCGCTTCGGCGGTGGTGGCGGGGGCGGTGGCGGTGGCGGTGGCGGTGGCGGCCTGGCTGTCGGTGGGCCGCAGGGCGTAGCCGAGACCCGCGGACAGGGACACCGCCCCGGTGGCGGCGAGCAGCGTACGACGGTGGACCCCCAGCGCGGAGCTGGCGACAGAGCGTATCCGCGACATGCGCGTGTCTCCCCGAGTGCGAACGCGTCGACAGTGGTCACGGACCGTCGCTGACGCGAACTGTCCGCTCGTACTGGATCGTTGGCAGCAGGGGTGACCTGCACGTGAACGAGACCGCAACGCGCGGCGCCGATCGCCGTACGTCGATCTTGGACTACCCCGCGCGTACTCGTCCGCTCGGCGAACGGCCGGGACGCGGTCACTCAGCGTTCATCTTCGGGGGTACTGAGCTGGTCCCGGTCCTGCGGAACCCGCCCCGCCACCGGCCGCTCCCGCCACAGCCGCAGGCCGATGTCGACGAGGCCGACGCGGGTCAGGTCGGATACGGCGGCCAGGTCGTGCCAGGCGGCCAGGTCCGTGGAGCCGCCGATCTCGGGGCGCAGTTCGCCGCCGATGACACGGCCCTCGTAGACGAGGCGGACGCCGTGGTGGTCCACGGAGCGGCCGAGGCGGCGGGGGATGGTGGCGTGCCGGGAGTGCACGCCGAGCAGTCCGGTGACCTCGATCCGGTATCCGGTCTCCTCCTCGACCTCCCGCAGGACCGTGTCGTAGGGATCCTCGCCGTGCCACATGCCGCCGCCGGGCAGGGTCCACTCGGGTATGCCGTCCCCTTCGCGTTTGCCGCAGGCGAGCAGGAGCCGTCCGTCGCGAACGCACATGGCGTAGGCCGCCACCCTCAACCTCTCGCGCATGCAGGGACATTAGTCGTCGGGAAGGAGGGCTGAGGGGCAGCAGCCCGAACAGGGGGTGACATCGCCGCGTTCGGGAGGTATGACCCTAAAGATCATCGCGGGTTTTCCCCACACATGCATATCGTTTCGGTCAACACTCCCCGAACAACAGTCCCTTGCGTAAAGCTGTGCGATCGTCCGGGTTCGCATTCCGGACCGACGTGACCGGGGTTGATCGGCCCGGTCGCGCCACAACCGTTCCTTTAGCTACAAGGGATGCCGATGACCCTCACCCCCCAGCGCGATCCGATATCGGGTGCAAGGCGTATGGCCCGAACAGCCGTGACCGCGGGTCTCGTCGCCGCGCTCTCCGCGGCCGGGCCGATACCCATGGCCATGTCCGCCGACCAGGCCGCGCCCGCGGCCGACGCCACCGTCAAGTCCGCTCACGACAAGCTCGGTTCGGACGACGCCGATCTGCTCGCCGAGGCGAAGGCCGACGGCGACAAGACCGTCACCATGATGGTGGCCACGGCCCCCGGCAGGACCGAGCAGGTCGCCGAGCAGCTCGACTCCGTCAAGGGCGGCCTGGTGGGCCGTACGTACGACAAGCTCGGCTACGTCCGTGCCACCGTCCCCACCGCGAAGGCCGACTCGGCCATCGCCGACGCCACGAAGCTGTCCTCCGTGCACGGCATCGACCTGCGCGAGGAGATACCGCTCGACGACCCGACGCCCAGCGCGGACACCGCCAAGGGCGGGACGGCCACGGGCACTTACCCGGCCCCCGGCAAGAACACCCCCGCCGAGAACCCGTACAACCCGTCCCACGAGACGGGCGCCGTCGACTTCGTGGACGAGAACCCGGAGGCGGACGGCCGCGGTGTCACCATCGGCGTCCTGGACTCGGGCGTGGACCTGGCCCACCCGGCACTGCAGAAGACCACCACCGGCGAACGCAAGATCACCGACTGGGTGACCGCGACCGACCCGGTCGTGGACGGCGACCGGACCTGGCGCCGGATGGACACCTCGGTGTCCGGGCCGACCTTCACCTACGGCGGCACGACCTGGACGGCGCCCGCGGGTTCGTATCGGATCAGCACGTTCCTGGAGTCGTCCACCACCGGCGGCGACGCGGACGGCGACGCGAACCGGGACGGCGACACGACCGACTCCTGGGGCGTCCTCTACGACGCCGCGGCCGGCACGGTCCGCGTCGACCTGAACAACAATCACGACTTCGGTGACGACGCGCCGATGAAGCCGTACAAGGACGGCTTCCAGATCGGGTACTTCGGCACCGACGACCCGGCCACCGAGGTCGCCGAGCGCCAGCCGTTCGTCGTCGAGATCCGCAAGGACGTCGTCTACAACGGGGCCGGCGCGAAGGCCGACTTCGTCAACATCGGCGTCATCGAGTCCGAGCACGGCACGCACGTCGCCGGCATCACCGCCGCCAACGGCCTGTTCGGCGGCGAGATGGACGGTGCCGCCCCCGGCGCGCAGATCGTCTCCTCCCGCGCCTGCACCTGGTCCGGCACCTGCACCAACATCGCGCTCACCGAGGGCATGATCGACCTGGTCACCCGGCGCGGCGTCGACATCGTCAACATGTCGATCGGCGGCCTGCCCTCCCTCAACGACGGCAACAACGCGCGCGCCGAGCTGTACACGCGGCTCATCGACGAGTACGGCGTGCAGCTGGTGATCTCCGCGGGCAACTCCGGCCCCGGCGCGAACACCATCGGCGACCCGGGCCTGGCCGACAAGGTCATCTCGGTCGGCGCGACCATCTCCAGGGAGACCTGGGCCGCCAACTACGGCTCGCAGGTGCGGAAGTCGTACGCGATGATGCCGTTCTCCTCCCGCGGCCCGCGTGAGGACGGCGGCTTCACCCCGACGCTCTCCGCGCCCGGCGCCGCGATCAACACCATCCAGACCTGGCTGCCGGGCACCCCGGTCGCCGAGGCGGGCTACTCACTGCCGGCCGGCTACGGCATGCTCCAGGGCACCTCGATGGCGTCCCCGCAGGCGGCGGGCGCGTCCGCGCTGCTGCTCAGCGCCGCCGGGCAGGAGGGCATCGACCTCACCCCGGCGAAGCTGCGCACCGCCCTGACCTCGACCGCCGACCACATCCCCGGTGTGCAGGCGTACGAGGAGGGCGCGGGCCTGATCAACGTCGTGGACGCGTGGGAGGCCATCGAGGACGGCGCCACCGCGCACGACTACACGATCAAGGCGCCGGTCGACACCGCGATCGACTTCGCGCTGGAGACCCCCGGCTTCGGCACCGGCCTGTACGACCGTGAGGGCGGCCTGAAGGCCGGGCAGAGGAAGACGTACGACGTCACCGTCACCCGTACGTCCGGCGCGAACCGGGCGCTGCCGCACGAGCTGTCCTTCGAGAACAACGCGGGCGGCACGTTCAGGATCGTCGGCTCCGACGTCGTCAGGCTGCCGCTGAACCAGCCGGTGACCGTCAAGGTCCAGGCCGCGCCGAAGTCCGCGGGCATCAAGAGCGCGATCCTGGAGATCGACGACCCGCGCACCGAGGGCGTCGACAAGCAGGCCATGAGCACCGTCGTGGTCTCGGCGCCGCTGAAGTACAGCTACTCCGCGTCCGGTTCCGTGCAGCGCAACAGCACCACGTCGTACTTCGTGACCGTGCCCGAGGGCGCGAGGTCGCTGGAGGTCGCGATCGGCGGGCTGAAGGGCAAGAGCCAGACCCGGTTCATCGCGATCCACCCGTACGGCGTTCCGGTCGACAACACCTCCACGCCGTTCTGCTACAACAACTACCTCGACGGCAACGGCTGCAAGCCCGACGTGCGCTCGTACGCCGACCCGCAGGCCGGTGTCTGGGAGATCGAGGTCGAGTCGCGCCGTACGTCGCCGCTGCTCGACAACCCGTACACGCTCGACGTCGCCGTCTACGGCGCGGCCTTCGACCCCGAGGTCGTGACCGTGCCCGAGGCCGAGGTCGGCACCCCGGTCGAGGCGTCCTGGACGGCGACCAACAACCTCGCCGCCCTGGACGGCACGCTGGCCGGCGGCCCGCTCGGCTCGTCGAAGACGGCCCGCCCGACCATCGCGGACGGCGTGACCCAGACCAGCACGGTCGAGGTGCCCGAGGGCGCCACGGCGCTGGACGTGGCCATCGGCAACGTCTCCGACACGGCCGCCGACCTGGACCTGGTGGTCCTCGACGCCGACGGCAACGAGGTCGGCAGCTCCGCCGACGGCGACTCGGAGGAGGCCGTCTCGGTGCCGGACCCGGCCGCCGGTACGTACACCGTCCTGGTCATCGGCTACGCGGTGCCGTCCGGCTCCACGGCGTACGACTACCAGGACGTGTTCTTCTCCACCGCCCTCGGCAGCGTCACCGTCGACGAGACGCCGGTGAAGCTCGGTACGGGCGACTCGGCGACCGTCTCCGCGAGCGTCACCGCCGCGGCGGCCGCTCCGGAGGGCCGTGAGTTCTTCGGCCAGGTCCAGCTGGTCAACGCACGCGGCACGGTCGCGGGCGTCGGCAGCGTGAAGATCGAGAAGGTCACGCCGTAGTGCGGTAGCCAGATAGTGCGGTGGTGCGGTACGTGTGACCGGGGCGGGCGGCCTTGATGCTTGGGCGCCCGCCCCTTTCTCATTCGCAGGTGAGGGTGCGGGACTCGGGCAGGGCCCGGGTGATCCAGGCGCGTTCGCGTGCGACGGCCTTCTCCCCGACCGTCCATATGTCGGGCGAGGCGGCATCGCGCGGGATGCCGATCAGGGTGTGGTCGCCCTTGCTCAGGCGGGGGTCGACGTCCTCGCTCATGACGAAGACGATCTCGTCCTCGCCCCTGGCGGGCTTGTAGTAGCGGGTGACGTCCAGGGTCACCCGGTCCTGTGCGGTGCCGGGGACCGGCTCCACGGCGGTGACCGTGCCCTCGACGACGAGACGGGCGCAGGCGAGGTATCCGGCGCCGCTCTGCGACGCGCTCTCCGCCTTCCCCGACGCCTTCCCCGCGTCTTCCGAGGCAGCGCTGTCGCTGCCGGCGCCGCTGTCGCTCGCACTGCCCCCGGACTGCACGACAAGCCACCCCATCCCCGCGAACAGCGCGGCGGCACACGCCACCGCGAGCCCGCCCAGCGCGACCCTGAGCGTCCCGCGCCCCCGGTGCCGTACCGGGGCGGGTTTCCCGGTCCGCTGCTTCGCCGGCTCGGCGGCCAGCGTGTCCCCGATGAACCCCAACTGCTCGCGCAGCAGCGCCAGATCGGCGAGAGCCGACTCGTGCTCGGTCAGGAAGGCGGCGTCCGCGCGGGCCTCGTCCGTGAGCGGCTCGCCGGTGAGCGCCGCCATCAGCGCGTCGGCGCCGTTGTGTTCGGCGGTCATGTCACACCACCTCGTCCTCGTGCAGGCGGGCGCGCAGAGCCCGTACCGCCGTGTGCAGCCTGCTCTTGACCGTGCCTTCCGGGATGCCGAGTTCGTCGGCTATCGAGCGGACGGACAGATCGGCGTAGAAGCGCAGGACCACGACCTGGCGCTGGGAGTCGGGCAGCTCGTCCAGTCCCTGGGCGACGGCGAGGGAGAGCACGCTGGTGTCCTCGCCGGAGGGGTGCGAAGGCTGGCGCAGCGAGGCCAGGCGCTCGCCGAGCCGTTCCTGGCGGCGCTTGGCGCGGTGCCAGTCCATGGCGAGGTTGGAGGCGACGACGGCCGCCCACGCGGAGACGTCGCGCGGCGCCTCGTACCCCTTCGCCGCCCGCTCCAGGAGCCGCAGCCGGACCTGCTGAACCCCGTCCGGCAGGTCCGTCTGCGGCACGCCGCCCAGTGCGAGCACCGCTCGCACCCGGCGTTCCTGAGCCGCGTCCAGAGGATCATCGTGCCCCTGGTCACGGCGGGCCTTTCTGCGCAGCACAAGCCACCCCCCTCACCGCGTTTCCTCTACGACGCCGCAGCGCACGGAAACGTTCGGCGGATCCCCGGGGAAATCGTCCGGGAAATCGTCCGAGGTGTACGTCACACTGCCCGGTGTTCCATTCCTCGGGCATGGAGCGCAAAGAATTGGACAGGCGGACCGGGGTCGGCCGCATGATGGAGACGCCGCAGACACGCAGGTACACGCAGAGGGAGTCGCCGTGAGGGTCGGAATCGTCGGAGCCACCGGGCAGGTCGGCACGGTCATGCGCAGGATCCTCACGGAGCGTGCCTTCCCGGTCACCGAGCTGCGCCTGTTCGCCTCGGCCCGCTCGGCGGGGACGGCCCTGGACGGCGTGACGGTGGAGGACGCGGCGACCGCCGACTACAGCGGCCTGGACATCGTGCTGTTCTCCGCGGGCGGCGCGACCTCCAGGGCGCTGGCCGAGAAGGTCGCCTCCCAGGGCGCGGTCGTGATCGACAACTCCTCGGCCTGGCGCAAGGACCCGGACGTACCACTGGTGGTGTCCGAGGTGAACCCGCACGCGATCGCGGACCGGCCCAAGGGCATCATCGCCAACCCGAACTGCACCACGATGGCCGCGATGCCGGTGCTCAAGCCGCTGCACGCGGAGGCAGGCCTGGAGGCGCTGGTCGTCGCCACCTACCAGGCCGTGTCCGGCTCCGGCCTGGCCGGCGTGGCGGAGCTGCACGGGCAGGCGCAGAAGGTGATCGCCGACGCGGACAAGCTGACGCATGACGGCGGCGCGGTCGACTTCCCGGAGCCCGGTGTCTACAAGCGCCCCATCGCCTTCAACGTGCTGCCCTTCGCCGGCAACCTCGTCGACGACGGTCTGAACGAGACCGACGAGGAGCAGAAGCTGCGCAACGAGTCCCGCAAGATCCTGGAGATCCCCGGGCTCAAGGTCTCCGGCACCTGCGTGCGCGTCCCGGTCTTCTCCGGCCACTCCCTCCAGGTCAACGCCCGTTTCGCCCGCCCGATCAGCGTCGAGCGCGCCACCGAGCTGCTGGCCGACGCCCCCGGCGTGGAGCTCTCCGACATCCCGACCCCCCTCCAGGCGGCCGGCCGGGACCCGTCGTACGTCGGCCGCATCCGCACCGACGAGACCGTCGACAACGGCCTCTCCCTCTTCGTCTCCAGCGACAACCTCCGCAAGGGCGCGGCCCTGAACGCGGTGCAGATCGCGGAGCTGGTGGCGGCGGAGCTGGGCGGCCAGTAACAGCCGCCGGTAAGCCAGCAACACCTGCGCCTGGAGCCCGCGCCTCGGGCCGGTCACCCACGAGCGCCCGGCCCCTTCGCATACGCGAGCACCGGGGCCGTCCGGGACGGGCGCGTGCGGATGACCGGCGGGACTTGGACACGGCGTTCGCCCCGTCCAGCCCGTCCGGCGTTTGAGGACAAGGCCCTTCAGGGCCGAAGCGGGGGCTCGGGGCGCCGCCCCCAGAGACGCGAGCGCGACGGACCCGCGGGGCCCCTGCCGAACCGTCGGAGACATGCGCGCAGGTCCCATGGAAGGATGGCCGAACCGCCGAAGCCACACATATCGAGGAGATGACCGCGTGCCTGGCACAAACCTGACTCGCGAAGAGGCGCAGCAGCGAGCCAAGCTGCTCACCGTTGACTCGTACGAGATCGATCTCGACCTCTCCGGCGCGCAGGAGGGCGGTACCTACCGGTCCGTGACCACGGTGCGCTTCGACGTCACCGAGACCGGCGCGGAGTCCTTCATCGACCTGGTCGCCCCAACCGTCCACGAGGTGACCCTCAACGGCGACCCGCTCGACCCCGCGGAGGTCTTCGCCGACTCCCGGATCGCCCTGCCGGGGCTGCTGGCGGGCCGCAACATCCTCCGTGTGGTCGCCGACTGCGCGTACACCAACACCGGAGAGGGCCTGCACCGGTTCGTCGATCCCGTCGACAACCAGGCCTACCTCTACACCCAGTTCGAGGTGCCGGACGCCCGCCGGGTCTTCGCCTCCTTCGAGCAGCCGGACCTGAAGGCCGTGTTCCAGTTCACCGTCAAGGCGCCGACCGGCTGGACCGTCGTCTCCAACTCTCCGACGCCGGAGCCCAAGGACGACACCTGGGTCTTCGAGCCGACGCCGCGGATCTCGACGTACATCACCGCGCTCGTCGTCGGGCCGTACCACTCCGTCCACAGCGTGTACGAGAAGAACGGGCAGTCCGTCCCGCTCGGCATCTACTGCCGGCCCTCGCTCGCCGAGTTCCTCGACTCGGACGCGATCTTCGAGGTGACCCGGCAGGGCTTCGACTGGTTCCAGGAGAAGTTCGACTACGCGTACCCGTTCAAGAAGTACGACCAGTTGTTCGTGCCGGAGTTCAACGCGGGCGCGATGGAGAACGCGGGCGCGGTGACCATCCGCGACCAGTACGTGTTCCGGTCCAAGGTCACCGACGCCGCGTACGAGATGCGGGCCGAGACGATCCTGCACGAGCTGGCCCACATGTGGTTCGGCGACCTGGTCACCATGGAGTGGTGGAACGACCTGTGGCTGAACGAGTCGTTCGCCACGTACACCTCCATCGCCTGCCAGGCCTACGCGCCCGACTCGCGCTGGCCGCACTCCTGGACGACCTTCGCCAACTCCATGAAGACGTGGGCGTACCGCCAGGACCAGCTGCCCTCGACGCACCCGATCATGGCCGAGATCCGCGACCTCGACGACGTGCTCGTCAACTTCGACGGCATCACGTACGCGAAGGGCGCGAGCGTCCTCAAGCAGCTCGTCGCGTACGTCGGCATGGACGAGTTCTTCCGGGGCGTACAGGCGTACTTCAAGGCGCACGCGTACGGCAACACGCGCCTGTCGGACCTCCTCGGCGCGCTGGAGGAGACCTCCGGGCGCGACCTGAAGACCTGGTCGAAGCTGTGGCTGGAGACGGCCGGCATCAACGTCCTGCGCCCGGAGATCGAGACCGACGCGAACGGCGTCATCACCTCCTTCGCCATCCGCCAGGAGGCCCCGGTGCTCCCGGCGGGCGCCAAGGGCACGCCGGCGCTGCGCCCGCACCGCATCGCCGTCGGCCTGTACGACCTGGACGACGACAGCGGCAAGCTGCTGCGTGACGACCGCGTCGAGCTGGACGTCGACGGCGAACTGACCGCCGTACCGCAGCTGGTGGGCAAGCGCCGCCCGGCCGTGATCCTGCTCAACGACGACGACCTGTCGTACGCGAAGGTCCGGCTGGACGAGCGGTCCCTGTCCTTCGTCACGGACCACCTCGGCGACTTCGAGGCGTCGCTGCCGCGTGCCCTGTGCTGGGCGTCGGCGTGGGACATGACCCGGGACGCGGAACTCGCCACCCGCGACTACCTCTCCCTCGTGCTGTCCGGCATCGGCAAGGAGTCCGACATCGGTGTGGTGCAGTCGCTGCAGCGCCAGGTGAAGCTGGCGATCGACCTGTACGCCGACCCGGCCGCCCGCGAGGCCCTGCTCACCCGCTGGACCGACGCCGCGCTGGCCCATCTGCGGTCGGCGGCGCCGGGCGGCGACCACCAGCTGGCGTGGGCGCGGGCGTTCGCGGCGACGGCTCGTACGCCGGAGCAGCTGGACCTGCTTCAGGCGCTGCTGGACGGTTCGCAGACGATCGAGGGCCTGGCCGTCGACACCGAGCTGCGCTGGGCGTTCGTCCAGCGGCTCGCGGCCGTCGGCCGGTTCGACGAGGCGGAGATCGCCGGCGAGTACGAGCGGGACAAGACGGCGGCGGGCGAGCGGCACGCGGCCACGGCGCGCGCGGCCCGGCCCACCCCGGAGGCGAAGGCGGACGCCTGGGCGTCGGTCATCGACTCCGACAAGCTGCCCAACGCCGTCCAGGAAGCGGTCATCTCCGGCTTCGTCCAGACCGACCAGCGCGAGCTGCTGGCGCCGTACACCGACACGTTCTTCGAGGTCGTGAAGGACATCTGGGAGTCCCGCTCCCACGAGATCGCCCAGCAGATCGCCGTCGGCCTCTACCCGACCCTCCAGGTCTCCGAGGAAACCCTGGCCAAGACGGACACCTGGCTGACCTCCGCCGGGCCGAACGCGGCCCTGCGCCGGCTGATCTCGGAGTCGCGCTCCGGTGTCGAGCGCGCGCTGAGGGCCCAGGCGGCGGACGCGGCGCAGTAGTTCGTACGTAAGCCCTTCTCACATCAACACGGGCGCCCGGCGCTATGCCGGGCGCCCCCTTTCGTACGATCCACCCGTCAGGCGGGCGCCGAGCAGAGGTGTCGACGGCACCGAGCCCCGCCGCCGCGGAACGCGAAAGGGCACCGGCCTCGCCCACGTACGGCTGTCGCGCGCACGTATGGCGGGGTCGGCGCCCCTCGAATCAGGCGTCGGCTTCGGTGGCGTCGGCCTCGGAGACCTCAGACCTTGGCTTCCGCCGTGGTCCCGCTCTTCCCCTTGGCCACGGCCTTGGACTTCGGCTGACGGTCCTTGGACCGGTCGAGGACCATCACCAGGCCCGCGATGACCGCGAAGAGGGCCAGCGGGGCCGCGACGAACAGACCCAGCGTCTCGATGACGCTCAGGCCCGTGCCGGGGTCGTCGCCGTCGTCGCGGGTGAGCGCGAGCGCGGGGGACGACATGAGCAGCATCATCAGCGTCGTACCGGCGGCCAGGGCGCCGGCGCGCAGGGCGTTCTTTTTGTCCACGGAGCCAAAGTATCCAACGTCGGGTGGCGACGCGCGTCCGGGGGTGCCGTAAGAGCCCCCGGGGCCTCACCGGACGCCCCGCCCCGGGCCCCCGCCCTCACGGCCACCGCCCACCCGACGCGCGTACCACCTCGACCAGCGCATGCAGCCGCGCCGACCCCGCCACCTCCTCCAGTGTCACCGGCCTGCCCTCCGCGTCCGCCACCGGAAGCCGCCAGTTCGGGTACTGGTCCCACGTACCCGGCAGGTTCTGCGGGCGGCGGTCGCCGACCCCGTCCGGCAGCCAGATGCCGATCATGCGGGCCGGGGTGCGGAGCAGATAGCGGTGGACGGCCTGGACCTCGGCCTCCTCGGCGGACGAGCCACGGCCTCCGCTCGTCCCCTGCAGCAGACCCAGCCGGGCGAGCAGCGCCAGCCACTCCCCCGTATCGGCGGCCGCCTCCGCCCGCTCCTCCTTCAGGGCACGGGTCAACAGACCGAGGCGGTCGCGGAGTTCGACGTGTTCGCCGGTGAGACGGGCGGCGGTCGGGGGCAGGTCGTGGGTGGTGACGGTGGCGAGGCAGTCGGCACGCCACCGGTCGGGAGGCAGGGGGCGGCCGTCGCCCTCCCAGTCCCGTTCGAACCACAGGACCGACGTGCCGAGCACCCCGCGCTCCCGCAGCGTCTCGCGGACTCCGGGCTCTACGGTGCCCAGGTCCTCGCCGATCACCACGGCCCCGGCGCGGGAGGCCTCCAGCACGAGGACGGCGAGCATGGCCTCGGCGTCGTAACGGACGTACGTCCCTTCCGTCGGCGGCAGCCCCTCCGGCACCCACCAGAGCCGGAACAGGCCCATGACGTGGTCGACGCGCAGGGCGCCGGCGTAGCGGAACAGGGCCTTCAGCAGCATGCGGAAGGGGGCGTAGCCCGAGTCGGCGAGCCGGTCCGGTCTCCAGGGCGGCAGCCCCCAGTCCTGGCCGCGGGCGTTGAAGGCGTCCGGTGGCGCTCCGACCGACATGCCGGCCGCGAAGTACCGCTGCTGGGCCCAGGCGTCCGCGCCCTCCGGGTGCACCCCGACCGCCAGATCGTGCACGATCCCGACCGGCATGCCCGCCTCACGCGCGGCGCGCTGCGCGGCGGTGAGCTGGGCGTCGGTGAGCCAGGCGAGCCAGGAGTAGAAGTCGACGCGGTCCATCAACTCGCGCCGGGCGCGGGCGGTTTCCGCCGAGCGGGGGTCGCGCAGACCGGCCGGCCAGCGGCGCCGGTCCGGGCCGTGCACCTCGGCCAGCGCGTACCAGGTGGCGTGGTCCTCCAGGGCCTCGCCCTGCCCGGCGAGGAAGTCGGCGTACGCGGCCCGGCGCCCCGGCCCGAGCGGCACGTCCCGCACCAGCTCAAGCGCCTCGCGCTTCAGCGCCCACACCGCGTCCCGGTCGATCAACTCCCCCTTTTCCAGCACCGATTCCCGCAGCCGCGCCGCCCGCTCCAGCAGCCCGCGCACCCGCTCCCGCCCGTCGGCATACGCGAACTCGGGGATGTCCTCGACCCGCAGATGCACCGGGTCGGGGAAGCGGCGTGAGGAGGGCCGGTAGGGGGAGGGGTCGGTGGGCGTGCCGGGCACGGCCACATGGAGCGGGTTGACCTGCACGAATCCGGCGCCGAGCGTCCGCCCGGCCCAGGCGGCCAGCTCTGCGAGGTCACCGAGGTCGCCCATGCCCCAGGAGCGCCGGGAGAGCAGGGAGTAGAGCTGGACGAGGAGGCCGTACGAGCGTCCGGGCGGCGTGGGCAGCCGGGGCGGGGCGACGACCAGGTGGACGCGGGCGGTGCGGCCGTCGGGGGCGGTCGCGGTCAACCGGTGGACTCCCGGCGGGAGTTGCTCGGCGGCGGCGCGGGTCTCGCCCTGCTCGGTCTCGACGCGCAGCCGGGTGCCCGCCGGGAGGGCGGCGAGCGCGGCGGGCGCACTGCCGCTCCAGCACACCACGGTCGGCGGCAGCAGCCGTTCGCTCAGCTCCCGTTGCCGGGCGGCGAGCGCGGCGCGGACGCCTTGGGGGCTGCTCGTGTCGACACCGAGTGCGGCCAGCGTCCGGGTGAGCGCGGCGGCCGGCGCGGTGACCGTACGGTCGGACGACGGGCTGTAGGACGTGGCGACGCCGTGCAGCTCGGCGAGCCGGGAGAGGTCCTCGTCGGGGGCCGCGGCCGCCCGGGGTGCTGTCATCTGCGGCTCCGGGCGGGAAGGGTCCGAAGGATTCGAAGGGATCGAAGGGATCGAAGGGGCCGAAGGGATCGAAGGGGCCGAAGGGATCGAAGGGGCCAAGGGGGCCGAAGCATCGGAAATGTCCGGTTGGACATCTACCACCCCGGGTGGAAAGTGTCCGAGCAGGTATCGAGCCCGCCCGCCGACGTGTCCGGGCAGGCATCGGACTCGCTGGTCAGCGGGGCGGCGTCGGCGAGCGGCGGCTCGCTGGTCAGGGGTTCCGCGTCCGGCAGCGGAGGTTCGCTGGTCAGCGGCGCCTCGGCGCAGGCGCCCTCCGCGCTGAAGACGCAGCTGTGCAGATCGGGGGCGGCGGACGGCTCCGCCTCCTGTTTGGAGAGGGCCGAGAGCAGAAGATGTGCCGATGCGGCCACGGGGGCCTCCTTGTCGTGTACGGCGACCTACGGCCTGTCCGGCGGATTCGCGCCGGGCAGGCCCTTGCGGGTTATCGCAGCCCTACCCAGCGGGCGCGGCGGCAGACGTACCAAGGGACAACGTGCTTCTGCTCACGTCCCTTTCTCGCACTTTCGCACCAGAATGAGGTGATGACGATGCGTTGGCCACCCGTGCCGACCGCCCCGCCGAGGGCCTGACCGGACGGGAGGCCGACGGGGGCCGACGGGGAGCCCGCGTCACTCCGTCTCGTACCCGGTGAGAAGGGCCGTGTAGGCGGCCTCGGCGGCGCGTCCCGGGGCCGCTCCGAGGGGGGTGTGGGCGAGGAACGCCTCAGTCGAACCGGTCTGGAGGACCTTGCCGCCGTACAGCACGGTGACGTGATCGGCCTCCTCGGCGAGGTCGGCGACGTCGTGCGTGGACATGAGCACGTCGACGTCGCCCGACAGGCCGCGCAGGAGGTCGCGGAACACCCGCCGCTGGCGGGGGTCCATCCCCGCGGTCGGTTCGTCGAGGAGCAGCACGCGGCACTCGTGGACCAGGGCCGAGGCCACCCCGACCCGCCGCAGCTGGCCGCCGGAGAGCGTGGACGCCTTGGTGTCCGCGTGCTCGCGGAGGTTGACCAGCGTGAGCGTCTCCAGGGCGCGGTCCCAGGCCTCGGTGCGGTTCATCCCCTTCAGCCACCCGACGTAGGCGACCTGCTCCCTGGCGGTCAGGCCGGCCATGGCGGGCACGTTCTGGGGCATCCAGGAGACATGCCGGCGGTAGGCGCGCGAGCGCGAGCTGTGCCTGCCGTAGTCGACGCGGCCCGACTGGGGCTGGTCGACCGAGGCCGCCAGCTTCAGAAGGGTGGACTTGCCCGCTCCGTTGGGGCCGAGGAGGATCGTCAGCCCTCCGGGCAGCCGGTAGGAGAAGTCGTCGAGCACCGGGCGCAGCTTGCGGCCGTAGCGGTAGGTGCAGTCTTGGAAGGTGAGACTCACAGCGCTGTCCTTGAGGTGTATTGGTTCACGGAGAGCCCGATGACGAAGGTCGCCGCGGCCAGGGCGGCGGCGTACGGATCGGAGGCTTCCTGCCCGGTGAGGGCCCAGCTGTGGTAGGCGGTGCCGCTGCTGCGTCCGAAGAACACCACGGCGAACACCCAGGCCAGGGGCAGCACGACCGACGCCCGGCCGAAGAAGCCCCGGCCGAGCAGGATCATGCCCGTGAGCAAGACCGTGTTGCGGCCGGCCTGCACCGCCGCCCCCGAGTCCAGCGCCCAGCCCGCCGCCCCGGATCCCGCCAGGACGACACCCACGGCAGCCAGGACCAGACCGGTGTCCATCCATCCGACGGGGCGCAGTCCGGTCCGCTCGGCCGAGGGCAGCCGCGAGTCCAGGCACTGGCCGATCGCACCGACGACGATCAAGGGAGTGAAGAAGGACAGCACCACGCTGTTGCCCGCGTTGACGGAGAACGAGGGCAGCACGACGGCGTTGTCGCGGAAGGCGAACGTCAGGAGGGTGAACGTGCCGACCGCCGCCGTGAGCACGGGGTGCACCCGGCGGACCTTCAGCCACCAGATCACGGCGCCGCCCCCTCGCAGCCGTCCTTGAGCATCTGCCGGTACCAGGCCCGCTGCTCGTCGACCGGCTTGCGCGAGACCTCGTCCACCGCCTTCGCGATCTTGTCGTGCTGGGAGCGCGTGTAGAAGGGGTTGCCGGACGCGATGCTCTCGAAGCTGATGGCGCGTCCCAGCCTGCCCGCCAGCCACATGTTCACCGTGATGATCGCCTCCGGGGTCGCGTCACAGCCGAACTTGGGCGTCCCGTCGACAATGGTCGCCACCACGGCGTCGTTCTTGTGCGCGAGCGACAGCGGTATGTAGGCGGTCGTGGTCGAGGGCTTCGGCTCGAACCGGCCGTAGATGATGGAGTCCCGCACCGTGTCCGGTACGTCCTTCACCACGCCGTAGGTCTTCAGCTGCGCGTAGGTCGTCCGCACCTCGGCGGAGACGACCGCGAGGTCATCGCCGGCCTGTTCGGGCATGCAGACCTCCGGAGCCTTTCCGGAGCACACCACCGTGACCTGTCCCGCGTTCAGGCTCGGGTTGAAGTTCCAGTTCGCGGTGATGGCGTAGGCCCCGGTGACGGAGGCCAGTGCCAGCGCCGTGCCGAGCCCGGCGCGCACCGCGATGTGCCAGCGGCCGATCCAGATCAGCGCGACCGCCACCGCCACGCCGCCCGTGGGCAACAGCTGGGCGACCATGGAGACGAAAGTCGCGGTCTCGCCGAAGCCGAGCTGGGCGGAGTACTCGCCCATGATGTGCCGCAGCCACGGCGGGTTCATCGAATGCGGGAACGCCACGATGACGAACACCAGGCACATCAGCGTCGGTGCGGCGATGATCGGCCGGATCCAGCGGCCGATGCTGAATCCGATCAGGGCGTGCGCGCAGCACAGCGCCATGCCCAGCAGCAGCGGCGGAAGGCTGTCCAGGGTGGGCCAGGTCGGGATCTGGACGAACGCCATCACGACCGGGGTGATGAACATCAGCCAGCCCAGGGCGACGACGGGCACGAGCGCGAGGGCGATGATCTGCCACGCGGGCCGGAAGGGGGCAGCTTGCCACACGCCGGCCTCCTTCAGCCGGGCGCCCTGCCAGGCGGCGGCGGCCGAGACCACGGCGTAGGTGACCGCGTACATCAGCTCGATCGGCTGCTGCACCAGCGTCGGCGCGTACGGGTAGGGCCAGAAGGCGATCTGCTCGCTGGTCCCGGAGCTGTAGTACAGGATCACGAGAACGAGGGCCAGCGGCAGGGCCGGCAAGGCACTCGACGTCCTGACAAGGGTACGCAGTCGCACTCGATCTCCAGAGAAATGGGGTTGAACGAGCCGGCGCACGAGCGATGCCCGTGCGCCGGCCCCGTCGAGAGTCCTGCTCGGATCAGTCGGCCTGGGAGGTGTCCACGTACACCTCGGAGACGAACAGCAGGCAGCAAGAACCGCCGTTGCCGACCTTGTCAGCGCGGAAGTACAGCGTGTTGGTTCCGGAGGGGACGTCGGTCCACTCGCCGTTGCTCCATGAGTTGGTGCCGTTGAAGCAGTTGGTGAAGGTCTTGGAGTCGAGGGTCTTGTCCGGAGACAGGCTGATGTCGACCCGCTCCGTCAGCGTGACCGCCTGGGTGGTCGCGTACTGAGCGAAGCAGTCCCGGAACTGAACCTGGGAGTAGCTGCCCTGGTCCTCCCAGCGCCGCGACTCGTCGCCGTCGGTCCAGCTGGTGATGTAGCTGGACCAGTTGGCGGAGGCCGTGGGCGCGTTGATCAGACTGAGGGACGCCACGGCTGCCGTGACATACGCCGCACGGCGTATGGTGGAAGCGGAACGCATATCTGTTTCTCCTAGCCAGGTTGCGGATGATGCGGTCTGGAGGCGTACGCCTCCGGGTTCCTCCAGACCCGGCCAGGGGTGTGGAGGAACCCTAAAGATCACTTAAGTTCGCCGCACTGTCAACGACCTTCTTTTACCCGGCAGTTGCCCTTTCTCATACGGAATTCATCGTTCCGGGCATACCGGCCAAGTGACTCGGGGTGACAAGGTCACGCTCCCGGTCGAAGGTCGTCACTGAGGTCGTCACCGAGGTCGCGTTGCGCGAATCCGCCGCTGGGCACACGCCTCCGCCCCGGGGGTCCACGTCCCCCGGGGCCGGTTCAGCCCACGCATGCCGGGTATGCGAAGGCCCGGATCGTCAGGCGGAAATAGCGCCGTCGATCCGGGCCAGGGCATCGTCCGCGCCGTACGGCTGCAAGTAGGGCAGCCAGCGCGGATCCCTATGGCCGGTCCCGATGATGCGCCAGGCCAGGCCGGTGGGCGGAGCGGGTTTGTGGCGCAGCCGCCAGCCGATCTCGAAGAGATGCCGGTCGGCCTTCACGTGGTTGCAGCGGCGGCAGGACGCCACCACGTTGTCCCAGACGTGCTTGCCCCCGCGGCTGCGCGGGATGACGTGGTCGACGCTGGTTGCGACGCCACCGCAGTACATGCACCGGCCCCCGTCGCGCGCGAAGAGCGCCCGCCGGGTAAGAGGAACGGGTCCCCGATAGGGAACCCGGACGAATCGCTTGAGCCGGACCACGCTTGGTGCGGGGACTGTGACGGTTGCGCTGCGCATAAAGGCGCCGGACTCCTCAAGGCATACGGCCTTGTTCTCGAGGACGAGGATGAGCGCGCGGCGCAGCGGTACGACGCCGAGCGGCTCGTACGACGCGTTGAGGACCAGGACATGCGGCACGGATGCCTCCTTGGGCGTCGGCGGCGCGTGGCTCGCGCCGGGACGATCTGTAGTCAGTCTCCCCTCATGCCTGGTGGAAGCGCCACCATGTCCAGGTAACGGGCTGGGAGTGTTTTCGACCACACCTTGATTCATCCCCAGGATCGCGGGCGGTTCATCCCACCAGTTCATCCGGGCCGAGGGCTTCTCCTCCCAAGAACATCGCAACGATCCACACACAATGCCCCGATAGTGTGGTGGGCCTGCCCGTCCGGTGACCTTCTCGTGATCTTTACTGACTGCCGACGGGCGGACCGCTGCACCTGGAGGTACCCGCCGTGTCCCTGTCCGCCGTCCTATTGGCCGCCGGGTCGTCCCCGTCGCCGTCTCCGTCCCCCTCGGAGACGCCCACGGCTCCGACGGTCCCTTCTCTCCAGGACGCCCAGGAGAGCGCGACCGACGCCGCCGGCTGGGTCGAGGAGAACTGGTCCACCTGGCTCGCTATCGGCCTCAGAGTGCTGCTGATCCTGGTGATCGCGGCGGTGCTGAGAGTGATCGTGCGCCGGGCGATCACCAAGCTGATAGACCGCATGAACCGTACGGCCCAGGCGGTCGACGGCACGTCGCTGGGCGGTCTGCTGGTCAATGTGGAGCGCCGCCGTCAGCGCTCGCAGGCGATCGGCTCGGTGCTGCGGTCGGTGGCCAGCTTCCTGATCATGGGCACCGCGGGCCTGATGATCCTCTCCGCTTTCGAGATCAACCTCGCCCCGCTGCTGGCCTCCGCCGGCGTCGCGGGCGTCGCCATCGGCTTCGGCGCCCGCAACCTCGTCACGGACTTCCTCTCCGGCGTCTTCATGATCCTTGAGGACCAGTACGGCGTCGGCGACACCGTCGACGCGGGCGTCGCCTCCGGCGAGGTCATCGAGGTCGGCCTGCGCGTCACCAAGCTGCGCGGCGACAACGGCGAGATCTGGTACGTCCGCAACGGCGAGGTCAAGCGCATCGGCAACCTGTCCCAGGGCTGGGCCACGGCCGGCGTCGACGTCACCGTCCGGCCGTCGGAGGACCTGGACCAGCTCAAGGCGGTCCTCGCCCGGGTCGGCGAGGAGATGAGCAAGGAAGACCCCTGGAACGAGATGCTCTGGGGCCCGGTCGAGATCCTTGGCCTGGACAGCGTCCTGCTGGACTCGATGGTCGTCCGCGTCTCCGCCAAGACCATGCCCGGCAAGGCCCTCACCGTCGAACGCGAACTCCGCTGGCGCATCAAGCGCGCCTTCGACGCCGAGGGCATCCGCATCGTCGGCGGCGTACCGCCCCAGCCGGAGGGCGAGACGTCCGAAGACCCGGCCGCCGGCATCTCGCCCCCGTCCGTCTTCTCGAACACGTCGTCACCGCAGGCTTCGGCGGCCACCCCGCTCACTCCGCCGAGCGGGGCGAAGTAGGCAGTCCCTCCAGTCGTCCTAGGGCGTGCCAGGCGTCGCGGGGCAGGGGGGACTTTCGAAACACGCCCTAGTCGTCGCTGGAGCTGGAGCCCGAGTTCCCGCTTCTGCCGTTGCTGCGCACCAGAAAGCGCACGACCTCGCCCGTCCCCAGCGTGACGGCGGCCACCGCGCGCACCCAGCGCGGGCCTCCGCGCCGCGCCCATACGACGCAGGCGCACCCGCCGATGACGAGCACGAGGACGACGAACAACACGAGTACGGCCACGCGCCGCCCCTCCTTCTGTAGTGGTCACGCCATCCTGCCAGGAGCCGGTCGGGCGACCCGTCTCACCGCCCCACCGGTTACGACTCTGTTGCCCGGGGGCGGTCTCTCTTGACGCCTCCTTCGCGTTGGGCTTACCTTCCTGGACACCGCGATAGGAAACTTTCCTAACAGTACTGGCGGAGGGCTCCTTCAGTGCCCCTCGATGGACTTCCCTCCCCCGGCACTGAGAAGCTGGGCGGCTGAGAAAGGCAGGTGGACACACATGGCAGGCATCGCCGGTACGCCGGGCACCCCGCGCGTCCTGCGCGCCATGAACGACCGTGCCGCCCTGGACCTCCTGCTGGCCCACGGCCCCCTGTCCCGCACGAAGATCGGCAAGCTCACCGGCCTCTCCAAGCCGACCGCCTCCCAGCTCCTGGCCCGCCTGGAGGCCGCCGGACTCGTCCTCGTCACCGGCACCAGCGAGGGCCGCCCGGGGCCGGGCGCCCAGCTGTACGCGGTCAACCCGACCGCCGCGTACGCCGCCGGGCTCGACGTCACCCCCGAACGCATCCGCGCCGCCGTCGCCGACATCACCGGCCGCACGGTGGGCACGTACGAACTGCGGACCCCCGGCCGGCGACCCAGCGGCCCCGTCGTCCAGCAGGTCACCGACGCCCTCGACGGCGCCGTGAAGGCGGCCGGGCTCGCCCGTGCCGACCTCCGCCGGCTCGTCATCGGCACCCCCGGCGCCTTCGACCCGGGCACCGGCCGACTGCGCTACGCCTCCCACCTCCCCGGCTGGCACACCCCGGCACTCCTCGACGAGATCGCCGCCGCCCTGCCGATGCCGGTCGAGTACGAGAACGACGTCAATCTGGTCGCCGTCGCCGAGCAGCGGCTGGGGGCGGCCCGGGGGCACGACGACTTCGTGCTGCTGTGGAACGAAGGGGGCCTGGGTGCCGCGCTCGTCCTCGGCGGCCGGCTGCACCGCGGCTGGACCGGCGGTGCGGGGGAGGTAGGTTTCCTGCCGGTTCCCGGAGCGCCTCTGGTGCGGCAGGTCACCAAAGCCAACAGTGGCGGCTATCAGGAGCTCGCGGGCTCCCAGGCCGTCCCCCACCTCGCCCGTGAGCTCGGCATGTCGGACATCCCCTCGGGGCCGTACGCCGAGGTCGCCGCCGCCCTCGTCGCGCGGGCCGCCGCGGAGGACACCGTCCTGCACCGGCTGCTCCTGGAGACGTACGCGACCCGCCTCGCCACCGGTCTCGCCTCGCTCGTCTCCGTCCTCGACCCCGAACTCGTCGTCCTCAGCGGCGCCTCGCTCACCGCCGGCGGCGACACCCTGCGCGCCCTCGTCCAGGCCGAGCTGGAGGAACTGGCAGCCTCCCGGCCCCGGCTGGTCGTCGGCGACGTCCGTGAACACCCCGTGCTGCGCGGCGCGCTGGAGAGCGCGCTGGCGGCCACCCGCGACGAGGTCTTCGACACCTCACGCTGACCCACGCACCCCCCTCAACCTCACTCTCACCTCACCGCTCGTCCCCCAGGGAGACTCCGTCATGCGCACAGCCATGCCCTCATCCGCCCGGAAAGCGGCCTTTGCCCTGACCGTGTCCGCCGTGCTCGTCACCACCGCCTGTACCGGCCAGACCTCCTCCGGCGCCGACGACGACGCGTCGAAGGAGACGACCATCAACTTCTGGCACGCCTGGAGCGCGGACTCCGAGGTGGAGGCCGTGAAGTCACTGGTCGCCGGTTTCGAGAAGGCGTACCCCAACATCCACGTCAACGTCGTCGGCAACATGACGGACGACAAGATCAACCAGGCGCTGCGCGGGGGCGGCGACAAGGCCCCGGACGTCATCTCGTCGTTCACCACCAACAGCGTGGGCAGGTTCTGCTCCTCGGACGCGCTGGTCGACCTCAACCCCTTCTTCACGAAGTCGGGGATCGACCCGGACACGACCTTCCCGGCCGCGATGAACGAGTACACCCAGTTCGACGGCGACCGCTGTGCCGCGCCGCTGCTGGGCGACGCGTACGGGCTCTACTACAACAAGACGGCGTTCGAGAAGGCCGGCATCACCTCGCCGCCCAGGACGTGGTCCGAGTTCGAAGCCGCCGCCAAGAAGCTGACGATCACCCAGGGCAGCACCTACAAGCAGCTCGGCTTCATGCCGAACTACCACGGCTGGGAGACCACGACCGAGCACTACATGGGCCAGTTCTCGCCCACCTACTTCGACGAGTCGGGCAAGTCCACGATCGCCACCGACCCGGCCGTCACCGAAGCCTTCACCCTCCAGAAGCAGCTCGTCGACGAACTCGGCGGCTACCGGAAGCTGGAGAAGTACCGCGCAGGACTCGGCGACGAGTGGGGACCCAAGCACCCCTTCCAGACCGGGCAGGTCGCCATGCAACTCGACGGTGAGTGGCGCCTGGGCATGGCCATGGACGCCAAGCCCGGCTTCGAAATCGGCGTCGCCCCGCTGCCCGTCCCCGACGACCAGGCGGACCAGTACGGCAAGGGCTACATCACCGGCACCGTCGCCGGCATCGCCGCCAACAGCACCAAGCAGAACGCGGCCTGGGAGTTCCTGCGGTACATCACCACCGACACGGACGCGGTGGTCGGCTTCTCCAACGCCATCCACAACGTGCCCTCGACGCTCGCGGCCCTGAAGTCCCCGAAGCTGACGTACGACCCGCGCTTCAAGACCTTCCTCGACATCGCCGCGAACCCGAACTCGACGACCGCCCCGTCCTCGGTCAACGGCGGCGTGTACCTCGCGACGATCCAGCAGCTCGGCTACGACTACGAGAGCGGCAAGGTCACCGACCTGACGACGGGCCTCGCCGACGCGGCCGAGCAGATCGACACAGACATCGCGCAGGCGAAGTAGCGATGAGCACCATCACACTGGCGTCGAAGCGCCGCCGGTCTGGCCTCGCTGCGAAGCAGCGGAAACAGGCACTGCGCACGATCGCCTTCATGTCGCCCTGGCTGATCGGCTTCTCGGTCTTCTTCGCCTATCCGCTGGCCTCGACGGTCTACTTCTCGTTCATGCACTACGACGGCTTCAAGCCGCCGACCTGGAGCGGGACGCAGAACTGGACCTACGTCTTCGAGCACTACCCCTTCTTCTGGCCGGCCCTGCGCAACACCCTGTGGCTGGTCATGGTGATGGTCTCGCTGCGGGTCGCCTTCGGACTCGGGGTCGGCCTGCTCATCACGAAGATCAAGACGGGGACGGGGATCTTCCGGACGCTGTTCTACCTCCCCTACCTGGCCCCGCCCGTGGCGGCCACCATGGCCTTCGCGTTCCTGCTCAACCCGGGTACCGGACCGGTGAACTCGGTGCTGGAGAAGGTCGGCCTCCCGGCGCCCGGCTGGTTCAACGACCCCGCCTGGTCCAAGCCCGCCCTCACCCTGCTCGCCCTGTGGGGCATCGGCGACCTGATGGTCATCTTCATGGCGGCGCTGCTCGACGTGCCCCAGGAGCAGTACGAGGCGGCCGAGCTGGACGGGGCGTCTGCCTGGCAGCGGTTCCGGTATGTAACCCTTCCCAACATTTCGCCGATCGTGATGTTCGCGGTGGTCACCGGCGTGATCCAGACCATGCAGTACTACACGCAGCCACTCGTCGCCGGGAAAGTCGCCTCCGGCGTGATCCAGGGCGCGGGCACACAGTTCGAGCCCGGCTACCCGGACAAGTCCACCCTCACCATCCCCCAGCTCGTCTACAACCTCGGCTTCCAGCGCTTCGACTACGGCTCCGCGTGTGTCGTCGCCCTCGTCCTCTTCGCCCTGTCGATGATGTTCACCGCGTTCCTGATGCGGCGTCGGGGCGGTCTCATCCAGGCAGGTGACTGATGACGCAAGTGCTGGACACACCCGTGGAGTTGAGGGCGCCGGTCTCGCCCGCCGATCGCACGGCCCGCCGCAGGGCACTCCTGGAGTGGGTCGCGGTCCACGCGCTGGGCGTCGCCGCCGCCCTGTTCTTCGTGCTCCCCTTCGTGTTCGTCTTCCTTACCTCGCTGATGAGCGACAGCCAGGCGCTCAGCCGCGATCTGACCCCGAACACCTGGGAGTGGGGCAACTACCAGAAGGTCTTCGACACACCGGGCTTCCTGACCTGGTGGCGGAACACGCTGCTCTACGCCGGACTGGGAACAGTCCTTACAGTCGTGTCGTCCCTCCCGGTCGCTTACGCACTGGCGAAGTTCCGCTTCCGGGGCCGCAATCTGTCCCTGATGCTGGTGATCTCGATGATGATGCTGCCGCCGCAGGTGGTCATCATCCCGATGTACCTCTTCTGGGCGAAACAGCTGGGCCTGTCCGGCACGCTCTGGCCGCTGATCATCCCGATGGCCTTCGGCGACGCGTTCTCGATCTTCCTGCTGCGCCAGTTCCTGATGACGGTCCCGAACGAGTACCTGGACGCGGCGAAGGTCGACGGCTGCGGAGAGCTGCGGACACTGCTGAAGGTCGTCCTGCCGATGGCGAAGCCGGGCATCGCCGCCGTGGCCCTGTTCCAGTTCTTCTACGCCTGGAACGACTACTTCGGCCCGCAGATCTACGCATCCGAGAACCCCGGAGCCTGGACACTGAGTTATGGGCTGGAATCCTTCAAGGGCGCCCACCACACCGACTGGAACCTGACCATGGCCGCGACCGTGCTGGTCATGGCCCCCGTGATCCTCGTGTTCTTCTTCGCGCAGAAGGCGTTCGTCGAGGGCGTCACCCTCACCGGAGTGAAGGGTTGAACCGTTCATGAAACTCACCGTGGTCGGCGGCGGCTCGACCTACACACCCGAACTCATCGACGGATTCGCACGATTGAGAAAGACCCTGCCGATCGAGGAACTCGTGCTCGTCGACCCGGCGGCCGAACGCCTGGAGCTGGTGGGCGGACTGGCCCGGCGTATCTTCGCCAGGCAGGGCCACGCCGGCAGGATCGTCACGACCTCCGACCTGGACGCGGGGGTCGACGGCGCCGACGCCGTCCTCCTCCAGCTCCGCGTCGGCGGTCAGGCGGCCCGCGAACAGGACGAGACCTGGCCCCTGGAGTGCGGCTGCGTCGGCCAGGAGACGACGGGCGCGGGCGGCCTCGCCAAGGCGCTGCGCACGGTGCCGGTCGTCCTCGACATCGCGGAACGGGTCCGTCGTACGAACCCGAACGCCTGGATCATCGACTTCACCAACCCGGTCGGCATCGTCACCCGCGCCCTGCTCCAGGCAGGTCACAAGGCGATCGGCCTGTGCAACGTGGCCATCGGCTTCCAGCGGAAGTTCGCCGGAATGCTGGGCGTCACCCCCTCGGACGTCCACCTGGACCACGTGGGCCTCAACCACCTCACGTGGGAGACAGGCGTACGGCTGGGCGGCCCGGAAGGCGAGAACGTCCTGCCCAAGCTCCTCGCGGAGTACGGCGACCCGATCGCCGCCGACCTGCATCTGCCCCGCCCGCTCCTGGACCGCCTGGGCGTCGTCCCGTCGTACTACCTGCGCTACTACTACGCGCACGACGAGGTCGTACGAGAGCTGCGCACCAAGCCCTCCCGCGCCGCCGAAGTGGCCGAAATGGAACGGCAGTTGCTGACGATGTACGGCGACCCGGCCCTGGACGAGAAACCGGAACTGCTCGCCAAGCGGGGCGGCGCCTACTACTCGGAGGCCGCGGTGGACCTGGCGGCGGCGCTGCTGGGTCACGGCTGCGGGCCCGCAGGGCCCTCGTTTGAGGGCGGTGGTGGGCGACGGGCGGGCGGGGGCAGCCCGTACCAGGTGGTGAACACCAGCAACCGGGGCACGCTGCCCTTCCTTCCCGACGACGCGGTGATCGAGGTACAGGCGGCGGTGGGGCCCCAGGGTCCGGCGCCGCTGCCCGTACCGGCCGTGGACCCGCTGTACGCGGGGCTGATGGCACAGGTCACGGCATACGAGGACCTGGCGCTGGAAGCGGCCGTGCACGGCGGCCGTGACCGGGTCTTCCGTGCCCTGCTGAGCCACCCCCTGATCGGGCAGTACGCATACGCGGAAACCCTCACCGACCGACTGATCGCACACAACCGGGAGCATCTCGCGTGGGCATGACCGCATCCGTCCTCGCCGTCGACGCGGGCAACAGCAAGACCGATGTGGCGGTGGTGGCGGCGGACGGGCAGGTCCTGGCCACGGCGCGCGGGGGCGGATTCAGGCCACCGGCGGTGGGCGTGGAGGCGGCGGTCGACGTGGTCGCCGAGGCGGTGACGCGGGCCTTCACCGACGCGGGGGTCAGCTCCGCCGGCCATGTCTCCGCCTGCCTGGCCAACGCCGACTTTCCCGTGGAGGAGGAGCGGTTGGCAAACGCGCTGCACGCGCGCGCGTGGGGTACGACCGTCGAGGTCCGCAACGACACGTTCGCGATCCTGCGGGCCGGGGTCACCGAGCCGCGCGGGGTCGCCGTCGTCTGCGGCGCCGGCATCAACTGCGTCGGCATGCGCCCCGACGGCCGTACCGCCCGCTTCCCCGCGATCGGCCGTATCTCCGGTGACTGGGGCGGCGGTTGGGGGCTGGCGGAGGAGGCGCTGTGGTTCGCGGCCCGCGCGGAGGACGGCAGGGGCGAACCCACGGCACTGGCGCATGCCCTGCCCGCGCACTTCGGCCTCGACTCCATGTACGCCCTGATCGAGGCCCTGCACCTGGAGCACATCGAGCCGCTGCGCCGCCACGAACTGACGCCGGTCCTCTTCACCACCGCGGCGGACGGTGACCCGCTGGCCCGGGCGATCGTGGACCGGCTGGCCGACGAGGTGGTGACGATGGCGACGGTGGCCCTGACCCGTCTGGGACTGCTGGAGGAGGAGACTCCGGTGGTGCTGGGGGGCGGGGTACTGGCTGCGGGCCATGCGCAACTGGACGGCAAGGTACGGGACTTGCTGGCGTACCGGGCTCCCAAGGCGGTGGCACGGGTGGTGCGGGAACGACCGGTGCTGGGGGCTGTGTTGCTGGGGCTTGACCGGGTGGGCGCGGGGGCCGGAGCGCAGGAGCGGGTGCGTACGCAGTATGTGACATAGCACCGTGCCGTATATGACATAGTACCGCCGCGCACATGACATAGCACCCTCGCGTATGTGACATAGCACCCCCGCACCCCCGGACACGACACCACCGAGCTCCCACCCGCCCCCCGATGGAACCGAACCGATTCCCCCGGCGTATTCATGGGCAGGGGAGGGTGCGGAGCGCCACGTCATGCCCCAAACTCGGGCTACACCGCTGCGATCCGATCAAGATCCAGTGAAGGCCGGTGCGGAATGTCAGTCCCGGCAGCGATACTTGCGGCGACGGATGACCATGGGGGAGGTCAGCAGTGACAGACTCGCCGAAAAGCAGCACGGCGCCACCGGCAGGCGTCGGCGTGCCCACGATGCCATCACTACCGCCGCAATCGGGCGGACCCGGCGCACCCCTTCCCCTCGCATCACAGGGATCTGCCGCCCCGGACCCCACCGAGCCACCCCGCCGTACCGCGTTCGCCGAGGGCGCCGACCGCCTCCGCTCGGCGGCCACCACCGAGCCCGGCCGCCTGCGCATCATCGGCGCGGTCCTCGCCCTGCTGGTCGTCGCCTTCGGCGCGGTGACGGCCTGGCAGACGACCGAGCGGGCCGGCGCGGCAGACGACGTGCTGCACAGCAGCCAGCCGCTCAGCTCGGACGCGGCCGACATCTACCGCTCGCTCGCCGACGCCAACACGGCGGCCTCCAGCGGCTTCCTGGCCGGCGGCCAGGAGACGGCAGCGACGCGCGAGCGGTACGAGAAGGACATCCGTACCGCCGCGGCCAAACTCGTCAACGCCGCCGCGAACTCGGAGCCCGACTCCCCCTCCGCGGCCACCATCGCCCGGCTCAACCGGCTGCTGCCGGAGTACAAGGGCCTGGTCGAGCGCGCCCGGACGTACAACCGGCAGGGCTTCCCGGTCGGCGGCGCGTATCTGCGGTACGCGAACGAGAAGATGCAGACCCAGATGCTCCCCGCCGCCGAGGATCTCTACAAGAAGGAGAACCAGCGGCTGCGCGACGACTACGACGCCGCGACGCCGTACCCCTGGGCCGCGATCGCCCTGGGCGTCCTCGCGCTCTCCGCGCTGGCCTGGGCCCAGCACCGCAACTACCGGCGCACCAACCGCGTGCTCAACCACGGCCTGGTCGCCGCGACCGCGACGGCGACGGTCGTGCTGCTCTGGCTGGTCGTCGGCCACAGCGTCGCCCGCGCGGGCCTCAACGACTCGTACGACCACGGCGTCCGCTCGCTGAACGTGCTGAACGACGCCCGGATCGCCTCCTTGAAAGCACGCGGCAACGAGAACCTGACCCTGGTCGCCCGCGGCGCCGAGACGGTCGAGGTGGGCGGCGAGGTGGTCGACGCCTACGACAACGACTTCCGCAAGGACATGGACACCCTCGCCAAGGGTCTGGCCGCGGCCGAGGATCTCGCCGACGACGACTCCGGCGAGGAGCCCGTCACGGCGGCCGTGGGCAACATGGAGGAGTGGCACGAGCGCCACACCTCCGCCCGCGCGGAGGACGACAACGGCAACTACCAGCAGGCGCTGGACAAGGTGATCGGCGACGAGGGTGCGACCGGCGAGTGCTTCGACAACGTCGACGAGAACCTCGCCAAGGCGCTCGACCACGAGCAGACCGAGTTCAAGCAGGCCGCCGGTGACGGCCTCGACGCGATGACCGGGCTGTCGGTGGGCGCCGCCGTCCTCGCGGTGCTCGGTGCCGCCGGCGCGGTGCTGGGCATCGGGCGCAGGCTGTCGGAGTACCGATGAAAGGGGGCGTGACGATGCATGCACGACGTCTGCGGGCCGGCCTGAGGGGCTGGGGCGGTGTCGGGGCGATGGCGGTCGTGTGCGCCCTGGCACTGGCGTTCGCGCTGCTGCTGCCGCTCACCCAGTCCGCCGAGGAGAGCAGGGGCGGCCGGGGCGACGGAGGTACCACCCACGTCGACCAGGCGCGGGCCGAGGAGTGCACCGACCCGGAGCGGCAGACCCTGTCCCCGTCCGGCGCGGACGGCTCCACCATCGACGCGATCAAGGCCCGTGAGGGCGAGAAGCGCAAACTGATCGTCGGCGTCGACCAGAACAGCTACCGCTGGGGCTACCGCAACCCCAACAGCGCCGGCACGGCCGAGCTTGAGGGCTTCGACATCGACCTGGTCCACCGGATCGCCCAGGACATCCTCGGCGACCCGGACGCGGTCCAGTTCAAGGCCATCCCCACCAACCAGCGCATCCCGGCCATCCAGGAAGGCCGCGTCGACATGATCGTCCGCACGATGACGATCAACTGCAGCCGCCTGGAGGACGTCGCGTTCTCCGCACCGTACTTCAAGACCGGCCAGCAGCTCCTGGCCCCCAAGTCCTCGACGATCACCGGCTACGACGACTCGCTCGCCGGCAAGAAGATCTGCACGGCCGAGGGTTCCACCGCGTACACCAAGCTGGACGAGGACCAGAAGGCGAGCGAGCTGGTCTCCTCCGCCGACATATCCCTCACCGTCCCCAACCAGCTCGACTGCCTGGTGCGGCTCCAACTCGGCGAGGCCGACGCCGTGGTGACCGACGGCGCGCTCGCCGCCAGCCAGGCCGCGCAGGACCCGACGGTCGAACTGAAGGGCGCTCCCTTCACCACGGAGTACTACGGCGTGGCGATGCAGAAGGACGCCGACGACCTGGTACGCCGGGTCAACCAGATCCTCGTGGACTACCGCGAGGACACCGCGAACGGCTGGCAGGCGTCGTACGAAAAGTGGCTGTCGGCCACACTGGGTGAGGACTCGACCAAGTCGGAACCGCCCGCACCGCAGTATCTGCGCAAGAGCTGAACCGCCGTCAACATCAGTTCCACGTCAACCACATAGGAACACACACAGCAGCGAGAGGTGATCGATGGGCGTCACGGGACCCCCCGGGCCGGTGATGGACCGGGACGAGGTGGACCGTGCGCTGGCGCGGCTCGGCGCGGAACACGAGGCGATCGAGACCTCGCTCCTCGCCCTGCAGGACCACGCGGGCCGCAGACTCCTCGAAGGCGCCGAGCTCACCGGCGTCACCGAGGAGCGCTGGACGGCGGCCGAGGCGTCGATCACCCTGCTGTGGGCGTACTTCGACGCGTACACGGACGCGTTGCGCGCCGCCCGCGAGATCCGCGCCCGGCGCCGCTGGTCCAGCCGTGAGGACCTGGCGGAGCTGACCGAGCTGCTGCGCGGCGGGGCCGTCACGGTCGCGGGTTCCGCCGGCGCCACGGCCGGCACGCCGACACTGCACGGCGGCTCGGGCAAGCTCAGCGAGCAGTTCACGCTGACCACGCTCGTCGACCGGATGAACGAGCTGTACGCGACCTCGCTGGACATGGTCGTCGCCGCCGACGCGGTCTGGTCGGCGCTGCCCGCCCGGATCGATTTACTCGCCGCGGAGCTCCAGCGCACCCGCAAGCTCGCGCACTCCGTCGGCGTGCGCCCCGGCGAGCACCCGGCCGGCGACGACCTGGAGCGCATCACCCGTACGCTGGCCGGCCTGCGCGAGCAGGTCGTCTCCGACCCGCTGGCCTTCTGGACGCCCACACCCGGGAGTTCGGCCCCCGGCGGCGGCCGTCCGGACACCACGGTCTACGACCGTGAGGCGCGCGCCCTGGAGGACGTACGCCGTGAGATCGACGCCGTACTGACGGTCCGTCAGGATGCTGAGCAGCGCCTGGTCAAACTGCGCGACGTGCTCTCCCGCGCGGACCGTACGCTCGCCGAGGCCCGCACCGCGCGCGGCGAGGTCCTGGCGAAGATCGCGGCCACGGAGGTGCCGGTCGTCAGCGGCCCGCCGACCGTGCTGCAGGAGCAGCTGGCCACGGCCGCCGAGTACCGCAGACACGCCCAGTGGCACCGGCTGTCCCCGCTTCTGGAGTCCCTGGAGCAGAAGGCGGAGGACGAACTGCTGCGCGCGCGCGAGTCGTTGACCGCGGTCACCCAGCCGCTGGCGGTCCGCGCCGAGCTGCGCGGCCGCCTCGACGCTTACAAGGCGAAGGTCGCCCGGCACGGCTTGGCGGAGGACCCGTTCCTGATCGAGCGGTACGACGCGGCGCGGCGGATGCTGTGGAGCGCGCCCTGCGACCTGCGCGTCGCCGAACAGGCCGTATGGCGCTACCAGCAGTTGGCGGCCGAACTGCTGGGCGGCCCGCGCGTCCCGGGGCAGGGCGGGCCGGAGGATCGGAGGGGGGAGCACTCGTCATGAGTCAGGCAGGGCAGAAGTGCCAGCGCCCGGGTTGCGAGGGCGCTTACGAGGACATGGGCGGCGGCGAACTGTACTGCGACACCTGCGGTCTCGCCCCGGTCGTCTCGGGTGGGAGTCCCCCCTCCGGGGGAGGCATGGTCGGCTCACCGCCCACCGGCATCAGCCGCGGCGGCAAGGGCTCGTCCGGCACCGGAAGCTCACGCTCCAGCTCCCGCGGCAGCTCTCGTACGACATCGCAGTCGTCGAAGTCGCGGCGCTCGGTGTCGGGACGCCTCTCGCGCTCCCTGTCGGGCCGTTCCACGGGCCGCTCGGTGTCGGTGCGCAGCTCCGGCGCCAACACCGGTACCGGCACCCGCGGCCGGCTCGGCGCCGGGCTCGTCCAGGTGCCGGACGTGCCGCGGCCGGAACCGCGCGAGATGGTCCTGGAGAAGGCGGAGGTCCCGGCGCGCAAGCGGTTCTGCTCCCGCTCCGACTGCGGGGCACCGGTCGGCCGGGCGCGCGGCGAGCGTCCGGGCCGTACGGAGGGCTTCTGCACCAAGTGCGGTCACCCGTATTCGTTCATCCCGAAGCTGAAGGCCGGCGACGTCGTCCACGGCCAGTACGAGGTCGTGGGCTGCCTGGCGCACGGCGGCCTGGGCTGGATCTACCTCGCGGTGGACCGCGCGGTGTCGGACCGGTGGGTCGTGCTGAAGGGCCTGCTCGACACCGGCGACCAGGACGCGATGGCCGCCGCGATCTCCGAGCGGCGCTTCCTCGCGGAGATCGAGCACGCCAACATCGTGCGGATCTACAACTTCGTGGAGCACCTCGACCAGCGGACGGGCTCGCTGGACGGGTACATCGTGATGGAGTACGTCGGAGGCAAGTCGCTGAAGGAGATCGCCAACGAGCGCCGTACACCGGCGGGCAAGCGGGATCCGCTGCCGGTGGAGCAGGCGTGCGCGTACGGCATCGAGGCGCTGGAGGCCCTGGGCCATCTGCACAGCCGCAATCTCCTCTACTGCGACTTCAAGGTCGACAACGCCATCCAGACCGAGGACCAGCTCAAGCTGATCGACATGGGTGCGGTCCGCAGGATGGACGACGAGGAGTCGGCCATCTACGGCACGGTGGGCTATCAGGCGCCGGAGGTCGCGGACGTCGGCCCCTCGATCGCATCCGACCTCTACACCGTCGCACGCACCCTCGCCGTCCTCACCTTCGACTTCCAGGGCTATACGAACGTGTTCGTGGACTCCCTGCCCGACCCGGACAACATCGAGGTCTTCCGGCAGTACGAGTCCTTCTACCGGCTCCTGGTCCGCGCCACCGACCCGGATCCGGCCCGCCGCTTCGCCTCCGCACAGGAGATGGCCGAGCAGCTCACGGGCGTCCTGCGCGAGGTCGTCTCCCTGCAGACGGGCTTCGCCCGGCCGTCGCTGTCGACGCTGTTCGGACCCGAAGTGAAGGTGACGGACACCGAGTTGTTCCCCAAGCTGGAGGGGGATGTGTCGCGACTGGGGGCGCGGGTGGTGGCCCCCCGGCGACGAGTTCCCGGTACCGGTGCCGCCGAGCTGCCGGTGGGCGGTACCGTCAACGGACAGGGCTCCCAGGGCCTCGTCAAACACATCAACGCCCCCGCAGCCGCGCTCGCCCTGCCCGTGCCGCACGTCGACCCGAGCGACCCGAACGCCGGGTTCCTGGCGGGTCTGATCGCCTCCGCGCCGGGCGAGTTGACCAGTGCGCTCGCGGCGGCGCCGACCGCGTCGACCGAGACGCGGCTCCGGCAGATCAGGGCCTGGCTGGAGACCGGCGACTCCGACACCGCGCTGGGGACCCTGGGGCAGTTGGAGGCCGGCCATCCGGACGACTGGCGGGTCGTCTGGTACCGGGGCGTGGCCGCGCTGGTGACCGGCGATCACGAAGGCGCCGCGCTCTCCTTCGACGCGATCTACGACGCCTTCCCCGGCGAGCCCGCGCCCAAGCTGGCGCTCGGCCTCTGCGCCGAGGTGCTGAACCAGCTCGACAACGCCGCCGAGTACTACCGCCTGGTGTGGTCGACCGACCCGAGCTTTGTGTCAGCGGCGTTCGGCCTGGCCCGCGTCCGGCTCGCGACGGGCGATCGCGGAAGTGCCGTACGGACACTGGAGTCGGTTCCCGAGTCGTCCATCCACTACACGGCCGCGCGCGTGGCCGCCGTACGGGCGCGACTGCGTCAGCGCACGGCCGCCGCCACCGACGTACCCTTCCTGGAGGACCTGACCGCGGCCGCCGGGCAGGTCGAGAGCCTGGACATGTACGGTCTGGACCCCGCGCGACGCGAGCAGTTGTCGGCGGAAGTTCTCGGCAGCGCGCTGGACTGGATACTCTCCGGTGGCCAGGATTCCGTGCCCCCCGCCGCCGGGGGACGGGTACTGCTCGGCAACGGCCTGGACGAGCAGGGACTGCGTTTCGGCCTGGAGCGTTCGTACCGCACGCTGGCCAGGCTCGCGCGGGGCGGCGAAGAGAGGATCGACCTGGTGGAACGTGCCAATCGTTACCGCCCCCGGACGTGGGTGTAGTTGATGTCGCAGATGCCCCAGCAGACCGCCCTGTCCCGGTGCCCGAGCTGCGAGGAACCCCTTGAGTCGGGTGACCGTTTCTGCGGTGCGTGCGGATACGACCTGTCCGCCGTCCCCGCACGACCGGAGGACGAACCGACGATCATCATGAACGGCGCGGCCCCGCCCCCGCCGGCCGGTGCCGCCGGTGTGGACTGGCCCGTCGCCCCCGGCCGGCCCGCCGCCACGCATCTGCCGACCGACCTCCAGGGCATGGACTCGGGCGGCCACGCGATCCCTCCGCAGGCACCGATGGATTCCCCCGTCTCCCCCGCCTCCGGTGTCCGCTTCGACCGCCGGCCGGAGCCCGACGAGTACCCGCTCCAGGCGCCCGACCCGCGCATCGCCGACCTCGCGTCCCCTCCGGAGGGCACCACCGTGTGCGTCGCCTGTCGTTCGGGCCGCGTCGACAACGACGGCTACTGCGAGAACTGCGGGCACGCCCAGCCCCGCGAACGCGACCACATGGAGCAGGAGGCGGGCCCGGCCGCCGCCGTCAGCGACCGCGGTCTGCGCCACCACCGCAACGAGGACGCGTTCGCCATCGGCTGCACCGCGCTGCCCGACGGCGCCCCCGCGACGGTGGCGATCGTCTGTGACGGCGTCTCCTCCGCGACCCGTCCGGACGCCGCCTCCCTCGCCGCCTCCCGGGCCGCGAGCGAGTCGCTGCTGGGCGCTCTGGAGCGCGGCACGCACCCGCAGCAGGCGATGCACGAGGCGATCGTCTCCGCCTCACGCGCCGTCAACTCCCTGGCCGGCGAACCCGCCACGGCCCGCGAACACGCCCCGCACCAGAACGCTCCCGCCTGCACTCTGGTCGGCGCGGTCGTGACCGCCGGGCTGCTGGTCGTCGGCTGGGTCGGCGACAGCCGTGCCTACTGGGTGCCGGTGGACCGCAGTTCGCACCCCGCCCGGCTCACCGAGGACGACTCCTGGGCCGCGCAGATGGTGTCCGCGGGCCTGATGAGCGAGGCCGAGGCGTACGCCGACGAGCGCGCCCACGCGATCACCGGCTGGCTCGGCGCCGACGCCTACGAACTGGAGCCGCACACCGCTTCCTTCAAGCCGGACCGTGCGGGTGTAGTGGTGGTGTGCACCGACGGACTGTGGAACTACGCCGAGGCGGCCGAGGAGATGGCCGAGGTCGTCCCCCTCGACGCCGCCGTGCGCCCCCTGCACAGCGCCCAGGTCCTGGTCGGTCACGCCCTCGACGGTGGGGGCCACGACAACGTAACAGTGGCCGTCGTGCCGTTCCCCGCCCCGCCGCAGGGGGCAGGATCGGCCTGAGGCCACAGCGCGAAACGGGCTGGAGGGGACCGGTCCGGACACAGTCGTCACCCCGCGCCCGCGGGGGCTTGCGAGGGGGATCTGAGAAAGCATGGCCAATTTCTCGAAGTCGAACGTGCCGCAGTTCTCGGTGGACGTCTATCAGAACGAGTACCTGCCGGAGGGCGGTCGCGAGGTCAACGCGATCGTCACGGTGACCGCGACCGGCGGGGGCACTGTCGGAAGCGCGGTCGCCGCACCCCACCTCTACTCGCCGGGGCAGGGCCCGGACGCGGCGGTGGCGATCATGGTCGACTGCTCCGGCTCGATGGACTACCCGCCGACCAAGATGCGCAACGCCCGGGACGCCACGGCCGCCGCGATCGACACCCTGCGCGACGGTGTGCACTTCGCGGTGGTCGGCGGCACCCACGTCGCCAAGGAGGTCTACCCGGGCGGCGGGCGCCTGGCGATCGCCGACGCCACCACCCGCGACCAGGCCAAGCAGGCGCTGCGCAAGCTCAGCGCGGGTGGCGGTACGGCCATCGGGACCTGGCTGCGCCTCGCCGACGGCCTGCTGTCCTCGGCGGACGTCGCCATCCGGCACGGCATCCTGCTCACCGACGGCCGCAATGAGCACGAGTCGTCCCAGGCCCTGAAGTCGGCACTCGACTCCTGCGCCGGAGGCTTCACCTGCGACGCCCGTGGCGTGGGCACCGACTGGGAAGTGAAAGAAGTCACAGGGATCGCCTCCGCCCTGCTCGGCAGCGCCGACATCGTCGCCGACCCGGCCGGTCTCGCCGCCGACTTCACGCAGATGATGGAGTCGGCCATGGGCAAGGAGGTCGCGGACGTCGCCCTACGGCTGTGGACCCCGGTGGGCACCACGGTGAAATTCGTCAAGCAAGTCGCGCCGCGTGTCGAGGAGTTGACCGAGCGCCGCACCGAGTCCGGCCCGCGCGCCGGGGACTACCCCACCGGCTCGTGGGGAGACGAGTCCCGTGACTACCACGTCTGCGTCGAGGTTCCGGCCGCCAACCTCGGCCAGGAGATGCTCGCCGCCCGGGTCTCCCTGGTGATCCCGCAGCCCGACGGAACCGCCCAGAACCTGAAGGCACAGGGCCTCGTACGGGCCGTGTGGACCGATGACATGGTCGCCTCGACGTCGATCAACCCCCAAGTCGCGCACTACACCGGCCAGGCCGAACTGGCACAAGCCATTCAGCAAGGGCTCGATCTACGCAAAGCGGGCGATATCGATGGAGCAACGGCCAAACTGGGCCGCGCCGTTCAGCTCGCCAGCGACTCCGGAAATGCCGATACCGCGAAACTCCTTGCGAAGGTGGTGGACGTGGTCGACGCCGCGACAGGTACTGTGCGACTGAAGGCGAAGGTCGCGGAGGCCGATGAGATGACTCTTGAGACCCGGTCCACAAAGACTGTTCGTGTAAAGAAGTGACCTGAGACAGACGCGAGCCTGACCCCCTTGGGGTTGGAGAAATCCGGCCATCGCGGTCGGAAAGGAGAGGGGGAAGCGCCGACATGCCGACCTGCCCCAACGGACACCAGTCGGGTTCCGACGACTGGTGTGAGGTCTGCGGTCACCGCATGGCCGGTGCCGTACCCCCGCCCCCTCCGCCACCACCCCCGGCCGCCGGGTACGGCTACCCGCCGCCCGGCCCGGCCCAGGCCCCGCCGCCCGTCGGCCAGCCCGGGCCCCACCCCGGCGCTCATCCTGGTGCTCATCCTGGTGCTCATCCCGGCGCTCAGCCCGGGGGGCGTCCACACCTGTCCGCCGTACCGGACCCCCAGCCGGAGCTCTGCCCGCAGTGCCGCACGCCGCGTGAGGGCGGGGCGCCGTTCTGCGAGGAGTGCCGGTGGAACTTCCTGACGAACACGGCGACCTCGTACACCCCCGCCGCCCCGCGCCCGCCGGCGCCCGGCCCGGCCGTGCGCTTCCAGCAGCAGCCGCCCGGTCCGTCCTACGGCGGCGGAGAGTCGTACGACTACCAGAGCTCGCGTCCGTCTCAGATGAACCGGCCTGCCGAGCCGATCCCGCCGTTCGGCACGGACCCATCGGCGCCGTCCGGCCCGCCCGGTCCCCCCGGCCCGCCTGGCGGTCCTGGCGGTCCTGGTGGTCCTGGTGGTCGGCCTGGTCCTGGTGGCCCGCCCGGCCCCGGTGGCCCGCCTGGACCCGGTGGTCGGCCCGGCTTCGGTGGCGATCCGTCGCGGCCGGTTCCGCCGCCGCACGCGCCGACTCCCGGCGGCCCAGGCAGTCCCGGTGGTCCCATGGGCCCCGGGGGTCCCAACGGTCCCGGTGCGCCGGGTGGTCCTGGCGGGCCAGGTGGTCTGGGTGGGCCAGGTAGCGGTCCCGGGGGTGGGCCCGGTGGTGGGCCCGGGCATCCCGCACAGGCGTTCCAGCAGTCCGGACCGCCGGCCCCGCCCGCGTTCCCGCAGGAGACGAACAGGCCGCAGCAGCCCGGCGGTCAGCCCTTCGGCGGAGGTAACGACGACTGGCTGATCTCCCCGCCCGGCTCGACCGCACCCGGCGGCCCTGGCGGCCCCGGCCCCGGCGGCCCCGGTCCCGGTCAGGGCGGCTACGGCTACCCTCAGCCCGGCGCGACCCAGGCCCCGCCCTCGCCACCGCCCGGCCCGGCCTACCCGCAGCAGCCGGCGACCTGGATGGCGACGATCGGTCCGGACCGTGAGTACTTCATGGCGATGATGCAGCGCTCCGGCCCCGAGGCGGCGGGCCTCAACCTGCCCGCCTACTCGCCCGAGCAGCAGCGCACGCTCGCCGGCAACCAGATCACCATCGGCCGCCGCCGCCACTCCACCGGTGACACCCCCGACATCGACCTCTCGGTACCGCCGGAGGACCCGGGCGTCTCGCACCAGCACGCGGTGCTGGTCCAGCAGCCGGACGGCAGCTGGGCGATCGTCGACCAGAACTCGACGAACGGTACGACGGTGAACGGCGCCGAGGAGCCCATCCAGCCGTTCGTGCCGGTGCCGCTGCAGGACGGGGACCGGGTACACGTGGGCGCGTGGACGACGATCACGATCCGCCGGGGCTAGTCACTTCTGCTCACTCGGTGGCTCTGCTCACTCGGTCAGCAGGTGCGGCCGGTCGTTCGGGAGGGGCCAGGCATACGGCCCCTCCGGATCGTCCAGCCACGCCCACTCGCGCTCGCCGCTGACCGTCACGCCGTAGCGCTCGCGCTGCGGCTGCCCCTCGCGCTCCCACAGCGCGTACGCCTCCTGCGGTTCCAGGCCGCCCCGGCTCAGGGCCAGCAGGAAGCCGAACAGCTCGTGCTCCCGGGCCCGGCGCGGTACGCCGCCGAGGTGTGCCGGTTCCGAGTCGGGCCGGGCAGAGCCGCGCAGCGGCACGAAGTAGGCGGGTGTGTGCAGGAACCGCCCCTCGGCGTGCTCGGCGTCCTGCACCTCCAGCGCGATCAGGCCGGTGGCCAGCGGTGTCAGGATGCGGGCCCCGGGATTGCACTGGGCGAGCCAGGCGCACGGGATCGAGGTCAGTCTGCAGGTCGCGATGATCCGGTCGAAGGGGCCGCGTTCCGGCACCCCGCGCGCTCCGTCGCCGGTGACGACGGTCGGGTGGTAGCCGGCGGCGGCCAGGTGCCGGCGGGCCGACTCGGTGATCTCCGGTTCCAGATCGACGGTGGTGACGAGGTTGTCGTCGCCGAGCCGGTGTGCCAGCAGGGCGGCGTTGTATCCGGTGCCCGCGCCGATCTCCAGGACCCGGTTGGCGTCCTCCACCCGTAGCTCCACCAGCATGATCGCCATGAGCGAGGGCTGGCTGCTGGAGGAGACCAGCTCGCCATCGCGCAGCCGGGTGGCCAGCGGGGCATCGGCGTACGCCCCGCGCATCCAGCGCTCGCGGGCACCCGGATCGGTGCTCTCGCCCCACCGGCGTTCATAGCCGCCGACGACGCCGACGTAGTAGTACGGCAGGAAAAGGTGGCGGGGCACCGCCTCGAACGCCTCCCGCCACACCGGATCCCCTGCCCAGGCCCCGCTCAGCTCGATCTCGCGCACCAACGCCGCCCGCGCCGACGCGGCGAGGTCGTCGAGTCCGTTGTCGAGAGCGTGTGCGGCCATACGTCCACTTTGCTGCGGGACGGCCCGAGAGGCGAGCGCCCATACCGGCCGCACCGGAATGGACCAGTCAGCACGGAGGTCCATCAGCCGGGAGGGTGGTCCTAAGCCTTGAGTCCTGGTCCTCCCCGTCTGAGACCATGGGTGATGTGAAAGAGATTCGGCGCGGCACGCTTCAGGAGCAGACCTTCTATGAGCAGGTCGGTGGGGAGGAGACCTTCCGTCGGCTCGTCCACCGTTTCTACGAGGGAGTCGCCGAGGACCCGATCCTGCGGCCGATGTATCCCGAGGAGGACCTGGGCCCGGCCGAGGAGCGCCTCACCCTGTTCCTGATCCAGTACTGGGGCGGTCCGACGACATACAGCGACAACCGCGGCCACCCGCGTCTGCGCATGCGCCACGTCCCCTTCACCGTCGACCGCGCGGCGCACGACGCCTGGCTGAAGCACATGCGCGACGCCGTCGACGACCTCGGCCTCTCCGAGGAACACGAGCGCACGCTGTGGAACTACCTGACCTACGCGGCGGCCTCGATGGTGAACACCCCGGGCTGACCGGCCTCCGGCCTGCCCCGGCCTCCGGCACGCCCCCGTCTCTGGCCTGCCCCGGCTTCCGTCGTGACCGATCTCTAGCGGGACACGCTGACGTCCAGCGCCCCAAGACCCGCCCTGCGTACGGCGATCGACCCGTACGGCGTACGCAGCCTGAGCCAGGCCCCCGACGAGAACAGCGCGAGCTGCGCCTCGTCGGGCGCGTGCGGGTCCTGTCGTAGGCGAAGAAAGCCCAGTGACTGGGCCGCGTGCACGGCCCGCACGGGCAGATGCGTGTCCCCGACCGACCGGGACCAGATCTCCCGCCCGATCCGGTCGAGTTCGGCCCGCGTACGCTCCTCCTGCGTCAACTCCTGCGTACGGGACCGGAATTCAGCGACCCCCGCCCGGACCATGGCCCGCAGGGCGTCCGGTGCCGGCAGCCCGGGCTCGGGCCGCCACCCGCCGCGCGGCGGCAGCACCCCGGCCCACGGGGGCCCGGTGACCTCGGCCGGGACGGCAGCCGTGGCCGCCGACTCGTCCAGGGCCTCCAGCAGCTCACCCGCGGAGACGGTCACGTCCAGCATGACGTCGAGGCCGTTCTCGTACGGCTTGGCGAGCCGCACCGCACGGATCGCCAGCACCTCGAAGGACGGCGGCCGGCCGAAGACGGCGAGCGCGGTCCCGGCCGCCTGCAGGCGCACCGCGGCTGAACGGTCGTAGTGGAGCAGCCGGGAGAGGAAGGCCGCGAGGTCCGCCGCCTCCCCCTCGTCGGCGAGGTGGAGCACCGTCATGCGGCGACGGCCTCCTCCTCGTCCGTATCCCTGTACTCCGCGAGGAACTCCCGTTCCTCCGCCGTGAGCCGACGCGGACGCTGTGCCTCGAAGTCGAACGGCACTATCACCGTCGAGGCCCGGACATAGACCTGGTCCGGGTCCTTGACCTCGTAGGCGATGGTGAAGGAGGCCGCCCTTATCTGCGTGATCCACAGCTCGATGTCCACGGGCGTGTGCCGGTGGACGAGCTGCCGCTTGTAGTCGATCTCGTGGCGCGCTACCACCGACCCCTGCTTGAAGTCCTTCTCCGGGCGGAACAGGAAGTCGATACGGGCCTCCTCCAGGTAGCGGAGGAAGACCACGTTGTTGACGTGGCCGTACGCGTCCATGTCCGCCCAGCGCAGTGGGCAGCGGTAGATGTGCCGCAAGATCAGCCCCGGGTCAGCTTCTTGTAGGTGGCGCGGTGCGGACGGGCGGCGTCCGGCCCGAGCCGCTCGATCTTGTTCTTCTCGTACGACTCGAAGTTGCCCTCGAACCAGAACCACTTGGAGTCACCCTCGTAGGCGAGGATGTGCGTGGCGACCCGGTCCAGGAACCAACGGTCGTGGGAGACGACGACGGCGCAGCCGGGGAACTCCAGCAGCGCGTTCTCCAGGCTGCTGAGGGTCTCGACGTCGAGGTCGTTGGTCGGCTCGTCGAGGAGCAGCAGGTTGCCGCCCTGCTTGAGGGTGAGGGCGAGGTTCAGCCGGTTGCGCTCACCGCCGGAGAGGACTCCGGCCGGCTTCTGCTGGTCGGGGCCCTTGAAGCCGAAGGCGGAGACGTACGCGCGCGAGGGCATCTCGACCTGGCCCACATTGATGTAGTCCAGCTCGTCGCTCACGACGGCCCACAGCGTCTTCTTCGGGTCGATGTTCTCGCGGCTCTGGTCGACGTACGAGATCTTGACGGTGTCGCCGACCTTGATCGTGCCCGAGTCGGCCGCCTCCAGGCCCTGGATCATCTTGAAGAGCGTGGTCTTGCCGGCGCCGTTCGGGCCGATGACCCCGACGATGCCGTTGCGCGGCAGCGTGAAGGAGAGGTCGTCGATGAGGACCTTGTCCCCGAACGCCTTGCTGAGGTTGTTGACCTCGACGACGATGCTGCCCAGACGCGGGCCCGGCGGAATCTGGATCTCCTCGAAGTCCAGCTTCCGCATCTTCTCGGCCTCGGCGGCCATCTCCTCGTACCGGGCGAGACGCGCCTTGGACTTGGCCTGACGCCCCTTGGCGTTGGACCGCACCCATTCGAGCTCTTCCTTGAGCCGCTTGGCGCGCTTGGCGTCCTTCTGCCCCTCGACCTTGAGACGGGTCTGCTTGGTCTCCAGGTACGTGGAGTAGTTGCCCTCGTACGGGTAGGCACGCCCGCGGTCGAGTTCGAGGATCCACTCGGCGACGTTGTCGAGGAAGTACCGGTCGTGGGTGATGGCCACGACGGTGCCCGCGTACTTGGCGAGGTGCTGCTCCAGCCAGTTCACGGACTCGGCGTCGAGATGGTTGGTGGGCTCGTCCAGCAGCAGCAGGTCGGGCGCCTCCAGGAGCAGCTTGCAGAGCGCGACGCGGCGCTTCTCACCACCGGAGAGGTTGACGACGGGCCAGTCGCCGGGCGGGCACCCGAGCGCGTCCATGGCCTGCTCCAGCTGCGCGTCGAGGTCCCACGCGTTGGCGTGGTCGAGCTCCTCCTGCAGCTTGCCCATCTCGTCGAGCAGCGCGTCGGAGTAATCGGTCGCCATCAGCTCGGCGATCTCGTTGAACCGGTCGAGCTTGCCCTTGACCTCGGCGACACCCTCCTGGACGTTCTCCAGGACCGTCTTCTCCTCGTTCAGCTTCGGCTCCTGCATCAGGATGCCGACGCTGTACCCGGGCGACAGGAACGCGTCACCGTTCGACGGCTGCTCAAGCCCCGCCATGATCTTCAGAACGGTCGACTTACCGGCACCGTTCGGGCCGACGACGCCGATCTTCGCCCCGGGGAGGAAGTTCAGGGTGACGTCATCGAGGATCACCTTGTCGCCGTGCGCCTTGCGCGCCTTGCGCATGGTGTAAATGAACTCAGCCAAGAGAAACCGTCCGGCAGCTTGAATCTGGCAGTGGGCAGATACACCCCATCTTGCCGTATGGCCACCCCCCGGAGAAAACCGCCTGGTGACCATCCCCCCACCAGGCTCAGGGCAGCCGGAGCCGCCCCGAGCAGGGAGTCATCGGCCCATCACTCGCTGTTTAGTTGACAAGGATCCTTGCCGTTCAGCTCTTGGTGGGCGTCTGCTTGTTGCGTACGAGGACCAGGACGCCGCCGCCGATCACGACGAGGGCGATGGCGGTGCCGCCGATCATGGGAGTCGCGCCGGAGCTGCCGGTTTCGGCGAGGTTGGTTTCGGTGGTGGTGCCACCCACCGTGGCGGGGCTCGGCTCGGCGAGGAGCTGGGTCGAGTCGCCGCTGTCGGCGCCCTTCGTCTGGCAGTCGAGGACGCCGGCGAACCGTCTCTGGAAGCCGCCCGGCGCCTCAATGGTGAAGTCGTACGCCTGGTCTTCCTGCAGGGGGATCGTCACCGTCCGGGACTCGTCGGCGGCGATGGTGTGCTCGACCGCCAGCAGTTCGAAGGTGAACTCCTCGTCGCCCTTGTTGGTCGTGGTGAGGTCCACGCCGCCCGCGGCGCAGTTCTTCACCGCGGACAGTGCGGGTATCGCGCCCCGCTCGGCCCAGGTCGCGCTGGCCGTGGCCGAGACCGTGGACTCGCTGGAGCCGGCCAGGATCTGCGTCTGGCTGCGGCTCTCGGAGGCGAAGGCGCGGCCCACCGGCACGGTGGTCGAGGCGTGCACGGTCAGCTCGGCCGACCCGGCCGCGGCGTCCTCGGGGACCTCGAAGAACACCTGGCTGCCGTCGGCCGCGGAGGTGATGGCCTTGCCGTCTCCGTCGACGATCGTCACCCCGCTCGTGGCGGAGTCGGCAGGCGGTGCCACCGTCACGGAGTCCGCGTTGGTGTGCACCGTCACCGGACCGAGCCGCTCGCCGGAGCGGCCGGCGACCGCGGGCGGGTCCAGGGTCAGCGACGCCTTCGGCTCCGCCACGTCACGGGCGTTCCGCTCAAGGTAGTCCGCGAGCTTCTCGGCCTGCGGGTCGACGGCGTCGACGTCCACGTCGTCCGAGTAGCGCCAGATGGCCACCTGGGTGCCGGCCGCCGCGTCCTGCTCGGTGAGGCCGCCCTTGACGCCGGCCTTGGCGGCGAGCGCCGCGAGGTCGTTCACCTGCGGGTAGGAGTTCCGCAGGATCCAGCGGATCCTGCCCGCGTCCTTGTTGGCGCCCAGGGATGTGCCGCTCCAGGGCGTCTCGTGGTACTTGGCGCCCTTCTGCGTGGGGTTGCGAATGTCGACGCAGTACGTCTGCAGGGTGCCGCCGCCCTCGACGGACATCTCGAACAGGCCTGCCGACAGCTCCTGGTCCCCGGCCTCGTCGTGGATCACAGCCGCGCCGTATGCCTTCAGGCCACCTATGGTGGCGGTCGCCCCGCCCTGGTTCTGCGCCGTCCCGTCCGCGACGGCCGTACCGGCGCCGGCCATCACACCGGTGACGGCCACGAGCCCGGACATCAACGTCGCCACGGCGAGGCGGACTGCCCCTCGCTCGCGCGCGGACGGCGCAGAGAACGAAGAAAACACAGAATTCCCCTTCGAGCAGGACCCGTTGATGCGGGGGCGCGGTCCCACCAGCTGAATCAGAAACCCCGAGAGTTATGTTCCGCATCCTAAGGACGTGGCGCACCACGCCTCCCGGGGATACCGGCGGACGGCTGATCCGACTCGGAATCGTTATCGCCAGGGCCGTTTGAGAACAGGGCTTATCGACAAATCCACCGCAGTGACGCGGTGCGCATTCGTCGATAAGCCGTAGTTCAGTCGACTCCGGACGAAGGTGACATCACGTCACCGCCACGGGTTCCGGCTCCCGTTGGGCCTCCATGCCGACCGGGCTACGCGGCGGGGTCTCCCAACTGGGCCCCGATTGCGCGGGCGTGGGACCGGTCGCCTGCGAATCCGGCTTGTTCGGGCGCCGGAAGACCGATGTGCCCCGCGAGAGGTCGTGCCCGATCGCCACCGCGTCGAGATCGGCCGACGTCCAGCTCTGCCCCTCGCGCTCGTCCGAACGCACCTTCAGCCTGCCCTGCACGATGACCGGGTCGCCCACCGACAGCGACGAGGCCACATTCGTGGCGAGCTGCCGATTGGCCCATACCGTGAAGAAGTTGGTGTGCCCGTCGGTCCAGGTGTTCTTCTCGCGGTCCAGGTACCGCGCGGTCACCGCCAGCCGGAACCTCGCCGAACCGCCCGACGCCAGATCCCGGTACACCGGCTGCGTCGCCACGTTTCCCACCGCGCAGACCATCGTCTCGTTCATCACAACCCCTCCCTCGCCCCGAGCGGTTCACCCCGGGCGGATACACCGACGGGCCCGTCCCGTACGGCTGCGTCTGCCGCGACGACCCGGCACACCAGGTACGCCGCCGCCTTGGCGACCACCGCGTCCGCCGCGATCGCCGCAGCACCAGACTGCCTCCGCCGGGCCGAGCCCGCTGAGCGCTGTGGACCACTGCCCACCTGTGGAAAACTCCGTCACCCGAACGAGCGCCCGAACCTCAGCACGCGCACTTCACCACCCGTACTTCAGCACCCGAACCTTCAGCACTCGCCCCCCTCAGCACTCGCCCCCTCAGCACCCCTCACCTCACCTCACCACGGCCTCCGCCCCCAGCACCCGCCCATACTGCTCCCGCACCTCCCGGTACCGCAGCAACTCCGCCGCCACCGGATCCAGCACACGCGCCCGCCCGCATCCGGCGGCGGCCTCCCGCAATCGCCGCTCCGCCTCCAGCCCGTACCGCCGTGCCGGTCCGCGCGCCGCGAACTTGCAACTCCATTCGACGAGCGGGCCACCGACGATGCCGGCGACCATCAGCAGCACCGGCACACCCAGGTTCGGCGCCATGAGCTGAAAGATCTGCCCCGCCAGCCAGATTCCGCCGACGACCTGAAGGATCGTCATGGCGGCCTGCGCCAGCACGGCCACCGGCCACCAGCCCGGTCGCGGCGGGCGCCCCGGAGGCAGCCCGGCCCGCGCGGCCAGCTCGTCCAGCGCCTCGGGCAGCCCTTGCGCCCCACGTACGGCCGCCTCCCGCACCGCCAGCGCCCAGGGCGCTGGCAACCCCGCCGAGGCACGGTCGGACACCGCCCGCACCGCCTGCTCGACGCGCTGGCGGGCCGTGGCCTCCTCATCGGTATGCGTACGCGACGACAGCCGTCCGGTGGGCGGTTCGCGCCGGTCGTTGAACAACCCCCACAGTCGCAGCCAGGGCGTGCCGCACGCACGGCCCGCGTTGCGCAGCCACGCGCGTTCGGCGGCCTCACCAGCGGCGGTCGCCCCCACCGCGTCCGCGAGCCGCGCGGAGAACTCCTCCCGCGCGTCCTCGCTGAGCCCGCTGCGCCGCCCCGTGGCGTAGACGGGCCGCAACTGCCACGCCGCGGCGTCCACATCGGCCGAGATCCGGCGTGCCGCGGCCCCGCGTTCCGCCACGAACTCACCGAGCACCTCGCGCAGTTCCCCGACCCCGTCGCCGGTGAGCGCGGACAGCGCGAGCACGGTCGCGCCCGGCTCGCCGTACTCCCCCAGAGCGATCCCGTCCTCGTCGAGTAGCCGCCGCAGGTCGTCGAGGACCTGGTCGGTGGCCTCGCCGGGAAGCCGGTCGATCTGGTTGAGGACCACGAACATGATCTCCGCGTGCCCCGCCATAGGCCGCAGATAGCGCTCATGCAGCACGGCGTCGGCGTACTTCTCGGGATCGACCACCCAGATGACCGCGTCGACGAGCGCCAGGACCCGCTCCACCTGCTCGCGGTGCTGTACGGCGGCCGAGTCGTGGTCGGGCAGGTCGACCAGGACGAGCCCGCGCAGTTCGGCCTCCGTGTCCGAGTTCTGGACCGGGCGCCGCCGCAGCCGGCCCGGAATGCCGAGCCGGTCGATGAGCGCCGAGCCGCCGTCGCTCCAGCTGCACGCGATGGGGGCGGCGGTGGTCGGCCGGCGCACCCCGGTCTCCGAGATGTTCACCCCGGCGAGCACGTTGAACAGCTGCGACTTTCCGCTGCCGGTGGCGCCTGCGATCGCCACGACGGTGTGCTGCCCGGAGAGCCTGCGCCGGGCCGCCGCCTCGTCGAGGACCCGCCCCGCCTCGGCGAGCGTCTTGCTGTCGAGCCGCGTACGGGACAGCCCGACCAGTTCGCGCAGCGCGTCCAGCCGCGACCGCAGCGGCCCGTCGTACGCCAGCGGCGCCACCGTCTGCGGTACGGAACGCCGGCTCTCCACGACCGCGACCGGCTCCGCGGGGGCTGTCTCGTCGACCCGCCGCGCAATCAGCCCGTCGTCCCAGGGGCTGACGGATTCGGCACCGCCGGCTTCCGTACGGCCGGATTCGGGGCCGGACTCCGTACGACCCGGCTCCGTACGGCCCGACTCCGTACGGCCCGATTCAGCATGCCCGCAGTCGGCACGGCCGGAGTCAACACGGCCGGAGTCCAGTCGACCCGAGTCTTCCCGCCCGGCCTCCGTGCCCCCGGCCGCCCCGTCCTCTCCGCGCCCTTCCTCCCCGCGCCCGGCGTCTCCGCGCCGGTCCTCGCCGCGCCCGGCCTCCTCCGTACGCCCGAATCCGCTGCCCCTGTCTCCCACGCGCGTGTGCTCGTCGCGGTCGCCTTCTGCATCAAAGAATCCGCCGCCCACGGATGCACTCTCCCCGTCAGAACCCTTCCCGCGGTCGCCGTACGTGCTCTCCCTCTCAGACCTTTCCCCAGGGATGCCGTTTTCGGAATCGTGCTCTTCAGGGAACTCGATATCGACGCGGGCGCCCTCGGGAGCCACGCCCTGAGGGCGCTGGGCGTGCTCGGTGTGCTCGGTGTGGTCCCGGTCAGTGATGGCGGTCACCGGTCACCTCTCCTTCTGCAGTACGGACAGCGCGGCGATGAGTTCGGCCTGAGGTTCGGGGTGTACGTCGAGTGCGTCGAGCGGGGCGAGACGGCGCTCGCGTTCGGTGTGCATGACCCGGTCCAGATAGTCGGCGAGCAGCCGTCCGCCCCGGTCGCGCAGCCGCAACGCCCCGTGCGCGCCGATCCGCTCGGCGAGCGCCTCACCACCGGACCGCGCCCGGCGGCCACCGAGCAGGGTGGTGGCGGCGAGGGCGGCGATCACCTCGGGATCGAGCACGACGCTCCGGTCGAGGTCGCGTACCTCTTCCTCGGCGTACTCCTCGATCTCCCGCCGCCACCGTCGTACGGCCATCCCGATCCGGTGCTCGGCACTCTCCAGCGACGCATCGCGGTCGGCGAGCCCGGGGGCGGCGGAGGCGGGTTCGCGCCGCCAGGCGTCGTCGATGCGCTCGTCGGCGGCGGTGACGGCACAGAGCAGCAGGGCGGCGAGGCTCTCCACGAGGGCGTCGAGCAGTTCGCCCGCGGAGCAGTCGAGCGGGAACGCACGCCACCGCTTCAGGGCGTCGCCTGCCAGCACGGCGCCCGACTGCAATCGCCCCCGCACGCGCGCGTACTCGCTGTCATAGGCCGAGTCGACGGCGGCGGTGAGGCGCAGGGCGGCGGCGTACTGGGCGGCGGCGGCGCCGGCCAGCTCGGGCATCCGGGACCGCAGCGATTCCAGGAGGCCGTACGCCGTACGAGCCATCGAGTGCTGTCGGGCGGCGGGCTCCTGCGCCTGCTGGACGAGCCAGGTCCGCAGCGGCGCCACAGCGGTGGCCGGCAGCAGCCCGCCGCCCCAGGCCGACTCGGGCAGCTCGGGCACCGTGAACCGGGGTACGTCGCCGAGTCCGGCCTTGGTGAGCAGCGCCGCGTATTGCCGGGACACCTCGGACACGACCTGGTGGGGCACCCGGTCCAGGACGGTGACCAGGGTGACGTCGTACTCCTTGGCGGTGCGCAGCAGGTGCCAGGGCACGGCGTCGGCGTACCGGGCCGCCGTCGTGACCATGAGCCAGATGTCAGCCGCGCAGATCAGCTCCGCGGCGAGGACCCGGTTGTCGGCCACCAGGGAGTCGATGTCGGGCGCGTCGAGGAGGGCGAGCCCGCGCGGCAGGGTGTCGGCGGTCTCGATCCGCAGCACGCGCGCGGGGTTCTCGCCCGGCAGCAGAGGTTCGTCGCCGGCGTCCTGCTGGGGTACCCACGCGCGCGTGAGGCCGGGCAGCACCCGCATACCGCTGAACCAATGATGGTCCTCCGGGTTGCACACCAGCACCGGAGTCCGCGTCGTCGGCCGCAGCACCCCCGCCTCGCTGACCCGACGCCCCACAAGGGAGTTGACCAGCGTCGACTTCCCGGCCCCGGTGGAACCCCCCACCACGGCCAGCAACGGCGCCTCCGGCTCTCTCAGCCGGGGCACCAGGTAGTCGTCGAGTTGAGCGAGTAGTTCGTCGCGGTTGGCACGCGCGCGCGAGGCTCCCGCCAGGGGCAGCGGGAAGCGTGCGGCGGCGACACGGTCGCGCAGGGCAGAGAGTGCGTCGAGCAGCTGAGGCCGTACGTCCAAGGTCACCACATGCGAAGAATGCCCAATTTCAGGGGATATCTGAAGCATATGAGCATGTCTGCGCGCCGACAGGACACAAGGGATGGAAGGGACGAGTGGGGCGAGGGCAAAGTCCAGGCATAACGAGTGCACAACACCCGAGGTGCGAGACGCCAAAAGCGCTGCACGATTCGTACCTGCCTGCGATTATCAGGACCGCTTCACCGAACCTCCACATCGAGCCACGGAGGCGAAGCGACAGGGACACGGATCCGGGAGTTCTATCCTTGTCCCCGGCAACGTCACGGATCAGCCCACACCCGGGCACCATGACAGAAGCCACCACCGGCCCCCGTAGCTCAGTGGATAGAGCAGGCGCCTTCTAAGCGCTTGGCCGCAGGTTCGAGTCCTGCCGGGGGCGCCACAGATGCTCTGACCTGGGGTTATGGGTCAGTTGGATCATTGAAAGCCGCGTGACTTACCTACCAGACTCGGTTAGGTAAGGCGCCTAGCGGACTGCACCTTGCCTAGCCCGGACACCAGGGAGTCACCCCGTGTCGGCACAGGCCAGGAAGTCACCTCTCAGGGCATCTCAGGGAAGCGCGCGGAGCGCAGCACTCCGAGTCATCCCCACTGACCCTGACACGTCAGAGGTCAGGCAGACGACAGCTCAGGACTACGCCACGCATCTTCGAGCGACCAACAACAAGCACGGTCGGCCGTACCAGGAGAAGACCGTCACGGCGTACTGCAAGGCGGTCCGTGCGCTTGACCAGTGGATGACGGCACAGGCGTTCGAAGAGGACTTCACCTCAGTCGACACAGCCACCCTGAACCGCTTCTTCCGTGCCTACTTCCAGGAGCACGAACAGGGCGGGACCAACACCGTTCAGCGGAACCTACGCCCGTTCTTCACTTGGCTGGAAGAGGAGTACGACGTTCCCAACCCGTACCGGGACAAGAAGCTTCAGAGGTACGCACCCCCCAAGGCAGGCAAGCCGCAGACCCTCTCTGCGGACTTCATCGCTGATCTGTTGAAGGCGACGGGGAACGGACATCCCCGAGTCAGGGAGTTCGAGAAGGTCAGGGATCACGCGATCGTGCGCGTACTCACGGAAGGACTGAGGGCAGAGGAGCTGCTGACGCTCCGTCTGGATTCTCTGGACCTTGAACAGGGCTTGGCACAGGTTGTTCCCCTGAAGGATGCGCGGAGCACGGGAGAGGGCAGGGTCATTCCCCTTCAGCCCCGTACGGTCATCGCTCTGACCCGGTACATCAGGGCCAGGGAGACTCACAAGCTCAGCAAGGGTCAGGATCTCTGGCTTGGTACGCGGAACAGGTCTCGGCTCACCTACTCCGGTCTCTATCGGATGCTGAAGCGCAGGGCGCAGGAAGCCGGTTACGAGGGTTGCCACCCCCATCAGTTCCGGCACACGGCCACAGACGACATGCTGACTGCCGGAATGAGCGGAGAGGACGTCATGACCATTCAGGGATGGAAAGACCCCACCATGTTGCGACGCTATGCCGCTGACATGGCCACCAGTAGGGCCCTGAAGGCCGCTAAACGACTCGGAGACCGGTACTGACGCAGGATGCAGAGCGAACCCCTGGACGTAGCGTCTGGGGGTTTTCTCATGCCTGTGATCAATCCTGGGATAATTCGAGGTGAGGGGAAGGGGCCAGGAAGAACACGAGACAGGAGATTGAACATGGATACAGGTCCGTACATCCCAGACATGGACGCGATTGACGCAATGGCAGCAACGGCTACAGCGAACGCCGGACAGGCAGACCAGATGCTCGGGAACCTTCAACAGGGGTTCCTGAACTCAGGAAGTATTGGCCGTACGGCAAGCTTTGGGCAGGGAGCAATCGAGGGGCGCGCAGCACCCGCTATTAGCACTGGAGTAGCCGCTAGAGCCATTCCATAAGACGTGAGATCGATCACGTAATAACCGAATACCGAACGCCGCAAGCGTGGGGGTTTGCGGCATGTAGCGGAAAGGGCTACAGCTATCAACACAGAGTGATAGTTGTGGCCCTTTTCGCTGCACTGGCGCAGTGCTGCTAATCCGAAGGTTGAATGAATTCATGCGATAATGTCTATAGGAAGGTGAGGCCGTAGAAGAACCAGACGACCAAACCTGAGGAAACGTAATGAACAAAGTATCGAGCCTGCCTATCTGGCGCGCGTCCGTATCCCTACCGGCAAAGCTCACGTATGTGGCTTGGCATGTCGGGTTGCCAATCACTGATGATTCGCTGCGCCGCACTCTCGTAAAGCTTGGACAGTCACACGAAGCGTCCCTGAGTGACTGCGTTCGTGAGCTTACGGCTTCCGGCTGGATCTCATAGGGGTACGGAGATGAGCACGAGCATTGGGGACATCAGTCCCGACGCATTCACGGTGCTACACGTCATCAGGGCACATCAGGAACGCCATGAGTGCGTTTCTGCGGGAGTGCTGGCACACGAGACAAGCATGAGCGCAGACCGAGTAAGACAGTGCCTCAGAGAGCTATCTGAATGGCCCGAGAGAGCGACAGTCGCTTAGTGAAAGGAAGACATGACAGCAGACACAGTAGAGACACCGGTCTATCTGCTCAATGAAACATCGATCGGACCCCGAGCACAGTTCCTTTGGATCTATCTGAAGGCTCACGACGGACAGACCCGGTTTACCCAGGAACACCTAGCAAAAGCAATCGGAGTAGGAAAAGACCGCAGTGACCTCAGAGTGGCTGTTAGCCAACTTGAGAGTCACGGATGGTTGCGTGTGGATCGCTCGGTTAAGCCGCATTGCTATGTACTACTAAAGAAAGACGCAGAGGAGTCAACACTATGGTGAACACGAAAGCATTTCAGTTCGGAATCCAGGAGCGCAGCTATTGGGAGCGCATTCTAGACCCTGAGTATCAGGCGCAGCGCGCTGCGGAGAAGCAAGCCAAGGAAACTGAGCAGCGCAGAATGGTGGAGCAGTACAAGGAGCAGCAGCGCAGAGAAGCAATCCTCTCGCAGAGCGGTCCTGCAATCGTTGAAATCGTCAAGGGCTTTGATGCCTACGAGAGACCAACACCAGCAAAGACCAGTGAGGTAGAGCGACAGTTCCAAGAGGCTTTCCCTACGGCTGCACCTGGTGAGTTCCGTAACGCGCTCGAAGAGCTAAAGGGTATGGGCGTGATTCACGAGGTTACGTCTTCAATCGGTTTCATGGGAGCACGTGAAACAAACCTTCACTACATGGGGGGATGAGAGGAACGGATGAAAGAACTAGAAAGCCTGAGCTTTCCTGCGCAGGCTGTCTATTCCGAGCTAAAACGTACTGGTGAACTCATGAGGCGAGAGCAATTCTTGGAAGAATTCGAAGACGACTACGAAGCAATCATAGAAGAATTGAAGAATGCGGGTCTGCTGCCTGAGCGGGATTCGAGTTCTTGGGGAAACCCAGGTGGGGTTCTCTTCAAGAATAGGACCACCCGCTACGCCCTGGAAGTTCATCAATGGCAAGAATACCTGTAGGAACACAAAAGACCCCGCTACTCCGTATTGGAATAGCGGGGTCTCAGGTGGAGCGAACACGAAAAGGCCATTCAGTGCCGAATGATGAACCAGAACCAGCAATCGAACCCAAACCCAAGCGAGAGATTGCCGTAAACCTTCGGTATTGACCGTCCAGATACATTTACCGTCTAGAACAGGATACACCAAATGACAGACAAACTAGTTCCTCAGACCCTGGCTCCCAACGCGTTGATCCTGGGAGAGCTGAAGCCCAGTGTTTTTATGCGCTGGATTGACCTAGCCATGGATCTAGGATCGCTCGACTACAATGCTTACCAATGGGAGGAGCTTCAGGAGAGATGGGGTATCGGCAAAAAGCCGGTACAGACGATGGTCAGAACTCTGGAAGCCGCAGGGTGGCTCTCCAGCGAGAAAACCAGAGACGGAGTCCGTATCTACCTCTTCCCGACCAACGATGCCGCAGAGAGCCATCTGAAGCGCATCAAAGCGCAGACAGAGGATGCGTGGAAGCGCAATACCGGGAAGCGTCTGAATACGGCCGTAGACAAGCAGCCGTACCGCAATCAGTACATGGTGGATAAAGGAAACTTCACCAAGGTTCCAGAGACCATCCTCAAAGACGGCCGTTTCAGCCTGAATGAGCTAGCCACTTACGTAGTGATCCGATGCACCACCAACGCTAGTAGCTTCTGGGGAACCAGGAAACTAGCAACCGCAGCAGGAGTAAGCCAACCAACGCTTACTAAGGCTCTCAAGACACTCAAGGAGTCGGGTTACCTGGTCTATGACGGAGTCCAGAGGGTATCCAACCGCTACGACTTCAACGACATGCCGGAATCTCTATTTAGTCAGATGGAATCCGTATTTAGTCAGTCGGAACCTGTATTTAGTCAGAGGGAATCTCTATTTAGTCCTATCAATACTGAATACAACACTGAAGAGAGAATACTGACTACAACAACTGACCAGGGCAGCGAAGCTGCAAAGAGAGAGGAACCAGAGGGAAGCCCTGGTCTACTTGATTCTCCCTCTGGTGAACTAGATAAGGAACTAGAAGAGGTCAGTAAGGATCTCCCCTTGGTTGACGTAGTCGACGCTAACGCGTCTCCTACTCCTGGTGAGACTAATACCCCTGGTTACTCATTCTCTCCTAGAAGTAAGAAGGGACCCTCTAAGAAGAGTGAGCCGAGTGCAACGAGTGCGAACGTACCCGCACCTCGTAATAGAACTGGGGAACATCACGCACGCTTGGATAAACAAGCCGCCGCACATCGTGCGGAACAGATGGCCAAGCAGGAGCTTGTACAGGCCCGTACAGCGCAGTTCCGCGCCGAACTGGCGGAGTTGTACGGGGAACCCGTGGAAGAGTCGCAGACGGCCGTACGGCACTTGAGGGCGCAGCAATAGCGCGCTGAATGAGCACCCCTGGACATTACCCCTCCCACCCTGTATGATCACTCCGTCCACGGGGAGGGGGGTAAGGGGGGTGGGGTAGTCGTTAGGGAATTATTTCATAGATGGATATCGAGTAAAACTGAATACATGAATCCAGTAACCTCATTCGGTTACTGGATTTCTTAATGGATAACCAGAGCTATATGGGTATTCACCTATTCCTGGCAATTTCTATCAAATCAACTAAATATGGAATGACTAATGGGGCTACTGAATGCGAATTCAAAGGGGAAAATAGCCGTATGACCTAGTTTCCGTGGCCTCAACCCTTTGAAGTAGTTACTCGTCTCCAAGAGCACCAACTATGAATGCCAACACTTCCGAGTTTCGGAGTGCTGGCATTTTCTCAATGGAGTTACTTGTTTTCCGGGTAGTGCATTGCCATAACGCGTTCAGTTTTCACAACCATCGTTGGCGACTTGTACAGCTTGAGAATCAGGCACTTCCTCCCCACTTGGTTTATTGCTGGTTCAATCGACAGAATCTCAGTCGTCTTGCCATTCCACAGTTTCAGATGGTCCCCCGTCTTAAGCTTCCTCGCTGGCTTGCGTACTGGTTGGTTGATGCTTCCTCCTGGTCTCTCGTATCGGACTTCCCTCAACTCCTCCCATCATCTCAGCCACCGCTGACAAACAGACATCAGTCATTCCGCTTGCGGATACAGGTAAGCGCCCGACCCCAGAGGGAGCCGAGCGCCTGTCTGCGGGTACTTATTGCGCCCCGAGTACCTTCACGTCACATGTCCATTCCTCGGTGTTCGTGAGAGAGCCATGGACAGTGAACGTGATGGTCTTACTCGGAGCAATGCCGTCCGTGGTCATCTTGATTCCGCGTGCCTGTCTCCCCGTGGCGTCGAACCAGTAGAGCTGGAGTACGTAGGCCGTGGGGTCCTGGAAGGTGTCCATTCACGGGGGGGTCAGGCGACTGTGGGTGGGAGCCATGGGGTGCCGGTGAGTGCGT
>NZ_WJBG01000153.1 GCF_009709555.1 Streptomyces blattellae | reverse complement strand
GGGCGTCGTAAGACCGTCTACGAAACCACCGCGGGATCGGCCGGCTTGGCCACTCGTTCGGCGTTGCCTTCGTCACCCACGGCGATGCCGCGTCGCTTGGAGACGTAGACCGCGCCGACGATCACCAGCAGCGAGAGCACCGCGATCGCGATGCGGACACCGACGCTCTCGTCCTCTCCGTAGCTGAACTTGATGACCGCGGGCGCGATCAGCAGTGCCACCAGGTTCATGACCTTCAGCAGTGGGTTGATCGCGGGCCCCGCGGTGTCCTTGAAGGGGTCGCCGACCGTGTCGCCGATCACCGTGGCGGCGTGGGCCTCGCTGCCCTTGCCTCCGTGGTGACCGTCCTCGACGAGCTTCTTGGCGTTGTCCCAGGCGCCACCGGAGTTGGCGAGGAACACCGCCATCAGCGTGCCGGTGCCGATCGCGCCGGCGAGGAACGCGCCGAGCGCGCCGACACCGAGCGTGAACCCGATGGCGATGGGTGCCATGACCGCGAGCAGACCAGGCGTGGTCAGCTCCCGGAGGGCGTCCCTGGTGCAGATGTCGACGACCTTGCCGTACTCCGGCTTCTCCGTGTAGTCCATGATCCCGGGCTTCTCACGGAACTGCCGCCGCACCTCGTAGACCACGGACCCCGCCGACCGCGACACCGCGTTGATCGCCAGCCCCGAGAAGAGGAAGACGACCGCCGCGCCCGCGATGAGGCCGACGAGGTTGTTGGGCTGCGAGATGTCCATCATCAGGTTCATCGGAGCGCCCTCGCCGGTCAGTGTCTCGCCGACGTCGCGCGCTCCGGTCGTGATCGCGTCACGGTACGACCCGAAGAGCGCCGATGCCGCGAGGACCGCGGTGGCGATGGCGATGCCCTTGGTGATGGCCTTGGTGGTGTTGCCGACCGCGTCCAGGTTGGTGAGCACCTGGGCGCCCGCCCCCTCCACGTCGCCGGACATCTCGGCGATGCCCTGCGCGTTGTCGGAGACCGGCCCGAAGGTGTCCATCGCGACGATCACGCCGACCGTGGTGAGCAGGCCGGTCCCGGCCAGTGCCACCGCGAACAGCGCCAGCATGATCGACGTACCGCCGAGCAGGAACGCCCCGTACACGCCGAGGCCGATCAGCACGGCGGTGTAGACGGCCGATTCGAGGCCTACGGAGATTCCGGCGAGGACGACGGTGGCGGGACCCGTGAGCGAGGTCTTGCCGATGTCCATCACCGGGCGGCGGTTGGTCTCGGTGAAGTAGCCGGTCAGCTGCTGGATGACGGCGGCGAGCACGATGCCGATCGCCACGGCCACGAGCGCCAGGATCCGCGGATCGCCGTCCTTGGCGGCGATCGCCGCATCGGTGACGCCGTCGAGTTCGGCGTACGACGACGGCAGGTAGATGAAGACGGCGATCGCGACCAGTACGAGCGAGATCACCGCGGAGATGAAGAACCCGCGATTGATCGCCGTCATCCCGCTGCGGTCGGACCGGCGGGGCGCCACGGCGAAGATACCGATCATGGCCGTGATCACGCCGATCGCGGGCACGAGCAGCGGGAAGCCGAGCCCGGCGTCGCCGAAGGCGGCCGTGCCCAGGATCAGCGCGGCGACGAGCGTCACGGCGTACGACTCGAAGAGGTCGGCCGCCATGCCCGCGCAGTCGCCGACGTTGTCGCCCACGTTGTCGGCGATGGTCGCGGCATTGCGCGGATCGTCCTCCGGAATGCCCTGTTCGACCTTGCCGACCAGGTCGGCGCCGACGTCGGCGGCCTTGGTGAAGATGCCGCCGCCGACACGCATGAACATGGCGATGAGGGCGGCCCCGAGACCGAAGCCCTCAAGCACCTTCGGCGCGTCGGCCGCGTACACCAGCACCACACAGGAGGCGCCCAGCAGACCGAGCCCCACCGTGAACATGCCGACGACGCCGCCCGTGCGAAAAGCGATCTTCATGGCTTTGTGCGAGACGGCGGTGAGATCCTTTTCCGGCTCACCCGCTGCGGGGGTCGCCTCGCGCGCGGCTGCGGCGACTCGCACATTGCTCCGTACGGCGAGCCACATACCGATATAACCGGTGGCCGCCGAGAACGCCGCACCGATCAAGAAGAACACTGATCGTCCGGCGCGCTGATTCCAGTCGTCCGCAGGCAGCAACATGAGCAGGAAGAACACGATGACGGCGAATACGCCGAGCGTGCGCAACTGGCGGGCCAGGTAGGCGTTGGCGCCTTCCTGGACCGCCGCCGCGATCTCCTTCATGCTGTCGGTGCCTTCGCCTGCCGCAAGCACCTGGCGTACCAGGACACCTGCGACCACGAGCGCCGCCAGCGCGACGACACCGATGATCGCCACGAGGATGCGGTTGTCGTCGGTCAGGACTGCGGCTGCGAAGGTAGTGGGTTGGTCCAGCTGATGAGGGGTAGAAAGCCCCGCCATTCGTCCTCCTTGACGCTTGGGCTGAGCTCAAGATGTGGACGGATTCTAGGTACCCGGACCTGATCAAAACAGTGCGCGGTAAACGGAATTAGCCTTCACATGCTCTTCAGCAAATGATCGACACCAGGCCACAGAACCCGAAAGTGGTAACACCTCAAGGGCATTGACGCCCGCATTGATGCTTGATCGAATTATCAGCCGATTGATCGTGAATTGATTCACGAAAAGGCTATGCCCAAGAGTCGACGCCGGGACAGATGCCGAAGGGCCCTGCTCAGCAGGGCCCTTCGGGGTAATGATGACGCCGGTGAGATCAGGGAAGCACCGCGGTCGGTGGCGTGGTGGGCCACGTCATACGGATCAGACCGCCGTGCTCGCCGGCGGTGACCTCCACGTCGTCGACGAGGCCGCTGATGACCGCGAGGCCCATCTCGTCCTCCTCGCTCTCCGCGTCGGGGTCCTCGGCGGCGCCACCGGGCGCGCGATCGCCGGGGGCCGAACGCGGTGCCTCGTCGCCGACCTCGATGGAGAACTGCTTCTCCTCCTCGATCAGCAGCACCTTCACCGGCGCCGTGATGCCGCCGCTCTGGTGCAGGCCGACGGCACGGGTGCAGGCCTCGCCGACGGCGAGCCTGACCTCGTCGAGGACGGCCTCGTCCACTCCGGCCCTGCGCGCCACCGCTGCCGCCACCAGTCGGGCGGTCCTGACGTGCTCGGGCAGCGCGCTGAAGCGGAGTTCAACGGTGGCCATGCATCCCCCTCGGAACTTCGGGCGTGCTGTCGGGGGACCGGGCTGCCGATAGCCCGGACCCCCTCATGAACTTCTTCCGTCCCGGGCACGGACGACTGATCACTGGCCCGGGTCCGGCGGTCAGTCGGTGGCCGCCACCGCTTCCTCGACCGAGGTGTGGATCGGGAACACCTTGGTGAGACCGGTGATGCGGAAAATCTTCAAAATGCGCTCCTGGTTGCAGACCAGGCGCAGCGAGCCCTCATGGGCACGAACACGCTTCAGGCCGCCGACCAGCACGCCGAGACCGGTGGAGTCGAGGAAGTCCACGCCCTCCATGTCGACGACGAGGTGGAAACTCCCGTCATTCACCAGCTCGACGAGCTGCTCGCGCAGCTTGGGCGCGGTATATACGTCGATTTCGCCACCGACCTTGACGATCGTGCGATCGCCGACGGTCTCGGTCGACAGGGACAGGTCCACGGATCCTCCAGCACCTTGCTATCGAGCGGTCGCCCCTCGGGACACCTCGGCAGGGCCCGGGACGGTTCGCCAGCCGCGATGGCATTCAATCACTTACGGCAGGCGTGCACGACGCCTTGGTCCCATTGTCCGTCACGCCGGTGACACACTCGGTACCGATGGCCAAGAATCACCGATCCGATCGACGCTCGACGGACCCCGCCTCCCGCCTCGCTCCGGGCACGGTCCTGGACCGGCTCGCCGCGGGGCCGAGCCGGGCTTCGCGCATCACTCATACGGAGCACTTGCCCCCGCGCGAGGGTCGCCATGCCGTCTGGCCCGACCGGATCCGTGCCGAGGTCATCGCAGCAGTGCAGTCAGCGGGCATCGAGCACCCTTGGGCCCACCAGGCCCGCGCGGCCGAGCACGCCCTGGACGGCGACTCGGTGGTCGTCGCCACCGGCACCGCCTCCGGCAAGTCCCTGGCCTATCTGGTCCCGGTCCTGTCGACCCTCCTGGACGGCGCCGAGGCGCCGAACGGCCGCGGTACCACCGCCCTCTACCTGGCCCCCACGAAGGCCCTGGCGGCGGATCAACGCCGAGCTGTGAAGGAAATTTCACAACTGCTGGGCAATTCGGTCCGGCCTGCGGTCTACGACGGTGATACGCCGTTCGAGGAACGTGAGTGGATCCGCCAGTACGCCAACTACGTCCTCACCAACCCGGACATGCTGCATCGCGGCATACTCCCGTCCCACCCCCGCTGGTCCTCCTTCCTGAAGTCGCTCAAGTACGTCGTCATCGACGAGTGCCACACCTACCGCGGTGTCTTCGGCTCCCACGTCGCCCAGGTGCTGCGCCGGCTGCGCCGCCTGTGCGCGCGGTACGGCGCCTCGCCCGTGTTCCTGCTGGCCTCCGCGACCGCCGCCGAGCCGTCGGTCGCCGCCCGCCGCCTCACCGGCCTCCCAGTGGTCGAGGTGGCCGACGACGCCTCACCGCGCGGTGAACTGGTGTTCGCCCTGTGGGAACCCCCGCTCACCGAGCTGCAGGGCGAGAAGGGTGCACCGGTCCGCCGTACCGCCACCGCGGAGACGGCCGACCTGCTGACCGACCTCGCCGTCCAGGGCGTGCGCACGGTCGCCTTCGTACGCTCCCGGCGCGGCGCCGAGCTGATCTCGGTGATCGCCCAGGAACGGCTGGCCGAGGTCGACCGCGCCCTGGCCCGGCGCGTGGCCGCCTACCGCGGCGGCTACCTCCCCGAGGAGCGCCGCGCCCTCGAACAGGCCCTGCACTCCGGCGAACTCCTCGGCCTCGCCGCGACCACCGCCCTGGAACTCGGCATCGACGTCTCCGGGTTGGACGCGGTCGTCATCGCCGGCTACCCGGGCACGCGCGCGTCCCTGTGGCAGCAGGCGGGCCGGGCGGGCCGGTCGGGGCAGGGGGCGCTCGCCGTCCTGGTCGCCCGCGACGACCCCCTGGACACCTTCCTCGTCCACCACCCCGAGGCCCTGTTCGACCAGCCGGTCGAGTCGACCGTCCTGGACCCGGACAACCCGTACGTCCTGGCCCCGCACCTGTGCGCGGCGGCGGCGGAACTGCCGCTGACCGACGACGACTTGGAGCTGTTCGGCCCCGAGACCGAGAGCCTGCTGCCGCAGCTGGAGGCCGCGAAGCTGCTGCGCCGCCGGACCAAGGCCTGGCACTGGACCCGCCGGGAACGAGCCGCCGACCTGACCGACCTCCGGGGCGGCGGCGGTCAGCCGGTGCAGATCGTCGAGTCCGGCACCGGACGGCTGCTCGGCACGGTGGACGCGGGCGCCGCCCACGCGACCGCGCACGAGGGCGCCGTCCACCTCCACCAGGGCCGTACCTACCTGGTCCGGTCACTGGACCTGGACGACTCGGTCGCCCTGGTCGAGGAGGCCAACCCGTCTTACACGACGGCCGCCCGCGACACGACGTCGATCTCCGTCCTGGAGACGGACGTCGAGATCCCCTGGGGCGACGGCCGCCTCTGCTACGGCTCCGTCGAGGTCACCAACCAAGTCGTCTCCTTCCTGCGTCGACGTGTCATCACCGGTGAAGTGCTGGGCGAGACGAAGCTCGACCTCCCGCCTCGTACGCTGCGCACGCGTGCCGTGTGGTGGACGGTCACCGAGGACCAGCTGGACGCCGCCCGGATCAGCCCGGAGATCCTCGGCGGCGCCCTGCACGCCGCCGAGCACGCGTCGATCGGCATGCTGCCCCTCTTCGCGACCTGCGACCGCTGGGACATCGGCGGCGTCTCCATCCCGCTGCACCCCGACACCCTCCTCCCGACGGTCTTCGTCTACGACGGCCACCCGGGCGGCGCGGGCTTCGCGGAACGGGCCTTCCACACCGCCCCCTCCTGGCTGACGGCCACCCGACAGGCCATCGCGTCGTGCGAGTGCGACGCCGGGTGCCCCTCCTGCATCCAGTCCCCCAAGTGCGGCAACGGGAACGATCCGTTGCACAAGAGGGGCGCGGTACGACTGCTCACGGTCTTGCTGCGGGGGGCTCCGGAGGAGAAGGAGGAGGAGGAGGAGGAGGCAGAGCCGGGGAGGGAGCGGGTCCCGCCCGTGCCCTGACCTCGGCCGCGAACGGGCCCCGGCCCGAAGCCGCCGTCACGTCCGAGATCTCGCCCACGACATCGCACCGCACAAGGCGCGTGCCCTGGGCTCTCGCCACCCGGTCCGCCCGGGCGCAGGCCGCGGTGCCGCCCTCCGCCCAGTGATCGGCCGCCGCCAGCGCGGCGAGATCCGCGACGCCCGCCGCACGATGCCGGGCCACGACGCCCTGCCCGAGGGCGAGGACCACGCCGAACACCACACACAGCACGGCAATCGCACCAACGGTCCAGACGGTGGCGGACCCCCTGTCGGAGCACCGTGCGATGGCCCCCGTGTCAGAGCCCCGCGCGAGGGACCCCCTGTCGCAGCACCGCGCGACGAACCCTCGTTCGCTACACCACGCACCAGAGTCCCGTTCGGTACACCATGCACCAGAGCCCCGTTCGGAACACCACACACCCGAGCCCTGTTCGGAACACCACACACCCGAGCCCCGTTCGGAACACCACACACCCGAGCCCCGTTCGGAACACCACACACCCGAGCCCCGTTCGGAACACCGGACGGCGGCGAACCCCCGGCGCAGACCGAAGCCTCTCACCATGCCCGTGCCCCTCAACTCCCCACCTCCACACTGTCCTCCACCAACGCCACGGCCTCCTCCCGCACTTCGAAAGGCAACACGCCCAGCGCCGGTGGCTTCGCCACGACCACCACGCGAACCTGGTCCCCTTCCCGGCTGAGCGTGACCTGCGCGCCCTGGGGTGCCGCCTCGCGAGTCACTTCCACCACCGCGTCGGCCGGGTCCTGGCGGGCCGCCGCGCGGGCGCCCGTCCTGGCAGCGTCCACACACCGGATCTGAGCGGTCACGACGAGCAGCCCGCCCACCAGCGCCATCACGAACATCACCAGCACCGGCAGCACCACGGCCGACTCCGCCGTGACGAATCCCCGGTCTTTCTCCCGCTCACATCCGCGCATCGAGCGCCCGTTTCACGATGGCCTGCAGTTCGGCGTCGACCTGCCCGCTCGTGACCACCTTGTAGAGGACCACCGCGAACGCCACCGCCGCGACGATCCCCATCGCGTACTCGGAGGTGACCATCCCCGCGTCCCTCCGCGCCGCCCGCGTCCCGCACACCAGGGCGCGCAGCCGCGCCCACACCGCCTTGTACATCTCAACCCCCGTGAGGTTCGGTCCTGCTGCTCTCTCGCTGTTCGTCGTACGTCCTTCACACGCGCCGCACCGTCATCCACCACCCCCTCCCAGCACTCCGCCCGCGAGCCCGATCACCACAGGCAGCACGCCCACCGCGATGAAGGCGGGCAGAAAGCACAGCCCCACCGGAACGGTGACCATGACGGCCGCCCGTCTGGCCCGTGCGGTCGCGGTGCGGGCCCAGTCGGCGCGGGCCTGCGCCGCGAGGCGGGCGACAGGTCCGGCCGCCGGGACTCCGGACACGCCGGCCCGCTCCAGCAGCCGCGCCAGCGCCCCGGCCTCAGGCAGCGAGGCCAGCCTCCGCCAGGCCTCACCGGGTTCACCGCCGAGCCGTACCTCCGCCGCACCCCGCGCCAGCGCCTCCCCCACGGGGCCTCCCAGCGCTTCGCCCACAGCCTGTGCGGCGATCACCGGACCGGCGCCCGCGGCGATGCAGGCCGCCAGCAGATCGGCCGCGAGCGGGAGTTGACGCGCCGCCTGGCCGACGTCGATCTCTTCGCCCGGCCCCGCCTCCAGCCGTCGGCGACGCCACAGCCACAGCCCGACCGCACCGACCAGCCCGACGACGATCCCCGCGATCCCGCCGACGACAGCCCATCCGGCCGCCAGAACCCCCACAACCGGAGCCCACCGCCGCACGGCGCCCCGCACATCGACGTGCACCCCGGCGGACGCCACCTCCAGCCCCAGCAACTCGGCGACCCGCCTCCGCGCCCTCCGCTCACGCCGTACCGCCGCCATCCACCGCACCACCCACCCGAGCACCAGCACGGCCCCCAGGACCGCCCCCACCCTGTGGACGACTTCCGCACTCACTTCGACTCCCTCTCCCGATCTCCACGGACTTCAGCGCCGGGCACCCACCAGCCGAACCGCGCGCCCGACCCACCCCTCACACCGCCTCGGCCCCCCGCACGATCCGAGCCACCCACCACACCCCCACCGCCTCCAGCAGCCCTCCGGCCACCAGGCACGCCCACCCCGCCCCGGTGTGCAGCAGGACGCGCAGCGGGTCAGCACCGAGCGCCGTGCCGAGCGCGAGCCCGAAGGCCGGAAGTGCGGCGAGCAGCACCGCCGTGGAGCGGGCGCCGGCCAACTGGGCTCGTAGATCGGCCCGTTGGTCGCGCTCAGCGCGCAGCGCCGACTCAAGCCGATCGAGGCCCGCCGCAAGCCCCGCGCCCTGGTCCACGGCGACCCGCCAGCAGGCCGCGAGGCCCAGCAGCCCCTCGGCTCCCGGCTGTCGCGCCGCGCCCGCCAGCGCACCCGGCACATCACCGCCGAACCTCGCCGCAGCCAGCACCGCCGCCTGCGCGCTCCCCAGCCCGCCGGAGTCACGCGTCGCACACAGGAGTGCCTCACCCGGCTGCCGCCCCGCCCGCACCTCTCCGGCGAGCCCCGCGCACAACGCGATCACCGCGTCCGCGCGCCGCTCCCGGGCCCGCCGAGCCTCCGCGGCCAGCCGCAGCCGCCGGAGCAAGGGCACTCCGGCCGCCCCCGCGACGAGCGGCAGCACCGACGCACCCAGTACCGCCAGCACCAGTCCGGCGGCCGGCGCCCACCACTCGACCCGCAGCCGCCCACGGATCCGCCGCAGCCGACCGACCGCCTCCCGCCACGCGGGCGGACCGGTCCCCACCGCCCCGCCGCCCGCGAGCAACAACTCCGCCCGCCGCACCCCGGAGTGCCATCCACTCATCAGCCAGATCACGGCTCCGGCGCACGCCACAGCAGCAGCCGACGACAGCTCACCCATCCCGATCACCCCTCCGTTCCCGAGCGCCACACGCGCCCCGCAGCAACTCCCGCAACCGCTCCCACCCCCGCTCCCGCACAAACGCCTCCTCGCCCCACCGCAGCGCCGGCACCGTCCGCACCAGCCCTGACGGGTCCCGCTCCAGCACATGCATCTCGGCGATCCGCCGCCGCCCGGCCCGGTCGCGCACGAGATGCAGTACGACTGCCAGGGCGGCCGCCAGTTGGCTGTGCAGGGCGGCCCGGTCGAGCCCGGCCGCCGTGCCGAGCGCCTCCAGCCGGGCGGGTACATCAGCCGCCGCGTTGGCGTGGACGGTCCCGCAGCCGCCCTCGTGGCCGGTGTTCAACGCGGCCAGCAGATCGACCACCTCGGGCCCGCGCACCTCCCCCACGACGAGCCGGTCGGGCCGCATCCGCAGGGCCTGCCGTACGAGGTCCTCAAGGGTGACCAGGCCCGCGCCCTCCTGGTTGGCCGGCCGTGTCTCCAACCGCACTACGTGCGGATGGTCGGGCCGCAGCTCCGCCGAGTCCTCGGCGAGCACGATCCGCTCGCCGGATCCGACGAGCCCCAGCAGCGCGCTCAGCAGCGTCGTCTTCCCGGTGCCGGTCCCGCCGCTGATCAGGAAGGACAGCCGGGCCTCCAGCAGCGCCCGCAACACCCGGTCCCCGCCGGGCGGCACCGTGCCCGCCGCCACCAGCTCGTCCAGCGTGAAGGCCCGGGGCCGTACGACCCGAAGGGCCAGGCAGGCACAGCCCACGGCGACCGGAGGCAGCACCGCATGCAGACGTGTCCCGTCGGGCAGCCGGGCGTCCACCCACGGCCGGGCGTCGTCCAGCCGCCGCCCGGCCACCGCGGCCAGACGCTGCGCAAGACGTCGTACGGCCGCGGCGTCCGTGAAGGAGACCGACGTCAGCTCCAGTCCGCCGCCCCGGTCGACCCACACCCGGTCCGGGGCGGACACCAGGACGTCGGTCACCGAGGGGTCGGCGAGCAGCGGTTCCAGCGGGCCGCTGCCAACCAGCTCGGACCGCAACTGCCGGGCCGCGCCGAGGACTTCGGCGTCTCCCAGCACCCGCCCCTGCTCCCGCAGCGCCTGTGCCACGCGCGCGGGTGTCGGCTCGGCGCCGCTTTCGGCCAGCCACTGCCGTACGCCGTCCAGCAACGGCCCGGAGAAGGTGTTCATGCGGCGTTCGCCTCCACCAGCGCCCGCTCCCAGAACCCCTTGCAGAACCGCGCCAGCGGTCCGCGTCCGGAGGCCCCGGGCGGCGACTTGCTCTCGTGCGGACGCAGCAGCCCGGATTCCACGGGCACTTCGCCGGCCAGCGGCAGGCCGAGCAGCCGGGCGACCTCGCGGTCGTCGAGCCCGGGCGCGTACGGCCCGCGTACCGCCACCCGCAGATCGCGCAGGACCATGCCGACGGCGGAGGCCACCCGCCCGGCGGCGGCAACCGCGCGCAGTTCGGCGGGCACCACGAGCAGCCCGACATCGAGCTGGGCGAGTACCTCAGCGACGCCGTCGTCGATACGGCGGGGCAGATCGACCACGACCGTGCCGCCCCGGCGTCGGGCGGCGGCGAGGACCGCGCGTACGGCCTGCGGCGGGACGGCGATACGGTCGCCGCGATCCCAGCTGAGCACCCGCAGCGAGTGCAGCCGCGGCAGCGACTCCTCCAGGGCGCCGCCGCCGACCCGGCCGCGTGAGGCGGCGAAGGCAGGCCAGCGCAGGCCCTCGGCGGTCTCGCCGCCAAGGAGGACGTCCAGTCCGCCGCCCAGCGGGTCGGCGTCCACGAGCAGCGTGCGCAGTCCCTCCCGCGCGGAGGTGACGGCAAGAGCGCACGCGAGCGTGGACGCGCCGGCTCCGCCGCGGCCGCCGATGACGCCCACGGTGAGCGCGGCCCGCCCGACGCCCTCCGCCACGTCGGCGATGCGGTCCACCAGCCACTGCTCGCCGTCGGGCAGCATCAGCACATGGTCGGCGCCGATCTCTACGGCCCGTTTCCAGACCCCGGGGTCGTCCTGATCCCGGCCGACGAGCACGACTCCCCTTCTGCGCGCGGCCCCGCACACCCGCCGCGCCGCGTCGTCCCCGACGAGGACCAGCGGCGCCGCCTCCCAGCGGCCTCTGGGCTCCGGCACCCCGTGATGAACCTCCGGTGTGGCGCCTGCCGCCGCGCACAGGCGCAGCAGATCGTCGAGCAGGTCGGCGTCTTCCGTGATGATCAACGGTCCGTCCTGTCGCCCTCCGGCGGCGGGCTGCGGATCGTGAGTGACGGCTGCGGCCACGATGTCCATCCCCCTTCGCACGGGCCCAAGCAGGCCCGCGACACATCTCTCGCGCAGGACCACACCGGCCCCGCGACACATCTCTCGCGCAGCCACTGGGGCCCCGCGATTCCCAAAGGTGTGAAGAACCGGCAACCGGCCTCCATATGAACTGCCGATAGGAACCAGCCAAACACGCCCGGCAAACCGGAACCGGTCATGAAGTCGGCCCGGTCGGGGCGCGCTGCAATCACGGTGCAGCGAACCCGGAAATCGTGTGGATCTTGGTCGATAACTGTGGACGACTCGACGGTTGTGAATATCGCCGTCACCCATACCGGTGACCCCCGCACCGCCTCCCGTGCGCCTTCCGCAGAGCAGCCCAACGACTACACACAGTCATAGATCATGCACATGCCAAACCGCCTCGGCAGCTGCCTCGCGATGACCCCGCGGGCACACATGGAAGGAGGAAAACCCACCCGGACATGCGACGACCCCCGCCGGGGGGGAGAGCGGGGGTCGTCTCCACGGCCGACTCGGGGGGGGAGGAGCCGGACCGGGTTAGCACGGTCGCGAACGATCCGTGACTTCCATGGTGTACCCGAGAGCCCTCTCAGGCAAACCCACGCGCCCACCTTACGCCGAATGGGCTGCCCCTATGCTCAGGGTTGTGGAAAACCACTCCTTGCCCCGCACAGCGGCCTTCTTTGATCTGGACAAGACGGTCATTGCGAAGTCGAGCACGCTCACGTTCAGCAAGTCGTTCTACCAAGGCGGACTGATCAACCGCAGGGCGGCCTTGCGGACCGCATATGCCCAGTTCGTCTTCCTCGCGGGCGGCGCCGACCACGACCAGATGGAGCGGATGCGCAAGTACCTGTCCGCGATGTGCCGCGGCTGGAACGTCCAGCAGGTGAGGGAGATCGTGGCCGAGACCCTCCACGACCTGATCGACCCGATCATCTACGACGAAGCCGCCTCCCTCATCGAGGAGCATCACAGCGCAGGGCGGGACGTGGTGATCGTGTCCACGTCGGGTGCCGAGGTGGTCGGGCCCATCGGCGATCTGCTCGGCGCGGACCGGGTGGTCGCGACCCGCATGGTCGTGGGCGAGGACGGTTGCTTCACCGGAGAGGTGGAGTACTACGCCTACGGTCCGACGAAGGCCGAGGCGGTCAGGGAGCTGGCCGAATCCGAGGGATACGACCTCTCACGCTGCTTCGCCTACAGCGACTCGGCGACCGATCTGCCGATGCTTCAGACGGTCGGTCATCCCCATGCCGTGAACCCGGACCGCACATTGCGCCGTGAAGCACTCGCGCGCGGGTGGCCGATTCTGGACTTCCACCGCCCGGTACGGCTCAAGCAGCGGATGCCCGCCCTCTCCGTGCCGTCGCGTCCGGCGCTCGTCGCGGCAACCGCCATAGGGGCCGCGGCAGCCACCGCGGGCCTCGTCTGGTACACCAGCCGACGTCGGTCCACCGTGACCTGACCTGCTCCGTTGCCGCCACGCGCGCGTACTTCGAAATATCGGTGACTGTTTAGTACACCTTTGAACGTAAAAGTAAAGAAGTACAGCCACCACTTCCGCTTGCCCGGGCCCTGGAGTACAAAGGAGTCAACGGCCCGCGAGACCAAGGACATCCGAGAGGATCACCTTAATAACGCATTTGGCCCCACGGACCGAGCATGGACACCGGGCACCCACGCGACGTCGACCCGTCGATTACGGGCCAGCCGCACCAGGCGACGGGCGAAGTTCCCGACCTGATGGGCAATATATCGAGGACGCTTGGTAACCCGGTGGACATGCCAGCGGCGGTACGAGTTCTCGTACCGCCGCAACCCCGCAAGCCCCTCCAGGGGCTTTTTTCATGCGCCTTTTCTCACTGAATCCTTACTGGGCCAGCCCACGGCTCGCTCGCTACGCCGCCCCGCGCTGCAAGGCCTCGCACACCGCCGTCGACTCGCGCGCCCCCAGTTCGACCGCCCTGGCGCAGTGGGCGATCCAGGCGGCCATGCCCGCCGGAGTGCCGGAGACATAGCCGTCGAGCGCTGCCAGATAGGCCGCGCGGCCCAGTTCTGCGTGGCCGACCTCCGCCGGACAGACCGACTTCGGGTCGAGGCCACTGCCGACCAGGACGATGCGCGCGGCCGTGCGCGCGACCAGGCCGTTGCGGGAGGTGAAGGGCCGTAGCGCGTGGAGTTCCCCGTGCACGACCGCGGCCATCACCAGTGCGGGTGCGGAACTCCCCGCGATGATCAGCGCGGACAGGCCGTCCAGCCGTCCCGAAACGTCCGCCGCGCTCGGCAGCGGCAGTTCGACCAGCGGCTCGTCGACCGGCTCGCCCTCCTGACGGGGCCTCCCGACCGCGTCGGAGTCGCCCGCCGCCGCCACCAGATGCAGCCGGGCCAGCACCCGCAGGGGTGACTGCCGCCAGACGGACAGGAGTTGGCCCGCCTCGGCGGTCAGCCTGAGGGCCGCGCCCATCGTGCGGGAGTCGTCGTCACCGCTGAAGTCGGTGCGCCGGCGCACCTCTTCGAGGGCCCAGTCGGCACCGGACAGCGCAGCCGAGCCGCGGGCGCCACGCAACGCCGCCTCGGAGGTGATCTCGTTGCTGCGACGCCGCATGATCCGGTGGCCGTAGACACGGTCCACGGCCTTGCGTACGGACTCCACGGACTCGGCCACTCCGGGCAGCGCGCCCAGGGCCGCGAGCGGATCGGCGGTCGCACCTGTCGTACTCATGACTACGACACTAGCCACACCCGGCGCGCACCCCACGATGGAGTGGTCTTCTTCACGCCCGTCTGCCACCTACAGCTATCGCCGCACTACTCTTCGTGAACATGAAAATTGCTTTCGTCGGGAAGGGCGGCAGCGGCAAGACGACGCTGTCCTCCCTGTTCATCCGCCATCTCGCCGCCGACGGCGTACCGGTCGTCGCGGTCGACGCGGACATCAACCAGCACCTGGGGGTCGCGCTCGGCCTGGACGAGACGGAGGCGGCCGAGCTGCCCGCGATGGGCGACCGGCTGCCGATGATCAAGGATTACCTGCGCGGCACCAACCCCCGCATCACCTCCGCCAGGACGATGACCAAGACGACACCGCCCGGAGAGGGCTCACGGCTGCTGCGGGTCCGCGAGAACAATCCGGTGTACGACGCCTGTGCCCGGCCGGTGGAACTCGACGGCGGCGCCGTCCGTTTGATGGTCACGGGCCCCTTCACCGACGCCGACCTGGGGGTCGCCTGCTACCACTCCAAGACCGGAGCGGTGGAGCTGTGTCTGAATCACCTGGTGGACGGCCGCGACGAGTATGTCGTGGTCGACATGACGGCGGGCTCGGACTCCTTCGCCTCCGGACTCTTCACCCGCTTCGACATCACGTTCCTCGTCGCCGAACCGACCCGGAGGGGGGTCTCCGTCTATCGCCAGTACAAGGAGTACGCCGCCGACTTCGGGGTCGTCCTGCAGGTCGTCGGCAACAAGGTGCACGGCCAGGAGGACCTCGACTTCCTTCGCGCCGAAGTCGGGGACGACCTGCTGGTGTCGGTGGGGCACTCGGACTGGGTGCGGGCCATGGAGAAGGGCCGGCCACCCCGGTTCGAGTTCCTGGAGGACGCGAGCCGCCGCGCCCTGCGCCTGCTGCGGGCAGCCGTCGACGCGACGTACGAGCTGCGGGACTGGGAGCGCTATACGCGCCAGATGGCGCACTTCCATCTGAAGAACGCCGAGTCCTGGGGCAATGCACGCCTCGGGGCCGACCTGGCCGCGCAGATCGACCCCGGATTCGTGCTCGGCGAGGGTGTCGGCACCCCCGCGTGACGGCTCCTACCGCTGGTCCGCCGACCCGCCGGGCACGCCCTTCGGGGCCGGGGCCGGGCGGCCGGACAGGAAGGACGCCCAGCCCTGCTTCGGGGCCTCGCCGACCTTCAGGGTGCGCAGCTTGCGCAGCGTCATGGGGTCCTGGGCGTCCAGCCAGTCGGCCAGCTGCCGGAAGGAGACACAGCGCACCTCGGACCTGGTGCACACCTCCTCGATGACCTCCTCGACGGCCCGCATGTAGGTGCCCCCGTTCCAGGACTCGAAGTGGTTGCCGATGATCAGGGGCGCGCGGTTGCCGTCGTAGGCCCGGTAGAAGCCCTTGAGCAGTCCGTCCCGCATCTGGTCGCCCCAGTATTCGTACTTGTCCGGGTCGCCCTGGCTGGTGGTGCCGGACTGGTTGACCATGAAGTTGTAGTCCATGGTGAGCTGTTCGTAGGTGTGCCCGGGGAACGGCACGAGTTGCATGGACAGGTCCCACAGACCGAGCTTCTTCTCCGGCCAGACCTGGTCGTTGACGCCGCTGGTGTCATAGCGGAAGCCCAAGTCGTGGGCCGCCTTCATGAAGTTCTCCTGGCCTTCCAGACAGGGCGTGCGGGCACCGATGAGTTCCTTGTCGTAGTCGAAGGGCAGCGGGGCCGCCTTTCTCATGCCGGTGTTGGTCTTCCAGGACTTCACGAATCGTTTCGCCTGGGCGATCTCGTCCTTCCACTCCTCGACCGACCACTCACCGACCCCGCCACTGCTGCCGCAGAAATGGCCATTGAAGTGGGTGCCGATCTCATTGCCCTCCAACCACGCCAGGCGCAGCTGCTTCGCGGTGTCGGCGATGCCGCGGTCGTCGTTGAAGCCGATGTCGGAGCGGCCGGGCGAGTGCTTCGGCGGTCGGTAGAGGTCGCGCTTCTCCTCGGGCAGCATGTAGACGCCGCTGAGGAAGTACGTCATCGTCGCGTCGTTCTTCTTGGCGACCTTGCGGAAGTGGGAGAACAGCCTCTGGCTGTCCTCACCGGCGCCGTCCCAGGAGAACACGACGAACTGCGGGGGTTTCTGACCGGGCTTCAGGCGTTCGGGTCTGGGCAGATGCGGCTGGGCTCCGGTGTACGAAGTGGAGCCGTCGCCGATCAGACGGACCACGCTCTTGGGTGCCGTCACGGCCTTCTGCGGGCCGGGTGCCCCTTGTTCTGCGCCCTGGGAGCCGTTGTCCCCCGCCGTGCAACCGGCGAGGGATGCGGCACAGGCCGCGGCGGCGACGGCGCCGGCGGCGATCCTCTGGGTGGCGGCCATACTCCGCCCACCTTTCCTTCTCTCAGGCCAACGCTGATGAGTCGATCTCGGGTGATGTGCCGGGAAGGGCCGACAGTGGCGCCAAGGTCGCATGGGATAGAGAAGGAATTAATACGACAAGCCGATAAAAAGCCCGGATCATTCATAAGGGTGATGCATTAGCCCATTTGCTCGAAAAGTCTATGCCCACCCTTTACTCTCCATTACGATCCATTTACCGAACGTTGATTCATCCCGCCACTGCACGCCGTGACCCACGGCCGCGACCCGACCCCCCGCCACCGAGCGGAGGACCACCAGATCCGCGACCGCGCTGCCCCGGAGGAGACGGGAACCATGTCAGCCTGCGTCCCCACCAGCACCACCGAGCCCTCTCGGCCCGACCACCAGCCCCACACTCCCCCGCCGTCCCGCCGCCACCGCTTCCGTATCGCGGGCGCCGACGTGTCGGCCTCGATCGCGGTCTTCCTGATCGCTCTGCCCCTCTCCCTCGGCATCGCCCTCGCCACCGGCGCACCGCTCCAGGCCGGCCTCGTCGCCGCCGCCGTCGGCGGAATCGTCGCCGGATGGCTCGGCGGCGCCCCGCTCCAGGTCAGCGGCCCCGCGGCCGGCCTGACGGTGGTCACCGCCGATCTCATCCAGCGGTACGGCTGGCGCACGACCTGCGCCATCACCGTCCTGGCCGGTCTCGCCCAACTCGGCCTGGGCTTCCTGCGGGTGGCGCGCAGCGCGCTCGCCGTGAGTCCCGCCATCGTGCACGGCATGCTGGCCGGCATCGGCGCCACCATCGCCGTCGCCCAGCTGCACATCGTCCTCGGCGGCACCCCGCACAGCTCGGTCGTCGACAATGTGCGCGAACTGCCCGCCCAATTGGCCGCCGTGCACCCGGCCGCCCTGTCGGTGAGCGCGCTCACCCTGGCGCTGCTGCTGCTCTGGCCGCGGATCCCCGGCCGGACCGGCGCGCTCCTGCGCAGGGTTCCCGCCGCGCTCGTCGCGGTCGCCGGAGCCACCGCCACCGCCTCGTTCGCCGGACTGACCCTGCCCAAGGTCGACCTGCCCTCCTGGCGCAGTCATGCCCTGGCCGGACTTCCCGAGGGACCGGTGCTCGGCCTGACCGCCGCCGTGCTCACCACCACGCTGGTGTGCAGCGTGCAGTCGCTGCTCGGCGCGGTCGCCGTGGACAAGCTGGTGGCCTCCCGCCTCGGTCCGGTCGCCGCTCCCGGTCCCACCGCCCGCATCGTCCGCTCCGACCTGGACCGCGAACTGCTCGGGCAGGGCGCCGCCAATCTCGTCTCCGGCACGCTCGGCGGGCTCCCCGTCGCGGGTGTGGCCGTACGCAGCGCGGCGAATGTCCAATCCGGTGCCGTGAGCCGGAACTCCACGATGTTGCACGGCGTTCTCGTAGTAGTCGCCGCGCTGCTGATGGTCCCGATCCTGGAGTTCATCCCGCTCGCCTCGCTCGCCGCCCTGGTGATGGCCGTCGGCATCCAGATGGTGTCCCTGCACCACATCCGCACGGTGACTCGCCACCGAGAAGTGCTGGTGTACGCCGTCACCACACTCGGCGTGGTGCTCCTCGGCGTCCTGGAGGGCGTGGCGCTGGGGATCGCCGTGGCCGTCGCCGTCGCCCTGCACCGCCTGACCCGCACCCGTATCACGCACGAGGAGAAGGAAGGAGTCCATCACGTCCATGTACGAGGGCAGTTGACGTTCCTCGCGGTGCCGCGGCTCAGCCGTGCCCTGCATCTCGTGCCCGAAGGGGCCCATGTCGTCGTCGAGTTGGACGGCTCCTTCATGGACCACGCGGCGTACGAGTCACTGCAGGACTGGCAGAACTCACACACCGCGCACGGCGGCACAGCCGAGGTGAGCGGCCGTCGCACCGGGGTCCGGATCGCCGAGCCCGTCGGCATCGGTACCGGTGAGCACGCCGGCTGCCGTTGCCGCCCCTGGACACCGTGGCGCAACCACCAGTGCGAACTCCCGCAGTCCGCGGCCACCCCCGACCGACACCCGACCGGACTCGCCGAAACAGCGGAGATCGGGTCCAGCGGACATGAACTGGCCCGTGGCATCGACGCGTTCCACCGCAACACCGCGCCCCTGATGCGCGGCGAGCTGGCCCGGCTGGCGCGCGAGGGGCAGCAGCCGGCTCAGCTCTTCCTCACCTGCGCCGACTCACGGCTGGTCACGTCGATGATCACCTCCAGTGGTCCGGGCGATCTGTTCGTGGTGCGCAATGTGGGCAACCTCGTGCCGCCCCCCGGGGTGGAGAGCGGGGACGACTCGGTGGCGGCCGCGATCGAGTACGCGGTGGAGGTGCTGAACGTACGGTCCATCACGGTGTGCGGGCACTCCGGGTGCGGAGCCATGCAGGCGCTGTTGAACTCCGAGTCCGGTGGCGTCCAGACGCCGCTCAAGCGGTGGCTGCGGCACGGGGTACCCAGCCTGGAGCGCATGGCCGACGACAGCCGGCCCTGGGCCCGGCTGGCCGGACGCCGGCCCGCCGACGCGGTCGAGCAGCTCTGCCTGACCAATGTGGTGCAGCAGTTGGAGCACCTGCGGGCCCACGAGTCGGTGACCCGTGCCCTGCGCGAGGGCTCGCTGGAGCTGCACGGGATGTACTTCCACGTGGGCGAGGCGCAGGCGTACCTGCTCGCCGAGGCGGACGAGGGCGGGGTGTTCGGCTGGGTGGGGGCGGCGGACGTGTTGGCGTGACCAAGGCGGACGTGTCGGCGTGACCAAGGATGTGAGAGGCGTTACACCAGCTGAACTCCCCGGCCCCGCCGTCCGTGGGAAGGAATGACCCCTGCCGCCGGAAGGCCTCGGCGGGCCCGGCCGACAGGTCTAAACCAATTTTCGGTCGACCCTTGTCATCCGGCCCCCCGGTCTGATGAGCTGTGGCCTGGGACACAACGGACACCCTGGGAAAGGGAGATGTCGTGAGCAACGAAAGCCTGGCCAACCTCTTGAAAGAGGAGCGACGCTTCGCGCCGCCCGCTGACCTGGCCTCGAACGCCAACGTCACGGCGGAGGCGTACGAACAGGCCAAGGCTGACCGGCTCGGCTTCTGGGCCGCGCAGGCCCGGCGGCTGACCTGGGCCAAGGAACCGGCCGAGACACTGGACTGGTCGAACCCGCCGTTCGCCAAGTGGTTCAAGGACGGCGAGCTGAACGTCGCGTACAACTGCGTCGACCGGCATGTGGAGGCGGGTCACGGCGATCGCGTCGCCATCCACTTCGAGGGCGAGCCCGGCGACAGCCGCGCCATCACCTACGCCGAACTGAAGGACGAGGTCTCCAAGGCCGCGGGCGCCCTGCTGGAGCTGGGTGTGCGCAACGGCGACCGGGTCGCGGTCTACATGCCGATGATCCCCGAGACCGCGATCGCGATGCTGGCGTGCGCCCGGATCGGCGCCGCGCACTCCGTGGTCTTCGGCGGCTTCTCGGCCGACGCGCTCGCGACCCGTATCCAGGACGCGGACGCCAAGGTCGTCATCACGTCCGACGGCGGCTACCGGCGCGGCAAGCCGGCCGCGCTCAAGCCGGCCGTCGACGAGGCCGTCGCCAAGGCGGGAAACGTGGAGCATGTGCTCGTGGTCCGCCGTACCGGCCAGGAGGTCGCCTGGAACGACGCGTCGGACGTGTGGTGGCACGAGATCGTCGACCGGCAGTCCGCCGAGCACACGCCGGAAGCCTTCGAGGCCGAGCAGCCGCTGTTCATCCTCTACACGTCCGGTACGACCGGTAAGCCGAAGGGCATCCTGCACACCTCGGGCGGCTATCTCACCCAGGCCGCGTACACCCACCACGCCGTCTTCGACCTCAAGCCGGAGACGGACGTGTACTGGTGCACCGCCGATGTCGGCTGGGTCACCGGCCACTCGTACATCGTCTACGGTCCGCTGGCCAACGGCGCTACCCAGGTGATGTACGAGGGCACGCCGGACACCCCGCACCAGGGGCGGTTCTGGGAGATCGTGCAGAAGTACGGGGTGACGATCCTGTACACGGCGCCGACCGCGATCCGTACGTTCATGAAGTGGGGCGACGACATCCCCGCGAAGTTCGACCTGAGCAGTCTGCGGGTCCTCGGGTCCGTCGGTGAGCCCATCAATCCCGAGGCCTGGATCTGGTACCGCAAGCACATCGGGGCCGACCGGACGCCGATCGTGGACACCTGGTGGCAGACCGAGACCGGCGCGATGATGATCTCGCCGCTGCCGGGAGTCACGGAGACCAAGCCGGGTTCCGCGCAGGTGCCGCTGCCCGGTATCTCCGCGACCGTCGTCGACGACGAGGCGAACGAGGTGCCGAACGGCGGCGGTGGCTACCTGGTGCTCACCGAGCCGTGGCCGTCGATGCTGCGCACCATCTGGGGTGACGACCAGAGGTTCCTCGACACGTACTGGTCGCGGTTCGAGGGCAAGTACTTCGCCGGTGACGGGGCGAAGAAGGACGACGACGGCGACATCTGGCTGCTCGGGCGCGTGGATGACGTGATGCTCGTCTCCGGGCACAACATCTCCACCACCGAGGTCGAGTCGGCGCTCGTCTCGCACTCCTCCGTCGCCGAGGCGGCCGTCGTCGGTGCGGCCGACGAGACGACCGGTCAGGCCATCGTCGCCTTCGTGATCCTGCGCGGCACGGCGGCGGAGACCGAGAACCTCGTCGCCGACCTGCGCGATCACGTCGGCGTCACCCTCGGCCCCATCGCCAAGCCGAAGCGGATCCTGCCGGTCGCGGAGCTGCCGAAGACCCGCTCCGGCAAGATCATGCGCCGCCTGCTGCGGGACGTGGCGGAGAACCGTCAGCTCGGCGATGTCACCACGCTGACGGACTCGACCGTCATGGACCTCATCCAGGCGAAGCTTCCGGCGGCGCCGAGCGAGGACTGAGCAAGGGCAAGGGCTGCGCGAGGACTGAGAACGGCCCTCAGGGGTACCCGGCGGCAAGCGCGCCGGGTACCCCTTTTGCACTTAACGTGAAGATCCCTGACGAGCCCGGCCGCATCTTAGGTAAACTAAGCAAAGCGTCAAGAACGTCACAACGAATCAAGGTGCGCCGGGAAGTCTGGTCGGCATGTGTTCCGTACTGCCCACCGACCGGAGGTCTCCTCGTGGCCGCGCCCGCCCGCACCAGGGAAAACGCCAGCACCCGCAAGGTCTTCGGACGGCTGTCCCTGCCCGAGCGAACCTTCGTGGCGGACGCACTGCGCGCCGAGACCGTCGGCGGGGTGCTGCTGCTCCTCGCCGCGATCGCCGCGCTGGTCTGGGCGAACATACCCGCGCTGCACGACGGCTACGAGAGCGTCAGCCACTACCACCTCGGCCCCGAGGCACTGGGCCTGAACCTGTCGATCGCGCACTGGGCGGCCGACGGGCTCCTCGCGATCTTCTTCTTCGTCGCCGGTATCGAGCTCAAGCGTGAGCTGGTCGCCGGTGATCTGCGCGACCCCAAGGCCGCCGTACTGCCCGTCGTCGCGGCCCTGTGCGGGATGGCCGTACCGGCGCTCGTCTACACCCTCACCAACGTCACCGGCGGCGGCTCGCTGGAGGGCTGGGCCGTGCCCACCGCCACCGACATCGCCTTCGCGCTGGCGGTGCTCGCGGTCATCGGTACGTCCCTGCCCAGCGCCCTGCGCGCCTTCCTGCTCACCCTCGCCGTCGTCGACGACCTGTTCGCGATCCTGATCATCGCGCTCTTCTTCACCGACACCATCGACTTCGCCGCACTCGGCGGCGCCGTAGTCGGCCTGCTCGTCTTCTGGCTGCTGCTGCGCAGGGGCGTACGCGGCTGGTACATCTACGTCCCGCTCGCCCTTGTCGTCTGGGCGCTGATGTACAACAGCGGCGTCCACGCCACGATCGCGGGCGTCGCGATGGGCCTGATGCTGCGCTGCCACCGCCACGAGGGCGAGGACCACTCCCCCGGCGAGCACATCGAGCACCTCGTACGTCCGCTGTCGGCGGGCCTCGCCGTGCCGCTGTTCGCGCTGTTCAGCGCCGGTGTCTCCGTTTCGGGGGGCGCCCTGGGCGACGTATTCACCAAGCCGGAGACGCTGGGCGTGGTCCTGGGTCTGGTCGTGGGCAAGACGCTCGGCATCTTCGGGGGTACGTGGCTGACGGCACGCTTCACGAAGGCGTCGCTCAGCGACGACCTCGCCTGGCCCGACGTGTTCGCGGTGGCGTCGCTGGCCGGCATCGGGTTCACCGTCTCGCTGCTGATCGGCGAGCTCGCCTTCGACGGCGACGCGGCGCTGACCGACGAGATCAAGGCCGCGGTGCTGCTGGGCTCCATCATCTCGGCGGGTTTCGCGAGCGTCCTGCTGAAGATGCGGAACGCCAAGTACCGCAAGATGTGCGAGGACGAGGAGCGCGACGACGACCTCGACGGCATCCCGGACATCTACGAGGAGGACGACCCGGCGTACCACCTGCGGATGGCCGGCATCTACGAGCGCAAGGCCGCCGAGCACCGCCGGATCGCCGAGCTGATGACCGCGGAGAACGGCACAGGCATGCCGAAGTGACGGGCGGGCAGGCGACGGAGACGACGGTCCGGCATGATCTGACGGGACGGTACAAAATGACCGTCGAAACGAAGTCAGGCAGAAGAGGGAGACCGCGATGAGCGCACCCGACGGCAGCCCGGTCGGCGCCGAACGCAGCATCGGCCAGCTGTTCGCCTCGGCGACCACCGAGATGTCCGCGCTGGTGCACGACGAGATCGCGCTGGCCAAGGCGCAGCTCAAGCAGGACGTCAGGCGCGGGGCGATGAGCGGCGGCGCGTTCACGGTGGCGGCCGGCGTGCTGGTGTTCTCCCTGCCGATGCTGAACTTCGCCCTGGCGTACGGCATCCGGACCTGGAGCGACTGGAACCTCGCGATCTGCTTCCTGCTGTCCTTCGCGGCGAACGTGCTGATCGCGCTCGTCCTGGCGCTGATCGGCGTCGTGTTCGCGAAGAAGGCCAGGAAGGGCAAGGGCCCGCAGAAGGTCGCCGCATCCGTCAAGGAGACGGCGGGCGTCCTGCAGAAGGCCAAGCCGCACCCGCGCGCCGAGCTGCCGCAGGACCGGGTCCCGGAGGCCATCGAGGCTGTGGCACGCTCGTCGTCATGACGGACCCTGCGGCACAGCCCGCCTCTGTCGTACGGCCGGATGGTCCCTGGACACACAGGGACGTGGCCGCCAATGGTGCGCGCTTCCACATCGCCGAGATGGGCGAGGGGCCGCTGGTGCTCTTGCTGCACGGCTTCCCCCAGTTCTGGTGGACCTGGCGGCACCAGCTGGTCGCCCTCGCCGACGCCGGGTTCCGGGCCGTCGCGATGGACCTGCGGGGCGTCGGCGGCAGCGACCGTACGCCCCGGGGTTACGACCCGGGCAACCTCGCCCTCGACATCACGGGCGTCGTACGCTCCCTCGGTGAGCCGGACGCCGCGCTCGTCGGGCACGACCTGGGCGGCTACATGGCGTGGACGGCGGCCGCGATGCGCCCGAAGCTCGTGCGGCGGCTCGCGGTCACCTCGATGCCGCATCCGCGGCGCTGGCGGGCCGCCATGCTCTCCGACGTCAGGCAGACGGCCGCGGGCTCGTACATCTGGGGGTTCCAGCGGCCGTGGATCCCGGAACGGCAGCTCGTCGCGGACGACGCGGCGCTCGTCGCCCGGCTGATGCGGGACTGGTCGGGGCCGAGCCTGCCGGACGACAAGGCGGTGGACACGTACCGCCGGGCCATGTGCATCCCGTCGACCGCGCACTGCTCGATCGAGCCGTACCGGTGGCTGGTGCGCTCTCTCGCCCGCCTGGACGGCATCCAGTTCAACCGGCGGATGAAGCGGCCCGTGCGGGTGCCGACGCTCCACCTCCACGGCTCTCTGGACCCGGTGATGCGCACCCGCAGCGCGGCCGGCTCCGGGGAGTACGTCGAAGCGCCGTACCGCTGGCGGCTGTTCGACGGGCTCGGGCACTTCCCGCACGAGGAGGATCCGGTCGCTTTCTCGACCGAGCTCATCAGCTGGCTGAAGGATCCCGAACCCGATCGGTGAGCGTTCGATGACCTCGACGGTGAGCGTTCGATGACCTCGACGGTGAGCGTTCGATGACCTCGACGGTGAGCGTTCGGTGGTCGCGATCGGTGACCTTTCGGTGGCCCTGTCGGCGCGTGCCGTCCCGCCCGTCTGAAACAGTCGTCCTACGAACTGCCAAATGCCCGGCGCATAGGCCAATTGGGGGGCGTGGGGGCGGTTATCGACCTTGGGGCAGGGGCAGACGTCCGGGTATGGGCTGGACGCACGACTACAGTGACGCAGCACGCAATCGACGCTCGGGCAATGCCCTGAGCTCTCACCAGCGAGGCACCCCGCAACTGCCGGGCAGTGATCTCCGGGTGGGCATCCCGCACATCCTGCGCCGCCGGGCCCGCTGGGTCTCCGTACGGCTGCGCCACGCTCGCGACTAAGGCCCATCAAAGGCCCACATCGAGCCCCGTATCGACGCCGGGTCTCGCATCGACGCTGAGCGCCGTATCGACACCGGGTCTCGCATCGACGCTGGGCTTCGTACGGCCTACAGGGCGCAGCTGTCGCTGTCCACCCGCTGGTTCGCGGTGCGCCCCTTGGTGATGTCCTCCTGGATCTCGTCCGCGGTGAGCGCGTACCCCGTCTCGGCGTCGTCGAGGGACTTGGCGAAGACCACGCCGTACACCTGGCCTTCGGGTGTGAGCAGCGGGCCGCCGGAGTTGCCCTGGCGGACGGTCGCGTAGAGGGAGTAGACGTCGCGGCTGACGGTGCCGCGGTGGTAGATGTCCGCGCCGCTGGCCGTGATGCGCCCGCGCACCCGCGCGGACCGCACGTCGTAGGCCCCGTTCTCCGGGAAGCCGGCGACGATCGCGCTGTCCCCGCTGCTCGCGTCCTCGGTGGCGAATTCGAGCGCCGGAGCGTCCAGATCCGGTACGTCGAGTACGGCGATGTCGCGCTCCCAGTCGTAGAGGACGACCATCGCGTCGTACCTCCTGCCCTCGCCGCCTATCTGGATGGTGGGCTCGTCGACGCCGCCGACGACATGCGCGTTGGTCATGACGCGGCGGTCGGCGAAGACGAAGCCGGTGCCTTCGAGGACCTTGCCGCAACTCTCGGCGGTGCCCATGACCTTGACGATGGAGCCCTGGGCGCGGGCGGCGACGGCACTGCCCGCGAGGGCCGGGTCCGGGGGCGCGACCTCCTTGATCGGCTCGTTCGAGAACGGGCTGAAGACCTGCGGGAAGCCGTTCTGCGCGAGGACCGAGGTGAAGTCCTTGAACCAGGTGTCGGCCTGGGTGGGCAGCGCCTCCGACACCCCCAGCAACACCTTGGAGTCGCGGACCTCCTTGCCCAGCGTGGGCAGCGTGGTCTGCGCGAGGGCGGAGCCGATGAGCCATGCGACCAGGAGCATCGCCACGACGTTGACGAGCGCGCCGCCGGTCGCGTCCAGGGCGCGGGCCGGGGACCAGGTGATGTACCGGCGCAGCTTGTTGCCGAGGTGGGTGGTGAGCGCCTGGCCGACGGAGGCGCAGACGATGACGACGACGACCGCGACGACGGCGGCGGTGGTGCCGACCTCGGAGTTGTCGGTGAGTGCGTCCCAGATGACGGGCAGCACATAGACCGCGACGAGACCGCCGCCCAGGAAGCCGATCACCGACAGGATGCCGACGACGAAGCCCTGGCGATAGCCGACGATCGCGAACCACACGGCGGCGAGCAGCAACAGGATGTCCAGCACGTTCACCGCTTCTGGCCTCGCCTCATCACTTCGCGGTCCCCCCAGTCGGCCACGGGGGCCCACCCTGCCGCGCGGCGGCGATCGAACACAGCGCTCCCCCGGAGTAGACACAGCACGGCGCCCACCTTGTCATGAGCGCCAGTCGAGCGGGACCTGCTTCTCGCGGTCCCATGGTCGCTCCCAGCCCGCGTAATGCAGCAGGCGGTCGATGACTCCCGCCGTGAAACCCCACACCAGGGCCGATTCGACCAGAAATGCCGGACCTCGATGGCCGCTGGGATGAACGGTGGTGGCGCGATTGGCGGGATCCGTGAGATCCACCACGGGAACGGTGAAGACCCGCGCGGTCTCGTTCGGATCGACCACGCCGACCGGGCTCGGCTCACGCCACCAGCCCAGCACCGGGGTCACGACGAAGCCGCTGACCGGGATGTACAGCTTGGGCAGCACCCCGAAGAGCTGGACGCCGCCCGGATCGAGGCCGGTCTCCTCCTCGGCCTCGCGGAGAGCGGCCCGCAGCGGCCCGTCGGCCTTCGGATCGCCGTCCTCGGGGTCGAGGGCACCGCCCGGGAAGGACGGTTGCCCGGCGTGCGAGCGCAGCGAACTCGCCCGCTCCATCAGCAGCAGCTCGGGACCGTGCTCGCCCTCACCGAACAGGATCAGCACGGCGGACTGCCGCCCCGCGCCGTTCTCCGGCGGCAGGAAGCGGCTCAGCTGGAGTGGCTGGACCGTCTCCACCGCGTGCACCACCGGAGCGAGCCAGCCGGGCAGGCCCTCCTTGCTGAGCGCCACTCGGCCGCCCTGTGTATCGCTGGCACGCGTCATCGCCACCCCCGTCGTACTGCACCGCCCAACGCGGGCCGGCACCTGGATCGTTCCTGTGGAGTCATCCGGCCCCCAGCGGCGGCGCAGGCTTGCCGCCCGCGTCCAGATACGCCTGCGGAGGCTTCAGACGCTGGCCCGGGAATCCGCCCTTCTCGTACTTGAGCAGCTTCGTCGCCTTCTCCGGGTCCGTCTCGCCCTCGCCGTACGCCGGACAGAGCGGGGCGATGGGGCAGGCGCCGCAGGCGGGCTTGCGGGCGTGGCAGATGCGCCGGCCGTGGAAGATCACGTAGTGCGAGAGCATCGTCCAGTCGCTCTTGGGGAAGAGCGCGGCGACGGCGGCCTCGATCTTGTCCGGTTCGGTCTCGGCCGTCCACCGCCAGCGCCGCACCAGCCGCTGGAAGTGCGTGTCCACGGTGAGGCCGGGTCGGCCGAAGGCGTTGCCGAGTACGACGAACGCGGTCTTGCGGCCCACGCCGGGCAGCTTGACGAGGTCTTCGAGCCTGCCGGGGACCTCGCCGCCGAAGTCCGCCGCGAGGGCCTTCGACAGCCCTATCACCGACTTGGTCTTGGCCCGGAAGAAGCCGGTCGGGCGGAGGATCTCCTCGACCTCCTCGGGGTTGGCGGCGGCCAGGTCCTCGGGGGTCGGGTACTTGGCGAAGAGCGCCGGGGTGGTCTGGTTGACCCGCAGGTCGGTGGTCTGGGCGGACAGCACCGTGGCCACCAGCAGCTGGAAGGGGTTCTCGAAGTCCAGCTCGGGGTGGGCGTACGGGTAGACCTCGGCGAGCTCGCGGTTGATACGGCGGGCTCGGCGGACGAGGGCTGTGCGGGACTCGTCCTTCGGGGGCTTCGTGGCCTTCGAGCGGGTATTCAGGGGCTTGGCCTGCTTCGACGCGACGGCTTGCACCGCGGCCTTCTTCACCGGGGCCTTCTTCACCGCGGCCTTCTTTTTCGCAGGCTCCTTTGTCGCTTTTGTCGCTTTCTTTCCGCCGGTGGCGACCTGTTCGCCCACAGCAGAATCCCGACGTACAACCACCCGTCCAGCCCCCTTGGCCTGTGCTCTCACCGGCGATTTGGACACCCGGCCAGCCTAAAGCCCGGCACTGACATCCGCCCCGGACCCTGGAGATCGGCCCCCGATTGGACCCCTGCCGCGTACCTCGGCACACCTGTGCGGCATCCTTGTGACAGATCACACTGTTTGGACCGTCCGGCAAAATGGGGAACACGGTCCCCTGGTACGCGGGGGAATGATCCCCTGAGCAGGTCGACAAGGAGAGAACTCGTGGACGACGTTCTGCGGCGCAACCCGCTCTTCGCGGCGCTCGATGACGAGCAGTCCGCGGAGCTGCGCGCCTCCATGAGTGAGGTGACCCTCGCACGTGGCGACTCCCTGTTCCACGAGGGCGACCCGGGCGACCGGCTCTACGTGGTCACCGAGGGCAAGGTCAAGCTCCACCGCACCTCGCCCGACGGCCGCGAGAACATGCTGGCCGTCGTCGGCCCCGGCGAGCTCATCGGCGAACTGTCCCTCTTCGACCCGGGCCCGCGCACGGCGACCGCCACCGCGCTGACCGAGGTCAAGCTGCTGGGCCTGGGCCACGGCGACCTCCAGCCCTGGCTGAACGCCCGCCCCGAGGTGGCCACCGCGCTGCTGCGCGCCGTCGCCCGCCGGCTGCGCAAGACCAACGACCAGATGTCCGACCTGGTCTTCTCCGACGTCCCCGGCCGTGTCGCGCGCGCTCTGCTGGATCTCTCCCGCCGCTTCGGCGTGCAGTCCGAAGAGGGCATCCACGTCGTCCACGACCTCACGCAGGAGGAGCTGGCCCAGCTGGTCGGCGCGTCCCGCGAGACGGTCAACAAGGCGCTGGCCGACTTCGCGCAGCGCGGATGGCTCCGCCTTGAGGCACGCGCGGTGATCCTGCTGGACGTGGAGCGGCTCGCCAAGCGCTCGCGGTAGCCACGTCGTTGCCGACGCCGATCACCAGCACCGGCGGCTCAGTCAGGGCACAGTGACCCATGGCCGGAACCGTCCCCGTTTCCGTTCTCGTTCCCGCTCCCGTTCCCGTTCCCCGCAGAGGGCTCGACTCCCACGGTTTCATCGAGCGTGAGGGCTCTCTCGGGCGGGTCCCACCCGCCTTCCGCCCCGTCGTCGCCGCCACCCGGGACCGCGTGCTGGATCTCTTCGGGGCGCGGCTGGACAGCGCGTACCTCTGCGGATCGATTCCGCGGGGCACCGCGCGCGTGGGGCGCAGCGATCTGGATCTGCTCGCCGCGCTGCGCGAGGAGCCCGGGGCGATGCCGATCGCCCCGGCCACGAGCGCCAGGATCCGCGGATCGCCGTCCTTGGCGGCGATCGCCGCGTCGGTGACGCCGTCGAGCTCGCGTACGACGACGGCAGATAGATGAAGACGGCGACCGCGACCAGTACGAGCGAGATCACCGCGGAGATGAAGAACCCGCGATTGACCGCCGTCATCCCGCTGCGGTCGGACCGGGAGGGTGCGCGGACGCTGGGTGAGGCGGTCGACAAGGAGTTCCCGCAGGTCGACGGGGTCGGGAGCCTGCTTGGTCAGCCGCGCACAGGTGCTGGGCGAAGCGGAGCGGAGCGGTACGACCTGGGGTGGTTCGTCGCCTGTCTGCGCACCCCGCTGCTCGGCGGGGATCTCGCCGAGTACCTGCCGCGCTACCGTCCCGACTCGCTGCTCGCCCGCGAGACAGACGGTAACCTCGCGGTGCTGCTCCCCCGCCGGCGCGAGCGGATCGCCGCGGCCGGCTCCGCCGACGAGGCGCCCGCCGCCTCGTACGCCTCCTGTCCCGCCGCCTCGTGCGCACCGGATTCACGCTGGTGATGCCGCGCTGGAACGGCTGGACCAGCGATCTGGTGGCAATGGCCGAGGAGTTCGCCGCGTACCACCCCGCGCGCGGGGAGCAGATGCGCGCGGCTGCCGTCCTCGGGTACCGGCCGACCGGCGACCCCGCCGCCCTCACCTCATACGTCGACGACCTGGGCCCGTGGCTCACCGGGGAGTACGCGCGCGTGCACGGCGTCAAGGCCGCCCGGCCCCACTCCCAGACCTCTGGGCCTAGATGAGGCCGTGCTCCTCCAGGTAGTCCAGCTGGGCCCGTACCGACAGCTCCGCCGCGGGCCACAGGGACCGGTCCACGTCCGCGTAGACATGGGCGACGACCTCCGGCGGCGTGCGGTAGCCGTCCTCCACGGCCGTCTCGATCTGGGCGAGGCGGTGGGCGCGGTGGGCAAGGTAGAACTCGACGGCGCCCTGGGCGTCCTCCAGGACCGGTCCATGGCCCGGCAGGACGGTGTGGACGCCGTCGTCGACGGTGAGGGACCTGAGCCGTCGCAGGGAGTCCAGGTAGTCGCCCAGGCGGCCGTCGGGATGGGCCACGACCGTCGTACCGCGGCCCAGGATCGTGTCGCCGGTCAGGACCGCCCGGTCGGCCGGGAGATGGAAGCACAGGGAGTCCGAGGTATGCCCCGGCGTCGGTACGACCCTCAGCTCCAGGCCGCCCACGGTGACCACGTCGCCGGCGGCCAGCCCCTCGTCGCCGAGCCGTAGCGCGGGGTCTATGGCGCGCACCTTCGTGCCCGTCAGTCCGGCGAAGCGCGCGGCGCCCTCGGCGTGGTCGGGGTGACCGTGCGTCAGCAGGGTCAGGGCGATGCGCCTGCCGGCCTTCTCGGCGGTGTCGAGGACGTTGCGCAGATGGCTCTCGTCCAGGGGGCCGGGGTCGATCACGACGGCCAGTTCGGAGTCGGGCTCCGACAGGATCCACGTGTTCGTGCCGTCCAGGGTCATCGCGGACGCGTTGGGCGCAAGGACATTGACGGCCCGTGGGGTGGCGGGGCCCGAGAGGGCCCCGCCCCTCGGCTGGCCGGGCAGGGCGGCTGCGTCCGTCATACGAGGGGATCCTCCGGGGCGTACGGGGCGTACGGGGCGACGGTCCGGGTCGTGCGGGCGTACGGGGCGACGGTCCGGGTCGTGCGGG